>JAPKCS010000029.1 GCA_028822845.1 Candidatus Poseidoniaceae archaeon | reverse complement strand
TTGGCCCATCGGTGGGCAATATCCTCAAAAGCCCTTGACAAACGATGTCGTTCATGGTTCTCAGTGCATTGCCGGGTGTCGGCGACCGATTGGCTAAGAAAATCACCGATCATTTTGGTGATGAACAAGCGGCTTTAGATTCACTGAGGTGCGGTGATATTGCTCGAGTCGCTGAAATTGATGGCGTCTCACCGAAACGTGCGCTCTCGCTTGCTCGGCTCGTCGCTGGTGATTCCGGATCTTTTTTGGCCACCAAAGAAGCTGAAAAACTCCACAAGGATATTCTCAATCACATTCAGAATTATGCATCGGCTCCCGCAACACGTCAGCGTATGCAACTTTTGATGCCGGTTGAAGACCCGTCTCAACGTCGGCAGAAATCCACCGACGCCATGCGGTTTGCCACCAACCACCCGAAGCGCATGAACCAAATCGCATCCATCCTCAAGGGGCTTGGACAAACCCGCCACAGCGGTGACCGGTACGAACGCGTTGTCGTCAGTAAGAAGCCGATGGACTCGTTGAAGAAGTGGTGCAGGGTTCTGCAGCCTGGTGAAGGAGAGACTTGGAAGGATTACACCGTGTTCAAGCGGGTCACGTGGATCGGAGGAGGAGCACCCGCTGATGCACCCGAAGGATGGGTCGTTCTAGGCGCCAATCCAATGCCAGAAATGATTGTACCCGAACGAACCATTGCTTGGTTCAAGAACAATCAACGAATACTTTCCACCCTTGTGGCACTTGTTGAAGATGCACACCTCGGCGATGAAGGGGACGCCTTCCTCCAAGAGATTCACGCTGCTGTCGCCGAACTGAAACGCTTGCCTGAGTGGCTCAACAGCATTGACGAACAAGGTGATTTAGATGTTATTGCCGATGTCAGGGACCGTCTTTGGAAGATTGTCAAGGCTCTTGAATCTGAAGTGAATGAAGAAGTGGCCGAAGCAATGGACAGTGCCAAGATGGACCTCAGCGGCAGTGAACTGCTCGAGGCTTTGTCGGATGGGGCTGCCTTCCAACGGAAACTACAGAACGCAACCAGCGTGGTCATCACCGATGCCATGGAAGTTGCCAAACAACGACTTGCAGAAGAATTGGAGGGCACCGGTGTCCGAGTACCGTATTCGATTTTCACCAAAGATTGGCCAGCGAAGGTTGATCGGAAGGTCGTTGATGAACTCGATACGGCTCTCTCCAACAAACTCTCCACGGGTGAAGCGGAACACATGCTCAATTTAGCGAGGAACCTCGGTCCACTCCAGCCTCACTGTGAGCAAGCCGTTCGCAACCTCATCGAACTTGATCAATGGGTCGCTGTGGCTCGTTGGGCAATGGATAATCAATGCACCATGCCGGAATTAGCCGATCATGGGATTCACATCGAGGCAGGACGTCACTTGCTTCTTGGCGTGGAACCCGACGCCGTGACATATGGACTTGGACAATGCGCCAAAAAGGTCGACCGCCAATCGCTCGCACTGTTGACAGGAGCGAATTCTGGTGGCAAAACCACACTGTTGGAATTGCTGGCTCACACCTGTATTTTGGCACACATGGGCTTACCTGTCCCTGCCCGACACGCGGTGGTTGGTCAAGTCCAAGCACTGCACATCCTTGCGAAAGCTGGTGGAACTCAAAGCGCAGGGGCCCTCGAACAAACCCTTGTCGAACTGGCAAGCGTGGTCAGCGACCCAACACCAAAACTGATCCTTGCGGACGAACTTGAAGCCATCACCGAACCCGGTGCTGGAGCACGAATCATCGCTGGAATGCTGCTAGCGGCTGAAGCACAAGAGGATACGACGATGATGTTGGTGACTCACCTCGCCCCTTCGATTATCAAAGCCACAGGTCGCACTGACCTACGGGTGGACGGGATTGAAGCGACTGGATTGGATGCTGATTTGGAACTCATGGTTGATCGTACACCAAAACGGAACCATCTGGCAAGGTCGACACCTGAACTCATCGTTAAGCGCTTGGTCGAACGAAGCGAGGGTCATGCCAAAACGTTGTTCAGGGACATTTTGACAATGTTCCAATGATCAACAGGTACGACCAACATCTTCGCCATATTCATGCAAAGGTGCTTGGAATAAATCAGCGCATGTGCGGTTGACAAGAGGAAGGGTCATTTCTGCTCCAGCCCATGCAATCGAATATCCACCAAGTGCAGCCGGTGATGGGACGTAATCCTGTCCGGTTTGAGTCATCGTGATGTAGATTGATTCCCCTGCTTGCAAAAAGACATCCATTGGCATGAATTCCATCTGACCAGTCACCGTGGAAAAGGCGACCAAAGCGAGGTTGCCATCACGCCCTCCATCTGCAAACCGGAAATCCATAACTGCATGGCCGAGTCGCATGCCGGACTCATCCGACATTTCGAGGTAAGCGTGAGCACCGTTGGCTGTGTGCGGAGTGATTGGAATGTGGAACGTTGGCATACCTGCAATGTAAACATCTTCTTCAAACGGACCGTAGGAGAGTGTGATGCTCTCGGTTCCAGTCAGCATCGATCCACCGCTTGGATTCATATCGGCAGCGCCGATTTTCATGTAGAAGGTGTCCTCTGCCGGATAAGTGGCTTCGAACCTCCAACCACCTTGATTGTCTTGCATTTCGACGCCCAAGGTTGGGGATCGGCCTTCGCCTTTGAGGTACCAATCGAACCAGTACAGCATCTCATCTGCCCAATCCCAACGGAGTGTGTAGGGGTAAGCCTCGCCGCCTTCACCAGATGGAAGGGTGCTGTGACCCGATAGGCGGTCTGGGTAATCGTGAGCCCATTGACCTGCAAGGGTTTTGACTTCGATGCCAGCGTCTTCGACAAGTTGGTGGGTTGGGAACGCCATGTGCGGATCGACGTTCCAATCCTGCATGCCTTGGATGATGTAAACCGAACCTTTGTAATTTTCAAGAACACGGTCGAGGAAGGAGCGGGAGGTCCAATAGTCATTGCCAGCGTAGTCGACCATGCCGCCTGAAAGGTAGGCTGCTGGGCCGTTAGCGTATCCTTGGATGTATCCTTCACAGAGGTTTTCTGTGTCTTCAGTGTCACCATCGACGCCGAATGAACCGTACACACCGTTGTGCATGATCATCCCTCGTGCTTCCATGCTTCCATTGCGCCACATCAATTCGTGAACACCAATCAGCCCGGACATTGGGACAATGGTTGCCAAGTGTGGGTTTCCGGTTGTTGCTGCTTGCCATGGTGTCGACCCGTCGTATGATTTCCCGATGAGTCCGACTTTGCCATTGGACCATCCTTGAGTGCCCAACCACGTCACAGCCGCGTCAATGCCGCGCTGTTCATCCGTGCCCATGAGGTCCATACAGTGATTTGATTCACCGGTGCCAAAGACAGACACCTGTGCAACACCGTAGCCGTGTGGAACATAGTTTTCAATAAGCATACGGCCAAGACGGTCTGCAGGACTCAAAGCATCGACGTCGCCATCGTTGTAGTAGGGGCCGACTTCTGCGATCACTGGAACTTGACATTCTGCGGAAACATTGCCTGCTTCCCAATCGCATCCTTCGATGACTGGCAACCAGAGACCGAGGTGGACCTCTGCTCCACCGGTTGCTCCAGCACCGCCATCAGCGAGCGTGATTGAAGGGACTGCAACAAAGACTGAGCGAACTGTGTCGATTCCATAGGAACCGTTGTTGGTGACTCGAGAAAAGACATCGCTGTCGTCGTAGACCATATCGCTGCGTTCCCACGGCTCAGGATAGACGTCATATGCGGGCATGACCTCGGCGTCATCGGTGGCTTGCTCTCCGAAACAACCTGAAAGACTGGTCGTCATCAACACGAACAAAATGAGCCAAGGACGTAGGTTCATGGTTTACGGGGGGACTCGGGGAGTTTTGAACACATTGGTTCCATGCTGTTGCAATGAAATTCACTCTGGTTGTTCAGAAGCAGCTTCTTGGGCATGGATTTCGGCTCTTACCTCATCCATGTCAAGCGTAGCAAGTGTGGTCACGAGGTCGCGAAGAGCGTCTTCAGGTAGCGCCCCTGGCTGAATGAACACACCGATGCCTTCCTTGAACGCAATCGTGGTGGGTATTGACTTGATGTTGAACGCTTGAGCAAGTTGAGGTTCTGCCTCGGTATCGATCTTTCCAAACACGACATCGGGGAAATCTTCTGACACGCGTTCATAGACAGGGCCGTATGCTTTGCAGGGCCCGCACCATTCTGCCCAAAAGTCGAGTAAGACGATATTGTTGTTTTCAACCATGTCAGCGAATTCAGGTTCAGTGAGGTTTACAGCAGCCATGACACTTTCTGTTCGTCGGCGGTTCTTCAATACCACCGCATCAACTTGTGCCGACGAGTTCATGTGCTCACTCCTCAAGGGCCCGCCATGCGACTCATTCGCGGTGCCGCCCTTGCCATGTTCCTCCTGATGCTTCTCCCGAGTCTATCGGTTGCTTCGGTGCAAGGTGCCGATGCCCCTCAAGGCCGAGAAAGCACTGTATTTGTTTCAGAACTCTTCATCAGCCCAAATAATTTGGTCTCCAATGAAACCTCACAAAACGTCTATGGTGCCGTCGATTGGAACGCAGACGGTGAATACGGGAAGTACTCCGACCAATTCATCGAACTGTGGAACAGCGGCGCAACACCTGTTGATGTTTCAGATTGGCAGATCACCGTCACCAGCGGCAGTCCGCCTTGCCAATTGGCATGGAACACCACAATCCCTGCTGACGGACGCATCTCAGTGTTCAGTGCAGACTCGGGACTGTTGTTGTCCTACTTCGACGGCGACACCGTCACCATCAGCGACACAAACGGTGCACCAATGAACTCAATGTCGTTCCCTGCCCAAGACTCGTGGTATGGGCAATCCTACATCGAAGACAGTGCTGGTGACCTTTCAAAGGTCGACCCAACCCCTGGATGGGCCACAGGTGGTCCTGACTCGACAACGGCCATGAACATCATCAAATGCTACAACATTCCTGAACCTGCAACAAGCAACGCCTTCCTTCTCAAGGGACGAGTTGTCACCATGGATGGGGAAAGCAATGTCTTGAATCAAGGCAATGTCATGGTCCGAAATGGAAAGATAACTGGCGTTTGGTCCACTGGATCAAAGATCCCAAGCGGTGTCGACCTGACCAATGTCCCGGTGATTGAAACCGAAGGCACCATCTATCCTGGTTTGATCGATTTGCACAACCACATGCACTACAACCATATCCCGTTGTGGGACTTCGAAGTTCACCTCAATGACAACCAAAAATCCGCTGAAGGCGGGTACACAAACCGTGGTCAATGGGGCGACAACTACGATTACGGACCGAGCATCACTTGGATGAAGGGCAACGTGCAAAGCAACAGCCGATGGGGCATGGCTTCAGAGCAGATGAAGTACGCTGAAGTCCAAGCCATCGCTGGTGGCGTCACCGCCGTACAAGGCTCGCCATCAGGCAACGATGCATGGGACAGCACCTTGTCTCGCAACGTCGAACTCTACAACTTTGGTCAGGACAAAATCGTCACCTGTGCGGTCTGTGAATGGTACAAATCCTCTTACAACGCTGACGGCAAGATTGCCGATATGAACGATGGTGATTTAGAAGCATGGTTCATCCATCTTTCAGAAGGTGTTGACAAAACAAGCCGTGATGAATTTGATCTCCTCAACAGCAAAGGCCTCTTGGCTCAACCAACCGTTGTCATCCACGGAACAGCCCTCACCGGCTCACAGTTCTCCCAGATGTCCTCCGTTGGATCGAACTTGGTGTGGTCGCCACTTTCCAATCTTCTGCTTTACGGCAACACAACCGATGTTCGTGCAGCTGACAACGCTGGTGTGAAAATCTCACTGGCACCAGACTGGGGACCAAGTGGATCGAAATCGAACCTTCACGAACTCAAGGTCGCTGATCTTTGGAACACTGAAGTCATGAATTCACACTTCTCAAATTACCAACTTGCTGAAATGGTCACTTCAAACCCAGCAGCAGCAGCAAAATGGCAAAGCCATGTTGGGCAAATCAAAACAGGCATGGTCGCTGATATGGTGATCATGGACACCTTCCATGACGATCCATACAGGAACCTTATCGAAGCAGTGGATGCTGATGTCCGCTTGACCGTCGTGCAAGGAAAAGCACTGTTCGGTGATCAAGACATCATGACTGATTTGAAAGGCGACGACTGGGAATTAATCGTCGGTGGCGGGGTTTCGAAAGCAATCGACATCACCTCCACAGCGGTTGTTGATGGCTCCCAATCATGGGCGAGCATCGAATCCGGTATGGCCATGGCCATGCGCAATGATGTCTCTGACATTCGAGAACACTGGACTGCACCAGACGGTGTCGCATGGAGCACGGATGCAGAAGTCCAGACTTACCTCGATGCAACCTTTGACGGCGACTACAACGATGGCGTCTCTCACCTCAGAAGCATGGAAGTCGACCCAATCTTCACCACCGGTGACGAGCGTTTCTTCGATGTCATCAACCGCTCTGCTTGGGCGAACACACACATCGATTTGACCAAACTTTACGACTACTATGATGTTGCAATGGATGCTGACGGTGACCGAACAGACGTCGATGTCACCCTGCCAACCGACGACGAGAACACCGGTGGAAACAGCGGTAATGACGACAGTGGAACCGACGACAGCGGCACCGATAACAGCGGAACTGACGACAGCGGCACCGATGACAGTGGAACAGATGACAGCGATGTGACCACGCCTCCGAGCAATGATGATGGCACCACCATTGAATTGTGCGAGGATGGCTCTGCACCACCTTGCCTCACCAACCCCAACACCGACAACGAAGAGAATACAGCCTCCGACAACGATGGTGCAAGTTCTGAAAGCACCAAGCAAAATGCCAAAATGGCAATGATTGGAATCATTGTGGCTATGGGCGTCGGCTTGTTTTTGATCAGTAAAACCGGTGGCGAGGATTTGAACCTCAGCGATGAAGCACGCATTGAGAAAATCTGGGACGAGGAAGAACTCGAACCTGCTGTGACTGAAACTGAGTTTGTACCTGCACCGCCTCCAATTGAAGCGAAAAAGGTCACCGAAAAAGAGGATTGAAACTCAAGCAAGGTCCCATGTGGGACCTGCAGGTGTGTCGATGACGACAACGCCAATGGTGTTGAGTTCGTCACGGATTCGATCTGCGCTTGCCCAATCCTTTGACGAACGAGCTTCTGTGCGCTCAAGCAACAAGGCCTCCACTTGCTCAGCAACGGCTGCCTTGCGTGGGTCTTCTTCCGGTTCTGCCAAAGCCATCTCCCTTGTAGGGAGCACACCAAGCACCGTTCCAGCGGTTTCTTCAAGCCAACCAACAGCGTAGTGGGCAAAGGCGTCAGCATCTGCAGCATCAAGACCTGAACCTAAGGTTTTCATCATCTCTCGAACCGCTCCGAGGACTTTCGCAACGGCTTCTCTGCTGTTGAAGTCATCATCCATGGCACGGGCGAAACCTTCGCCCATTTTTTCCAGAAGTCCGAGTGATTTGGAAAGTGGCAGCGCAGAGGTGAGATCGGCGTGAGGCAGGTCAACTGGGGATTCAGTGGTGCGTCCTTTGAGCATGGCCACATAGGTTTCCAGCACCTTGTTGTAATTGCGCTCAGCGTTCTTGAGCAGCGTCTCGTTCATGTCGATGGGTGAACGGTAGTGGGCATTGATGAGGGCAAAGCGCAACACCATAGCGTCGACTTGTTGCAAGATATCGCGAATCGTCCAGAAGTTACCAAGCGATTTACTCATTTTCTCACCATCGATGTTGACAAAGCCATTGTGCAACCAATGTTGGACAACAGGACTGCAGCCCGTGTGGCACTCGCCTTGGAAGATTTCAGCTTCATGATGTGGGAAGCGGAGATCATGGCCACCGCCATGAATGTCAAATTGGGCACCGAAGTAGTCCATGCTCATTGCTGTGCATTCAATGTGCCAGCCGGGACGACCTGGTCCCCATGGTGAATCCCATGTTGGCTCGCCTGGTTTGGCCGCTTTCCATAGAGCGAAGTCCTTGTGATCGCGTTTACCTGAGCCGGTCCCATCAACCCTGCCGCCGGCGCCTGAGCGCACTGCTTCGATGTTTTGTCCAGTGAGGGCACCGTACTTCTCGGGGGCTGAATCGATGTGGAAGTAAACGCCATCGTTGGCTTGGTAGGCATTGCCTTTGTCAATCAGATCTTTCGTGATCCGAATCATTTCGTCCACATAGTCAGTGCACCGTGGGTAGTCATCTGCACGAAGAATGTTCAAGGCATCCATGTCTTCGTAATACGCCTCGATGTTGGCATCGACAAGGGCTTTCCAATCCCCGTCCAATTCATTTGCTCGGACGATGATTTTGTCATCGATGTCGGTGAAGTTTTGAACGTAATGGACATCATAGCCTGAGGTTTCAAGCCAGCGATGAATCAAATCGAAGGCAAGGTAACATCGGGCGTGGCCAAGGTGGCAGCGGTCATAGACGGTGACACCGCACACATACATCGACACCTTGCCGGGTACCATAGTCGAGAAATCTACTTTCTCTCTTCGACGGGTGTCGTGCAGGCGTAAAGGCATGGGATACGGTCTTGGGTGTGGCCTTCCTCACTTGAAGGTTAAGACGCTCCAGCGCTTGGGCTGGCCATGAGCGAAGCAGGTGAAGCCAATGGCAGCACTGTTTTTGTCACCGGCGTCAACGGGCACATAGGAAACCACATCGTACGTGATTTACTCCAGCATGGCTACAATGTCAGAGGGTCTGTTCGCGACTTGAGCGATCCGAAGAAGGTGGACCATGTTCGCCAGCATGCTCTTGATTTAGGCGTTCCCGAACGCCTTGAAATCGTTCAGGGTGATGTGCTTGAAGCCGATGGGTGGACCGAACACCTGAGTGGATGTGCAACCCTGTTTCACACCGCTACAGTCTATGCCACAAGCGGTGAAGCAAACACCATCATCGACACCGCCAATAAAGGCACCCAGCATCTGTTTTATGCCGCTCATTCAAACGGCATAAACCGGGTGATTTACACATCGAGCATCGCTGCAGTTGGCTCGATGCCCAAAGGCCAAGAGAAAAGTGAGGACGATTGGCAAACCGAACGCTCATCGCCCTATGTCATCGCCAAAACTGACTCCGAACACCTTGCTTGGGAACTCGCTGAACGCTGGGATTTGGACCTGCGCGTGATCAACCCTGGCGGCGTGCTTGGGGGCGGTTTTTCCAGAGCAACACCGAGCGTCGAGTGGTTTGATGATGCCATGAAAGGAAAGTTCCCATTGGCACCAAAAATTCCAATGGCCTTTGTTCATGTTGTGGATGTGGCAACTGCACATCGCAAAGCGTATGAAATCGATGAAGCAAAGGGGCGTTTTATTGTCGCACCTCACAACAATTCGACCATTGCCGCTGTGTGCAAACGGATTCGAGAACTGTACCCTGAAACCAAATCCCCAAAACGAGCAATCCCCGTGATGTTCATGCCGACCTTTGTCTTCTTCGATTGGATGATGGGACTGTTTGGTGCTCCTCGCAGGATGACAAGAAAAACAGTCAAGGGCTTTTTCAGAGGCGATGCAGACTTCTCTTCGCAAAAAGCAACCGATGTATTGGAGATGGAATGGCGTTCCTTTGACCAATGCATTCACGACACTGTGAGGGAATTTTTGTGATCGACTGGTCGATGCGCAAACATTTGCGTGTCGGTAAATTCATGTTTGACGATTTTCGAACATTGCGAAGTACGTGGATCTTGATTTTGGTTACAACTTCGTCGTCAATGCTCATCCATGCGCTTTCTGGGCATTCAAGGGACATTCCGTTCTTCATTTCGGAATCTGATTCCCCTGGATTGGAAAGGGTGGTGTTCACGCTTGGACTCACTGCCGCCGGTGTGATGCTGTGTATTCTCGCCATCCGGCTTTCAGCCAACTTTGAACCTTCAGCCAAACCGGGCCCCCTCCGGATCTCACGAATAAGCGGGCTCGTCACTGGTTCGGCTCTTATTTTGCTCTCATGGTTCAACATGCACGACCAAATCGTGCTCCACTGCATCTTCGCCCTAACCACCTTTGTCGGCGGCTACATCTGGGCATGTTCGTCCCATGCTGCCCTTGCCGGCTTGAAAACGACCGGGCATACCCATCGGAAGTACTGGCTGGGCGTTGCGGGAACTTCGCTGTTGGTGATGAACCTCGCACTCGTCAAACCAATCAAAACATTGGTCATCGATGAGGGCATACGAGATGTAGCCTCGTTCCTCGATATGGCGCAAGCCTGGATCAACGTTGCCGCCCCTGCAGAGTACCTTCTGTTCTTCAGCCTCATCATGATGCTTGCTTCATTCGAGCATGAGCTCAGGTTAGCAAGAGCGAACCTAGAGGCTTGACGAGATTGCATTTTCGACGCTGGTCACTTCTTGACTGCTAGGCTGCCAAGAGCCAGAACTTTGTGGTCGAGCGAAGAGAGGGGGACCGTCGTTGGGTCAACGCCTGTATCAGTCTGGCCCATCCAAACCCGAACATGTAAATCTCGGTGTGAAAGAACGTGGTGAACCTCACCGAGGTAGTCAAGGGATTCGACGTCGAGTTCCAGTGCCATGGTTGGCCCCCACATACCTGCGAGGATGCCAGAGGTGTCGCGCTGTTCAAGATGAGGAAGACCCTTTGAATCGAACAGAAGAATGCACATCAGATCAACACGCTTCTTGGGTCGTGCTTTGGGAGCAGGGTACATTTCAGGCGTCGCGATACCCGTGCAAGATGAACGGATGGCACACCCGTTGCACAGCGGTTTCTTTGGCGTACAAACCGTCGCACCAAGTTCCATAACCGCCTGGTTCCAATTCCCCGCATCGATCTTCCAAAGCGAAGCATCAGCCCATGTTTGTAACGAACGGTCAGAAGGTTTTGCTTGAGCGGTCTGACGAGCCATCACCCGTCGTACGTTGCCGTCAACGCACGCTACTGCTTCCCCATGAGCGATGCTTGCAACTGCTGCTGCGGTGTAAGGGCCAACGCCAGGAAGTGTTTCGAGTTCCTTGGCAGTGGTTGGCATGCGGCCGTCAAACCCTCCATCGGACAAGGCAGCGCACACCACTTTCGACAACTGGAACAAGCGGCGAGCACGGCTGTAATACCCTGCACCTTGCCAGAGAAAAAGGACCTCCTCCTCGGTTGAATCTGCCATGCTCTGAACGGTCGGATACCGTTGATAGAGGCGGTGCCAAAACACCGTACCTCGGCTCACTTGAGTTTGTTGGAGGAGTATTTCTGAGAGCAGAATAGGCCACGGATCATGTTCATGGCGCCAAGGCAAGTCTCGTTGATGTTCAGCATACCAAGCCAGAAGGGAGGCTTGATCGATGGCCGAGTGCACCAAGCCACCACCAGAATCAGGCTTCTGCTTCAGCTGTTGCTGTTTTCTTTGCTTCGATTGCTGCATCGTTGGCTTTGATTTGTTCCCAAACAATTTCAGCAATGTCCTTGACTTCCATATCAGAATCGATGGCTGACAAACCGTCGCTCACCATCGTCGAGCAGAATGGGCAACCGACGGCAACTGTATCTGCCCCGGTTTCTGCGATTTCCTTCGCCCGGATGACGTTGACTCGTTGGTCGGCGTCTTCTTCCATCCACATTTGAGCGCCACCGGCACCACAACAGAACGATTGTTTTCCATGGCGTTCAACTTCCACATCGACGCCACCGATCGCATTCCGAGGTGCTTCTAATTCCCCACCAATTCGTCCAAGGTAGCACGGATCGTGGAAAGTGACGGAAGGGTCGTGCTTAGGGGCTGGTAGTTTTCCTTCCTGTTGCAGATGGTTGATGAGTTGAGAGTGGTGCATCACTTCGATGTCTTGGCCACCGTATTCCTTGTACTCTTTTCCAAGGGTGTGGAAACAGTGTGGGCATGAAGCAACGATCTTCTTGACGCCGATTTCTTCGAAGGTGGCGAGGTTGGTTTCTGCCAGCATTTGGAACAGGTACTCATTGCCTGCACGGCGTGCTGAGTCACCGCTGCAGCCTTCTTGCATCCCGAGGATACCAACGTCGAGGCCTGCTTCTTTCATCACGCTGATGGTATCGCGTGCGACCTTCTTGTTGCGTTCATCAAACGATGCAGCGCAGCCTGCGAAGTAGATGTACTCAGCAGGTTCGGCAACCTTGACGTCCAGACCTTCCGCCCAATCGCCTCGCTCATGCGCAGGCAATCCGTACGGGTTGGAATCGGATTCCAAGTTCTCGATTGTGGCCATCAAAGGTGCGATGGTGTCTTCGACGCTTTCATCGAATTCCATGCGCTCCATCATCAAGTGACGACGGGCATCGGTCAGCTTCGGAACATGGTCGATGTAAATTGGGCAGGCTTCAACGCATGCGTGGCAGGTGGTGCATGCCCAAATGGCTTCTTCACCAAAGCGGGCAATGATGTCTTCTGCGGGTGTTTCGCCTGCCATGAGGGCTGTTGAATTGTCATTGGCATAGTTTCGCACATCTTTGATGATCTGCATTGGATTGAGGGATTTTCCACTTGCGTAAGCAGGGCAGACATCTTGGCATCGGGCGCAGGAAGTGCAAGCCCAGCCGTCGATGAGGTTGCGCCAGGTGAGGTCGGTGTAGTTGACCGTTCCAAACGATTCGATGTCGAGGTCGTCTAAGAGAACGGCTTTCCCGTCTTCGCCACGGGCGAGGGGCTCCATCGTAGCCATTGGGCGCATGTCATGGAAGAACACATTCGGGAACGCCATCACAAGGTGCATGTGTTTGGAGAGTGGGATGAGGAAGAGGAAGGTCGAGATGGCCAACATGTGCATCCAATACGATGCCACGACTATGATGGTGCCCGGGTTCATGGTTTCGAAGACCCAAGCCCCGATCGGCTCCCACGTCGATGAAACTCCGGTTTCGCCGGCTTCAACAACGAACGATGTGAGGGTGATGGTCATGATCAGAACCAAAATGAAATTCCCTTCAAGCTGCGACTTTCCCTTCAATTTGTCAGGTGTGAACACGACCCTGCGGAACAAAGCAGCAACACAACCGATGAGCGCAATGGTGTACCCGGTCTCAACGATGAGGTTCCAGGGGCCACGGGTGAATTCTGGCAGAATGTTGTGCGAGAACCAGTTGGCAGTTGCAAGGTCGAACATATCGGTGGAGAGCATGAGGAATCCCCAGAACATGAGGACGTGAATTCCGCCAGCGATTCGATCTTCCAGCACTCGCTTTTGACCGAGCCAACCCGTGATGACTTCTTTGATACGAGCACCCCAATTATCGAAGCGGTCGTCTGGAGCACCGATCATGACAAGCCGAGTGGCTTTGACCACTTGATACAGGAAAAAGCCGCCTGAAACGCCCCCAAGCACGAGGAGGAAAACCCACCCGGGCAAAGGACCATATGTCATTGTCAGGGGGTGTTCCATAGCAAATCACTAGGGAAGCACGGCTCCCTTATCCACACCCAGCCAAAACCAATGCTTGAATGCACCGTCACAATATCATCAATTTCGATCGAGTTTCAACAAGGGATATGAAGCGTGAGCGTGTGGTCCGACATGAGGGGCTCAAGCAAGATGAAGGTCGAAGCAAGCGCTCCGGGAAAATGCATTCTCTTTGGAGAGCATGCTGTGGTTTTCGGTCAGCCGGCTGTTGCGGTGGCCATCGAGCAACGCATCACCGTCATCATTGAGCCAATCGAGGGCGAGTATTGGAAGTTGGAAGGGGCGAGACTCGATGCATCGAAGCACCCTCACCTCAACACCCTCCGTCATCGATTGTGGCCCAAAAGCGCTGGCGCTCCGGCTTTATCGATTCACATCAAAGGCGATATTCCACGGGCATCTGGTCTTGGTTCATCAGCGGCGATGAGTGTTGCTGCCTGTGCGGCTCTTCGTGCAGCACGTGGGCGATGGATCACCGAAGGCGATGCGGGCACTGACGGCTGGGCTGAAGGTTTTGCCAGCACGGTGACGGACACCGATGCTTTCGAAGTGAAGGATGATTCGAAAGCAGGCCTACGTTTGGCTCAATTCGACAAACGAAAGCACCATTTGGTCGGACATGAGGCTGTTCACATCGATGAATGTGCCCTTTTAGGCCACGCTGTGGAAGCGGCGGCACAAGGAGGAAGAGCATCACCAATGGATGCGTCAACATGCGCTCATGGCGGGGTTGTGTTGCTCAGTGATGTGCTCGAACCTGAAGTCGAACACATGTATCAACGTCGCCTAGCCATGAGCGATGGTGTGCGCACCTGGGAACTTCACGACCTTGGCATGCCCAAAGGTGGGGACGAGCTGTACCTTGTCATTGGCAACACCGGCGTTTACGCTCCAACTGCCGCGCAGGTTGCCAAAGTAGCAGAAGCCATTCGAATCGAACCGCAGCGGATGAAGGAAATCGAAACGATTGGCACCATTGCTCGAAGAGGCATTCTCGCCCTGAAGAACGGTGATTTCGAAGCGGTTGGAAGAGCGATGACCGAGAATCAGGTCATGCTCAAAGGGCTTGGCGTCTCATGCCCTGAACTTGACACCTTGATCCGTGCAGCGGGTCCGTCATCGCTTGGAGCAAAACTCACGGGCGCTGGTGGAGGTGGGTGCATGGTCGCGCTGACCAAGGACCCAAAAGCGACGAGTGAAGCCATCGAATTGGCTGGTGGACGCACGCTTATTTCCAAATTTGGCAACCCTGGATTGAGGGTTGAAGTCGCACAAGACGTACCATTTTGGACTCCAGGTCAGTAAAAAGTCCGCAGTACATCGTTTATACAATCTCAGGCTCCGATGGAGGTTGCCTTTCTTTTATATAGGGGTTATATATGGCTCACATCATGACTACCGATGAAGAACGTCTAACCGTCGTGAACGTGGTTGCCAGCACACGAGTTGCTGAGGAACTGGACCTCCCAGATATCGCCATTCAATTGAATTGCGAATACGAACCTGAGCAATTCCCTGGTGTCGTTTACCGAGTCACTGACCCAAAGTTGGCCATCCTTATGTTCCGCTCAGGCCGTGCTGTTTGCACCGGTGGCAAGAACGAAGACAACATCCACACTGGTATTGAGCGCATGATCGATGATTTGCGCGCTGCTGGTATCGAAACATGGGATCTGGACCAGGTCGAAATCGAAGTTCAGAACATGGTTGCAACCTACGCTCTCCACTACCCTGAAGACTATCCAGGTAACGACAAGTTCACCGGAGAGCCACAAGCTGGCGTACCTCGTAAATTGAACCTCAACAACCTGACCTTCCACCTTCCGTTTGACAAGGTCGAATACGAACCAGAACAATTCCCTGGACTCATTTACCGCCTTGACTACCCCAAGGTCGTTTGCCTCATTTTCGGCAGCGGCAAGATGGTGATCACCGGTGCTCGACACAAGGACGAAATCCTTGAAGCAGTCGAGATCATCAAGGACGAACTTGCGGACTTGTTGGAATACTGATTCGGTCAGGATTGCTGCTCCAACAGGAGAAGCGTTGATGTTCTATTGATTGAGTGGCGTAGCATGCACCCGAACCTTAGGCAAGCCATTCCGGCTGTCTCGCTCGTTGTGCTGTTGTTTTTGAGCGTCCAAGCCCCATTGTTCCACACCACCCTTTCTGAAGAGCCAACCAGTGCCCAAACAAGCGCTCAAGACCCCGGTGTAAGCGACGTACCAACATGGCGTGTCGGTGACAAATGGGTCTACTCGGGAACTTTTGATCCAACATTGCTGGTCACCAACACCGGTGTTCAAGCCACGGTCGGTGAGATTTATGGCGACACGGTGTCCGAGGTGTTGGCCATCACTGAGCGAACCGTTGACAACATGTCTGTGATGGCCTATACGCTTCGTGCTTCTGCCAACTTCGATAAATCTGGCGTATCGCTTGAAGGGTACACCGGTAACGTCTACATCACCTACAGTCAAACCGAGTACCTACGTGTCAGCGACTTAGCAAGCCTCCGCAGTGAACTGGACATGTACATCCGCTTCGTTCCTTACGGCATTTCCAGCCTCACCCAAATCCTTGGTGACATCACCATCACCACCACCTACAGTCCCGTTTCAGAAACCTATGATTTCCCATTGCGATTGAATGAACAATGGACGACAACAACCACTTCCTCTGCGCAGTGGTCCGGTTCAAGCGATTACATCACTCCATTCCCTGCACCCACAAACGACGCAAACAGTTCCACATGGGAAGTCACGAGCGTCGGTAAACCGCGCAACAGTTTCGGGCAAACCATTGGCTATGGCGGATGCAATGCATCGTACGAACTGCAATCCGTCAACAGCGATGGGGCGCCAACTGGTTACCGATGGTACTGCCCAGAAGTGTCGAACTATGCTTGGCTCCATACCGAAGATGACATCGGTTTGACCATCGACTTCCGACTGAAGAGGTACATCCCCATTGGAGCAACTGGCGTTGATGAATACAACAACCCGGGTTCACGCGATGCATGCCTTGCGATCGATCTAGAAAACCCAATCACAGCGTTGAACACACCGATGGGTGTGTGGGTCAATGCTTCTGCATCATGCTTTAACAGCGTCAATAATCTACCAATCGAATTGCGTCATGAAACAACTGGCTCAATCCAATCTGCCACAACAGCAAGCAACGGGACCGCTTACTTTACCCTCGATGTTGGCGATGCGAAGGACCCCTCTGCAACCTTGCTTGACTGGGCAAGCCATGGCATCATCGCCCGCATCGACCCAGCCTCTGAATCCCCAACCATCCATGTTGGCGCCACCACCGTCACCCTCGATGAGTTCTTGGTTGGGCTCGATTTGATTGCGAGTGAGGACTTTGCCAAAGTGCTTCGAAACAGGAGCGGAGTGACCACGGAGTTGAATTCACTCTCTGGATGGAACGTCTTACCCGGGGACGAATTGCTCGTAGAAGTCGGCGTTCAAAACAGGGGGATCACCACTTCGACCACCACCACCATCGGCGTCACTGGCCCAGATGGACTCACCACTTCCTACGCCCTTCCACCGCTGGCCACCTATGCAGCGCACAAAATTAATTTCACTTGGATGGTCCCTGAAAATCAAGCCATAGGCGTTGTCCCAGTGACGTGGGAAGCTGATCCAAACAACATCAACTCAGCCGATGCAAATGCTGCAAATGATGTCGCTGAACTGGCCATGTTTGTTGGTCGCCTCCCGACCCCTGTTCTTGAAAACACCAGCGCACTCACGATGGAAGAAGTCACACTGAGTGCTGAAAACAGCTTTGATGAAGACGGTGGAACCGTGACATGTGAATTCAACATCCCATACGATGACGGAACCCGCACCTGGGCTTGGATCAAGATGGCCTCAAGAGATTGCAGCGTCAATTGGACGTGGATGGATGATGGAGAATACCCCGTTGAAGTCACCGTGATCGATGAAGAGCGGGATGAAAGCCAAACCACACTCATCGCCTCAATTGGAAACAGGGCCCCGAAAATCGAAATCCGAAGCGCCAGAAGTGAAGCCAAGGTCGAGCACCCAATCACCCTCTATGCCTACGCCAACGATTCAGATTCTGAGGACGTTTGGCCTGGTGTCGTCGATGTGTTTTGGCCTGACACGCTGTGCCAAGAAGGCTACTACACCCGAGTGTGCACAACAACGGCCCCAACAGAAGGGTGGCACACATTCACCGCGGTTGGAACCGATGATGACTCAGCCATCACAATGGCGAGCATTCAGATCCAATTCACCAACATCGCACCGCACAGCACCACGATTTCTTTGCTCAAGGACGAAACGATCCTCATCAGCGATGAACAACAAATATGGCACTTGGATGAAGATGAAATCATTACGGTCAGAGGGCAAGCCTTGGATTCAGTTGACGACTTGGAAACCCTCACCCACACATGGTGGCCGGATGGACAAGAACCATCCCTGATGTACACGTACTCTGGTCGAGTCTCCACCTTCCCGATGCTGTGGTCGACTTCTGGCCTCCATACGATTCGTTTGGAAGTCAGCGATACAGATGGGGAATCGAGCACCATCAACGAGCGATGGGTCAATGTTCGCAATGTTCCGCCCGTGATTGAACCACTTGTATCGATCCTCCCTATTGCTGAGGGCCAATCGATCACGATCACTGGAAACGCGACCGATACCGTAAGCGACAAAGATTCACTGGTTCGTTGTTGGGACATTGATCCGGGTGTCGACAGCAACGACATTGGTGGGGCTGACGACGATTGTGATGTCAAAGGCGATGTGCTCACCTACGCTTGGAACCGAAGCGGTACGCACACCATCATCTACCACGTCACCGATGATGATGGCGCTCAGACAAGCGAAGTGATTAATGTCGAAGTGCTCAACATGCCGCCGATTGTGAGGCTGCAAAACCTCGCATGCATGGCGTTACAAACATGCGTCTTGAGCGCTCAACAAACCATTGACTCTGCAAACGACATCGGTGCTTTGACCATCGTTTGGGATCTGGACACCACCGTTGACAGCAACGGTGATGGGATCAAGGACAACGATGCGGATTTGGTTGGAACAACGGTTCAGCACATGTTCAGGACACCTGGTCAAGTTCGAGTGAAAGCGATTGCTTGGGATGAAAATCCTGAGCGCCCAGGTCAAGCCACAATGGTGATTGATGTGGCGCCACCTGAACGCAATTCCATCGAACAAATCAGTGCTGGACTGATCGGCGAGGAAGCAAATTCACTCGCTCAAATCGGCTTACTGTTCGGAGTTCTACTCTTGCTCGCTTTGCTCACCCGCAGAAGGAAAGGCGGCAATGACACACCGTGGGAAGGCAATGAAGAGGGCATGCTGGATGATGTCTTCGATACGCCGTCACTCATCGAAGAGGCACAGGTACGTCGACCCTCAACGCCCCCGCAAATGGATGCGTTCGGGACTCAGCCCCCATCCGCCGAGCCGGCCATCACCGCTCAACCAGCACCCATAGCCGTGGCAGAAGAGGAGAAGATGACACCTGTTGGATTTGGCCCAGTTGTACCAGAAGATGGTTTGCCGAACGGGTGGACAATCGAGCAATGGGGGCACTATGGTCAACAATACCTCGATGCACAGGGGTCGCAAGCCGCAGGCTTTTCACAAAGTGCCACCGACCTCAAGTAGGAGTACTTCTTCCGAAAAGCATGAATCAACTCCGACCAATTGTTCTTGGCTTGATTTTCCTGATGTTTGCTTCCCCTTTCACAGCCTTCGTCACCTCATCCAGTTTCCTTGAGGAAGCAACTGATGCAATGAACGCTGAAGGGTGGGATAAGGACAAGGATCTCCCCACGTGGCGCATTGGCGACGAATGGGTTTACGACACGAAATTTGATGTCGCCCAATTGATTGCTCAAGCGAATGTTTCCGCTTCGCTCAACACCTTGACCGGAGATACAACATACACGGTGACTGACATTCTGTTCACCACCATTGATGGCATTCAAACGCTCGCTTACAAACTGGAAATCGATGGCGATTTCACCTCTGGGAACAGTGGCGCCACCCTCGAAGGGGTCTCTGGCCGACTCGACATCGGTTACGAAGGCGAAGATTTGGTCCGAGTGCGCGACCTTGCCGTCATCAATTCCGATTTCACATTGGATGTCACATTCCGGCCCTTTAATCTTGGATTCCTTGAACAAGACATCGCAGAGATTACCTTTGACACAATCTACCTCCCGCCAAAGGAAAAGTACGACTTCCCGATTCATCTCGGTGACCAATGGTACATGCCTTTCATGTCTGGAACATCTGTTTCTGGAAGTTCGGATTACTTCGACCCAAGTGAGTTCGACACCGCTGGACCTGAGAACGCCAGCTGGCAAATCACTGCCAACGGTGCCCCAACGGATGGAACGAACAGCATTGATTACTCTGGATGCGCCGATTCTTACAAGATCAATGAAGTGAACGAAACGGGTGTATCCGCTGGTTACAACTGGTACTGCCCCGCTGTCCGTTACAACTCCTGGATGCGAGTTTCAAACGCTGCAGGATTCACCATTGATTGGTTGCTGAAGGAATACAACCCAACCGACTCCTACGGCGTTTCCTCTTCTTCCACCCCAGGGACACGCAACGTTGAAATTGATGTTGATATGCAATTTTTAGCCACCCTTCCTGATTCTGAACAAACCGTGACGGCCACCTACCTTACCTCTCCAAACAATGTCCCGCAGGCCAATAAAAATCTTCAGTTGCGCTATGAGCTGGACAGCCACTTGGCCAACCCCACAACCGATGGAAATGGTGTGATCACGAGTCAACTTAACGTTTCTAACGTCGTTGACAGCACCCCCTCAAGCGATGACTTCACCAGCAACGGCGTGATTGTGTGGGACCCGGCAACAGAAATTATCGGAGCCACAACCGTTGTTATCGACTTGACAGTTGTCGGTATTGATCTTGTAGCCCAAGCAGATTCAATCATCGTCACCCGAATTCGTGACGGTGAAGCATCTATTTTGAGCAAGGTCACAGGGTATGCAGCCCTCCCAGACGATCTCATCAGTTTCTCAATTCCTGCGCAAAACCGAGGTGTCCTCACTTCACCGGCAACCGAAATCGAAGTCATCACACCCGATGGCACCAGCATTCGACAAAACATTCCAGCGATTTCGTCCTACAGTGAAGAACGCATTACTGTCAACTGGACCGTCCCTGCCGAAACTGCAATCGGCAACCAAACTCTTTCGTTCACCGTTGATCCAGATCAACTGGTCACAGAGGATGCCAACAGAAGCAACAATGATGCTGAAATCAACATCTTCATCGGTCGAGCACCAACCGGCTCCCTGGTCGTTGATATGAACAAGCTAACCTTCGAGAACGTCACCCTCAACGCCACTCAGAGTTTCGATGAAGATGGCGGAGATGTCAACTGTAAATTCGAGATTGAATCTCGACCAGGCCTCATCGATGTGATTGAATCACAAGATTGCTGGACACAATGGAACTGGTCCGATGATGGCGAATGGAGCATCAGGCTCATCGTCACGGATGAAGAACTCGACACGGACATCATCCATTACAACGTGACCGTCCTCAACCGAAACCCATACCTCAACCTTAGCGTCGTTCCAAGCATTGATGTCGAAGAAAAAGTAACCATTGACGCCACCGACAGCGGTGACGTTGACACTGTTTCTCCTTCAGGCCAACAAGTCAGTATTTCTTGGCCGGGCATGGCGTGTGAAGAGGGGCTCACCCAACCAACATGCACCATTACGCCAATGGCAGAAGGCATCATGATGATCACAGCAGTTGCAACCGACGATGACGGTGCGACAACGACGGTGGAAACCCCGCTTGATGTGCTCAACATTGCACCGACACTTGCTGCACCAGAACTGTGGTACGGCGGCTCGAACTTGAGCGTCGATAGCCTCGGGGTATGGAACTTGGATGAAGACCAAGTGGCTTTGCTTCGAATCAACGCAGATGATACGCTTTCAGATCGTGATGACATCAACATCGAATGGACGCCTTCAGATCGCAACCTCAACTGGACAGAGACCACGCGTGGTCCTGCATCGACAGCAACTGTTGCATGGACGACATCTGGCATTCACAACATCTCAGTGGTTGCGTACGACGATGATGGTGAACGTTCAGTGGTTCAAACAGCCAGCGTCAACATTCGCAACGTCGCTCCTACCATCACTGGCTTAGGTTCTGATGTGCCCATTTTGGAAGATGCAGACGTGACCTTTGCTGCCATCGTTGATGACACTGCTTCGGACCTTGACACGCTTGTCGTGTGCTGGGACATGAACGCTGCAATCGACAGTGACAGCGACGGCAATGCACTCAATGATTGTGAGATGGAAGGAACTGAAATTACCGCTATGTGGTCGACGCGAGGTATCCGTCAGATCACAGCAACCGTCACCGATGACGATGGAGCTCAAGCACTGACCTCGGTCAACGTAAGCGTACAGAACCTTCCTCCATCGGCGACCATTACAAATTCCACCAGCACCATTTCGCTGATGGAAGGCGAAAACATCACGCTTTCGGGATTGACTTCACGAGAAACAGCGGGTGACAAATTGACCCTCCTCTATCAATGGGACAGCGACCATTACGATTCTGACCTCGACCAAGTAAAAACGGGCGATGTTGACTTTTCAGGCCCAATGTACACGATTGAAAATCTCCCGCCGGGCCAGTGGATTGTCGTCCTAACCGTGACCGATGATGATGGTGAATTCTCAACGGCCTCGATACAACTCACCGTGACAGAGCGACCTGCTGATGGATTCATTGAATCGGTCAGCGAAGCAATTGGAACCGTTCCAAGCGCCATCATCGGAAGCCTGGGCATCATCGTTGTGCTGCTCGCTGGATTCTTATTGCTCACACGCGGAAAGAACTCCAGGGACTCTGAGAACTTCTCAGATTTTGCCTCGATGCCTTCAGGCGAACCACCGGCACCTGTGATGAACTCAACAGCACCTGTTGCCGCTCCAGATTATGCAGCACCCGCAGCACAGGCAGACATCTATGGCCAAACTGGCTATGCTCAACAGCCAACTCAAGCAGTTGCAACCGATCAGATGTACGCACCAACTCAAGCA
>JAPKCS010000028.1 GCA_028822845.1 Candidatus Poseidoniaceae archaeon | reverse complement strand
TGCCGATTTAGCTTAGCTGGTGGAGCGTGGGACTGTTAATCCCAAGGTCGAGGGTTCGAGCCCCTCAATCGGCGTAATTCAAAAACCGTAGGTTCATTCCCACTCAATGGTGCCAGGAGGCTTGTGAGTGATGTCATACACCACTCGGTTTGCTGCTCCTTTGACCGTATTGGTGATCCTAGTGCTGATCTTCTGTAGAATGCGATGAGGGATTTCCGAATAGCGGGCGGACATGCCGTCAATTGATTGAACTGCACGAACCACGATGGTTTCTCCATAGACGCGAACGTCACCGTGGACGCCAACGCTGCGAACTGGAAGAAGAGCAGCGAAGTATTGCCACGGAATTTCCATATCGCCTGCTTCTGCAGCCATTTCAAATTCCTCTTCAACGATTGCACATGCTTCACGAACAACTTCAACGCGCTCTGGAGTGAGTTCTCCAAGGGTTCGCACTGCAAGGCCAGGACCAGGGAAGGGTTGGCGCTCTGCGACGTTGATTTCGAGGGCCCGGGCTAATTCCCGGACTTCGTCTTTGTAGAGGTCACGAAGCGGCTCGACCACACTTAGGGTCATGTCTTCAGGAAGACCCCCGACGTTGTGATGGGACTTGATCGTGTCTCGAACACCGCCGCCAGATTCAATCCAGTCTGGAGCGATGGTGCCTTGGACGAGGTATTTAGCGCCGACTTTTTCTTGTTCGTCTTCAAAGATACGAATGAAAAGTTCGCCGATGATTTTACGCTTCTGTTCAGGTTCAGTGACGCCCTTAAGAGCCTCAAAGTACCGATCAGCGGCTTTTACAGTCACCAGATTCTCGATCCCTTGTTCTGCGAGCAAGGCTTCGATTTCCTCTGTTTCGTTTTTGCGCATGAAGCCTGTATCGACGTAAACACAATGCAGTAAGCCACCAACGGCTTGGTTTGCAATCACTGCAGCAACGGTTGAATCGACACCGCCAGAACAGGCGATGATGGCAATATCATCGATTTTCTCACGAAGAGAAGCGATGGCTTCCTCTATGAATTCCGAGGTATCAAACATTCACTGTCCCCCGTTGACTTCTGCGTCTTGAGCCTTGACCTTGGCGACTTGGTCAAGCTTGTTTTGCTTCAAGGCTGCAGCATAGCCTGGGTTCTTGAGTGCAAGAATCTGAGTTGCAAGGTATCCGGCGTTATCACCACGATCAACACCAACAGTCGCCGCTGGAACACCCGGTGGCAACTGGACAATGGAGAGCAGGGAATCAAACGGAACACGCCCGCCACAGGGAACGCCGATCACAGGTTTGGTGGTTAATGCCGCAACTGCACCAGGGAGGGCAGCAGCAAGTCCGGCCATAGCGATGAAAACCTGGCAACCATCTGCCTCTGCTTGATTGACAATTTCTTCAACGAACACAGGAGAGCGGTGAGCGCTTGCAACACGAAGTTGGTAGGTCACGCTAAAGTGGTCGAGAATCTTCGTACATTTTTCTGCAACCGGAAGGTCAGAAGACGAGCCCAAGAGTATGGTGACATCCATGTCACTACGCCGGCGCGGGTGGTTCATCAAGATGCCTCTTGGAACTCATGCCCAATCGAAGGCCAAAATGACTCATTCCTCGGAATCATCGAGCGCTTCTTGGAACCCTTCCAGATCGATTCCAAAATCGAGTGATTGGAACTCAGCCTTGTCTTTACACCCGAGCATGTCGAAGTAAAGAACAGGTTTGCCATCGATCACTCGGCCGTATATTTGAGCAAATTCGTTTGAACCGAAGCGTTTGACGGCCATGGCTTGTTGATCAAAGCGGGTGGTCTTTATTTCCCAGCCCAATAACGAATCGATTGGCAGACGAGTTTTGGCATTCCACGAGCGTTGAAACACATATTCACCGTCTTTAAACACAACATCGAGGCCTTTGACCAGCGCAACAACAGCAGCTGAGGAAAACACAAGGCCGCCCCATGTGGGGAAATTTCCTTGCGTCACCAAAGCCCATGCAACAATGGAGAAACAAACACAAAACAAACCAATGCCAACTCGGCTTGCTCCAAGCGCACCCATTCGCGAAGAGAGTCCTGCGATGCCACCCATCAGGACAAGCAACATCCCAGCGATGCCAAGGTAGGGAATCAAATCCATGTTGGTGTCAGTGAACCACATCAACCAGCCAAAACCGAGGGGCAACAAACCCCATGCCATTGGAAACAACGCAACGGAGGCACGGGATTCAATTTTTACCCGTGTCCATCCTCTTTTTGAGAATTCACGCAGTTCCATACCAATGCCAACCGCTTGGGATATTTACGCATTCGCTCGTGATTTCAATCGTCATCGTAAGGATGGCGGAGGCACAAGTTGCGAGCTGCATAGACTTCATCAACGCGCCGAACTGGTGTTGTGATCGGCGCTGCGTGAAGGGTTTCTGCATCGACCTGAAGCACGATTGCAAAATCCTTAGCAAACGTGTCAAGGGTTTCCTTGCTTTCAGTTTCTGTCGGTTCGATCATCATGCATTCAGGTACAACGAGTGGGAAGTACACCGTCGGCGCCATGTAACCCATGTCCAGCAATCCTTTGGCGACGTCCATGGCCGAAATGCCATGTTTTTCCTTTGCAGGTCCGAGAGAGATTGTGAATTCGTGCTTAGCGACATCTGTTTCCGCTCCATCAACAATCATGTCAGAAACACCGGCCAACTCAGCTTCCCGATGGAGAACGTGGCGCAAATAATTGGCGTTGAGTACGGCGTGCTGAGACATGGTCGTGAGACCATTTCCGTAGCGACGGTAGTATGCCCAGCAACGGATGATAGCGCCGGCGTTTCCGTGCCATTGCTGCACTTTACCGATGCTGTGGGTTGGTTCATACCATCCGAACCACATGTCATCGATGGCATGCTTTGCTTCATCGCCCATAATCGGGCGCTTCTTGACGATTGGACCTGGTAGGAAGTCAGCCAGATGGGCTTTGACTCCGATTGGACCAGAGCCTGGACCGCCGCCGCCGTGAGGCTGACTGAAGGTCTTGTGGAGGTTGAAGTGAACCGCATCAAAGCCCATTAATCCAGGTGAGGTGATCCCGATAATGGCATTGAAGTTCGCACCATCATAGTACATCTGACCGCCGACGCCATGAACGATTGCAGAGGCTTCAAGAATGTCAGCCTCGAACAAACCTAGTGTGTTGGGGTTGGTGATCATCATCACAGCTGTGGTCTCATCAGCAACGGCTCGGAGGGCATCAAGATCGATGCGACCATCAACTCGGCTTGGGATTTCCACAATCTCAAAACCACACATAGCAGCGCTGGCTGGATTTGTCCCGTGTGCAGAATCTGGAACGATGACCTTGGTTCGTTGGTCTTCTCCACGCAATCTGAAGTATTCTTGAACGCAGCGAACTGCAGTGAATTCACCTTGAGCACCCGCAACTGGTTGCAGAGTGACCTGGTCCATACCAGCAACAATTTCGAGCATGTGTTGCATCTCATGGTAAATCGAAAGCAACCCTTGGAGGTGATGCTCTGGTTGGTGCGGATGGATGTCGGCGATACCAGGGAGTTGAGCGATGACTTCGTTGACTCTTGGGTTGTGCTTCATTGTGCACGAACCAAGTGGATAGAAGCCGGTGTCGATTCCGAAATTCCGCTTTGACAGCCAAGTGTAATGTCGAACCATTTCCGGTTCAGAAATCCGTGGCCATCGTGGAGCAGACTTGCGGACAAGTGAATCTGGTAGAACGATGGATGAGGCTGGTAAAACAGGTGCTGGTTGAGCGTAGCCTTGACCTGGGGCTCCATGATGGTCGAACAAGTGACTCATGCGGTCACCCCCTGATCTGCGGCCCACAGTTCCAAGTGTGCTGCCAAGAGTTCAATTTGATTGGCGTGTGTTTGGTCGGTGAACGAGACCAACAACCAGTTCGGACGGTCTGCATACCAACGATGGAGGTCAAAACCACCAACGATGCCAACGCTGTCAAGGTAGGCAAGGCAATCGCTTGCAGTGCCTGGTAATTCGATGACAAACTCTTGGAAGTGGTGACTCGAAGCATGCGGGAGGTGGATGCCTTCGATGGAAGACAATTTTTGCTTACCAAGAGTGCAGGCTGCCATGTTGCGAACGGCCAAATCATGCAGGCCTTCTGGACCCAAAAGGGACATGTGCATGGCCCCCATCAAAGCAATCAGTGTTTCATTGGTGCAGATGTTGGAGGTTGCACGGTGTCGCCGAATGTGTTGTTCACGTGTGGAGAGGGTGAGGCAAAATGCTTCCTTTCCGTCCACGTCGATGCTTCGTCCAACAATGCGCCCAGGCATCAATCGGAGGTAGGGCTGACTGCAAGCAAAGATTCCGTAAATCGGACCACCACCTGTGATCGGGCTGCCGAGTGGTTGACCTTCACCCACGACAATGTCAGCACCGTAGACACCGGGTGCCTCAACGAGGCCGAGGGAAATTGGCTGCACAGCGACAATGAGTGCTGTGTGTTCACCGAGTATTTCCTTGAGCAGAGGTAAGCCACCATCAAGAACACCAATTGGATTTGGTTGCTCAACGTAAACGCCACATGAGCCTGCAGCGTCTTGAGCGGAAGACAGATTCACGGTACCATCGGGGTTGTGCCGCAATAATTTGATTTTAATTTCAGCGCCTTGACAGTAGTTCTCCACCACCGACATACGGTCGGGAGGTGTGAGTTCAGATACATAGACGGTGTCTTTCTGAGTTGCTTTCCGGGTATGGACACGGACACAGCATGTGATGGCTTCCGCTGCCGCTGTTGAACCATCGTACAACGACAGGTTTGCTATTGGAAGACCGACAAGTTCGGAAATCAAGGTTTGGAATTCCCACATAGCTTGGAGCATGCCTTGGCTCACTTCAGGCTGGTAGGGCGTGTAGGAGGTCAGGAACTCACCACGGGTGATGAGTTGGAACACGGCTGCTGGGACGTAATTTCGATACAATCCAGCACCCAAGAAGGAGACTCGTTCGCCAAGAGCGACGTTTGAACCGAGCAAGCGTCGTGCGTCAGCAATGATTTCTTCTTCGGACTGAGGGTCACGCAATGGAAGTGGCCCTTTCATGCGAACTTCGTCAGGAACGTCCGCAAATAGGTCTTCAATTGAGGACATCCCCATGATGGCAAGCATTTCGGCCTCACGGCCCAGATTCGGGAGTTGGTCAACCATAGCAAACAAACCTATTCTCGGGTGTAGTATAAACTGAGCGCGCGACGGTCATAATAATCACCCTTCGGGGCTCAGGGATTCTTGCGCCGAATACCTCATGTTCTGACCGGGTATGGTTGGGCCATGGCGAGCGTTGCAATGGTGGTCACCAACGCCTGTTCACCAGACCCGAGGGTGCAACGAAGTGCCGTCCTGCTCGCTAAAAAAGGCCATGAGGTCACCATCCACGCCTTCGACCGAACCCAAGCCTCCACAATGAGTGAAGTGGTCGATGGTGTTCGAATCATGCGCTACCAGATCGGCGCCTACCCCTACGGGGCCACATTAGCGACACTTTGGGGACTTCGCGCTTTTTCGAAGATGGTCAAATTGACGTTGCTGGCGAAACCGCCAGACTGCATCTACTGCCACGATGCAGACACATTGGCGATTGGCGTGGACCTTGCAGCCCGAACAGAGAGTCGCTTGGTCTATGATATGCATGATCTCCAACACACATGGGCCTTAATGGGACGACCAAAGTCCATTCTCCGACGGTTTGTAGCCCAACGTATGGAGCGAAAAGCATTGCAAAGGGCTCGGAAAGCCCACCTGGTCATCACCAGTTCAGGATCGCTCAAGGGGGGTCGTTCTCTTGGGTTCAAAGATTATCTCAAACAGAATCAGATTGAATCCATCGTTGTTGAGAACCGTCCGAAAGCGATGGATCGGAAGCAGAAAAATCCTGAACAAAAAGGGGATTGGACTGTTGCCTTCCTTGGAAGAGTCAGAGAAATCGAAGCGTTTCAGTTGCTGACAAGGGCCATTGAAACGATGCCGGAATCTGATCGTCCGAATCTAAAAATTGCGGGTGATGGTACAGCTGTTGGGCCTGTTCATGAACACCTACTTTCAGAAGCACCACGCCTTGGCATCCACCTGAATCTAAGCCTTGGATTTGAGGCTGCGGCTCTGCCTGCACTCATGGCTGATGTCGATGTGATGTATGCAATGTACCCGCCAGAGCGTGGCAACATCATGCATGGTGCCTTGCCAGTGAAGATGTTTGATGCTGCATCCTTTGGAATACCAACGGTGGTAAATTCAAGTTGCCTCATGGGGGAGATTTGTGAAAAGGAGGCGTTGGGTTCGGCTGTGAAATGGGGCGATGAAAACGCTCTCGCTCAAGCACTCCTTTTCCAAAGAGACCGATGCATCGCACTCGCCAACACGGGTGAAGCGCAGCAAGAGGCTTACGTTCAGGCCATTGAAGCCCTGTTCTGATCACACAAACGGTGGCCGGACGACAACTGCTTTCACTGACTTTCGTGGGCTTGCGACAATGAGAACTTCATCGCCTTCGCTCACCGAAGACAGGTAGCCAATGCCGATGCCGAGGTTGTTCAAACTCGGCGCAGGAGCGCCAGAAGTCAAGGCTCCAATGTTGGTACCATCCAACAGTGTCACGGCTTTCCCAGGGCGTGGAAGAGGGCCTTTCTCAGTGTATTTGATGCCCCACCAACGTGCATCTGTTTCCTTGTGATTGACCACGCGGTGCTTGCCGATGAACTCATGCTCCAAATCCAAACCAAATGGGACATTGGTTTCCCAAGAATCTCTGGCAAGGAAGGGCCCATTCTCGCCTTCAGCAAGTGGTGGCCAACAAAAGTCAACACCTGAAAGGAGGAACCCCTTCTCGAGCCGAAGTGTATCTCGTGCACCGAGGCCAATAGGGACCGTACCTGCGTTGATGAGGGCGCGCCACAACTTGGGAGCATCCGCGTTTGGCACAAAAATCTCATACCCTGCTTCCCCTGTGTAACCGGTCCCTTGCAACCAACCACTGATGCCCAAAGGATTGTCCCCAATGGCTTGCCATTTGAATCGACCAACATGATTGGCTTCACCGAGAACTTCGCTCAACATTGCTTTGGCTTGCGGACCTTGGAGGGCCATGATGGAGGTGTCGTCTGATAGGTCCTCGAGCTGAACCGATCCGTCTGCAGGAAGATGCTTCGAAAACCAATCCCACATGACTCCAATCATCGAAGCATTTGGGACTCCTAGGATTTCTTCATCACTTACGACAGCGAAAATCATGTCATCAATAAGAAGACCATCATCGTCCAAGAAGTGCGTGTAAGCGCAACGTGGAGCTGCTACAGATGTCACCTTCTGGGTGGCGAGGCTTTCAAGCCATGATTTGACATTGACTCCGCTGAAACGGAATGAGCCCATGTGGGACACGTCAAAGAGACCCGCCGTGGCTCGTGTTGCCAGATGTTCTTGCTTGATGTTCGAATACCAAATTGGTAATTCAAACCCATGAAAGTCGACTATGTTTCCTTCGAGTGCAACATGCTCATCGTAGAGGGCGGTTCGGACCGGTGCGCCTTCGCTCATGCCGCTTGCACATCAAGCCGCCCCTTAAACTCAAGCAACTGAAACGAAAGCAGATTGGAATCGGTCACAGGACCCCTTCATAGGTGGTGCAATATTCGAATTGCTTGTGCTGATTCAATGCATCAGTGTAGACCAAAAGGGGCAAGACATCGGTTCCATCTGACCACTTTCCCATCGAACGAAGCAGATCGCTGTCGATCAGGTGGTTGTACGCCCAGTCTTCGGTGATGGTGTCGCCACGGCTCCGTGCCACGACCCAGTCTGCTTGAGCGTCAATGCGTCGATAGACACCGTAATCAGCGAGGCGATCGTGAACGGAATCTGTTGGTAAATAATGGGAACCAACCAAGCGTGGGAAGCCGTAAAGATCGCTTTGAAGTTCGATGTAAAGCACATGCTCGTCAGGCAGATCGCTGAATGCTTGCTGATGGTGTACGCTGTAACATGCATCCACCGTCATGTCATCGACTCCACGAGCGATGTGCACCATGGCGTGCTCGGGCATGCGAGAAAAATTGGGTTGGAGTTCTATTTGGTTCGGACGCGTCCAACCCGATTCGATATCGATGAACAAGGTTTCATTGCCCCAACCCCGCTCAAGGGATTCATACAATTGGATGAAGGTGTAAGCACCACCGAGACTGTGACCTCCAATCCAAAGGTGACTCGGATCGATGGTCACGTTGCCTAGAGCCAATTCCACACTGGAATGACGTTCTTCAGAAAGGGCTACTTCTTGAAGCGTATCCAAGGCTGATGCAATCGCCATGGCTCGGTATTGATGGTGAGGCCAGTTGGAAGCACCTTCAATGTCTTCACCCTCCAAGCCATCTGGAATTGGAGGATCGATGTGCGAGGGGTACTGGACGAAAGCAACAGCCATGCCCCGAGCAGCAAGATGAGCAATCCAGTCGGTGTATTCCTCATAGACGGGATAACCCCAACCATGGCTCAACAGTGCCAACGGTACGTTCTCCAACGGAAGGTCAGATGAGAGTTCAGGAAGGGTGAGGTACACCGAAAAATCGATGTCTGCTTCATCATCGAGGATCATCCCTGCAACCTCTGCTGGCATCGCATAGGGGTGAACGGTCATCGTCGTCCCAAACGGACCAGGGTCAGCACCATAGCCAATGCGTGGTGCATCAGGAGGCGAAGGAGCGATTCCAATCATTGCTGGGATGCCCGGCATAACCAGCCAAGCAGCGAAAAATATACTCAGCAAGTGAACCATGCTGGTCAGGGCTGATTGTTTCGAGTCACGCATCGGCAAGGTCGGCAATCCGCCCACTGAAAGGACGCAACACAGTAAGATTACACCGTACATGGTTGGGAGCAGAAGGAACGCTCCCCGCAGATAGAACACATCAAGGAGGAAATAAAGGATGGTAAAACCGCTGAAAAGGCCGAGTATAAACAAGAGGCTGCGCTGATGGACGACGTGAAGTTGCTTTCCTTTTACATGGTTTTGAACCGCAACAAGCGAGGCGAAGAACATCAGCAATGAGCACAGGAACATGACCGTCAGGTGACTGCGCAGCAGCATTGTAGCTTGGAGCGCTCGGTAGGCATGTGGCCAAATAGCGTCGTTGATGTCCTTGCCTGCCAAGATGAGCACAATGGGTTGTACGAACGCTGCAAGGAGTCCCAAACCAATGATGCTAGGATTGAGGAATTTGGACTGAGCGGATTCTTCAACCTGTGAATCCTCCGCTTCCTCCATGCTTGTTGGTTTCGTCTCGTACTCTAAAAGAGTCGTATGTTGGCACGAGGGAATGACGCTTGGAAACTGACAAGATCAGAAGCTTCATTCGAACGAAGATTCACCTGGCAAACCGACTTCAATTTCGTTGCCAATCCGAAGCAGTTCTTCGATAAAGGCGTCAAGGGAATGGGTTGTAATGCCAGGGTTAGAAATCACAGAGCGAATCACGACATCGTCGCCAATGTTCGAGCGGCTCACCATGAAATCAGCGTTTTGCATGATTCGGTGCCTGAGTTCAGAATTCACTTCGTTGAGGTCCATTTCTTCGTTGGACGGCTTGTAGCGGAAGCAAACATTGGTCCATGAACGCCCAGACATCATCTCGAGGTTTGGATGCTCATCAATGCGCAGCTGAAGGTGGTCTGCAAGTGAAACATAATTCTCAACCAATGAAGCCCAACCTGCATCGCCACATTCACGCCAAGCAAGCCACAATTTGAGGGCGTCATTGCGGCGTCCACACTGAAGGGAATACCTTCCCAAATCATGGTCTTTGCTGCTTTCATGGAACAAATAGTGCGCTACATTCCCATGCGCACACACCTTGGCCAAAACATCCGATTGCTTGACTAAGAACACACTGCAAATGAGCGGCAGCCCCATCATTTTGTGTGCATCCCAGCAGACACTGTCAGCGAATTCAACACCATCCATCAACTTGGAAAGCGTTCCAGAAAACATAGCAGAACCGCCCCACGCCGCATCGACATGGTGCCACATTCCTTCATCATGTGCGATTTCACCAATGGCTTTCAATGGATCAAAAGCGCCCCGAACCGTGGTGCCTGATGTGGAAACCACGCAGAAAGGAGTCAATCCTTCAGATTTAGCACGAGCGATTTCATCCCGCAAGGCTTGAGGTTTCATGCGACCATCGTCATCACAGGCGATTTTGAACAAGTTACGATGGCCGATACCGATCACGTTGGCAGACATCAGAACAGAATAATGAGACTCTGCAGACACGAAGGCCGCCATCTTTGTCCCATCGATGCCTCGGTAGGTCGAAGCGGGGAACGCAACCTCACGAGCGCACAGCATACCGAGCATGTTTCCGTTGGAACCGCCGGTCGCCAATGTTCCAGCACCGCCAGAGAACCCGACGAGTTCACCCATTCGCTTCAGAAGGGCTTGCTCAATGAGTGTGGCAAAGGGTGCAAGTTCGTAGGTGTACATCGACGTGTTGGTTAGCGCAGCAATCACTTCGCCTGCGAAACCTGTGGTGCTCAATCCGCCCCAAAGAGGGTTCATGAACTCAGGACGGTTCGTTTTGACACATCGTCGTAGAAATTCATCAATGTCGTCGAACACTGCTTCTTCGCCACGGCCTTCGAGGGGAAGCGAGACGTCCGTGATCTTGGAAAGAGATGCTGCAGGTATGAAATCCACAACCTTGCCCGGTGCATCCGCTGCTTTGATGTAAGCAAGGATACGTTCGCACAGTTCATTGACAAACACTTCGAGTTCCATCTTAGCCATCCCTATGTTCCTGCCATCGCGGGGGCTCTTAGAAGGCTGTGGTAGGATTGGATGAGTTGGGACTGCAAAGTACATTGTTCGAAGTGCCTTAGCGGCACCATGGCAACCTATCGGGCGAAGCTCCCCCGGGGTTCACACCAACCGTGCCACACCGTGTTCATCGGGCACAACCCCTCGCTCGAAACTTGGAGCAGTGGGCATTTCTTTGCCAACCCGTCGAATCGGTTTTGGAGCCTGCTCGAACGAGCGGGGATCGTTCACGATGCGAACGCTCGGCTTGACGATGTGTTGGTTCAATCTCATGGCTATGGTTTCTGCGATGTCATCGAGCAACCAGGCAACAACGCCAACGACATCACACCTGGGCAGTTGAAGGAGAATACACCCCTATTCCTGAACCGCATAGAAAATTATGCACATGGCATGAATGGCACACTAAAGCGCCTATGTTTCGTTGGAAAGCGCCAATGGAAGCACCTATTCGAACCACCTCTGCAACGTTGTGATCATGGCCTCCAACCACAGGACAAACGCCCCCTGGCTTGGCCCGATCTTCTGCGTGAGGTTGAAGTCTGGATTCTGCCATCTCCATCGGGGCGTGCGGTTCTTTCCAAAGCAGAAAGACTGGCGACGTACATCGATTTAGCAGATTCTTTTGAACACGAAGTCGAAGAAGAACGGACATGAACAAGGCCTCGCCAAACTCATGCATGTTGCATAATTTACGAGTAACATTGAATAACACCAGCCAAAAGCCAAGGTCATGCTTGGCGACATTGGCGACAAATGGCTTGAACGACTGCATCAACATGTAGCAAAGGACCTGAGGACCAAAGGTTGGTCTCAAAATGACATCGCAGACGTGATGGGATCGACCCAAAGTACGATCTCGCGACAAATGCAGAAATCCCCTCGTGAACTCGGCGCTACCGCTGATGAAGCCACCATCGACAGTTGGGGCCACGAATTATCTCAGGCCCTTGCCTCCATGGGGCCTGGATCCCAGGTTGTACGACAGCGAGTGATCGTCGAATTCCAATTTACAGGCAACCACACCTTGCGGTTTGACAAAACCCTCACAGGGCTTGACCTCGATGCTGGCCAAGAACAACGTGCACTCCTTCGACGCCTCGAGTGGGCGGCAGGCCGATTGGATGTCAAACGGATTGGGCATGCCGTACCTGCGGTTGGACTCAACATTGCTTCATGCACGCATGGCGCTTTCACAACCGATGAAGTGGCTGCCTTCCCTGGCCGGATCACATTGGTTGACGGTGCCCTTCGGCACCATGAAACCCCCTCGTTCGGAACTTCGAAACACCTTGCGAGTTTGTTGTTGGAAGTCCATGCCCAAGATGAAGGAAAGGTTGCTGCCCTGAACATTCGCCCACCCTTGCTCGAGCAAGGCGTCGACGTTGAAACCATCAAAAAGTCGTGTGAGCAGCTTGGCTACACATTTGGCTTTGCTCCAAAGGGAACCCTTGAGGGCAAGACCAACAAACACGATGTCCTTCTCGACGAAGGGGCTTTTGGATGGGAACCATCGCTGTACATCTTGGCACACAACCCGCTGGAATTGATTGACAGAACCCACCAAATCGTTGGGTCCCTCTGGGGTGCAACTGCATGAAACTCTCCATGACGCTCATGGTGTTGATGCTCCTCGCTACTCCACTGAGTGGCTGCCTCGAACAAGACGCAACCGTGGATGAATGCACCGTCTTGCCCCCAGGTCATGACGACGATGGCACGCTCCGCATCCTCACCTACGACATCACGGCCCTCTCTGAACAGGTCACTGATGAATTCACCAATCAAACAAGCATCCCTGTCGAAATGATCAAAGTTGATGATGCAGGTGGTATCCTCGACCAGATGATGCTCACCAAGGCTGCACAGCAAGCGGATTTGATGATCGGATTGGACAACACGTACCTGCCCACAGCCATCGAGAACTGCCTCCTTCAACCGCACACCACTTCTGTCGCAAACCTGTCTGCTTCGGCTTCGACCTTCTACGACGGACCGTTGGCCGTTCCGTTTGATCAAGGTGATGTGTGCCTCAACTATGACGAGGATGCACTGAGCGAGGCAAACATCTCGGTACCGACTCATTTGTCGAACCTCACAGAGGAGCAATGGAAAGGAAAGGTGGCCTTCCCTTCACCTGTCAGTTCCTCCCCTGGTCGAGCGTTTTTGGTCGCCACCATGGAGTACTTTAGCCATCAATCTGAAGGCGATGCCATGACATGGTGGAGTGCAATGATCGACAATGAAGCCATCATCACAAGTGGATGGACCGAGGCATATGAAACCCATTACACGGGTGGATATGGCGAGTACACCGAAGGCTACATTGGCGATGCATGGATGACCGTATCCTATTGCCACTCACCCGGCGTGGAAGCATACTACTCAGGAAATTACACTCATTCGACGTCACTGATGCTCGAGCATGCCAATTTCCATCAAGTGGAATACACCGGTCTCATCAACGGAGCTGCGCAGACCGAAGGTGCCCAACTTTTCATGGACTATTTGCTCTCTGAAGAGATCAATGCCAACATGCCAGAAAACAACCTGATGTACTCCGTGCTCGAAGGTTACGACCTTCCAGAAACCGATGGTTACCGTCATCACGCCGATGTCCCTAACGCAGTCACAACGATGTCCTATGAGGAAATCGCAACGAACATGGAAACATGGTTGCAGTCCTGGAAAACAACCACTCAACAAGCGTGAGGGGTTCGCAGACAATGAGGCAAACACCACGATGGACTCCACGGTTCGTCGTCATCTTCGCCTACCTCACCCTCGCCAGCTTACCGTTTATTCTTGCCCTCGTGAGGTTGCAAGTTGTTACGGGACACACGCCAATTGAGGCGTTTTGGCGCTTTGGTGGCGTCTATGGGGCAAGTGAAGCACTAACCTTCACCTTGATTGAAGCAAGTGCTTCAGCCCTGTTGACAATCATCATAGGACTTCCAATCGCCTGGCATCTTGGACGTCATGAATGGCGAGCAGCAGCTTGGTACCGTGCCATATTTTCCGTCCCCTTTGTGATGCCAGCCATCGTAGCAGCGATGGGGTTTCTGCTCCTCATCGACAATGAAGGCATGCTCTTTGCACTCGGGCTTGATTTCCGTACAGAAACGGGTCTCATCGGAGAGGTGGCTGAGCGGACAGGGTGGCAGCATCCTGGCCACTTTCTCGCTCTTGTGTTCGCCCATGCTTGGTTTAATCTGTCACTGATGATCAGGTTTGTTGAACCAACGCTCGCACGCCTCGATCCTGCCTGGGAAGAACAACTCGGCTTATTGGCTCAGGGTCAAACCCGTTTGGGGCGAATCCGTCACCTTTGGTGGCCGGTTCTCGGACCTGCAGTTCTCTGTGCAGCCTCCTTGAGTTTCTTATTCTCATTCACCTCGTTTGCGCTGGTCAAATGGTTGACGCCATTCAACAACACCCTCGAATCCTTGATGGCCAAGAGTGGTGGGTCAGCAGGCATCGAAAATTACCGAGTTGATACGAGTGAAATCGTGATGTCCGCATCGATTGTACAATGCCTCATTCTTCTGGCAGCCCTCTACCTCACCGCAACACTTCAACAACGTCACTCCTCCCGATTCTCGTTAATTTCAGAATCCGGAGCCAGAGCCACACGGGGCCCTCCTCACTGGAAAGGTCGTCTTATCGTGTATTCAGGGCTCATCTTTGCCATAGCACCAATGGCTGCTGCATTGTTGGCTTCCTTTCGAGTACGCCACGGAACAATTGGAACGGGAATGTCGTATCAGTGGAGTTCTGCCGGATGGTCTGCTGCATGGTCGGGCGACCTCTCAACCATGGGCATTGGAGAGGCACTCGGTCATTCCCTTCTCTATGCAGTGTGCACGCTTTGCATCGCCCTCCCAACTGGCTGGCTCTTGGCATCAACAATCCACGCATTGGAACTCCAAAACCGACCAAAACTAGCGAAGGCTTTGGATGTAGCAACCCTGCTCCCTTTGGCCGTATCTGCGGTCATGGTTGGGCTTGGAGTGCTGCTTGGCGTCCTCAAATGGATGCCATCGTTGTTTCAATGGGATTTGCTCCCCGTCCTTCCGCATGTGATTCTCACCGTACCATTTGTCGTTCGAGTGATGCTGCCTGCTATGCGATCCGTGGAACCGAAATGGAGCGAACAGGCCACGGTGCTCAACCTGAGCCCACTTCGGTCATGGTACCATGGTTATTTCTCGTTTGTCCGAGGGCCAGCAGTCGTCGCATCGTCGCTGACAGTGGCCTTTTCGATGGGTGAATTTGGTGCTTCATGGCTGCTGGTCCGTGCCGGTTCATGGGACACGCTCTCCGTTGTGGTCGACCAACTGATGTCACGGCCAAAATTCGACCCACTGGTCCAACCAGCTGCTATGGCCGCTGCGTCGGTTCTAATGATGGTCACTTTTGTTTTATTTTTCTTGGCTGAACGGTTCAGACCAGAGGGCGACGGCGGAGGATTTTGAATGGAAACAAAAGAAGTATTGAAGATTGAAAACATGTGCAAGTCCTTCGGAGATGCGAACATTATCGACGGGCTCCAACTGTCGCTCGCAGCCAATGAAATCGTGGCGATTCTGGGACCCAGTGGCTGTGGGAAATCAACGTTATTGCGTTCCATTGTTGGCCTCGAAACCATAGATCAAGGGACCATAGAGATCTCCAGTTCTCGCAAAACAGACGCTGTTGGCTATCTTTTCCAGAAGCCAATACTCTATCCACACCTCAATGTCGCAGGCAACATCGCACTTGGCCTCACACAAAAGAAGTCCAAGCAAGAGAAGCGAGCGGTGATCGCTGAGGAGTTGGCTTTCGTTGACATGAACGGCTTTGAAAAGCGCCGAGTAGAATCATTATCTGGAGGCGAAGCCCAACGTGTCGCCCTGGTTCGCGCCATGCTTGGACAGCCAGATGTGTTGCTTTTGGACGAACCCTTTTCGGCATTGGATTTGGACACACGGCGTGACCTTGCTGTTGAAACTCGCCGGTGGTTAAAGGATCGAAAAACAGCAGCAATTCACGTCACACACGACCCCGAAGAAGCAGAACTCATCGCTGATCGAGTCATTTTATGGGCCGACCTGTTCACCGCTGATGAAGAAGAATAAGTGGGACCCCCGAGCCTGCCCACCAGTGTCTGATATACTTCAGGAACCAACTTCAATATGGTCTTGAAGATGGTCGGAACACCCGTTGATGCTTTGCCTTACCTCCGTGGAATACAAGCCGTTCTCGCTGGCTATGAGGGGTACACCAAAGGCAAACGAAGAGCCGCCGATCGGGCTGTTCGTGATGAAATCATGCGCGCTGCACGACGAACTCGAGCGCACATTGCCAACATTCACGATGTTGCCTTTTTGAAAAGTGATCTGGCCTTGGCAATGGTTGCCAAGCAGTGTTGCACTTCCATCGATGGCTTGATTGAAGAGGTCACTAAAGCCTCCTCTGGACTACCAAGTTCGTTTTTCTCGAGCCAAAGGGGGGCCACCAATGGAGACCTCAAGCGATTGATTCGCCATGATTACGAGGTCATCACGATGGTTACGAAGGCAACCAACCTTGCGAACGCTGCGGAACGAGAACTGGCTCAAGCGTCAGAAGGGAACGCAGTCCATGGACTGGTTCAACGATGTCAACAAATGGTCACAAGCTCAACAGGCTTGTTTTCTGAGCGCACCATGCTGTTCGATGGACTACGACAAAAGAAAAGGAGAATATGAAGATGGCACAAGCATACAAATGGAGAAGCGAACCGAACATCATTGCACGAATGGTGGATGGGAATGAGATCAAAACTTGGCGTTCAAGACACATCACCCTCAAACCAAATGAGGCATGTGTCTTCATCGTTGATGGACAAATCGGATCTATTTTTTCGGATCAAATGATCAACCAGATTGGTGGTGGTTTTGCCCGTCATGTGGCCAGCGTCCTCGGAGCAACTGCCACAGACCGTCGAATCCTTTTCGGAATGACCGGTCCGTTTGAGATCGCAATCCCTTTTTCCACACTCACACAAAAGGGGCTTCAAGTGCAAGGTCATGTTCGATTGCGATTGAAACTCATGAAGGAAGATTTGCCTAAGATGCTCAATTACTTCGCAAACCATGGATCGACGTTGACTCGAATCAACATTGTTCGGCTCCTGCAGGAACACGTCAATCAACGGCTGATAGCCTCGGTTTTCGCGAACTGCGATCGAGAGTCCTACATTCGAAGTGAACCGTTTCAAGCGATGTTCTCGATGAATGCAGAAGCCCTCTTGAGGCACCCATTATCATCGATTGGTTTGACCTTGCTCAGCGCTTACGCTGTCCCCGAAAGGACATCTTCTGAACACCTGGCTTTGCACAAGGTCAAAGTTGAGCAAGGCACTGAACATGAACAAATCAACGCCACTGCAAGGCAGAAAGCAATCGAACTTCGTGAAGCGACCGCTTTGAGAACCATAGCATGCGAAGTTGAAGTTGCACGTGCGAAGATCCGTGGTGATCAAACCCTTGAGGTCGAAAAAGAATTGAAACATATTCGTGCATTAGAAGCAGTGCTGCGCAGCGAAGACGAGCGAAACACGAGACTGATCGCAGAACATGAACGTCAAAAAGCGACACGTATGGAACAAGCAATGGCCATGTTTGAGCGGGTTCAGTCTGCCAAATTGAAGCGTCAAAATACAATTTGAAACGCTTTGCCGGGATTATCTTTACACCGTGACCATGGGTCCATCAAGTCATGAAGAACTTCGGGACACAGCCGTGGTGGTTCTGGAAACACCACTGGGCTAAGCGTTCTTCATGGTCAAACCGCCGACTCACTTGCATCATTATTTTGATGATGGGGTTGTTCAATGCGATTCCCTACACGACCATCAACCATGTCTCTAATTACCTGCAAAGAGAAGCCTTCGACCCAACACTTTCGTTTGACACAAATCTATGGTTTCTCCCATGGATGTTCATCCCTTACATCACGCTCTATCTTTACTATCCAGCAGCTGCACTGTTGGGCAATAAGAACGACACCATGTGGAGACAGAACATCATTTTCCATCAAATGATGACCATCAGTTGTTGGTATGTGTTCTTCGTCTTCATCATCGCACCAGTGGAAATTGACTTGAGGGGCCCAATCCAGGATCAGTTGAAAGAAGGTTCGTTCTGGCTCCCCGTTTACGACCTCATGCATTCAATCGACACGCCTTGGAACTCTTGGCCCTCACTGCATGTTGTTCAAAGCACTCAGGTTGTGTTCGTTCTCAGATACTGGTACCCCTCTGAAACCAAAAAGGTGCAGTACTTGCACTGGTTCCTGTTGTTCGCTTGGAGCATGTTGATCTTCTCAACAATGTTCACGAAGCAACATTACCTTTGGGATGTGGTCACCGGTCTAGGGTATGCAGTTGTCACCTGGCGCTATTGGATGCGACCGGCTTTGGAACGCGCAGCAACTGAAGAGTTCGCTGATGACTTTGAAGAAGCGATGAACGCTTAATCAACCAAAGACTTGAGCAACCAACGCGGGATTGGTGAGGTACAATGTCAGACTGATTCCTGCCATGATCATCATCCATGAACCAACCATTTTGATCATTCCAGTTGAACGACGTAGGAAATTAATCATCACCTGACGTCCCATGCCGACCATAACCGTCACGAACACCATCAAGACGAGCAAACCAATCATCAGGCCACCAATGCCCACCCCGGTAGCGGTTCGTCCAAGGGTGCTGAGGTAGAGAACGAATGGTAGAACCGCAGCTGCTGTGCAATCGATGGATGCAGCGGCATAGCCGATGCCGTAAAGGTACATGTTCCTGCGAGGCGTGAAGGTTTCGTCAGCTTCAGTGGTGCTGTATTTACGCACCATCTTATCGACGAAGCCCATGATGTGGGAGGTGATGCCGAGCAGCATCATTGAACCAAGCACGACCAAGAGAGCCGCAATGAAGATGGCAATGTAATGCACTGCACCCGAGGCGGTGAACGCTTCGCCCATGATGATGGCGACGACACCGATCGCTGCGAAAAAGGTCCACATACCGACACCTGAGAGCAAACCAATGACCACTGGTGATGGCATTTTAGTTTTCATTTTCCCAGCAGCAATCATTTCATCTTCCCGGGCCCCTAATGAGAGGTAGTAAGAGATGAACCCTGGCAAAACAGGGAAAGCACATGGTGAGAAGTAAACCAAAATTGATAGAACCATACCGAGCAAAAACACAGCCATGTAGGAAGTGTCCGGTTCTTCCCAAGCGATGCGACTGTCCATGGTATCCTCGACCGAGCCAGTCAGAGCTTTTTCGAGAACGCCATCAAACTTCTTCCAACCGTCTGAAGGTGTGCCAGTCGCTTCTCGAGCGATGATGTAACCTTGTTCGTCGAGGATCATGACAACAGGAATTTGGCCGCTCCCACCAGTTGTGAATAAGCGGACCGGGTCGGTCGTCGTTCCATCGTCCAATTGAGCAGTGTTCACTGTTCCAAGTCCAGTTGGGTATTCTGGCACATGGTAGGCGCCTGAAGTTTCATTGAGGTATTCGAGGGTTTCTTGATACCAAGCGCCATATCCGAAAATCTTGAGGTTTTTTCCTGAGGCATTGGCGGTGTCAATCCACGCTTGCATGTTGAATTCGATGTGTTCCTGAACCGCATGGCAATTGCTACAATCATGGGCCATAAAGTCGAGGATGATGATGTCACCACGGTGATCATTCAAATGAATCCAGCCAGTTTCGTTGACCACATTGGATTCGACACCACTCCGGTTCAACGATTCAAACACCATGTTTGGTATTGGTGCGGGATCCGCATCTGAAGCAAACACTTCGTCCATGCTATCGAACATGGACAACGCAGCGAAGGAGATGGTGACAAACATGAGCGCTGCTATTCCAAACGCTTTCCAAGTTTCAGCGCGCTTAAACACACCAAAATCGGCTTGTTGCAAAAAGCCCATGTCACGTGGAATGGCTCGCATCACTTGAACGTAATGGGGCTGTTGACAACGGATGCATCAATGATTTTGCAGCGGAACGTGTTGCCAAAGGTGTGGAAAAGGTTGGCCAAGGGGTGGAGCAAAATAGTGGAAAGGCCTCGGGAGGGCATGGAGTTCGCCATCTATTCAATCGCACTCATTGCGGGTTATGCGGCAACTCGCTATGGAACTGAACAAACAAAATTCCACATCAGAGTGAAGGGGTTATGGATTCACCATTGGATCATCGCAGCTTTGCTTATGGTTGCGTTTTATTGGTTCTCAATCAGTGAACCTTGGGTATGGGGAGGTCTCACTGGTGCAGCAATTGAGGGTTTAACACGGAAAAACTGGTCGATTCGAAATTCAAAGAAAAAGTAATCAACTTTCTTTGAGAACATAAATGGTACCTGCCCAACTGAAGATGAGCAGTTCGTCATCGAGGCTGTGCCCGAAACCAACAATCATTGTTCCAGTTTGGGCGATGACCTCAGTGGACCAGTTTCCAGGGGTTCCAGTGATGAGCCAAATTGTCCCGGTGCAGAAATCTCCGTACAGGTAACCGTCACGCAATGGATCAGGGCCCCAATCCATCCACTCACCACCAGAAATCGAACAGTTTCCACCTTCGTGTGGGTAGACTTCAACCGGATCAGTGGAATTGGAATCAGAATTCAATGGTGTTGATCCGCATTCTGCTGTGGCGTTAAATTCATGGAATCCCTCTTGCATCGACCAACCCAGATTATGGGATTCATTCAGTGGGACATAGTTAATCTCCTCAAAACATTTCTGCCCGACATCTGCGATCCATAGGCCTCCTGAAGGATCGACATCGAAGCGCCAAGGATTTCTTAGCCCGTGGTGCAGGATGTATGGGTTTCTCGAGGTGTCTTCCAATACGGGGCTTACATAGCCTTCTTTGTACTCAATAAGATGTATTGCACCCAAAGGTGATGAGAGGTTTTGACCGGTTTGGTTTGGATCGTTCGCGCCGCCTCCGTCACCTAAACCCCAGAGGTACTGGTTGTTGCCAATACCCATTAGATGGCCACCGTTGTGATTGCGATAGGGTTGCGGAACCTCACGTAGAGGGCGAATGCTGCTGACGTTGATGGCCCCATTCTCAACTGAAGCATCTGCTAAAATGAGTTTAGATTCGTTCGGACCTTCACAGACACCGTTTTCCACATAGGAGAGAAGCACTTTTTTGGAAGTGTTGAAATCTTCATCAAAAACAAAACTCAGCAACCCTTGTTCGAGATGGCAAAGACTCACCAATTCCGTCATGTTGGCAACAATCCGTAGGTTCTCGCCATCCCAGGCAGAAATGAGGCCGCTGAGGTCTGCAATCCAAATTTCTGATTCTTGAGGGTGATGAAGACTGACGACCGGAGTCTCAAAGCCGGTAAGGTATTCTTCGCAAACTAAGCCAGCCTTTAGATCCGAATTACAGGGTATTTCGACCCGTTCTTGCCATTCGAAACCTGGAGGTTTGACTTCTTGTGCTTCTTCTTCTGCAATGCACCCTGAAAGAACCGGCAGCAAAAGAACGAGGACACCAAGGAAAGCGAGGTACTTCACAAAAAGCCCTCTCGTTCAATCTAGGTTATACTTGTCGTTGAAGTAAGCTTCGATGCCGGGAACATCTTCAATGAGGTCGCCATACGAACCGAGGTGAGTCGTGGTGTTGGTGATGGTCATAGCAGGTGTGCTCATGACGTTATCGAAGATTTCAAGCCCCGAACTTTCATTGTTCATTTGAGCAAATGCATTTTGTAAGGCTGTCACGTTGGTCGCATCCATGAATTCAGGGTTGAACATCACAGGGTGGCTTGGCGCTTGTCCAAAGGTAGGGAGAGCATAGTAGTCATCGACGGAGGAGAATTCACCCTTGAAGCACCATGCTTCATTGTCACTTGATTTTTCATTACCACAGTAGGATGGGACCGTTGGATCCTTGGCAAAGGCAATGTCACCGACGCCTTCTGCTAGGCAACGAAGTGAACCTTTGTACTTGTAGTAGGTTGAACCGCTTGCAGGAATGCTCGAGTCTTCTGAGAAATGGTTTGTTACTGTGTCTTGAAGCGACTCAATTTCATCGGGATCTCCGACCACTTCGATGTATCCGTTTCCAATCAGATATCCCATGGGAAGAAGCATACCAGCGCTACCAAGCGCTGCTGTATGACAGGAAGTCTTTCCAGCCATCAATTCAAATGGATCGGTCGAGTTGTCGTCATCCTGTGCTGCAAGGGCCATATCGGAGTCTTTGTGCACCCAAGCGATGGCGTTGTAGAACGGACGACCGTCTGCTTTTTGTTCAGCAGCAAGAACTTCAAGACCATAGATTTGCCAGCTAAGCCAAGCAGCCCCACCGTCAAGGAAACCGATGTCAGCATGACCAAAGCGAAGGGCTTCGATGATTGCGGACGGGCTTGAAACTGGATAAATCTCAACATCTTTCCCTAGGATCTCTGAAAGACGGTCGGCCAACTGTTGAGGATTTTCATCTGTATTTTTGTACTCTTCCTTCGTTTCGAAGGCGATGGTGAGGCAGTTGTCTTTGTCATCGCACTTGTCGAAGACGGCAGGGTTCGAGAGGCACCCCGACAATCCTGCGGTTGAAATACAAAATACGATTAGGAAACTTTTGACAAAATTGCTCAGCATGGGGTTCACCTTCATCGGTGCGGTATCGGGGGGGGTATCTAAAGTTTAGGTCACCCTAAATCTGCAAAAGGTCAGTCAATCCACTGAATTCTGAAAATGAACAAACTAATTCGAACATCATTGTTCATGACTGGAGCAATTCCGCCATGGATGATGATTGGTGGGCTCGGCCG
>JAPKCS010000050.1 GCA_028822845.1 Candidatus Poseidoniaceae archaeon | reverse complement strand
GGTTTGGACGCACAAGGGTCAACGAGCTTCGAGATAATACGCAGCATTGATCGCTGCAGCAAAACTCATCCAGGCGATGTAAGGCCAAACCAGCATGGAAGCTGTAGGCAAGGGCACGTAGATCAGGTATGCGTACATACACGTGAAGGTAATCATGAAGAAAAGCATAACCAGTGAGAGGAGATAACGTTCGGAATTGAACACCGAAGGCCAGGCAAGGTTCAGCGCCAGTTGAACAATGAACAAGATGATGATGATCTTGAAATGTTCCAACTCCTCTCGTTGATTCAATACGGAACTGAAACTGAAAGCCATGCAGGTATAGAGAACTGCCCAGATGGGTGCAACGACCCAGCCAGGGGGTTGAAAGAACGGCTCATACTCTGAATTGAAGGTCAAGTATGTTCACCACTTCTTGTTGGTTCCTTCACGAACAAAACTCATCGGTCGTTGTTTGGAACGATGCCGAAACGGTTGATTGCAGATTCCCCATCTTTTGCGAAAAGGTAGAGCAAGTAAATCGCCCCGAGGATTGGAACCAGTCCAATCAGGAGCCACCAACCAGATTTTCCAACATCGTGAATTCTGCGAACTTGGGCTGAAAGAAGAGGTATTGAAAACAACAGGTCCACAATCAGCAAAAGCCAACCGAAGATATTAGGCCAAATCAACAAGAAGTCTGAAAGTTCAAACAATGGGTTGTTGAGTACAGAAAAAGGGATGACCCATGTTCCAAGCAGAGGTCCAAACTCGAGGGCACAATAACTCGCTAAGGTGGTGAATACCAAGACGAAAATCGTATAAAACCAAAATTCAGAACGAGATGCTCTGCTTGAGAAATCAAAGTACTTTTCTCGGATACAAATTTTGATGGCTGTTGAGGGCACCATCATTCCTTTTGGTCGTTGAGATGTTTTCAACGGGAAATGGGACAGATATGACGGCCGTGGCTCCATGGGAAAAGGTCAGACCTCGGGTACTTCTATTTGCCTGAAAAACCAATTGATGTTCGGGGATTTTTGGTCAATCCTCGCGACGTCGTTGGTTTCTGGAACCACTCTGGCCACTTGGACGGCTGGTACGAGATTGATTGGATGAATTCCGTCCACCCTGAGATCGGTTTCCACCGCCTCTTCCGCCACCCGAATTTGAGTTGTTCCTCTGAGGTTGCTTTTTCTTCGAACCCTTGGCTTCCTTGATCTTGCCAGCTTTTTGGCCCGGTTTTGGAATCGCACCAATGAAGTGGAATTCATGAGAGTCATCGACGGGGATTTCTTTCCCGATCAATTCTTGAATACCAACCAAGTAGCCTGATTCAGAATCGTCACAGAAGCCATATGCAATACCTGTTCGACCTGCACGAGCTGTTCTTCCAATGCGGTGAACGTAGCTTTCTGGCTCATTCGGCAAATCATAATTGAACACGTGCGTCACACCTTCGACATCGATTCCACGGCTGGCAATATCAGTGGCCACCAAGATTGGAATGTTTCCGTTCTTGAACCCAGCAAGTGCTTTGGTTCGGGCTCCTTGGCTTTTGTTGCCGTGGATGGCGGCAGCTGAGATTCCACTTTGGTCCAGTTGTTTCACGAGGCGATTGGCACCGTGCTTGGTTCGCGTGAAGACAATGCCTCGAGCGACCCGTTCTTGTTTGATAATTTTCACCAGAAGGCGGCGTTTGTCGGCCTTACGCAGGAACATGATTTTCTGCTCAATCCGGTCGACTGTGACTTCTTTTGGCGTGATGTCAACCTTGACAGCATTGTTCAGGAAGGAACCAGCAAGGTTGGCGATGGAGGAGGGCATGGTGGCGCTGAACAATAGGTTTTGTCGCTTTTTTGGCAACAGTTTCAAGACTTTCTTGATGTCATTGATGAACCCCATGTCGAGCATTCGGTCTGCTTCATCCAACACAAAGAATTCCACATGGCCGATGTCGACGTGCCCCTGGTTGATGAGATCGAGGAGTCGGCCCGGTGTTGCGACCAAGACATCGAGTCCATTCTGTAAGGCACGAACCTGGGGATTTTGATTGACACCGCCAAAAATCACTTTGTGACGGATGTCCAAATGTTCACTGTAAGCAGAAAAGCGTTCATCGATTTGGGCTGCTAATTCTCTGGTTGGAGAGAGAACCAAGGTGCGAATGTTTCGCTTTCTCTTTGGTGGGTCTCTGCTCATTATTTGCAAAACAGGCAGTGCGAAAGCAGCGGTTTTCCCGGTTCCTGTTTGGGCCACGCCTAGGACGTCACGTCCGGCCAGCAATGGGGGAATTGATTGTTCTTGCACAGGTGTTGGTGTGGTGTATCCTTGCTCTTCGATCGCTCGCAAGAGCGGTTTGGAAAGGCCTAAGGTCTCAAAATCAGTCATGTAAATCCCTCGAACGGAGGGTTACAACACCATGTTGTAGTCCAACCAGAACATGTCGCGGTCCCGGCATCTCCCCTAAAACAGGGTTGGTCAAAATTGGAGCCCATCATCGTTTGAGGTCAACCGTGCACGGTTCCGTATCACAGAATGGGTTGGTTTCGTAACCATTCAAGATCTGAAATGTAGAGTTGACGGATGTCATCGAGACCGAGAACCAGCATGGCCAATCGTTCGAGTCCCATGCCCCATGCCAACACCGGAGTTGAGATTCCAAGCGGTTCGGTTACCTCGGGTCGGAAGATACCTGCTCCACCCAATTCCAGCCACTTGCCACGCCATTTGACTTCAATTTCAAGGCTTGGTTCTGTGTAGGGGAAATAGGCTGGACGCACCCGCACTTCTGGACAGCCCATCTTGGCATAGAATGTCTTCATTGTCGTGACGAGCATCTGGAGGTTTGCTCCCTCTTCCATGATGATGCCCTCAATTTGGTGGAATTCCGGTAGATGGGTTCGATCGATGGCTTCCTTTCTGAACACTCGGTCAACTGAAAACACTCGGCAAGCTTCGTTGGGGTGGGCTGCGAGGTACTGGATGGTGTTGACCGTTGTGTGCGTTCGTAGCAGCCCCTTTTCAGAAGTCGCCTTGGAAAAAGCACCGCCCCATCCGACGGATCCCGTCTCTCCACCGTGTTCGTGAATGTCACCCCAGGCCTTGACTAAATCGTCAGGAAGAGGCAGTGAGGCTGGGTTTTCGAGGTAGAATGTATCCTGCATCTCTCGAGCAGGGTGGTCTTGGGGTATGAACAATGCATCCATGTTCCAACCTGCTGTTTGGACATAATCATCGACCAGTTCTGAGAATCCCATCTCTAAGAAAATCGCACGAACACGTTCGATCAGTGCTTGCATTGGGTGGCTGCGGCCCGTCCGTGGGCTCGCTGATTCCAATGTCACGTCAAATGAACGGAATTCAGCATTCTTCCATGCTTCTGATTGAAGCAGCTCTGTGGTGATTTCTGAAATGGCTTCCTTTTCGTTAAGATGTTCACCGCCCACGTGTGCACCGGCTTTGGTTAATGACCAACTGCGGGTAGTTTGCTCGGCGATTTCGATAAGGCCTCGACGTGATTTGAAATGCTCCAGCATTGATGGGTCTGCCGCTTCCATCGAACACGGTAAGCCGCTAATGAAGGCGACACGTTGTTCGATTTCATCATCGACATGCTCGGGATGGTCGGCTTGGAATTTCCCTTCAACTAACTGAACGCCAAGGCGCTTGAGCAAACCAACACCTGGTCCGGCTTCATGGCGTTCAAATGCAGACTGAAGGTCAGCCATCGACGCCGAGTCAGTGGATTGAATCCAAGCCCAAAGACGCTGTTCAAGGAGCCCTTCTTGTGCTGCTTTGAGGCCTTCTGATGCTGCCTTTACCGTTCGAATCACATGTTCAATGGTTTCCACCAAACCGTGATTGGTCAGGCCATGACCGGCAGCCGCAACAACGGCTTGGTCAGTCCACTTACAGGCGCTGAGGACCTCGTTCAAACTCCATGTTCGCTCGCCATCCGTTTGCATTGCTTTGAGCATTCTGCGCTCAGGGTTCAGCAATGCTGGTGCGTCCATGGTTCTCTCGGGGCGCCCAACGCCCTTCAAATCTGTCCCTCTCTTTTGCCAAATATTGCAGGTTTGTGGGGGCGCGAGTGCATCCGCTTATTCTTCTTCATCCCAGAGCGCGGTTGCACAGGAAGGGCAGACAAATCTGGTTGGTTCTGGACCCTCCACAAGCGTCACAGTGCCACATGCTCCACACAAAATGGTTGATCGTTTTGGTTCGTCCAGTGTGACATCCACACGGTACATGACCCGTCCTGCATCAGGCAGTTGTTCAGCGGTTGGGAGCCAGTTTGCCACTTCTTCGGGTGTCATCCCCCTTTGCGTAGGCGTTGACATGCCGACGACAAACAGAACCACGCCGCACACACCAATGGTTGAACCGATTGAGTAAATCCCTCCAACGGTAAAAAATGCCCCTGTCACGAGGCAAATAAGGCTGCCAATCAGGAAATTTTCTCTGCCGTTTTTAAGCACTGAACCACCTCATTCAAGCGCAATGGCTAGCGCCTGTGCGACCTTAGGAATTTGTTCGATTGGGACGGCACACAACCCAATACGCACACCACCGGTGAGCGGGACGAGGTAGACATGTTGCTCAGCACAAGCCTCTGCGATCGCCGTTGGATCTTCGTGTTCAAGCCACGCAAAAAACCCATCGTGGGTTGGGTTGAGGGGAACATTGAGTTCATTGCACGCCTTGATGAGCGCGGTGCGTCGTTCCACAAGCAGGGCCTGTAGGCGATCTCGCTCTTTGCTCCATGCTGCACCGCCTTCGTCGGATGCGTGCATCTCACTGACCGTGTATTGTGATACACGTGGCGCAGCAGACCATGTTTGGCGCCCAGTGACACCCATCACCGTATCGATGCGTTCAGTGACTGCTTCATCAGGGTGAATGCTGACCAGTGCTCCGGTTCGCAAACCGTACATGGTGTGCGACTTGGAGAGTGAAAGAGCGAAGGTAATGAGCAGGTTTTCCGGCCATGGCCATCCTTCATTCATTGCCTCATACAATGTTTCAGCCCAACCATGAGGTTCGTCTGCATACAGATGGTAGGCGACATCGAGGAGCAATGTGTGCCCTACATTTTCGTTCACGGAGGCACTTTCCATCACGGCTTCCAACATGGCCATTCGCCCACCAGGGGTGAGGGATAAACCGGTGGGATTGTGTGCTGGATCATTGATCCACATCATCACTTTATCTTGGGATGTGCACAACACTGAAAGTTGCTTTTTGAATCCTTGAAGGTCGAGGTATGGGTGGGGTGAGTCATAGGTTGGAAGCAATGGGTAGGTCAGGGTTTTGAGGTCGCATCCGGAGAGGAATCCTTTGTAGGGCCCCCAATGACGGTCACGCAAGAGAACATGATCGCCTCGGTTTGCGAAATTGGTCGCGGCAAGGTACAGGGCGCCAGAGCCGCCTGCGGATGCGGTAGCGGTGGCGGAGATGCCCATTGCTTCGAGGTCACTTCTTCGTTCACCGAGGGCCAATGTTTTGGCGAGGTCGAGGAACGCTGGCAACCCCTTGAGCGGAGCATAGGCTGCAATTTCGACCGGTGGTGCCTTTCGGACGGCTTCATCCACAACGGCGTTGATGGCCAGAGATCCATCGTCCTCGAGCAAGGCGCCAATGGTCCCATTGACTGCATCAACTCCGCTGGCTACGGCTTCTTTGTACCGGGCCCACCAAGCGAAAATCGTATCACTGCCCACTTTTTTCTGTGCGTGGGGATTGAGCAAACCTGCGCCTGCATCGTTGTCCATAAGGTGGCGAATGCGGCTGTGTTCTTTGAGTTGTCTCATGATTTTTGTAAGTTGGACACCCGTTTCATTCATCAAGGGTTAGCCTTTGGCCGAACCGTCGCCTGTGTAGCATAGCTGGTAGTGCATCGGATTTGTAATCCGAAGGCCGGGGGTTCGAGTCCCTCCGCAGGCTCCTT
>JAPKCS010000049.1 GCA_028822845.1 Candidatus Poseidoniaceae archaeon | reverse complement strand
TAAGCCGTTTGCACTATGGAGAGGGGACTTTCCTCAGAGTCGAACTCTGTCAGCGATCCTCCTACTCCCTCCAATGGGTGCTTTGGCATCGAGGTTTCAAACCCTTCGCTGTAGAATGAAGATCACTTGTATGGGTTCTCGCCAGGTGGCGAAGAGGCCTGTTGAGCCCCATAGGGGCCTGATACAGGTGGAGTTGTGGGTTGATTCTGCTGAACCGTTGATCCTGGAACATGATAGTTCTTCATCGGAACCATACCCTTTGGTTGAGGTGATTTCAAACCGAACATAAGCACAGCAACTAGCGATACACTGAGCAAAAATATGATGACAAGGAGCATAGGGTTGACCGCAGCCACACTGCCCAAAACCCCTTCAGTACGTGGTTCATCTACAAAGACAGTGCTTGTTTGGGCAGAGGGACCCGCAATGATGTGGTATTCAATCCACATCGTTCCTGAGCGGTCAGGCATCCACTCTTTGCTGTAGTCGAATTGCCCACCTGCAGGAATTTCAACTTCACGTGCATCGATTCGAGTTCGAGCTCCGTTGCTTTCAACGCGTTCGACAAACATCTGCGCCGTTCCGTTGGCACGACCGTTGTTTTCAATGGTCACGCCAAGGCGGAGGACATCTCCTTCAGCGATGTCCTTTGATGGTTTCATCGTAGGATTGGTAAAGGTGTAATCTGCAACCCGTTGTTCAAGCGTCCAAACCGACAAAGGCGCATCGATGTCATTGAACACTGGCGCCATTGGATGGCCTGCGACATCGGAGCCGGTGACCCAAATGCGCAATTCAAGGGCTTGGGTACGCATGGATGTGGTTAATTGTTCATCAAGGTTCAGCACCGCCTCTGTTGGGATCATCGAGCCGTAGGGGCGCCCTCCAACGACGCCAAGGGGAAGCGATCCATTGACAACCACAGGACTTGCGAGGCCAAACCCTGCTTGGTGGACCGCCCAATTCAATGTGAGTTCATCTTCACTTAGCCGATCCTCTTCATCGATGATGATTTCGAATTTTAATGAAGACCATGTTGATTCATCAATGATTGAATTGACTCCCGGTGAGGCGACCCCCACAATGCTTGGGTCTTGGTGATCGACAATGAAGAACGCGAAAGGTGCAGAATCGGTTCGATCGATCGCTCCATTCGGAGGGTCATCAAGAGCGCTAGTGAGTCCATAGGTGCCAGGGGCAAGAGGAGAGATGACAGCCCCGGTAAAGGAGCCATTGACCGATTCAACGGCAGCTTCAATGCCGCCAAGGTCCAACATCAAATCCACGGATTGAATGACTGCGATTTGGGATCGGAACCAGACTAAATCACCCATCACGCCCACTTCAGAGCGTGGTTGAATCCATGTCCCAAGTCCATTGATGGCAACTTCATCAACAGTCAACGTCATGCCGCTACGAGGAATTTCAAACTCCCCAGAAAAGCGCCAGTCAAGTGAAGAAAGTGAGGCTAAGTTCGATTGTCCAGACCGATCGTGGACGAGGATGGAAGGCGTGCGGATCAAACTCACATCGGGATTGAATCCCCATTCAAGAGAGAAGTTGATGTGGAACATTCCCTCTGTCGAAAAGACTTCGCCATCGTTTAGGTCTTCCAGTGTGCATGAGTCGATTTCAATGAAAACTTCACTGGTCAAGCATTGCCCCGTGGTAGCATTCCAGAGAATGTCGAGCGGTGTGTTGTGATTGCTTGCGAGGTCGATTTGAATGGTTTCAATGTCAGACACGCCGTTCATGTCCCAAACAGGAACACTGAGCAGGTTGGCTTCACCAGGGTGCAACCATGCATCGCCTTCAATGTGCCACGAAGCGGGCGTAGAGCCAAGTTGAGGTGCACCGTCGTTATCGATTTGGACATTAAACAACGGTTCTTGGAAACTGCCAGCAGCCAACATAGGATTGCCCGCAGAATCTGCAACTTCGAGCCATCCTCGCATCATCGATCCCGATTGATACGCAGAGGAATCAAACTGGAACAGATAATGACCTTGAACGCCTGTTCGATCTTCTGGAATTTCAAGTTCATGGAGTGTGAGTTCTTCTGCATCCATGATGCCATCCATGTTAGCATCATCAATCCAAGAGCGCCAAAGAATGACCTTGGCATGGGAGGGGAGAACCGGACGGTCGGCAATGAGGAAGTCAAAGGCAGTTGACGGGCCAGCATCAAGATGGTCAAATTCATGGATGTTCATTCCGAGCAATTCAGGAGACACTGTGTCGAAGAAAAAGTCTGCATCGTTGGGTACGGCGTATGAAACGTTTTGTCCTTGCAAGGGTTGGAGTTCAATCCTCAATGACACCTTTTCTTTATTGGTTGGGACACTCCAAGGGAAGGAAGCAACACCGTGTGTAAATACGGATGTGCATTGTTGTTGCAAATCCTCAACAAAGAAACACACATCAACGCTGCCGCTTCGTGGGGAGGGGCTGTTTTCAATCCCTTCGAATCTCAATTCGGCTTCGATGGTCACCACATCGCCAGGGTTGAGGTATGGATGGTCCAATTCAGAATGAATGCCGTCGAGGTTCACCGAGCGCCAGTCGAGAAGTTGGACATCGTTTTCGACACCCTGAGCGTTTCCGAGCCCGAAGTTCATCGTCACTGGAATCATGGGCCCAGTTGGTGCAATGAGGTTGACAGAGACGGTCAATGATTCTTCGTCGTCCCATTGCTCGGTGAATTTGAAGCGGTGATCTATTTGGAGGATGGAACCACTGCCAATCACAGTTTTCGACCCGAGACCACCGTTGTCTGACCACACCATTGGTGCGCCTTGTGTTGTGCATCCTAATTCACCCGTTGCTGGGAGGGATACAAAGGGGCATGAGGTTTGAGAACTGCGAACCATACCTTGGAGTTGCAAAGCCACAGACCAGCCATTTGTTTTGACATACGAAGCGGCATCTGTGACCCCGAGCGAGGTGAAATCAAAGGTGCTGCTAATTTCAATCCAATCGGTTGATGGAACAAAAGTATCACTGATGTTGGTGATTTGAATCGATACTGGATCGACTGAATTCTGGGTGGTGATTTGATTCACTGTGAGATGGAGTGCACCCGTTGAAGACATCCGAACAGGGAGCATGATTGTTTTGAGTCCACCCACGGCTGCTGCTGAATGAAGTTGGCTGTTCAAAGCGATGACAAGTGCATCATTGGAAGTGAAGTCCATGCTCAAGGCCGCATCATAAGGTGCGAGCAAACCACCGACTACCAGGTTGGAACTCGAACTCGTAGAACCTATAGAAAGTTGTATATTGGCCAAGGGCAACCCTTTCATCCCGTGTGTAGCAATCGCCTGTGACAGCGCCCCGTTGAGTGTTGTCAATTCGGCTGGAGTCAGGGTAATCACAATCAAATCTTGGAGGTTAGGAAGGGTTTTGCTCAAGACTTCTTGACCTGCGATGGACAAGGTCATGGCCGGTGTTGAGGATGGTGTTGCTGGTGAAGCCACTGCAAATTCGAAGGCATCGACGCCTGCGAGTGGCAATGCGAACTCAAAGGTAGCTGCTGCGCTTGGGGTTGAAGCCCTTGTGTGCCACATCTCGCCGTCAAGGAATCGATCTTGGATACCCATTCGCCCCACTTCTGGCAACATCATCGACCAGTCATTCACACCGTCAAGTCCGACATCAAATCGAAGACCGTCAACAATGCTGGTACGAATCATTTCCACATCAAACGTGCTGAGGGTCCATGATCCACCAGTTGAAATCACCCTGAACACAGCAGTGTACATTGGTGCATCAAACCAAAGTTGCACACCCGTCTGCATATTTTGCCATGTAACACCGCCGTCAACAGATGCTTGTAGTGTGGCTGAGCCTGACAATAAACTGTTGGAAACCACACCTGCGAAACCGCTTCGAACATGATAGGAGGGCGAAATCAGATCACCAGAGCCAGAGATTTGACCCGACGTCCATGAGACCCCTTGTAGTTGCCAACCTTGACCAGTTGGATCTTGATTGAAGTTTTCGAACAGTGCCCCGTCAAAGTGGAACCCATAAATGCTAGGAACACCCATTGAGCCGCTTTCCATATGGACATCCAAACGGACAAGCGGGTGAGTGTGCCAATCGATCATTCCAAGATCGATGCTTCGATCAGTCATGTGCTCAAAACCATCCACTGGTTGGTTGGTCGAAGCATCAAGAAGACGCCATTCAAGCACAGCGTTTCCAGGAATCAAAGCGTCCATGTGAAGGTAACCAAAGGCTTTGTTTTCGCCCTGGCCCAAAAGACTGGGGCCAAACGCCGAGGATGTCCAATTACCCTCACCTGATGAAACACCGGTGTTGGTTGGTAAAACGGACACGTCGTCAACGTTCCAACCAGTGTAGGTGACTGAACCATCCGTGCTCCCGATGCCGAACCGAACTTGAAAATTTGAGTTCCCTGCCACGTAGTTCGTAATGGATATTGTTTGTTGAGTCATCGAACCGTCATTGACTGAACCTGGATTGGAATAGACCGTAGCCCAATTCCCATTTGTGCCCTTCACAGCCACATATGCATGGTCATAGGAGGAACTTTCAACACCTAAGCGCTTCATGAACTCAAGTTCCCAATTTCCGGAGCATGAGGAACAATCCATCACAGGGGACGTTGCCCAAATGGTCGAACCCATCGAATTTGGATAATTCCCATTGTACGTGTAAAGGGCTTTGACGCCACTGCTCACTCCACCGTTTTGACCAAGAACGGTGTCATAGCCCCAAATCCAAGAGGGTGACCCGAGGGTCCAACCGTGTGATGCTGCTTCGAAATCCCATTCCCATCCTTGTGGCAGAATGGTCAGTGACGAGCCATTGACGTCCATGCCGTCATACACGGCACCTGTTGAAAAATCACTGGAATCCGTCCACGACGAAGCCAAAGAAGAAGGAAGCCTCATGGGTTCAACTTCGATATCGATGCCTTGGATGGCTTGACCGTCGGGCACCTCTAATTCGATTTTTGTGCTTGCTCCATCAGGAAATGAACCGATGGTTATGCTCTCTGCTTGTCCTAAAGTGACGGCATGTTGCGGCGATGCATCGTCATCGAAGTCAAAGGGTTGTGCAGGGGTGTAACCTTGCAGAAGCGTGGAAAGGAGAAACAGGACAACAACCAGGAATGAGCGGAAACCCGCCCCCACATCACTGCCCATGAGACAGCCTACGCTCCTCGGCAGGTGAAAAGACTTCGGCTAATTCACCCGGGCCATCGGTGACGATTTCCAATCAATCATGACAACATGGATGAGCAAAGGCTCAAGTGCTTTCCGCTGTGAAAGCATGCCATGAGCGATGTGGAAGCCCTCAAAAAAGAGGCCGGTATAGCGGCATGTGCATTCGTGAAAACTGGCATGAAAGTGGGCCTTGGAACAGGATCCACTGTGAAACACACCGTTGTGGAACTCGGACGACGTATGGCCGAAGAAGGGCTGGAGATCGTTGGTGTGCCAACTTCCTTGGCCACTGAAAAACTGGCGATACAGGTTGGTATTCCTTTGGTGGAATTGTCGTCGATTGATGGCCTGGACATTGTCATCGATGGCGCAGATGAATACGATCCCCAATTCCAACTGATCAAAGGAGGCGGAGCGGCCTTACTACGAGAGAAGGTTGTGGCACAAGAATCTGCAGCCATGGTCGTCGTTGCTGACGACCGCAAGCGTGTTGCTGCTCTTGGCGCATTCCCCCTTCCAATCGAAGTGACACCTTTCGAATACGAAGCAACCATTCGCGCCCTTGGACGCCTTCTGGATTGCCGAGTCAACTGTCGAATGGCTGGCGATAATGCTGTGGTGACCGATAATGGAAACATGATTGCTGACGCTCACATGGGTCCCAACATCACAGATCCTGTGACAATGGAAGCTGCCATCCTGAACATTGCCGGTGTGGTCCAAGTTGGTTTGTTCAATGGCATGTGCGACGCAGTCGTCTTGGCTGGCTCCATGGGCGTTGAAACAATCATCAATCCACACGGACGATTGAAGTGATGCGCCGCGGGTCGATGTCCGTCAATCATTAAATACGGGCGGACGGACGGCGGGGTGGGCTTGTAGCTTAGTCAGGTAGAGCGATGGACTCTTAATCCATCGGTCGCGGGTTCGAA
>JAPKCS010000010.1 GCA_028822845.1 Candidatus Poseidoniaceae archaeon | reverse complement strand
TTAGTCATCGCTTGGGTACAACGCCGGATAGACAAAGTTCGGATTCTTATCTTCATCCATTTGCACCACATAGACGCCCGTCACCATCTCAGAGATGAAGAGATAACCACGTGGATCATACTGCAAGCCCCAATCGAATGGAATCATACATGATGCCCAGCAGTCAGCCATGTCATAGCCCATGGTTGCAGCAGGGTCATCAATCCAAGTTGGACCCGATGGAAGGTAGTACCCCATGATTTTGGTTTCAGCCAACTGAGCGATGGCAGGGTAGCCGATTTCAGGTGCAGGAACGCCGTCAACCCATTCGACATCTTGCCAGATGTCGCTGTGGTCGGTCACCCAGTTACCGGCGTGGTAATGCGTCCAGTAGACGTGTCCATTGGTGCCGGTGTCTCCGTTGTGTGGGCTGTAGATGTAGCCCCCTGGGATGTAGTGGTGAGGGTGTTCGGTGCCGTCAGGCAAGATGCTTGAACCTGGCAACTTCCACTTGCTGAGCAAGAAGGGCTTGGTCGGATCGGTGGTGTCGATGGTCCAAATGAAACCGGTGTGGTTGGTGTTGGTACCGTACTCTGGTGCAATCATGGTGAGGTGACGCCAGTTGATGCCGTATTCAGCATCGTTGGGTCCCGTGCCACATTCTGCATCCCATGTTTCCATTGGGTCGGTGTCTTTGGCGCCGTTGCATAACAGGTGGTCGTAAGGAACTGCGTAGTGAATCCAGCCGTTGCCGTTGAGTGCGCCGGTGCTTCCGCCCCATTCTTCAGAGGTGAGGTTGGCATGGCCGCCACCATCAGGTCCGTACCAGCCATCATCTGCACTTGAGCAACCAAGCCATCGTCCGACTTCGTTGTCTTGTGGCCAGCTGATGCCTTCAGGGTCGGGGATTGCAGGTGGTGTTGAGACATCGACGATTCGGAGTCCAGCGTCCCAGTAGGAGATGTAGAGCAATTGCTGACCGGTGATTGGATGCTTGGCGAGCACGTTGTCGTGGTTGAAGATTGAACCACCGCAGGTGGTATCAGGCTCAGGTGAATAGCCGCCCCAGCGAATGATTTCTCTGCTGCTGTTTTGGTCTTCATCGGTTTGAGTGGGCAACCAAGATTCGAATCCAAGCGGGACATAGAACACTTGAGTTCCCTTGTAGAAGGTTCCAGAGTCGCCTTCAACCATCTCTGGGTAAGGGTCAGCACCGTACAAGAACAGGTGGCATTCCTCATTGGCGTAGATCAAAGGGGCATTTTCCCAATCGCAGTCAACGTGAAGGTCTTGATTGTGAAAACCTGCGGGTGGGTTGTTCCATTCAGCGACCTTGATCGGTTCGTTCTTGTTGGCGACGTAAATCACGTCAAGTCGGTTGGCACCGCTGTTGGCATCGTCATCGGTGGGGATTGGATCCAATTCGCTGTTGCTCAGTTCGTGGTTGACCAACACCCAGTTGTTGTCAGGGGTCACCTTGATGTCGATCATGCGGCCAACTTCAGCAAAGTAGGTTGAAAGCAGGACAATGTTGTTCGGTTCAGAGATGTCTAAAATTTCGAATTGGTTGTAGGATGAAACGTAAGCATAGCAGCCACCTGTGCCATCTGGATAGGTGACACAATCATCCATGAAATTCCCTTCAATGGAGATCTCAGAAGAGTCACCAGGTGTTGGTCCGATGTTTTTGAACTCAGGTGAACATGGTCGTCCAGCGACGTTGTCAAGCTCGGTTGGTGGCTTGACGTTGCCATCACAGTTGAGGTTGTGATAATCGATGAGCTGCATGTTGTCGGTCTTCAATCGGTGAGCCAACAGATCGGTGTGGCTGTGGTTGTCGTCTTCAATTTCAACGACCGGGTCAACCCAAGCGCTGGTGGTTGCCTCTTCGACGTTGTTGTCGCCACCAAGGGCCAAATAGGCTGTTGCGGAGAGCAAACAGACAATCACCAAGCCGACAAAGGCGTAGGTGATGAGTTGGTCTGCGGCTTCACTGTCTCGAAGCAATCGACGAGGTTGCATGGCCGATGACCTGAGGTGTTGTATTTCAAGTGACGCTTCGTTCAAGTCGTAAAGCCGGGCTTGCTCGCCATGTTTTATCTATCACCGGCGCAGCCTTTTGGTCATGCGACGCGTCGTTGTTCCGGTTCTCATGGTGCTTCTTCTGTCCATGGTGGCCGTGATGCCAGCCATCACAAGCGCTCACACCGCCGACGCCTTCACCGTGCTGGTCAAAGAAAACGGCTTCTCTCAGACTTCACCAGAGATTTATCATAACGATTCCATCTTGTGGTACAACACCGATAACGCATCGAACCTCACCCATCGGCTGGTCCACGATCACGATGGCGATGGCCTGTACAACGGTTCGCTTGACTGGGATTCGGGCGAACTCAACGCTTACTGTGAAACCGATGAAAACAACACCAAGATTGATTCAACATGCAGAACCAGTTTCTATGTCGAGTTCAACACCAATTGGACCGCTGGTGAGTATGACTATCAGGACCTTCGTTCAGACGGCAGCGTTGTTAACGCCACCATCCGTTTGTTTGAGGACATGGCAAGCCATAACGCATCGACTGCTCCAACGATTGGCAGCACTTTTGGCGCTACCGATGAACCTGAAGGGGAACCAGTGGAAGCGACAGAACCCGAAGATCCAATGACGGCAGAAGACGCCCTTCTCTACGTGGCGGTGGGCACTGGTGGGGCGGCAATTTTGCTGCTCGTGCTGTTGGTTGTTCGTCGCTCAGATGATTCAGAAAAAGCATCGAGCGAACAAGAGTGATGTTCCACTTCTCCGTTTGGGGTTTAAATCGGTTAAATAACCTTGAATTCTTTCTTTTTTGATGGGGAAGGCAGAGAGCGAAGCACCAGCGGAAAAACCACCGAGGGTTCTCTCCACCGCGTTTGGTTCTCTTGAGATTGACACCGATGCAACTCCAGAAGATGTTGAACGAAACCTGCGCGCTCTTTCATGGATTGAAGAAATCGTCGAAGATTCGAATGGTGCATTGACCTACGCGATGGATGACACGAACCGGTTGATCGTCGTCGAAATGACTGGCGTGGAAATTATCATTGATGTCCGTCTATGTGCTCAACGTTCTCTTTCCAGCAATCACTGGTTTCACGGGCATGTACCGGCGTCAGTCAATGGCCGTGAGGTGTGCATCAACATGAGCGACGAGTACTATCCAGAAGTCCCAGACCTTGACTTGTGCGCGTCGCTTTTGCTTTTGCTCAGTGCAGAAGGTGTGAGCCACGCAATGCTGCCTTCGACGCTTTACGCCTATTTACCACTCGAGAATGTCCGAGAACTGCTGTTGGATTCCAATTGCGATGTCGTGGAAAGCGCCCTTGCATCCCTTGGTCAACGATCTTGCCGTGCTTCGCTGAGTTTGTTGAAAGATTCGATCAGTCAGGCCTCTTCATCCATTCTTGTCTTCACCGCTGTTGAAGCACTTTTGATGGGCCGGGATGTCAAAGCGAAGCCATACATGCCCCTGCTTGTTGAATTGACCAACAGCCAAGAGTCTGATGTCAAGGCCCGTGCCATCGAGTTGTTTTGCTTCCATTTGGACACCACTCAAAAGGAATACATTCCAATCCTCAAGCGACTGGTCCATTTCTCGGATATGTGCGTGCCGGCTTTTGTGTTGCGCCCTTATGCTCAAATGGCCGGGAGTGAAGCGATTGAAGATTTGCTCTCCATTCTTGACCATCGTGACTCGTCATGGCATGAAGGGGCCGTCCGAGCATTGATGGTGATCGACCATCCTTTGGCAATGCAAGCCCTTTCAGCTTACGCCATGGTTGCCATGAAGGAGATTCGGGAGGCTATTTTCCAGCACCTCCGAATGGGCCCAGCAACATCACTCGAAGAAACTGTGGCGGCGTTCATTGTTGGATTAAAAAATGACTCGCCGGCTGAAGCGCTCCGGGACTTCGGTTCACTTTTTGACTGAGGCTTGGAGGCGCTGCCTCAAGGCTTCGACAGCAACGACGCTGACTGCGACTTGAAGGTTGTACGATGGCACAAACCCATCCATCGGCAAGAGCACGCAAGCATCAGCAGCTTCGAGAACAGCATCACTGATGCCTTCTTTTTCCGCCCCAACAACAAGCAAGACATCGCCGGTCAAATCCTCATCCCAGGGCCCGTGGGTGCCAACATCTTCCACGGCAATCACACGAACACCGTTCTTTTTCGCAGCCGCTAGAATTTCTTCAGTTGTGCTGTACACAACGGGGAGGAATCGATCCGCTCGCATGCTTGAGCGTCGGATTGTCCGACGTTCTTCATGGGTTTTCATGACATTGAGCACCACCGCATCAGCACCAGAGACTTCCGCAGTGCGGATGGCAAAGCCAAGGTTTGTTGAGTATGTTACGCCGTCAAAGAACCACACGGTCCCTCCGCGTTCGAACACTTCGTCCAAGCTGGCCACAGGCTGGCGATCAATCAAAGCAAGAGCATCAACAAAGCCCTCTGCTGACATACGCCACAAGTCGTTTGTTGAACCTTCTTCGACAGGAATGCCGCGGACTTCACAAGCCGAACGGATGTGTTCTGTGTCCTTTTCTCGGTCAACCAGCACCATTGTGATGGCTTCACCGGCTTCAAGCGCCCGAAGGACCGCTTCAGCACCTGTGATTTGACCTGCCATACCTCGGCGTGGGCCGCAGTCCTCATGAGGCTATCCGAACTGGGCGGTGTATGGCCAAAACACACAGCCCTCGGTTCTTGAGCATCGTCGAACAGGCTCGCGCTCAGATTCCAGAATGCGAAGCCCCCGATCTGCGTGCAATGCTTGCAGACGGTGAACGCCTCGTTGTCATTGATGTCAGGGAGCGCCATGAGTACGAAGCGGGCCATCTGGTTGGCGCGATTCACATCGGCAAAGGTGTGCTCGAACGCGACATTGAGAAGCATGACCTCCCAGAAGATACCCGGTTGATTTTGTATTGTGGCGGAGGCTTTCGAAGCGCCATCGCCGCTCTTTCGTTGAAACAAATGGGTTACAGCAACGCCTTTTCTCTTTGGGGCGGCTGGCGAGGAATCCAGGCTGAAGGGCTGTCAACCGAGGAATAAGCCCACCAGATTCCCCCCAGCAGTACGCGTTTTAGCCGGGTCTGTGAGCGTCTGTTCGCGTGGACAGACTCATAAAGGGGAGTTTTCTCGACAGGATGCTGAGAAGCGTCGGTGTTCATTATGGCTCAAGGATTGTACCAACACATTCGTCAAACTTACAAGCGTCCAAACGATGCACTGCCTCACATGTACAGGCAAACACGCATGGCTCTATGGCGCCGAGAACCGGTCAATTGCCGAATCGAACGCCCAACTCGCTTAGACGCCGCTCGTTCTCTTGGATACAAAGCCAAGCAAGGCGTTGTCCTCATCCGCACCCGAATCCGCCGAGGTGGATTGCGAAAGGGTAAGATTCACATGAAGCGCAAGCCATCGAAGGCTGGTATCAAGAAGATCACCATGGCCAAGAACACCCAACGCATGGCTGAAGAGCGTGTTGGACGCCATTTCCCTAACCTCGAAGTCCTCAACTCCTACTGGGTTGGCCAAGATGGTAAGCACAAGTTCTACGAAGTAATCATGATCGATACGCACCACCCTGCTATCATCAAGGACAAGCAACTCGGTGTGTTCAGCGCTGCAAACGGCAAGACCTCTCACCGAGGACGAGCCTACCGTGGTAAGACCTCTGCCGGAAAGCGCGGACGTGGATTGCACAAGAAGGGTAAGGGAGCAGAGAAGTTGCGACCTTCCCTCAAAGCAAACCTCAACCGTGGCAAGTGAAGCATCTTCTGATGTCAACGCCTGCCTACCAGCAGCGAATGTTATCGTTTCTCTATCCGCTCGGGTTTGGTTTATTTCCTTTGAACCACTCGCACATGTGAGGCTCAACCATGGTTCAAGGCGAAGACACGGTTTCCCGCATGACGGGATTGGAAGTGTTCCTTCCTGATGGCCGTCGCTTAGGCGTGGTTCATGACGCTGTCATTGACGCCAGTGGGATGCAGTGCACGCACCTCTTTGTTCGCGATCCTGATGAAGCCCTTGTCGAAGGTTCGGTTCACATTGCTATTCCTTGGCGGTGGATCCGAGCAGTCGATCAAATTGTGCTCTTACGCTGGTTCCCTGCCACGCCAATCCCAATGAACTCTTGAGGCGGTGAATGGTTTGGAACTTCACATTCTTGGAACTGCATCAGCCCGCCCCAGCGGTGCTCGAGAAGTCAGTGGAAGTTTGCTTTCATGCGACGACGGTATTGCCGTCATCGATGCTGGCGAAGGCTTCCAAATGCGGTATGCTGCTCAACGAAGACGCCTGAAAAACAGCACACCTACGGGCTCTCTACGATCTGCTCGCATCGGTGTTGTGTGTTTGACTCACGGGCATTTAGATCACACATGGGGGCTCTTGCCGTGGTTGCAAACCATGGCCCTCGACCGTCGCAATCGCCCGTTGATGGTGGTTGGCCCAACCTCGGCTGGAGTGTTGGATGCTCTGATTTCGGGGGCACCTCTTCCTGATGATGCCCCACCTGCTGAACTTGCTCGCCAGATGGCATCTTGGCACAGCCTTGGAGGCACCACCGAGCACCTCGGTTACGAAGTTCGCTGGATCCTTGGCGACCCGGTCTCAAACCGCTGGGTTGAACTTGGAGCGAATTCTGACACCGCCACACTCCTTCCTTCACTGCCTCAGCCAGAAGGCTGGAGTCATGTCAAAATCGTTCCATTGCCAACCGAACACACCGTCCCATCATGCGCGTGGATGTTTGAAACCAAAACTAAAGTGGGGAAATTCAATCGATTGAAGGCAGCTGAACTTCGCCTGACCAAAGAACAGCAAACCGAACTGGGCCAAGGCCGGGATGTGACGCTTGATGACGGGGCTGTGTTGGAGGCATCAGCGTTCAGAGGCGACGCAGTGCAGCCAAGACGCATCATCATTTCCGGCGATACTGCTGAACAAGCCATGGGCCTGACTGGTGTCGATGGCGTCGATGTGCTGGTCCATGAATCGACGTTCTTGGAAGACACCGCTGATCATGCCATCGAACACCTCCATTCCACCGCTTCAGGTGCAATGCGTACCGCTCTTGCATGCGGTGCTCATCATCTGGTGCTGACCCATTTCAGTGCACGAATCAAGGACGGGAAAATACCGCTGAGTGAAGCGGCCACTGCCTCTACAGGCGCCGCTCTGGGCCTCACATTGGCTCGCGATGGCGACCGCATTCAGTTGAGTCCAGAAGGGCGCGTGGCCCATTTGTCATGGTCGGGAAATGGCTGGACCGCGTGACACATTCTTCCACATCATTCAAGTGGTCGATGAACAACAGCAGGCCATGCGTTCCAGTGTTGCAGTGGCGTTCCTGTTCATCATGCTCATGGTGCCACCTTCTGCTTTTGGCGAGGCTGGCCGTGCCGCCCCATCGTGCACCGAGACCGATGCTGCCTCGTTCTCGAGTTCAGATCCAATTCCTGACGGTACCTGCGTCAAAGTATCGCTTGGCGTATTGATGCCAGGTGATGTGTTTGACATCAACATCAACATCATTGATGATGCTCTTGACGTGTTGGTGTTCGATCAGAACACAATTCAGCCCTATGACCTTGGCCAATCTTACCGCTCATCCTTCGAACAAGTCCCCTCGACCGAATTTGCATTGGGAGCGTACTCATTCCACTGGAAGGTGCCAGCCTCAATCTCGGAAAAAGCATGGTACATCGTGTTCGATAACCTCAACCATAATGGCGACCAAGGCATGGGTGATTTAGGTGGCAATGACAGCCGTGCAAGCCTGAGTGTCCAAGCGATTGATGAGGCTTATTGGACTCCTTTCCATGACTTGATCGGGATGGAGCCAGGCGCCTACCAAACACTCCTGTTCGGCAATGATCTCCGCCTTGATGCGGGGACAACCGTGGTCGTCAGCGCATGGGCGCTCGAAGGCCAAGGGGACGTTTACCTGCAAACACAGAGCATGAACGACCTTTACACATCAGGAGGGGTTGGAACCCTTTCGATCACTGGAGGTTCCTTGCAATCGGTTGGCGGCACCGCTTCTTTTTCTTGGATTGTTCCAAACGAACTCGATGGTGAAGCATTGATCGTTGTTGCTGATAACACGGACACACCGGTCGGTGGAGCTGATGGAACTGCAGCGGTACGAATGACCATTCGGGTCGAATTATCGCCGACCTTGAACCCAGTCCTCACCACGGATGCGAACGGTTCCACCACCATTGGTACTTCTGTTGCCTTTGACGCCATGGCGACCCCAAACCGCCTCAACCAAGTTGATTCTGCCATTTGGGACTTTGATGCGGACATTGATGCAGATAACGACGGAATTGCAAACAATGACGCTGACGCAACTGGTTGGAACGCCGAAACCTCATGGGCCACGCCAGGGGAGCGAACCGTTACATTGTGGGTTGTCTCACCGACCGGCCAAATGGCTTCAGCGACCGTTGCGATTGACGTTGAAGACATCACAGACCCAACCGCTCGAATTGGTGGCGACGGCCAACCGGTTGCAGGGGGATGGCGCTTGCTTGTCAACACCCCACTCACCTTGAACTGCGACAGCAGCAGCGACAACCATCTTGTTGCCTTGTGTGCCTGGAACCTCGACGGAGCACCCTACGGTCAAAACACCTCAATCCTCCTGTCTTGGACCACCATCGGAACCCATGAAGTTCTGCTCACGGTCACCGATGCTTCTGGTAACACCAACACCAGTGAAACAACTGTTACCGTGGTTGACAACACCTTGCCAGTGCTTCAGCAAAGCACCATCAACATCCTCCCATCGAGCGGCATGACCAATGAAGCAATCCGATGCAGCGTTTCTGCCAATGATCCGTTTGACGACCTCACGGTTCTTCGTTACCATTGGGATCTCAATCCTGAATTGGACAGCGATGGGAACGGCGATGTTCGGGACGATCCGGACCGGACTGGAAGCAGCGCTGATATCACGTTCAAGCAGGCTGGCAGTTACACCGTCGTGGTCACGGTCTTCGACCCCTCGGGGAACACCGACAGCCACGCTTTCACCATCACCGTTGACGAGCCTGCAGAAGAAGGCAGCATCGCTGGCTTGTTGCTGATGGTCCTGTTCATCGGTACCGTGACCATGGGCGTCGCCCTCGTCGGCCATCGTCGTTGGCAGCACAGCATCGCTGTGGAACTGCTCGTTGGCCGTGGGCTGAGTGCATCTGAAGCGAAAACCCACATCGCTCATGTCGTGGACACGCGGAAAACTCCACTGTTTGCCCCAGCAATTGTTCTGGCAGGCTTGGACGTTGGCGAGGTCACCTCAACGGTTGTGAAAGAAGAGGAAGCGAGAGCAGCTGAACTTGAATCGATCTATGGCGACAGTGCTTCAGTCCAACCAAGTTCAGCGTTTGCACCTCCAACCGCTGCTCCATCTTTCAGTGCAGGAAGCCAAGCCGCTGCGGCAGATGCAATGGCGTTGTTGAACGATGAAGAACCGCGCCGTCAGCCCCAACCTCAACCCGTATCCCAAGCGCCAATGCATGACTTCATCGACGAGGCTATGACGGCTGAAGCGCCAAAAACTGTGGTGAAAAGCGGTGGGGTTCAACTTCCACCAAGCATGCAAAAAAACGCACCACTCGTTGAGGAAAGCGCACCTGAACCAAACGTCCCTGAGGCAAGTGCTTCAACATCCCAGATGTGCACAGCCTGCAACGCGCCATTTTCAGTGACCCTGCCAGACGGCATAGAGCAAGCAGTGGTTGCTTGTCCGTCATGCAACATCGACAATGTCATCAACGCTTGAATCGGCCTTTATCGGGTGTGTATCAGCGAAAATTCACCCAACAAGGGGATGGGTTCTCATAGTGGCCCTGCTCCCTTAGAGTCATGGATGAGGTAGCGGTTCGTGTCGTACGTGCTGGTTTGCCTCAGAAACGGGACCCACGTCGTATGGCGCTGTTCCTAGTCGTGCTGATGTTCGCATCGATTGCCACACCCGCCGAAGCAGATTTATCGGTCTCTCGAGAAGATTTCGGAGTCCTTGATGCATTGGAAGACACGCTCAATTCCAGAACCCAAAGCGGTGAAGACGAAATTGCAACCCAGGAGGCCCTTGAAGCCCTGAATGCTGTTGACTTGAACGCACGACCAATGGGTGAAAATGACGCACTCAGCGAAGCGAGCGCTTACCTCGACAATGTCACTTTACGAGACAGCGCTCCTTTCGAAGTGGAACATCCTCGCCCCTATGAGTTTCTGATCGACACCTCAACACAACCTGACGGATGGCCATACAACCTCTTCGAGACCTTGTTTTCAGTCAATTCACTTGGCCTTAGCAACCCTTTGGGAGTCGGAATCAACACCTATGCCATCTACGTTAACTTCTCTTCTCGTAACGATGGGCCATCCTTCGAAGCTTGGCAAAACGGCACCTTCACAGGGGAACTTATCGTCGGCACAGACCTGGTGTTGTTCAACAATTACATCGACATCGACGGCGATGGGGGTGACGATCTATCGGTCGGTCTGACCATTCAGGGCCTCGTCACCCAAGACGATGGTTTCGGTTTCGAATTTGGTGACTGTGGCGTGCCACCGTTGACCGTTCCCTGCATCGAAGAACTTTGGATCCGCCCCACCTTCCAATGGGCTGTGACTGCGTTGGATCAAAACGACCCACTTTGGGATGATTTGGCAAATCTCGAAGTGAGCCTGATGAAAGGTCTTGCTTTCGACTTAACGTTGGAAGATTCAGAATCATACGCCATCATTATTGACACTCAATTTACTCAACCACCTTACCAGTACACCCTTTCTGTAGGCTTACAGCGAATGACCTTCTCAGTCAACACCGTCATCACCAACGGGCTCAGTTTCCTTTCTGATCTGGTCGGAGGATCCATCGATTCAAGCGACATCAGTCTTACTTCGATTTCCGCTCCATACGCTATCCGGGTGTCAAACCCTGATGCACCGGGCGACAACCGTCAAACCGATTGTGAAGATGAGTCCTACTTCGATCCAATAGCGGACCATCTTGCCAAGAGCGATGATCACAAGTGTGGCCTTGGCGTTGGTGTTGGTTTCATTCGCTTCGATGGTTACGGAGGTGGAACGACTGCTCCCGTTCTTGAGGTCGCTTACATCGATGTAGGATTTCACCCAGAGGAAGGCGAAACTCGTTTGCCAGAAGAGATCGACATTACGTTGAGAAATGATAACCTTGGCCAAAACACCTTTGACACGGTTGAAATTTATTCAGATGTGGGTGCTGATCTTTACCTGCATTACTTCGAAGATCGCTCGAACACAACAGAAGGCGACCAACCCTTTGGTAACACCACCGACTCACGCAGTTGGATTCGTGGTCTTCCATCGGGCACCATGCCAGCTGAAGAGATTGCAGCGATCTTCACCATGATCGGCGAAGCACCAGGCAGCCAAGGGTTCCCCGGCGACCTCCCTGAACGCCTTTCACTGATCATTGCTATCAAGAACTTCACCGGCGATACGACAAGCAACATCAACGATCCAACCCTTCCAGTGAATCCCGCTGAACCACCAAACACCCTGATTGTCATGGCGGCGACAGAATCGATCGACCGCATTGAATACAAATCGACGTTCATGCGAGGTGGCTATGAAGCAGATCGGTCTTCTCTTGAACTGATGATTGACAACGTCCCCAAGGTTGTCATCGTCGAAGGTAGTTTTCAAATTCCCGAGAGTGGTATCAGCCGAGTCAACTTTGACAACCCCAACCTCAACTCCATCGCCCAAATCTTGGACAATGCCCTACTGACGGTGATCGAAGTGATCCTGGATGTTGGAGACATCGTGAACGGTCTGCCAGAATCGATTGTCGGCACGGCTGGATCAGAAGGCGGTTCAGTTGCCTTGCATTGCCGCAACCAAGTACGAGCCACCCTTTCAAACTCCGTGCGTGAGCCGATGCCAATCGGGCAAGTCACCTTTTCAATATCAAGCAGCGACAACCCGTGGTTGCCTGAAATCGATCACATCTTGCTTTCAGAAGACACCGAATTGACGAGCGTGAACGGACGGCTTGGACCGATTGCCCCGCTTGTTCCAGTAGCGATGAGTGCGCGAATCGGCGGCATCACCGATGTCGAACACTCCTATGATCCAGTCAACGATGTTCGACAGATGGAGCTGAGAGGGCTTGAAGGCGGACCTTTGTTGATCGGCCACATGATGCACACAGACGGTGATTTGACTTCAGCAATACGTCAATCAGCGACCGTTTCAAACCGCCCAACAACATTCAATTTAACCCAAACTTCTGAAGCGATGACGTACACAGCAAGCGATCCAATTGGAACCATCACCTATGGTGGTGAGAGTCCAGACCAACGCAATGCCATCCGTCTAAAGGGCCTTCCAGCAGAGTTTTCTTTGATCCTTGGCGACACGGTTGGCTATGTGGCGAGCGAACCAATGGAGTCCATTCACATTCAGATGACAAACGCCACTCAACCGTTGACCATGGATGGCGACCACTTCCGCTTCTGGGTCGATGAAGACACGGGCGAAGCAAGCCTCAGCGTCGCTATTTCCGAAGTGACAAGCATCCAAAGACTGTCTCCGCTCGAGCCTGGCTCAAAGGGACCAGAGGGCAATTCGAGGGTTGAAATGACTCGCGCTTCATCAGCACCGTTCAACATCTTGCTTGAAGATGAAAGCCAGTACACTGACCGATTCAAAGGCATGAATGGTCGAATTGCCATCAATCCACTGCCTGCGGACATCACGATTGCTTACCCGAGCGATGTTGACTCAACAGGCCTTGAACTCCCGACCTTCGATGAAGGGGATGGCGTTGAAGCCCTGTCGTTTTTCCTTGGCGATCTTGTTGGTTTTGGTACGATTGTCAACGACCTCATCTATGGAATGACTGTTGATCTCGGCGGCGTCAGCACCGATGAAAACGACATGTCGCTTGGTATTGACCTCGTCACTGGTGAGGCGTTTAACCTCACTGCAGATGTCATGAAAGGGTCCAACGTCGGTGAGGAACCATCGTGGGTCCACGGTCTTTCAGCCAATTTCAACGAAGCCACAATGGTGAGTTTCAACTACAGCAGAATGCCGACCTTCACCCTGACAAGTCGCAGCGTCGTCGATGCAATCCTTGCTGATTACCAAGTGTCGCCTGATGAGGTGGATGATTTCATCGAAGCCCTCGAACAGGGCAATGTGTCGTATCCAGCACTGGCTGCGGAAATCCTTGCAGACGGCATCGTGCTCGACAGCGAGTTGGAAACCATCAACACCACGGCGTGGGCCAATCAAGGCATCACCATCGAATCGCGTCGCTCATGGCACCTCAAGTCGTGGATGCCAAGCCTTCCATCTGGTCGGATTTTCATCGAATATGATTTCCGAATGATCAATGAAATTCCTGTCTATGAAGTGGATTTGGCAATGGATGCGTGGCAGCCTTTGCGAGAACAGTTCAGTCTGATCATCAACGGGCTCGAAGGGCGGGATTCACAATTGATCATCGATGGATTGGATACGACCCAACCAAACAACGTCATTGCGAACGCAGTGTTTTCCACCCAAGACAACCTCACCGTGCCTCGGGTTTCGATTGACATGACCTACGACCTTGGTACCCGTTTGGACTCAGCTCATGCTGTGTTCATCGATCGCAGAGCCCTCACACGTGTTGAAGCATTGATCATCGGCGTTCCGCAATCAACAGACTTCTCGACCACGGTTGGTGACATTTTCTTGATCAACGTCACGGTGCCAACCCAGTACCAAACCGCCGGTGGCCACTCAGCAGATTCACTGATGATTCAACAAATGCGCTACGTTGACGACCAATGGTGGCCTGCAACAGCGTTCATGCGAAACCTTCCAGGGGAGATGCGGCTTGCAGCCCAGCCAGAGAAAGAGTTCGATATCCGCGCTGATATTGCTTTCCAAGGCATGATGTCCCTCGACTACCGTTCCAACACCGAAGACATGGATTTGTACCTCGAAGCAAGCGGCAGAGCCGTGGATATTCGAGGTGATGTTCTGATGTTGGCGGAAGGTCTACCGAAGACCTTCGTGATGGAGGCCACCGACGATTGGGGCATGCGCATAGCGTCTGACGGCCAAGGAGTCGAGCGAGTGTACATCAAACAAACAGATGTTCCATCAGCGCCCGGTGTCACCATCGAACGCGTTGAAGTCATCGGCGAGAACCTCAAGTCTGCTACAATTCACGTCTACACTGGACCGATGCAATACCCCATCATTGTGCTTGATGACATCACCAATGGTCGAATCATTGCAAGCGCTGAAGTTTCCATGGAACCCGGCTATTACGTGCCCTTGCTTGATGGGTGGGAGCTCGAAGGGCGAGGGGTTTTGCTCGACACTCAATTCACAGGAATCATTCCGACAGCATCCTCGATTGGCGTCAATGGTATGGTCACCGATCTTTCGTTGATTGGAACCCTTTCTGGCGGCGGTGTTGAAACACGCCACGTACTTTTGGTGGAACCAGTGACTTCCATCATCGCCAGTGGATTGGCCATGATCTTCTGAGGTGGTATGATGGAAGGTGAACGACGGCAGATCCCAATCGGTGAAGATGGGGAGATGCTTGTCCATGAGGACGATATTTCAGGAGGCAATCCGACTGGTTTGTTGAACTTGGCTGCACTCGATGCTGCCGAAGATATGGCAGAGACCATGGCCGATGTACGCCGTGCAAAGCGTGTAGTCGACTCACTTGGGCGAAAGATTTCACCGCGGCAAGTCGCCCTTGCCGGAATTGTTCTCTTGATGTTCCTCGGCGTGGTTATGAGCGGTTGGTACTGGGTGCTGCCCAGGGATTCTGTCAACGTAGAGACACACTACATGCAACGTGGTGGCCATCTGATGATGTCTGAAATCCACAACACAGGGAGCCGTGCCATCACAGATGTGGTGGTGCAAGTTCATTTTGCGTCTGAAAACGGCAGCGAGATTCACCAAACGATGCGAATCGAGGTTGAATCAATCAACGCCCATTCTTCCATTGCTGGTGATGATTTGGAAATGCTCGTTGTCGGCTACACGGTTTGGGATCAATACCTGATCACGATCGAACTTGAATGGACCGAGTATACCGGGGAAGAGAAACGTCAATCCTGGGATCATGAAGTAGGGGAATGGGCGACGGAGATTTTCAAAGACAAGGCCGACCGTGAGTTTTGGCCTTTGAACTGATGCCTATTGTGACTCAAACCCTGTTCAGCAGACCCCAAGCGATAAAGCACGGTGATGGAAGGCCATTCCATGCAAGGACGCCGCACGGTGTTGGGGGCGTGGTTTCTCGTCGTTCTATTCGTCTTGCAGAGCACCTTCTCATCAATCGATATCAACCAACACGTTGGTGGTGAAACCCTCCAAAATGGAGACGATGTTGAATGGGTCAGTTTCGATTTAGTTGACGGCGTTTATGCTGATGCAGTGGGTGTTTACAGCGATGAATCGGTCCTCGAACATCGGCTGGTTGAGGCTGAAACTCGAATCGGAACCTTCGATTTCGATGGCCTCCATCTCGATCGTCCAATGTCCAATGCTTGGCTGCAAGGCCGTGCAGACCTTCGTTTGCTCTTGATTGACGAGACGATTGAAATGCAAGATGCCCGGCATCAACTCGAAGACATTCAAGGTGCAACGGTTCGAGAATTCATTTTCCCTTCAGGCCTCATCGTCCAAGGCACGCCACATGCTCTTGAACAAGCGGCAGGCATGCAAGGTGTTCTTGCTCAGCACAGCGTTCCACTGGGTTTGTTGGTCGATGGTGCAGTTCTTGATGTTCTGCTGCTCGAAGATGGCGTTGCAAACCTGCAAGGAGAATTGATGAGAATTGAAGGGTGGCGAGATGAACTCGGACCCGTCGACGGCGTTGATTTTTCAGATGATTCAGGTGCATCATTGATGCAGAAGCTCGCTGATGTTGCTCCCTTGGTGTTTGAAGATGTCCGGAAATGGGACGAAGGCCGATATGAAGGGACCCTTTCCACAACAGACCTGTTGGCTCTCATCGCACAACCCTCCTTGCGTTCATTCCAGTTTGATCCCGCCTTTACGATTTACAACGACAACGCCCGATCCAACATGAAAACCGGCCAAATGACGTCCTACTTTACCACCGACCTCGACGGTTCAGGCCAGATTGTAGCCGTGGCGGATTCAGGTTTGGACGATGACCACGGCGACTTTGGCACCCGTGTGGTGTCGAACAGCGACGTGATCGGCGACGGTTCAACCGCCGACAAACACTCAGGTCACGGAACCCACGTTTCATGCTCGGTGCTTGGTGATGGCGCGCAAGGAGGCTATGCTGGTGTTGCGCCAGAAGCAGAACTTTACTTCCAAGCAATGGAAAACGACAACACGGGGAATTTCCAATCACCTTCGTTGAACTACTTGCTCAATTCAGCCTACTCAGCAGGGGCACGAACACACACCAATTCATGGGGTTCCTCTCAAACAAGCGATCAAGGAAGGTACACTTCCTCAGCCGAAGATGTTGATGATCGGGCCAATTATTACGATCGCTATTACAACGGTCGAGACGGGCTCACCATCCTTTTCGCAGCCGGTAACGATGGCCCAGACACCGGTACGGTCGGTTCGCCAGCCACAGCCAAGAACACAATCTCAGTCGGCAATCACCAAAACCGCTACTCTGGATCACCCGATTCCATCATGTCCGGTTCTTCTCGTGGGCCAACCGATGACGGCCGAATCAAACCGGACCTCATCGCTCCTGGTGGCTATGTGCGCTCATGCCGAGCTCAAGAAGCAACAGACACTGGTGGCTCAACTTGGTCCAGCACTTACTACCTCGAATACACTGGCACTTCGATGGCGACTCCGAACGCTGCAGGTGCAGCCGCCATGATCCGTGAATACCTCGAAGAAATCGCTCAACGCCCATCCCCTCAAGGTGCGCTCGTCAAGGCATTGATGATCTTAGGTGCCACAGACATTGGTTCCAGAGACATTCCAAACGACAACGAAGGTTGGGGGAAAGTCAACCTAAGAGACACCCTTGCTCCGACATCGGGACAAGGCATCTGGGTCGATGATCGCTCAGTGCTTTCAGGGACTGGAAACGCAAAGACATACACCTTCAACATCACACAATCCAATGGTGGGCTCAAGACCGTGCTTGCATGGTCCGATGAACGAGGGTCGACTTTTTCGAACACACAATTGGTCAACAACCTCGATTTAGAACTCACCTCACCATCGGGGATCGTTTACTTGGGCAATGATTTCGCCAACGGTCGTTCGACCACGGGCGGCAGCGGTGATACGCTGAACAACCTCGAAGTGGTCTTGCTGGATTCTCCAGAAACTGGTGTATGGACCGTGAAGGTCAAAGACACCTACCACGGTGGCTCCACATCACAACCCTTCTCAATCGCCGTACGCGGCCATGGTGTCAATGATTTGCGTCCTGATCCTGAGTTCATTATTGGTGATTTCCAGATGTCTGTTTCCATTCCTCAAGTCGGTGATCAAGTTCAACTCACAACCAAGGTGTTCAATGTTGGAAACGTCCGGGCTGATTTCTTTGACATCGAGTTCAAAGTCGACAACATCCTTATCGACACCAAGAACACCGATGTTGGCGCAGGTTCAACCAAGACCCAAGTGTGGTATTGGACCCCCCAAGATTCGGGAGAAGCAACCTTGTCGTTCACCATCGACCCAGATGACGAAATCGAAGAGATTTTGGAAAATAACAACCAGCATCAAATCATTGTTGATGTCACAGCACCCGGTGTGAAGTTGCTTGCAGAACCCCAACTGAAAACCCTCCTGAACACCAGCGCTTCAACCACTTCATGGACCGTCGCCCTTACGAACACAGCCTTGATTGCAACCAACGCCAGCATGAGCACAGACGGCATCATCAACACAGGCACTGGGCAATCAGAGTCATGGTATGTTGGAGCGACAGAATCCAATTTCAGTCTTGAAGGTCAAGGCACTGCCAACATCACTGTGACCTTGGTTCACCCTACACCTCCGACCCCCGGAACCTACAAGATTGGTCTCACGGGGTTCGATGTTGACAACGGTGTGACCTACCCTTACCAACTCGACTTTATCGTACCAGAACTTGCTAATTTGCGCTTGGAGTACGATTATCAAATCGTACCAGTGTCCCCAACAACGCCAACAACAATCGACATACGCTTGTTTAACATTGGAAACGCCAACATCGGTTACGACCTTTTCCTTCAGGCTCCTGCTGGATGGTCTGCTGGATTCGATGATCTAGCCAGTGACCCGGGGGCCACTTCTGGCTCAACCGGCTTGATCGATCAAGACACCCAACGCACGATTGGAATGAGCTTCACGCCGCCTCAGGTGATGACGGGGGCTGGGGCCGAACGGATTGTCCAATTGACGGCGATCTCTCAAACAGAAATCCAAGACAGTTGGGTCTTTGAAATCCCGATTAAGGTCGAAGAAATTCGAACTGTTGCCATCGATTTAGAAACCAACCTTGGCGTCTTACGCCCAGATTCTGCGTTCAGCATGATGTTTTCAGTCGAACACAAAGGAAACATCAATTTGAACCTCACACCATCGTTTGAATTGCCAACCGGATGGGCTGTCGTCTCTGGAACGGACATGCTCCAATTAAATTGGACTTCGACTGAAAACATCCTCATCGGCATTCAAGGCGATGGAACAGGCCGGTCTGGTGAAGTGAAATTCCATATGGATTCAGGATCTGATCGCACGACTTGGGTTGGGCAGTTTGAAGTTGAAGTTTTACCAGTGCCCACCCTTCAGTTTGTCAGTTTAGTGCTTCAAGATGGAACAAGTTGGGCGAACCCGCTTGGACCAGGCGCCCATCCTTCAGGCCAGCCTCTGGTGTTCACATGGCTGGTTGGCAATGATGCTGATGTGGAGTGGGCTCCTACAGTTTCAATTTCGCTCGACCAAGGATTGTTTGGTGAGTGCGAAGGTGTGGAACCTGTCGGTCTCAACGATGTGTCACCCGTTGTTTGCACCGTCTTGATTCCCGCGACCATGGCGCCTTTGAGTGAACCCTCGTTCAGTATGACGCTGCTTGGCAGCGGTGTTGAACGAACTGAACAAGTTGGGCTTTATGTGGCCAGCGTCCTTGATGCATCATGGGTACAGGAGCGAACCGTGCCTTTCCAAACCGGTACGCAGTCCATGCTCGAAGTGACCCTTACCAACACCGGAAACACACTGTTCTCACACCAGTTGAAGGTCGAAGCAAGCACGGATTGGACGGCCTCCATCGATGGCGATGATATCGCAGATCTCCAACCAGGTGAATCAATGACCGTTCGCTTGCTTGTTGAAGCACGTCGGCCCGGGACCGGAACCATCGATTTGTTGCTCGTCGAAGGTGAGTTGATCGCAACATCAAGCGTGGTCCTCGAGGTCGAGTCGAACGGCGAACCAACTGCTACATCTGGTGGTACATTGCCAATCAGTGTGCTTGGTCCGATCATGTTTCTTCTGCTTGCTGGTATGCTTGGATTCTTGGTGCTCCGCAAATCAAAAGAAAAAGATTCAGCAGGTCCAAATTTGAAGACCATTGCCCCCCAACCTGTCTCTGGACCAATGTGCTGGTCGTGCCGTCAGACCATCGTGGGGCCGATGCAAGGATGCCCAGGATGCGGCGCTCGATACCATCGAAGCGAGTTTGAAGGATGCCAATCTGGCGCTTTGGAGACCTGTGCAAACTGCTCAGCAAAACCTTCGACATTTGTCCTTGCTTAAAGAAAAAACAACGCCTCGAAACATCAGTGGGGAGCCTTTTGATACTAAGGCTTCCACCGGGGGTCATGGACCCCCGTCAGGAATCAACAAAGCACGCATCACGCCGTGCCCTTTTGCTCGTGGGTTTGCTGTTGCTTTCAGTGGTGCCAGCGCTCACGCAAACCGTCGCTGGTGACGAGGGCCGAGATGCGAGCATCACCATCCAAACTTCGCCATCAAACGGTTTGGAAGTAAACCCTGGGGAGTCGGGCGAATACACCGTTCGAATTTACAACACTGGCGCAGATCCAATCACGGTGACGCTGTCGACCAATGAAGAACAAACCCAAGAATGCGGCGCTTATTCTTCAACAATTGCACCAATTCCAGCTCCAATCGACGCCGGTTCTTATGAGGAAACGAGCATGAACGTTACCCTGACCACAACCGCAGAGGGCACCTGTGACACCACCATCACGGCAACAGCCACCGAGCAAGCAACCCCGCCTGGTCAACCTGCAACCGAAACAAAAACAGTCACAACAACCGCAGGTGATGGCTCTGGAAGCGCAGTCTTTGGCGTTGAAGTGACCATGCCTCTTACCTCCAAAACCTGGGGCGGTCAATCCATCGTGGAATACGATGTTGATGTCGAAAACACTGGGCAGACCAACGAGACCATCGCCCTTACTGTCGAAGAAAAAGATGGCTCAGGATGCCAAAACACAGACGATTTGACCGTTGAACTCGATGAAGAGTCTGTCAACCTCGACCAGAATGAATCGGTGACTGTGGTTGTCTCCGTTGAAGTTCCAGATGGTCAAGCAGCCGAAAAGTACTGCTGGGAAATTACGGGTGTCGTGACAAGTGATCCGACCCAAAACGCAAGCGATTCTGAAGAATTTGATTTGACCGTTCCCGAACTCCACGAATGCGAAATGTCCCTCTCCAAGACCTCAATCACCGTCAACCCAGGATCTGAGGGGACGCTGACAGCAACACTCACCAATGAAGGCAACAGCGACTGGTCAGTCACCATGTCGAAATCCTCTTCACCAGCCAGCCGTGCCACATGGGTCACCTATGACGGAGCGTCTTCCGGCCTTTTGCCCTATGATGACGGCGACGGAACCCGAGTGTTCGATCTCAAAGTTTCACCAGATGATTCGGTCACCGCTGGTGTTGAATCCGTAATCAATATCCTCGGCAAAGATGGGTCTCAAATCAAGTGCAGCAAAGAGTTGCGAGTCAAGGTCGGCCAATCCTATGGAGCCAGCATATCCCTTGCTCAGTCCTTGATGCCAAACATCGAACCAGGGAGCAACGGAACCACCACCCTCACCATCACCAACGAAGGCAACGGCCCTGACACGCTTCGCATCTCCTCCTCAAGCCCCCCCTCCGGTTGGTCGGTTCGCTTGGATGCCTCGACAGTGAGCGTCGATTCCAAGCATGGCTCTGAAAAGAGCGGCGATGTATCGGTGACCATCGATGTCCCCATCAATGCTCTCGCGACAGAAGAAATCGATCTTACGTTCACTGTTTTACCTTCAAGTGGCGGGGCCGCTTACGATGAAGTCGTGCTTCGTATCACTGTCAAAGCCGTGCATGCCATGGAAGCTGAGGCAACAGCCACCGATCAAACAGGGCGTTCAGGAGGCGAAGTTCGTTTCCCGATCACCATTGAAAATCTGGGCAACGTCAAGGACAGTTTCCGATGTTCAGTGATGCAGCAAACCGCCTCTCCGGCATGGGGTATCCATTATGAAGATTCGAACGGCGTTCAGTTCGTTGACTTGGAAATTGACGCACGAAGCACGGTTGAGGTCTTCCTCGTCGTCAGTGTTGATGGAGAAGAAGAGCTGGCCTACACCCGGATCACTTCTCGGATCACAAACCGCGGAGACAGCAACACTGCTGATGAAAATGAAGATGGCGTTCCTGACAATCAACGGCAGTTCGAGTTCCTTGCCATCCTCTCAGACCGGAATTTTGCTATGGATGTCCGCCTTGTTGACGGCGGCATTGATCAGCGTTCGGGCACAGCAGTCCTTCCACCATCGGGCAGCCAAACCTATGGTTTGTGGATCGAGAACACCGGCGATGGCAACGATGAAGCAGTGTTTGATTTGTCCGGGCTCCAAGGCATTGCTACGCGCCAACTTACCCTTTACGGATTGCCGGTTGAAGGCTCAATCAGCGTCCCAGTCGGCTTCGGAATTTGGGACTTTGAGAATCAATCCTTCCTTCTTGATGTCAACGACCTTCCAATCACTTCATCCACGAAGAACGGAGCAGAAACCATCATGGTTGGTTTGCCAGTTTATGCCAACCAGTCCCATGAAGCCCGTCCATTCAGACTCTACATGGAACTTGAAATCACCGTCAACCCAAGCGCAAGCACAGGTGAAGGCGGCGTGCTTGATTTGATCGTGACCAGCGTTTCAAACGCTGCAAACCGTTCAGGTCAAATCGCCATCACCCTCGATGTCCAAATCGTCTATGACTTTGAGTTTGAAACCGAAGGCCTCGAGACTGAAATGTCCCTTGAATACCCAGATAAGCTGGAGTTCATGCTGAACCTCTCCAACACGGGGAACACCAGGGCAGAAGTGCTGATCTTCTCTTCGGAGAGTTTCCGTGGCTGGAACATTGGATTGGACAGTCTTTCGGAAGAATCTGATTGTTCCACCACCGGCTCCGAATTCACCTGTTGGATCGATGTCGGTGAGACGGTCACCATCGATGTGCTCGTTCGCCCTCCGTTCTCTGCAGAGATTGAAGACACGTTCAAATTCACCGTTTCAGCTGAACCGCTTGATACGGGTGTTGTCGACCGAGTGAACATTGAATTCGAAATTCTAGGTGAGCCTTCAAAGGGTCTGCTTGGGCTCGGATTGAGTGAACAGCTGGTCTCTTCGATTGGATTTGGAGTCTTCCTGCTTCTTGTTGCGGCGCTCCTCCCGCGCCTCATCAAAGGTTCAAAGAAGTGATTCCTAAGGTTCCTTGTCGAAATTCGGCAAGAATCACTGGTTGATAGGACTTTGAATTTCACTGTGAGATTGTACCGGCGAACAACCTCGCAGTGACCTTGTTCCCAACACATGATATCGTGGCTCTCCTTGAGTCTGATTTGGGAACGCTTATGTGGGTCCCTCAAGTCGAGACAAATGCGGAGCGTATGCTTCGCAACAGGGTGAACATATGTCCGGACTTGAATCGGTACCGAGTGCTTATCTTTCGATAGGTTTTTTGACGATCCTCGGAATCATCATGCCGCTGACGAATTTCCTCATCACTTGGGTTGTCCGACCTCGCGTTGATCCAGCCCGCCCACACATCACTCGATCGTACTTGCTCGAAGGCTATGAGCGAGATCACAGCCTCTACCCACGCCGTTTGACCACCTTCGAGTGCGGCAGTGAACCTGTCGGGGATGCTATGATCCAATTCCACTTCCAATACTACTGGTACGCCATCATCTTCCTTGTGTTCGATGTGGCGTTCATGTTCATGGTGCTTGGCGGAATGGTTGCAACCGATGCTACCGCCCAAGGCGCAGCACCGGGTGCTGTGGACGAAGCCATCAACGCACTCGCCGTGCTCTCCGTTTTCTTTGCCACGATGTCTCTCGGCGTCTGGTACGTGTTCCGAAAGCGAGGGCGCATTTACATCTGAGGTGATTCTTATGGCAGAAGCAGGAGAAAATTTCGCAGCATTCAACAGCCGCGCGCTTGTCGAAATGGTCGGCAACGTGACCGATGAGGCCCTCAAGGCCACACGCATCAAGAAGTTCCTCAGCGTTCTCGCTGGGCGTTACTTCAATTGGGCAGGGCGCAAGTCACTGTTCACCCTCCACTTGGGGATCAAGTGCTGTGCAATCGAGATGGCAGCTGCGGCAACCCCTCGATTTGACGGCGACCGATTCGGTGTCTTGTTCCGTTCATCCCCTCGGCAATCCGATGTCCTGCTCATCAACGGCCCAATCACAAAGAAATTCGCCGACAAGGTGGTACGATTGTGGGAGCAAATGCCAGAGCCAAAGTACTGCATCGCCATGGGCGAATGTGCCATCTCCGGCGGCCCTTATTTCCAATCATACAACATTCTCGAAGGCGTAGACACTGTCATCCCCGTCGACGTGTACATCCCCGGATGCCCACCTCGTCCCGAGGCTTTGATCGATGGCTTCGGCCTTCTCCGTGAGAAGATCATCCGTATTGGCGCAGCGCCAAGCGTCGATCGAATGGGCGAGAAGCCAATGATTGTGGGAGAGGACTGACCATGGGCACCTCCATCACCGCAGAGCAAAACACCACGGCAGCCAATGCCTGTTTGGACGCCATTAACCAGCGATTCGAAGGAAGCGGCATCACCGCTTCCGTTGAGCATCATAGCAACGCCAAGAAGTACGCCTTTGTCCGCCTCAACTGCCCGCCTCAGCACTGGATCGCATTGGCAAAATGGTTGCGTCACGATCTCGGCGTCAATTATTGCTCGATGGTCACAGGGACACATTTCCCTGATGGCCCCGATGAACGAGGTTGGGAAGTCGCCTACCACTTCTTGCGCCAACCGATTAAGAATCAGAAGCCAAACACTCACTACGTGATCGTTGCTGAAGAACTTGAAGGCATGGACATTCCAATGGAATTCGAAGTCTTCATGCCACTCCCACAAGGCGACACACCGACCGTTCCATCGATTCAGTCGATTTGGGTCGGCGCTGATTGGAATGAAAAAGAAACATGGGATTTGGTCGGTATCCGATTCGAAGGCCATGAGAACATGCACCGCGTTTTGAATCCAAACGACAGCCCTGAAGGTTTCCATCCGTTGCAGAAGCAACACAAACTTCGCTATCACGACCACAACGAAATGTACGATGACCCGCAAGGATTCATGCGTAAACCAGCGGACGAGGGCCGTGTTAAGTGAGGGATTGTTATGGCACAAATGTGGATTACAATGGGGCCTCAGCACCCAATGACACACGGCTTGTGGACACTTCGTGTGAAGGTTGACGGAGAAACCGTCGTCGACACAGATGCAGAACTCGGCTACATCCATCGCGGTGTAGAGAAAATCTGTGAAGCACGGGATTTCACTCAAGTGACACCCTACTGCGATCGCTTGTGCTATGTGAGCGCCATGACTTGGGCGAACTCATACATCTATGCAGCAGAAGACCTCCTCGAAGCAGATGTTCCTGAGCGAGCTGAATACATTCGACTCATTTCCGCAGAACTGCAACGCCTTGCTTCACACCTGATGTGGCTCGGTGCGTTCGGTCCTGACATTGGAAACCTCACGCTCATGACCTGGTGCATGCGAGACCGAGAAATGTTCCTCGATCTGTTGCAGGAACTCGGTGGCTCCCGAATGCACTACAATTACCCCCGCATCGGCGGTGTCAAGCGTGACATGCCAATCGGATTCGCCGACCGTGTCATCGCTAAGACCAAGTTGTTCGAAAAGCGTATTGAAGAATACGAAATGATGCTCGATGAATCAACCATCTGGTTGGTTCGCTTGCAAGGTGTGGGTTATGCCAACGCCGAAGAAATGGTCGACGCTGGTGTTTCTGGACCCAACGTCCGTGCAGCAGGCGTCAACTACGACGTTCGCTGGGCTCACCCATATTCCGTCTATGACGAAATCGACTGGGAACCATCCGTCGAAAAGCCGACCTCCGTCAAGGGTGCCGACTGTTACGACCGTTACCGTGTCCGAATGGAAGAAATGCGACAATCGTGCCGCATGGTCCTCGACGCACTCAACAAAATCCCCGGTGGCATGAACACCAACTACGCCAGCGGAGACGAAATGATCCTCACCAAGGCACCAACCCGTGCCCCTGAAGGCGCAACTGGTTTCAGCAACTACGAGTGCACCCGTGGCGCATCACAATTCTACGTCCAGGGTGGCGGCGAAGGCCGAGGAAAGAATCCATACCGACTTTCCATCCGCTCACCGATGTTCATCACCATCCCCTTCGTCGCAAAGACGATGATTGGCTACAAGATTGCAGATATCCCTGCCATCATGGGTAGCTTTGACCCCTGCATTGGAGAAACCGACCGTTGAGGTGATTGCTATGGATGACATCTATGACCTACGAGGCATTTTCTTGGGTAAGGACAGCCCTGTTCGCGAACTTGTCATCTCTTCTCTTGAGGGCACCCCCTTGGAAGAAAGCGCAACCTCAATCGCTTTTGCCGCAGGAACCTTCGCAGTCGTCAACATTGTGTTTTTGATGCTGTTCTTTAGCCAATTCGCCATCCTATGGATTGAGCGAAAGGCTGTGGCTCGAATGAACGATCGCCGTGGCGCAACCACTGCACTTCGCTCGCTTTGGGTTGGTGAAAACGGCGTAACTGCTGGTGAATGGTGGAACATGTTACCGTTTGGCGCAGGCATCCCCGTTGGAGCAGCCAACCGCTGGTTGAACAAGAAGTTCGGCAACCGGGATGAGAAATATCCAACCGTCGATCGTGTCAACAACCGTTCTTGGATGGGTTACTCCATCCTTCCAGGTTTCTTCCAAAACGTTGCAGATGGTATGAAATTCCTGCTTAAGGAACACATGGTTCCCCGTCGAGCAGACAAGTTAATTTTCGAGATATCACCCTTCTTGATCGTCTCTTCAACGCTTTTGATCCTCGGTATCATTCCTCTTTCAAGCGGCATTTATGCCACCAATCCAGATCTTTCTATTCTCTACGCCATCGCCATCTTTGGTATTGCCCCAATCGGTGTCTTCTTCGCAGGTTGGTCTTCGAACAACAAATACACCCTCATCGGTGGTATTCGCTCGGCGGCACAACTGACTGCATATGAGATTCCATTGTTGCTGACCTTGCTCTCAGTGGCCATCCTTTCAGGCACCTTCAACATCATCGATAGCATCCACTTCCAGCACAGCGCTGGATCCTGGAACCTGTTCTTGATGCCCCTCGGTGGGGCTCTTTTCTTGATCACCATGATCGCTGAAGTCGAGCGTGTACCTTTCGATATGCCAGAAGCAGAAGCAGAACTGGTCGAAGGCTGGTGGACTGAGTATGGAGGCATGCGATTTGGTATGCTCTTCATGGCAGAATACATCCGGACCTACGCTGCATGTTTCTTGTTCACTCACTTCTTCCTTGGCGGATGGCACCTTCCATTCCAAGGCACAATCAGCCAAATCCCGCTTCTTGGAGATGCCTATGTGTTGATCCCGGGCGCAATCGTTGTGCTGGTCAAAGCCTGGCTCGTCTTCCTGATCGTCTTCGTCTGGGCTCGCTTCTCCCTTGCTCGTATCCGAACCGACCAGATTTTGGAATTCGGCTGGCGCATGCTGCTTCCATTGTCGGTGCTCCAACTCGTACTCTCGACCCTTTACCGCTTGTTCTTGTACGATCCAAACGGTCTGAAAGACACCGCTGCTGGTGGCAATGCTTGGATGATTCCTGGTCTCGAAGTCCCCTTCCTCCTTCCCTTAGTAACCACGCTTGTGTGGTTGGCTATCTTCTTCATTCTGTTGAACGATGAAGACAAAGATGCTGCACCAGACCGTATGTACCACGTCTACACAGTGCAGGCTGCGGGAACGCACACTCCAGGAAAGGAATGAGGTGATTTAGAATGCCAATGCACCCACACGCACGACCAAGCTTCAGAAACCTGTTCTGGTACCCGTTCAAGATCACCTTGATCACCGCCCTACGAACCTTCCCAATCGTTGGAAAGTTGTTCGGAAAGCGCATCGGAATGGGCTATCACAACACCGAGCACCCCGAGTTTTTGTCGGATGATGACAGGGTACGGGCTCGAAAGACATCACAATTCAACGACATCGAGAACCAACAATTCGCACCGGATCGAGTGACATCTGATTTGTTCCCGACCTTGTGGAAGCCACAAACCGTCCAGTACCCTTACGAACGACTCGAGGAAATGGAACCTTGGCTCTTCGTTCCAGGGAACTACAACGGCCGAATCGGAGTCATTTGGGAGACATGCACAGCCTGTAAGATGTGCGTCAACATTTGCCCGAACGATTGCCTGCACATGACCACTGAACTTCGTGTCGACGTTCTCGACGGCGCAGAAGGGGAGCATGAAGGCCTCGGCGCGGACCTCGAAGTTGGCGGCAATGCTGCTATGCTTCAACCAGAAGTTGCTGCAACCCTCGAAGACTTCAACCTCGCAACCGCTCACACCGACACTCCAAGCGAGTGGCGATTTGCCGAGGTCCTCGACCTCTCAGGCAGCACCGCAACCGTTCGTTGGAACGATTCCGGCGAAGAAGCCGAAGTCGACCAAAGTGAACTTCGTGTCGCCGACGATCAAATCGTCTCCGGGCGCATTGATTTGGGACGCTGCATGTTCTGTGGACTGTGCATGGAAGCATGTGGTTTCACATCGTTCTTCATGACCAATGAATACGACGGAATGTCTGGTTTCACCCGTCAAGAATTGTGGTTTGATGCAAGCCGCACTCGTGTGCTTCCTGGTGTTCACCAAGAAGTGGTCGACATTGAGTTGGCCAAGCGAGCAAACAAGGAACGCACCAAGCGCGCCAAGAAGGCTGCCAAGGCGGCAGCTGTAGAGGAGAGTGCTTGAGATGGACGTCGCAAGCGCAGCAGAACTGGGGGTCTTTTTCCTGTTCGCAACCATCGCCCTTGGTGGTGCACTTGGACTCATCCTTGCTCAACGAGTGGCACATTCGATGCTTTCCTTGATCTTTAGTTTCATGGCGGTCTCAGGAATCTTCATCCTTCTGGGTGCTGAATTTCTGGCAGCCATTCAGATCCTTGTCTATCTGGCGAGCGTGGGACTTGTGGTGCTGTTCGGTATCATGTTGACCCGCCGTCAAATCCTTGAGGAGGACTTCGAATGAAGGTCCTCTCTTTGGCTACCCGTATGGGTTTGCTTGCTCTTGGTATGATCCTTGTTTCTGTTCTTAGCGCAGATTCAGTTTGGGCAAATGCAAGCGAGGACGAACCGAGCACCAGCGGTCTTGCCGATGCTCTGTTGACCGATTGGGCCCTTCCATTGTTGATCCTCGGCGTGTTAATGTCGATGGCCATGATTGGCGCAGCCTACCTCGTTCGTGACGAGAGAATGGAAAATCTCTTGTGGGAATTCGGAGGTGAAGAAGAATGATTGATCCAGCTCTTGTCTCAGGACTTTCCGCTCTTATGTTCGTCATTGGACTCGGTGGAGCGTTCACTCGAAAGAACGCCATCATCGTCTTGATGTGCATTGAATTGATGCTCAACGCTGCCAACATGCAGTTTGCAGCCGCAGCCATCTATCACGGTGACACCACCGGATGGGTTTACACCATTTTCGCCATTGCCATTGCAGCCAGTGAAGTCGCCATAGGTTTGGCAATCTTCTTGGCAATGTACGGCCAACACGACACGATTTCCTTGGACGATGTAAACGTCCTCAAGAACTGAGGTGAGATGATGGAAGGCACAGAACTCAAAGAAACCATGTATGTCGCTTCCGACATGTTCCAATTCGCTCCACTGATCATTCTTTTGCCAATGATGGCTTTCGCAGTGATCCTTTTCCTCGGCCGGGTGTTCAACGGGAACCCCACCTGGAAAAACGCCGTCAAAGAAGGCGGTATGATTGCACTCGGTGTCATGAGTGCAGTTCTCATCATCTCTGTTCTTTTGATCATGGACTTCATCGGCGGCGCTGGTGCAGGTCATGAGTCGGTTTTGCACTGGTTTACTTCCGGTGTATGGGACGGCACATCCGCTGGCGTGACAACAGAGAAGTTCGGCTTTGGATTGTATGTCGATCACCTCACCGTGATGCTTTTGTTCGTCGCTTCATTCCTCTGCCTGTTGATCAACGTCTTCAGCATTGGTTACATGAACACCGACCCAATCAACGACAACCGCAACCACCGGTTCTACGCTGAGTTCACCTTGTTTTGTTCAGGTATGCTCGGTATGGTTCTGGCGGATTCCTTCCTTTGGTTGTTCATCTTCTGGGAGATTATGGGGCTTTGTTCTTACCTTCTCATCGGATTCTATTACGAGCGCCCAAGCGCAGCCTATGCTGCCAAGAAGGCCTTCCTGACCACTCGAATTGGCGATGTGTTCCTGATGATCGGTTTGGTCATGCTCTGGGACCTCTTCGGTTCCTTGGATTACGTCGTGGTGTTCGATACAGCAAACATTGAGCACGTCGCAGAACAGTCGGCAGGCACCCTTCAGTGGGCGCTTGGATTGATGTTCATCGGTGCGGTCGGTAAATCGGCCCAATTCCCACTCCACGTTTGGTTGCCAGATGCAATGGAAGGCCCGACGCCAGTTTCAGCCTTGATTCACGCTGCGACCATGGTCAACGCAGGTCTCTACCTCGTGGCTCGAATGTTCCCATTCTTTGGCGCTGAAGCCTTGCACGGTGACCTCGCTGATTTGGCGTACATTATCGCTGTTATCGGTGGTATCACCGCAGTCATGGCAGCAGCAATTGCCTTTGTCCAAATCGACCTCAAGAAAGTCTTGGCATACTCCACCATGAGCCAACTCGCTTACATCTTCACCGGATTGGGTTGCGCCATGTACCTCGCGAACACGCTTGATTGGCATCACAATGACGCCGATCATTACATCGTTATCGTTGCCTTTGGAGCAGCCTTGTTCCATCTGTTTAACCACGCTATGGCCAAGGGCATGTTGTTCATGGCCAGCGGTTCAGTGATTCACGAGATGCACCATGCACACCATCACTTGCACCACCACGATGACCACGGGGATGACCATGATGACCATCACGATGACGACTTTGATGCTCAGTCGATGGAGAACATGGGCGGCTTGGCGTCAAAGATGCCACTCACCGCCACGGCTATGCTCGTTGGTTCCGCCTCGATCATGGGTCTTCCATTGATTGGTGGATTCTGGTCCAAGGAAGGCATCATCGCTAACGCTTGGCGAGTCGTTCAAGACGATCCACGGTTCCTCTTCCCTGCCATGTGCGTGCTTATCGGCGCTGGTATGACCGGATTTTACATGTCCCGTATGTGGCTCAAAACCTTTGCAGGAAAGCCAAAGACCGAGGTTGCAGCTCACGTTGGACCAACCAACACATGGATCAAAACTCCACTGTTTATTCTTATCTTTGTCAGTCTATCTTCGGTCTTCTTCGCCGGTATGGGCTTCACCCACTGGGCACCCGATGAACACTATGCTCTAATGGGCGAAAAATCCCTTTTCGAAGGTATCCTGTATGAGATGGAACACGCCTTTGCTAACAGTGACATGTACTTCTTTGTCTTGACCTACATCGCCATCGCCCTTGGCGCAGTTGCTGGACCTGGTCTTGCTATGGCCTTGTATGGTGGTCAACTCGAAGAGGGTGAAACAGCCAAGCCATGGATGACTCCGGTCATCCGTCTCAACGCATGGGTCAAGGGTCGATTCAACTTCGACAACACCGCTTTTGCTGAGTCCACACTCGCTGTTGCCCTTCAGAACCGCTTGTACATCGACCAGTATTACGATATGGCGATGATGAAGATCGTTGCTGGTTTCTCATCGAAGGCAGCAGAAGTTGACACCAAGGTCATCGATGGAACAATCAAAACCATTGAGACCAGTTCACAATCGCTTTCAGGCGCAGTCCGCTCACTTACGACGGGTTCAGCCCGTGATTACATCTTGATGGTCGCCGTTGGTATGCTGGTGATTTTCATGCTCGTTTGGGGGGTGGCTTGATTGTTCGAAGCTGGTACTGATTGGATTTCGATGCAACTTGTTGGTTTCCCTGTGATCGCAGGTATCGTGCTGTTGGCGTTCGTTGCGAACACCAACAAAACGGCACATGAGAAGTTGAACAACCCAATTCGGATGGCGAGTTTTGCGTTCTCTCTTGGGCTGTTCACCTACACGACGATGATGTTCTTCGAAGTGTTCTCAGACATCTCGAGCGCAGGTCTTTCGTTCAACACCTACCAATTCCATGATTCATATGAGTGGTTCCCTGCTTTGGGAATTCATTGGACGGTTGGATTGGACGCTCTTTCGTTCCCAATGGTTTGGCTCACCACCTTCTTACTGCCCGTGACCATCATCGCTACATGGCATGAGAAAAACGGTGCAACCTATTTCCCAACCATCCTGTTGATGGGTGGTGCACTGATTGGTGTGTTCGTCTCGCTTGACTTGTTCATGTTCTATGTGTTCTGGGAATTGACACTCATTCCAATGTTCTTCTTGATTCTGAACTGGGGTGGCAAAGACCGCAAGTACGCCTCGCAGAAGTTCTTCATCTACACCTTCACTGCTTCAGTCGTGATGCTTTTGGGTCTTGTGACGCTGTACTTGATGCAACCTGATCAAATTGGAAGCGGTGGGAAATACGGTACCATCACCGGGCGCACCTTCGATATTCCAACGCTTGTTGACCACGCGACTGCAGCAAACCAGAACGGTTGGTTCTTGGGTGAAAGCATGCAGAAGGTCCTCTTCGTTATGCTCATGCTTGGTTTCCTCGTGAAACTACCAGCGGTTCCTTTCCACACTTGGCTTCCTGATGCTCACGTTCAGGCACCAACTGGCGGTTCGATGCTGTTGGCTGGCGTGATGTTGAAGATGGGTGCTTACGGTATGTTCAGGCTGCCACTGAGTATGTTCCCTCACGCCCTGCAACACTTCCAATTGGCCCTGATGATCTTCGGTATGGTTTCCCTTGTTTGGGGTGCCATCGTTTGTTTGGGTCAAACCAACCTCAAGAAGATGGTCGCCTATTCCTCGGTGTCGCACATGGGTGTCATTCTCATCGGTATCGCTACAATGCAACCAATGGGCTGGGCTGCGGCTTTGTTCATGATGTTCGCTCACGGCATCATCAGCCCAATGCTCTTCGCTGTGTGTGGTGCCTTCAAGCATCATTACCACAGCATGGAAATTGGCTCTATGCGAGGTATGGCCAAGCATTCACCTTGGCTTGCCACTTCGATGATGTTCGCCTGGATGGCTTCACTTGGTCTTCCTTTGCTCGCTGGCTTCGTTGCAGAATTGATGATGCTCATCGCCTTGTGGTACTTTATTGCCCTCGAGGGTTGGAGCGTGCTGTGGATGGTTGGACCTGCGTTGGTCTTGGCACTCACAGCAGCGTACTACCTCTGGTCGATGCAACGCACCATTTTCGAAGGTGGCGACGAAACCCAACCACCGGCCTCGTTGCACGGTGGACCTATTCCTGATCTTTCCCGTGAGGAGAAAATCGCCATGCTCATTTTGGCTGCTTTCACCATCCTGTTCGGTGTCATGCCATGGATTGGCCTTGACATGATGGACGACTACTGTCGAACATTCTTCGAGCACATGATCTCGAATGGTATTTTCAAGGGAGGTGCCTGATATGGAAACCACACAAGCTTTCACCCCTGAGTTCTACACCGCTGTGATGCCTGAGATGCTGTTGTTCTTCGGTCTTCTTGCGCTCATGATCATCCCTAATCTTGGAAAGGGCACCTTTAGAATTCGAGGCACACAAATCCGTTTGCCTTGGTTCCTGGGCGGTCAACGTTACGCCTGGAGCAGCAACCCTCACCTTCCAGCATGGATTGCAACCCTCACCCTCACAGGTGCGTTTGTGGCTGTTGCAGATTCACTCCGCGGTGGAGTTGACGCAGTTCACATTGTCAGCAGTGATGCTGAGTCTGCGAAGGAATTGCTCATGATCAACGGCTTCAGCCGTGTGTTTGAATTGATTTTCTTCGGCGCTCTTGCTCTTGCTTCTTTTTCGAGCATGAACCGTCTCAGGGTCGAAGGCGTCGGAGGCAAACTCAAGGTCGATCAACTCTACAACAACCGCCGACAAGCCGATTTCTACATCCTGATGCTCACCTGTGGCTTGGGGATGTCCGTCGTTGCACTGGCTCAAGATCTGTTTGTTTTGTTCATCGGTTTGGAACTTGCTTCCTTCTCCACCTACGTTCTCGTGGCGTTCTTGAAAGAAACCAAGGCTGGCTCTGAAGCCGGTATGAAGTACTTCATCGTTGGATCGGTCGCTTCAGGCGTCGGTTTGTATGGTCTTTCCATGCTCTACCTTTGGGCAGGCTCGTTGCAGTTCGACGTGCTTGCAGCAACCTTTGCCGTTTCTGGCACCGAACCATTGCCACTGATTGGAATTGGATTCGTGTTGGTTGGTTTTGGTTTCAAGGTCAGCGCAGCACCCTTCCACTTCGCCGCTCCAGATGCATACGCCGGAGCCAGCAGCCCAGTTGCTGGAGTTTTGGCAACTGCAAGCAAGGCCATGGGTATGGTTGGTTTGATTCGCATGCTGCTCATCGTTGCAGCACCCGATGCTTCTGATGGATCCGCAGTTTGGTTGGTTTGCCTCGGTGCACTCGCAGCCCTCACCATGACCTGGGGCAACATTGCAGCCCTTGGGAGCACCAATCCAAAGCGCATGCTTGCGTATTCATCCGTTGCTCACGCTGGTTACATGTTGGCCGGTCTTACCGCTGTTGGCGCATGGACCTGGGACCCAACCTTCGCTGGAAATGAAAGCGATGCTGCCTTGATGGTCCTGACTGCCGTGCTGTTCCACCTGCTGGTCCTCGTTGCGTTCAAGCTCGGTGCGTTCCTTGTGCTCTCAATCTTGGAATCTGACGGCGATGCATCCCGCCTTTCCTCGCTTGGTGGCCTAGCAAAAAGAGAACCCCTCCTCGCCTTTGCTATGTTCATCTTCATGATCTCGCTAGCAGGAGTTCCGCCAATGGCTGGTTTCCTCTCCAAGTTGATGGTCATCATGGGGATTGTCAACGTCGGTGTCGGCACCGGTGCAGGCGGTCTTGGTGACTTCCATTGGGTTTGGTGGCTTGCTCTTCTGATGGTCCTCAACTCTGCAGTTTCCGTGTTCTATTACCTTCGAGTGGCCGTTGTTATGTTCTTTGACGAACCTGAAGAAGGCCGTGAAGGACCGCTTCCAAAAGGGTGGCAAGTTCGAACCTCCATCCTCGTATGCGTGCTTGCAACCGTCCTGATTGGTGTCTTTGGCAATTCGTTGCTGGAGATGTGCCGAACTGCAGCAGAAAGCCTCACCACGAAATGGTGAAGCAGTGCAAGATTGGTTTTGGACCACGCCAAGACCTCGTCGCCCATGTGCTGTATTCAAGAAGGGTAGGCTGCACGCAATAAATGGTGGAACCGTATGGGTCGTCGTCGTGAAGAAAAAGTGGACGAGGAAGAACTCGCTCGGCTTGAATCGCCAGAGGGCTCCTCGGGTGGAAGGATTCGAGTCAAGATGCCGAACCTCAGGGTCAACGAAATGTTTGCTCTTGCCGAACAGATCCTCGGTGGACGACGAGTTACAGTCCTATGTGCAGACGGTGAAACCCGTATGGCACGAATTCCTGGAAAGATGCGTCGCCGTCAATGGGTTCGCGAAGGCGATTTGATCATTGTCTGGCCGTGGGACTTCCAAGATGCGAAAGCTGACGTTAAGCACCGTTACACCAAAACACAAGCAATGTACCTTTCTCGTAAGGGTATCCTCCCTCCAGATGTCGACATCTTTGGCATGAACACCGCTGTTGATGACGATGATGATCACGATGACTTGTTTGGTACCATGGACGACGAAGAAGACCTCTTCGGCGCTGCAGATGAGCCTGAAGAAGATGATGATGACGACGATTTGTTCGGCGACGACGATGCCGATGAGGCGGTTGTCAGCGAGGATGGTAAAGCAACGGAAGAAGCCACTGAAGCCACAGAAGAGGCGGCAGAAACCGAAGAAAAACCTGCTGAAGAACCGTTTGTAGCCGTTGAAGAGTATCCTTCTGAAGATGAAGAATCGGACGACGAAGAAGACGAAGATTTGGAAGATCTCTTTGGCTGACCAAGTTGAGAGCCATGCATACCCGAAGGTGATGTCATGGTCAAAGACAACTGGGATGAACTGCACGACACCAAGCACAACCGGTTCAACCGACGCAGTCGGAAATCGAAAGGTGGTTCCTCTTCGAAATCACGCGACCTCGATGATGAGTACGCAGAGTCTGAAGAAGATAAATTCCTGAGCAACCTTGCCTCCAAGCAGAGCACCTATGGTTGGATGAAAGAAGCTCGATACAAGCGGATGTTCCGTGACATCGAAACAAAAATCCAAGGAGCCATGGGAACGGGTACGTTTGACTGGGTCGATCGTCGTGTCTTTGACCAAGTCTTTGACCGCCTTACCCTGATGTCGTTGTACAAACTGATGAAAACAGGTGTCATCGATACCCTTGACTATCCTATTGCCAGAGGAAAGGAAGCGCACGTTTTCCACGGCACCAACATCGATGGTGGGTCCGTCGCTGTGAAAATCTTCCACACATCAAACGCCGTGTTCAAGAACCTCGTCCAGTACATCGAAGGCGATCCACGGTTTGGTGGTCTTCGTCGCAGGCATCGAGACTTGGTTGACATTTGGGTTCGAAAAGAGCACAGAAACCTCTCACGCTTGTCCCGCTGGGGTTTGAACGTACCCAAGCCGTTAGGGATTCACAAGAACGTCTTGGTGATGGATTACCTCGGTCATGAAACCGGTTCCTCTCCGAAATTAAGGGAAGTGCAAGTTGAACATCCCGAAGAGGTGTTTGAGGACTTGGTGGAATTCCTTGCCGTCGCCTGGCAAAAAAGCAACCTTGTCCACGCTGATTTCTCGCCGTTTAACATCCTGTGGCACCAAGAGCGCGCTGTGGTGATCGATGTTGGTCAAGCGGTGGTCCAAGGCCATCCAAAGGCGGAAGAGTTCCTCGTTCGTGACGTCACCCGTCTTGTTGAATGGGGCGTCAAAAATGGTCTGGAAGTGACCCTTGCAGAAACGATGTACGAGGTTCTCAACATGAACCTTGATCACGTCAAACAGATCGAGTATGATGACGAAGAAGAGTAATCACTCTTCTTCCCAATCGACTTTTTCATCTTCAGCCAATTCCATCATGGATTCAACGGCTTCATCATCTTCAGGATCAACCTGTGAAGCACGCATGCGCCGACTTCGTCGTTGAGAGACATCTGCTAGGCCGGGGACGAGGTTCTCGAATCCACCCGGCAATGGCATTGGATCTTCTTTGAGTTCAATCGTTTCTAACGAACGGTTGGTCAAGCGAGATCGTCGTCGATCCCGTTCGAGGAAGTTGAGGACAGTACCGTGTTCTGCACCACCTGCAAGCATCTCGACTGCCTGACGGGCAGCGGCTAATCCTTCTTCTTCTCCAACCAGAACCACTGTGGAATTGTAAATGGTGATTTGAGTGTCTGTGAGGTTTTCGATTAACTTCCGAATTTTACCTTCGCTTCCAATGATGCGCGCTCGAATTCGTCGTTGTTGATTGGATCGCTTTCCAACGAAAGAGCGGATGTCGACCAACTCGAAGAAGTGTCCATCTTCGAGCAAACGGATGGCTGCTTTTGGGGCCATGCCCCGTCCAATAGCTTTGATGACATCTGGCAACTTCATGGCCTTGACAGGGTCGTATGTTCCAGGTTCGCCCCAGACCACTTCCACATCGCCCGTTTCTGAATCGATGTCGAACGACTTGCATCCAGCCGCACGGTGCAACGCCTTCGCAGTGCTACCTTTCGACCCAATAAGCACCGCAATACGGTCCATCGGTACACGAGGTAAGGGTTGTCGCATGGCTGTAGCGTGCCGCCTGCCTCTTTTCAAGGTCGTGTTCGGCGCTGGAGCAAGCCAACAACCACACCGACGAAGAGAAGCACCAGCAATGATGGTGCAAAAGAGGGGACAAGTCCGGGTGAACCCACGGCCGCTCCTGTGACCACCAGGTGATTTTTGTTGTTGCCTTCATCGTATTCATCGATCACGTTGAGGTAATCGATCACCAAACGCAAATCATACTGGCCGGTTTGTGGCACGGTGTAATTCCAGATCAGCGTTTCAGTGCTGTCAGAAAGCGTTCCAGAGGGGAGCGTTCTGGCTTCCATAACCGTCCAACTCACCGACGCTGTTCGGTCTGCGGGGGCAGATTCGAGGCGAACGACAACGCTGCCACCGTAGTCTTGATTGCTTTCAAGAACGCTTGTGATGGTGATGTTACCGGAGCTTTCACCCGGGCGAACGATGAGTCTGTCGAGGTTGGTTTGAGTTGCGTTCCAAGCCAAGTCAAGACCGGGTAGGATTTGGAACGAACTCGGGTTGGAAGCATATTCGTTGCCGGCCTGATCGATCACAACCGCTCGGACCATCAAATGCTGGCGAGACTTGGTTGCCCAGTTTGACAAAGCCACGGTGGCGTCAAGTCCGGTGACGCCAAAGTTCAGCCAGCGTCCTGAAAGGTCAGGTGTTTGGCCAACACCGTTGGAGTCAAAGCCATACTGCATGTAAGAGGCAATGAGGTCCAATCCGGATCCATCGTCTTGTGCGTTGAAACTTACGTTCGCTGGCCCGACTCGACTTGTGGTCAGTTCATCGATGACCCAACCGCTCGCTTCAGGTGCCGTTTTATCGATTTGGATGATGACTTGGGACGATGGGCCAATGTTGCCAACGCGATCAACTGAACGGAACAGGATTGTATGGTTTCCTTCAACCAGAACAAACGTTGTGGTATCTGTGGTCACGGTTGACCATGTGCTGCCATCGGTGCTGATTTGGCACGAAGCAACCCCGCTGCCCTGGCCATCATTCGCTGCGGTCATCAAACCGCTCACGGCTACAGTGCCACTGTTTTGCCATGTGTTGCCGGAACCAACCGTCAATGTGCCCAAACTTGGACCACTGCGGTCAATCCCAATGAACAAGGTCTCGCTTGACGAGAGGCCTGAGTCATCATGAACGGTAAGGCGTGGATTGTAGGTGCCCTCAGCCATTGCGCCGCTGGTCCAATCCCAGCCATAATTGAGCGACGATGGACCGTCGTTTGTTGGTGCGCCAGGGCCCGGTGCGTTGGCAAGGCTTGCATAGCTCAGGTCGTCATCGCTTGCACCCCAACGGAATGCAATTGCTTCGTCAGCATTGATGCCGAACCAAGCGCGATCACTGGCAGAGTCACCGCTTCCAACATCAGCGTTCAGGGCTGTGAAGATGGTGATCAGAGGAACCTGGTTGGCGATGGCAAAGGTGTCCGAAGTCACCACGACATCTTCATTGACGTCAGCATCCCAAGCCGTCGCACGTAGGTTGTATGAGCCATTGGCATGGGCGGTTGAATCGAAGTAGGTCAACCATGGTACGCTGGTAAGGTTCGTGATCGTGGTCCACGAAGTACCATCAGAAGACAATTCGATGAGGATCGAAGTCACGCTTGCTTCGCCGCTAAGGGCGAAGGTGAGTTGATGTTGTCCAGTGATCGAATCGCCAGTGGAGGGTCCATTTGAGAAGGTCAAGACCAGGTTGGAGGTGCTTGCCATCACCCTGTTTTCACTCAGGCTTGACGAGCCAGCATCGTGAGCGTTCCAGAGAGGGGAAGCACCCATGCCTAACAGGAGAAGCACGATGAACGCTGTGACCGCTGTCCTTCCCATGGACCCTTGACGGGTGAGGTTGTCCTTCAATGCTCCCCTTTACGAGAGGTTCAGGCTGTCAGATTGCGCCTTGAATAATCGATCCCAAAGTGCACCAAGAACATCCAATTGGCGAAACCGCATGCTGCATCGGAACAGCGAATTTTTGGGTCTGTTTGAGATGGGTTCAAGTGCTTTGCAGGGCCTCCATCTTCTGTATGGCGAACTCATGGAAGGCAGTTGTTGCGATTCTCTTGCTTGGGATGGCCACCTTGCCACTGAACGTGAGCGCTGTCGAAGTCGGCGATATTCAGGCTTCAGCATCGGGTGTTGCGTTCTCGCCTTCGTCTCCAAAAGCAGGGGACACGGTCACGATTTACCTCACCATGTACAACAGCGGACAGAGCTTCGCAACCGATGTTGAATACACCTTTTACCGCAATTCGCTTGGTCCAAATAACATCATCGAGCAAGGTCGAGTTGACATCGATGGAGAAACCGCAGAACAGGTTTCCACCCAGTGGGTCAACGTCATCGAAGGGGAACATGACCTGTATGTGCAAATCGAGTACCCTCGGGATTCGGGCACAATGGCTGATTTTTATGTTCCATTCACCGTTACAGGCTTGCCGAACCTCAAAGTAACAACGCTCGAGGTTTCACCTTTATCTGGCATTTTTGCTGGTGACACAGTGACCCTTTCCTCCCTCGTTCGCAACACTGGCAGTGAGCCCGCAGGTGCAAGCGTGTTGCATGTTGATCTTCCAGGCAATGACGACCAAGACCTCGCCACTCCCGGCTTGGCTGCAGGCGCTTTGGCTTGGGTCAACACCACCTTTATCGCACCAGAGAGCGGTGCACATTCCATCTTCGTGACCCCCGATTACCAATCGGCCATCGAGGAATCTTCGGAAGTGAACAAGCAAGAAAGCATTGATTTCGACGTCGAAACCCGCATGGATGTTTACCATCAAGGTGAACTGACCGTGGAGATCGAACAAGGAGCGCTTGAAGGGCCATGGGTCATCACAGGGCGACTTGCTCGAACCAATGGAAGCGGCACCACTGAGGTTCCGATGTGGCTGGAAGTTCCAAATGAAAACGGCGGACTGGTAACTTCGGTACCATTCACCGTCACCATGACTGGTGAAGGCTATGCTGAGAAGGAATGGACGCACACGCTGACCTCGAGCGACCTCAGTTCGCTCTCTGTCGGACAACACCAACTCACAGCACAAATCGATCCATTTGGCAACGCACCGTTCACTCAAGAATCAAACGCCAATGACCGAACGACAACTTCCCTTTCCATCTACCCAATCCCCGATGTGTTTGTCGATCCAATCGCCATTGCATCCAGTCCTTCGGTGAATTCCGGGGACAAAGTGACCTGGCGAGTGAGCATGAGCAACAACGGCGACATTGAGGTCTCAGGAAAATTGCATTACACTTGGGAAGGGACAGAAGCCACATCACCTGTGATCTACCTTGACCCTGGTCAAAGCCGTACCTGGGAAGTTGAATTGACAACCTCCCTCGGAGCCCACGAAGCGCCCTTCGTTGCTGGATGGGTTGCCTTGGCAGGAAGTTGGGATTCAAATCCATTGAACAGTGAGGCAAACGGTGTTGTTGTTGTCGAAGCGGAACTCCGCCTCGAATGGTGGCTCTCTTCCTTCAGCATTCTTGACGATGAAGCCAACATAGCGTCTTCTCCATTGGACGCTGGGGAAACCTACACCTTTGCTATTGAACTGATCAGCACGGAAACGGGCAGTTTGACCTTCGATTGCATGGATGGAAACAATGAGTTGTTGACGACGCTCAACGCCTCAGTCGACAACCGTGGCGACCGAGTCGCCCTTCAATGCGATTTCACCGCCTATGCGCCGATCTCCACGATCATGCTTGTTCCCTCGGACTCCACGGTCACTTCGACCTTTACCCGTAGCTTCACCACGGTGCTCACCGATGAAGCCATTGCGGACATGAATGACAGTGCTGAATTGGGTACATTGAGCCTCATCGGACTGGGCGTCCTCGCTCTTCTTGCCGTTCTCGTGGTAGCGATTTTCATGACCCGGGATCGAGAAGAAGAAGTCGAACGCGACATCTTCGATTATTGCCCTGCTTGCGATGGTGAACTCGAAGGCACTGAAGACCGATGCCAACACTGTGCATTCAACCTAAAGAAGGCAAGGAAGCAATTCCACGATTGCGACGAGTGTGGTGAATCGATACCCGATCTTCTCGACAACTGCGTCTACTGTGGCGCTGAACAAGACGTCGCCTCTTACTTCGAGCAACGCCAACAAAGGGAAACCAAGGTCAAGGAGACCGTGGCCATCCCTGATGCAGAAGAAGATGAAAATGAAATCGTCGAAGGCACTGAGAACTTTGCACAAGCTGTCAAGGAATTTGGTTACGATGCAGATAACCTCGGAGATGAATGGGACAAAAACATGATCACCGCAGAGGCAGAAGTTGAAGCAGCATTCGACCGCCGTAACGCTTACGAAATTGAGCGAGAAAACATGACGGATGAAGAGTTGGAAGCCTACGATAACACGGTGACGACCACCCTCAAGAACATGGACCAACTCAGTGGAGAAGGCATGGATCTCGATGCTATCATCAAATCCAAGGGTGAAATGATCTCTCTGAAAGATGAAGGTGACGATGGCTCAACCCTCAGTGCAAGCGACGCAAAGATTCGTGGACGTTTGTACGAAATCACTGGTGAAGACGGTATTATGCCTGGCGACGAAGTGAACATTGGCATGCAACTGACCGACTCATCCTTCGCAGGCAACGAAGTCGCAGAAACCACTGCTGACTTCACAGTCATCGATGACGATACACGCCCATTGACGTCTGAAAACCCCGAATCATCCAAGCCAAAACAAGCTCGCCGACGAGCACCTCGTCGAAAAGCAACTGAAGAGGCAGCACCTCAAATGTCTGAATGTGGCGCCTGTGGTGCTGATCTGGCAATGGATGCAACGGAATGTGGCACATGCGGTGCTAAGTTCGAGTGACCACCTGAAAAGAGGGTGCCCGTCGGCTTTCATAGGGTACGTCACAGCTTTCGCTCGGCAAGTCCAGTCGTCATTCGGGCGATGTGATGTACGGGTTCTGTCTTTTCAAACCCTCGCAAGGGCCTGCACTGATTTGATATGCGAGGCGCGGCTGGGATGAATGATGAAGCGGTACCTTCTGCCTTTGGCACTGGTCCTCACCCTGGTGCTTTCAAACACCGCAGGGTGCATGGGTCTGATTCAAGCTCGAGAGAGCCTTGAAGCCATGCGAGGCGAAGCAGAGGAGTCAATCACGGTTGAATCCGTTAGCCTTAGCCACGTTTTTGACTCGATTGAAATCGAACCTTACAGCAACTCATCGACCATTGAAGTCGATGAGGGTGCAACTCAAATCATCATTTACAGGAAGGTCACCATCACGGGAACAGACAGCATTTCCTGTTTCGATGGCGGCATAACCCGCTATGTCCGAGCAACATTGGTTGACCCGAACGGCGAGACTGCATGGGAATTGGATGAATGCCAAGATGTTCAGCCGATCACCATCACCATCACACCTGATCCAACCCTCCCGATTGGAGAGTGGACCCTCTCGGTCGATGCTCGTGGTTTTGGCATTCCAGGTACTGCAGCACAAGACAGCTTCACCGTTACAGTAAGCGTTCAAAACACCTGCATCATCTATCCACCGAATGATGTTTGTTCGTGAACTCACACCAGTGACTCGGTGCAAGCGTACCTTCTCGAACAGTTGCGGCACTTTCCAGGGCGTTGATGGTTCCTCTTGGCGCCGCCTTCAACCATCAACCGTTGAATCTCGCCGATGGCAGAAAACAGATCTTGTTTGGCTGTGTCGTTCCATTCAATTTGATGCAGGTTTTCTTTTCCATAGCGGATCACGCCGTACGGTGAAATTTTCTTGGTGCTAATTTCCACCAGATGAAGGTAGGCAAGCACCTGCATTCGGTGAGAGGCGTGTGGCTGTTTTGGCACTTTACCAGTCTTTTGTTCGACCGGAATAAATTCCCCATCAACAATCACGATTTGATCAGGCCTTCCCCGCAGGCCAGTGATGTCATCCACAAGCAGGTTTGTTGCGGTTTCATCGTCAGAGTAAGCAACGTCGTCTTCAGGCTCCAAATCCACATCCTTGCGAAGGTGTTCCAAGGCGTTATCTGACAACAGAACCTTCTGCAGTTGCCACGAAGCCGCAAGGGTCCAACCCATGGCGGTCAAGAGCAGAATGAACGTTGCTTGTGATCGGTCGTCCGCCCCGGCAAGAGCGATGGCGTGCAAGCCCAAGACAATGGCCCCGAAGAAGAATGAAACCTCAGTCCGTCCAGCTTCAAACCATCCACCCACGAAGTTTTGTTGTTCAAACACAGGTTGAATTTCCTGGTGTTGGCTGATGATACGCGTTCTGGTTTGTGACACAGTCTCATTCCATCCAATCCACTTTCGCCATGGCAAATAGGTCGCAATCAATCCTGCGATCAGCAAAACCAAGGCCCACAGCACGAGGTAACGGGCGAAGTCGAGGGGGGTCCGCACAACATCGTCGATGTAATTGAACGCGATACCATCGATGACAAAAGCAACCGTCACTGAAAACCACCAGGTCCAGATGATCGTTGCTCGGCGCATGGTGGATTTCATTTCCTTGAACGACTCCATTTGATCATGAATTTCTGCGTGCTTTCGGGCGCCGGCTTCAATTGCCTCGCCTTGGCCAGAATTCCCCTCTCGGGAGAGCGCCCACGACATTGGGCAGTATTCGTGACGTTCGAGGTCACTCGCACTCAAGTTCAACGCGTCGTTGTTTTCGTCGCGCCAAATGTCATCGTTGTGCAAACTGGCGCTGTAGGTCCCGATTTTGGAGCCGGTGGAGTCGTTCGATACTCCCGCCATGGCTCACAGTGGAGCGCCTTAGCCTTGAGTTCTTCCACGGCTTCGAGTGCCATTTTCACCCTGATTCGGGTTTGGTCTTGTTTGGTTTCACTGCGAAGCGGTTTAATATGGGATTCAAGTCGACCGACTGCTGAGGTCTTGCAATGTCCGAAGAAATGAATTTACTCATCCCGTTTGAATCCTATGAGGAAAACGCCGTTAACATCGGTACTCAACAAAAGAGTGCTGATATGGCTCGCTTTATTGACACCGTTCGCGAAGACGGTCTCTATCTCCTCAATGTCAACATGACCGACTCACGAATCCGTGCCATCGCAGAATTCCTTAACCGCTTCGAGGCACCTCGAATCATGGTTGTCTCGGCTCGTCAATACGGACAACGCCCAGCCCGCAAATTTGCAGAGTCCATCGGAGCAAACGCTGCTGTTGGCCGTTTCATTCCAGGTTCCTTGACCAACCCGGTCTTGCGCTCCTACGTGGAACCAGACATCCTCTTCGTCACCGACCCTGCTGCAGATCAGCAAGCACTCCGTGAAGCAGTCAACTCCGGTTTGCCAATTGTTGGCATCGTTGACGCCAACAACAACCTTCGCAACGTCGACGTGGCGCTCCCTGCCAACAACAAGGGTCGCCGCTCGCTCGCACTGATTTACTGGCTCTTGGCCCGTGAAGTGCTGAAGGTCCGTGGCGCAACCACCGACGAGGCCTGGGCAGAAACCCAAGACCTCGAAGAATGGCAGTCCACCTTCTGAGCACACATCACTCAGTGGCTTCGCCCGCTAGGAACGAACTGATACCTTCAGCGAAAGCTTCGGGTGTTGGAGCACCATGCATCACTGCTCGGACCTTCTTACCGCCAGGTAACCCCTTTGTGAACGCCACAGCATGACGTTGCATCCATCGCGGTTGTAGGCCCACTGTTTGATTTGAAAATTCGATGTACTTGTCCCAACACCAACGCCGAGCAGCAAATGATTGCCCAATAGGGGAACGTTCGTACCAATCCTCAGCGTTTGCTTTGACCCAAGGGAGATCTTCCAATTCCATCCAGCCGAGACCGACTTTGATTTCACCAAACACAGAAGGACGCCCAATGGCACCTCGCCCGACCATAAGTCCAGCAGCTCCGGTCACTTCCAAGCAATCCTTGGCACTTGCAGCGTCCATCACGTCACCGTTGGCGACCACAGGTGTTTCCACAGCGTCGACGATGGCCTTGATTGAACTCCAATCCGCTTCGCCAGAATACCGTTGCCGCAAGGTGCGGCCGTGAACGCAAAGGCGTGCAGTCCCAATGTCTTCCAACGATTTGCAGATGTCGAGGGCGTTGTTCGCACCTTGTCCCGTACCAAGTCGCATCTTTGCAGTCACTGGAACATCAACCCGCTGGATGATGCCATCGACCATTGATACCAAATTATCAGGTTCACCCATCAGGGCGGCCCCAGCACATATTTTGGTCACCTTTGGTGCCGGGCAGCCAAAATTAAGATCGATGATATCTGCTGTTGGAGCAAGCATTTCAGCCGCAGTGGCCATGTCGCCAGGGTCGCCTCCAAAGATTTGAGGGATAAAGGGGACCTCAGTTTCATGCGATTCCATTTTTCGCCATGACACGGCGGCCTCGCGAGTCAACGCAGTGCTGTTGGTGAATTCAGTGATGGTGACATCAGCACCGCATGCTTTTGATAGCAATCGAAACGGCAAATCAGAAACTCCGGCCATTGGCGCGAGGAACAAAGGCCGGGGCTCACCATCCCAAGCACCGGGTTTTGCAGCGATGTGATGTGACAACCAAAGGCCTCCTTCAAGCATCGACTTCTTCGACAAGTTCAGCGACCCTTCTCATTCGGCGCAACACCCGATCGAGACGTTCGGTGACCTTTCGGGCTACGTCTTCAGGCCGTTCTCCAGCCATCCGATGCCCCATCGGCAAACGGCCGCCGAGTAAATTCAGGAGCAACATTTGTTCAGAAGGCTCGATGCCTTCCATGCCTTCTTCAACATCTTCGACTTTGAGTTTCCCTTTTTTCAGTTGACCCAAGAGCTGAGATTGCTGTTTGGTGTTCAACAAACGCTGGAACCCACCCTTCTTCAGCATCCAATCCTCGCCTCTTCGTTGATGTTGTGCCATCATAGCGGCCCATAGGGCGACGCTGAGCCGATCAATTCGTGGAACCCTCTCGACGGACCCACTTGTTCGAAACCTCTCGAGAATACGCCCTAGCCGGGCCTTCGGGCCATCAACGAGTTCAGCAGCCTCATCCAAAGAGAGAGGTGCACCTCGTGAAAGCAACAGCTCAAACAGTTGAACTGAGATGGAATCAGCGTTTGCTTCCTTGCCTGGTCGTTCGCCGAGCAGGCCAAAGTCGCCCATCCATTGAGAGGTTTCACTGGTGTTCCCTTCATTGGGCAGCGGTCGAACTTCAACAACACCAAGAGCGAGGGGGGGCGTGTCACTTTCTGGCACTTCAAGGGCCATGCGAACCGGTTCGCGCGTCCATTGTTCAGCGATCAGCGAGAGCCGTTGACGAACGATGGTTTGGCATTGAACGGTGAAAAACTCGATGGCGTTGCTCAAGGAACCGCCGCGCAGGTAATACCGTCGCCATCCCTTTCCTTCATTGGTGGTGCCAACCAAGCCAGATTCAACCAACCGGGACAGATGGTGATTCAACGACGCTGGCGTTAAGGCCAATTCATCAGCAAGCATCTGTGCGTCCCAGCTTGTTGTGGGCTGGACAAAAAGGAAATCTCTCAGCAAGCGATGAACAGGGCCGGCCCGTCCAAGGTCTGCTGTTGCTTCGCCGCGTTTTCGAACCAAGCACAAACTTTCGATGAACCAAGCGACCAGACCATCGATGTCGCGTTCGGTGGTCGGAAGTGGAACTTCTTGAATTCGAACACTGAACATGGACCTCGTGCCTCGACGAGGGTCTTTGAAGACTGTGCAGTAAATGACGCTGGAGCGGCGAAAATTAGACCTGTTTCTGAAAACGGTCAGCGTCGCTCGTCGTTCCAATCATAATCGACGCCCTTCGTACCATGCCATTCGATGTCCATGTTGATGTGAGGCATCATTTCGATTCGATCTTCTCGCAGGATGCCTCGCCGACGGAGGACCTTGACCGCCGAGTGGGTTGTCGCCCTTGAACGACCGATTCGCCGTGCGAGTGCTGCTTGACTGCGAGGGGTCCCTTCTTTGACAATGTCTTCGACAATGAGGCGTTGCACGAGGGATAGGCCAATCGGTAGGGCTGATGCAGCTCGCTCTTCGTCGACGTTGATCCCGCGTAGGATTTCAATTTGGGTCGGAGCGCCAGCAAAGTAACAGGTCCGACCGTTCACGGGCAACACAGTGACGCAGCGACGGGTTTGAAGCACATCGAGGTGATGTCGAAGGGTTCCATTTGCCGCATTGAGGGTCGCTTGCAATTCCCGGTAGCACAAACCAGGATGGCGTTCGAGGGTGGAGAGGATACGGCGTCTCAATGGATGCTCTAAGGCGCGTGCCTTTGTTGAAACACTTCCAAAAGCCATACCACCAACAGCGCCTGCAGCAGCAGCAAAGCCACCTGCAAGTCCCGTAACGCCCCCAGCCGCAGATGCGAATCCAGCGGCCAACCAAGGACGCTGTCGAACCCACTGAGCAAGCAAAGGCATGCCTTGTGGTTGACCTTCTTGTTTGTTAAAGCATCCCACACGTGCTCTCGCGAGGAACGTCAGTCATCAGAGAGCAACATACCAGCGTGGATTTTCAAATGAGCCACGAGGGGTGAAAGCAAACGTCCACAGGTTCGCCCGTGTTCACTCAGAACATACGAAACCCGCACAGGGGGGCCTTCCTGAACTTGGCGGTGGACGAGGCCTTCCTCGACCAAAAAGCGCAACTTGTCGGAAAGTGTACGTGAAGAAATCCCTTGGAGGAGATTTTTCATCTGATTAAATCGGCGTGGACCTGCGATGTAGAGTGCGGTGAGGATTTCGGTGGTCCAACGGGAGCCAAAGACATGCAAGGCTTCCTCAGCACGTCGAACTTCCCAGTGGAGGGTGTTGGCGGGGCTGCCGTCTGTTTGATTGCCGAGGATGTTCCGAATTTCCCCACCGTTGGTGATCGTTGATTCGATTGAAGCACGAACAGCTTGGTATTCTGCGCGTGGAATTTTTAGCGGGGGGGTGGTCATTTATGTTCCTCAATTTTACCGATTCCTTCCACCTACTTAATGTCATTTTTACACCGACCATACACTTTCGACTGAAAACAGTGAAAATAAGCGGTATGGCCACGAACCTCCATCCAAGGCAACTCATCTTCAAGAGGGGCAAACCCTTGGTGCATCCATGGCTCGGAAGGTGATGCTGGTACGAGGCGGTGTCCTTGGTGCCAACACTGGCATCGGAGGGGCGCATCACACCCTTGCGGGGGCCCTCGAAGCGGAGAAGGTTCACGATTGGCGATTGCAGGGCGTGGCCGAATACGACCTCGGTCCTCATCCAAACGTGCTCCGTCGAGTGATGCAGCGTTGGTTCACCCATCCTCGAAAGGTGAGGGCATTGGCCAATTCAGAACACAGACCTGACCTCATTCACATCACCGATCAAGAGCAGGCTCACCTGGTGCCCAAGAACTCGAAGGTGCCCGTTGTCGTCACGGTGCATGATCTGTTCCATTTGTATCCTAAGCAGCTTCATATGGGCACAACCAACGTCGAAATCGGGCAACTCAAACCGCCTTTGATGCGACGCCGTGACCTCTCGCAATTGAAGCGAGGACTTGCTCGTTCAGATCTTTTACTCTGCGATTCACATGCGACGCTGGAAGCCTGCAAGGTTCATTTTCCAAATGTGGATTCTTTGTGGCTTCCACTCGGTTTGAACATGGATACATTCTCGCCGGAAGAGGGCGATGAACGGGCACCGGTCGGTCCCGCTTCAGATTTCCAGAAAGGTTGTCACCTGCTGATTGTTGGCAGCCATGATCCACGAAAGCGCATGGGTTTCTTGATGGAAGTGCTTGGAGGCTTGGATGCGAGCATCAAAAATGACCTCCATATCCATCATGTGGGCAACAGCATTTCTTCTTCAAATGAGGCGAGCATTAACCACCTCGCAGAGCAACACGCAGTGATCAATTTCACTGCCCATGGTGGTGACCTCTCAAGCGAGGCCCTGATGAACCTCCGGCATGCTTCTGAAGTTCTTCTGTTCCCAAGCGTGAGTGAAGGGTTCGGTTATCCACCAATCGAATCAATGGCGACCGGTACACCTGTTTTGTGTGCAGACATGCCGTCTCACAACGAATTGATGCCAGCAGGCAGCTGCCTCTCAGCGAACGAAGCCATCGAATGGAAAAATGCGATCATTGAGGTCCATTCTGCTTGGAAAGACCGGAGCGTTTCAGATTCACATCACGTTTGGCCTAAGCCGAATCAAACCTTGATCGAACATGCCCGCACCTTCGATATCGTTGCCTTTTGTCAACGCACATCCGATGCCTACAACCGTTTCTTCTGAGCGGAACGAAGGGCCGCATTGTTCATGTGCGATGTTCCATTCGCAGAACCATGCAACCTATTCAGCGTGTGGCGATCGTCGGTGCAGGAAACATGGGTTCCGGCATTGCACAGAAGACGGCTCAGGAAGAATTCGACGTTCAGATGGTGGACCGAGAACAACAATGGGTTGACCGTGGACAAGGTATCATCCGTGATTTTCTCTCAGAAGCAGTTGAGCGCCGTATCTTCTCACCCGCACAAGTTGAATCAATCCAAGGCCGGATCACTGGCGTGGTTGGCGTGGAAAACACCGCTGCCGACACCGACCTTGTTATCGAGGCAGTGTTCGAAGATTTTGATGTGAAGACCGCTGTGTTCACAACCCTTGATGCAGCCTGTGGCCCCAACACAATCCTTGCCTCCAACACCTCCTCTCTGTCGGTCAATGCGCTTGCAGAAGCAACCGGTCGAGCCGATCGATTCGTTGGTTTGCATTTCTTTTACCACCCAGCAAAGAACCGCTTGGTCGAAGTCATTCCAGCGACTTCATCGAGCCCAGAAACGGTTGCGAAAGTTGTTCAATACTGCAAGATGCTTGGAAAGGTCGTCATCGTTTGTGGCGACCGACCTGGCTTTGTTGTCAATCGCTTTTTCGTGCCTTGGCTCAATGAAGCATGCTTGCTTTTGGAAGAAGGCATCGCCACGGCTGCCCAAATTGATGCAGCCGCTCGCAAGGCGTTCCGGATTGGTTTGGGACCTTTCGGATTGATGAACCTCACCGGTCCTCCGATTGCTTTGCACTCCACCGACTACTTGGCTGAACAACTCCACACGCCTCGGTACGTCGGTGCACAAAACCTTCGTGACTTGATTGAAGCCAACGAGCATTGGGATGTCTCAGGCGATGAGGAATTCTCTTCAGAACAATACACAACCATCGCAGAACGCCTCTACGGTGTTGTCTTTGGCGTTGCAGCTCAGATTGTTGAAGAAGGCGTTTGTTCCATGGAAGACGTCGACCGTGGTGCCAAGGTTGGCCTTCGTTGGGCCCGTGGACCGTTCGAAATGATGAATCGCGTTGGTATCAAAGAAGCCAACAGAATGGCCGAGGCTTATGCTGATTTGAGTGCACAAAGCGATCCTGAACGTGCTTGGTCGGTTCCCGCGTTTTTCACTGAACAAGCCACTGCCAACACACCATGGCATTTCACTTATGTCGACACTTCGATCGAAGCAGGTGTTGCGACCCTCACCATCAATCGTCCAGAGGCCATGAACGCCCTCAACGAAACCGTTGTTGGTCAATTAAGCGAAGCCTTAGACGAGGTCAACGCCAACCCTTCAGTGCATACAATTGTGCTCGATGGTGCTGGAAAGGCCTTCGTCGCTGGTGCAGATGTCAAGTTCTTTGTCGACAAAATCCGTGCAGACTCAATACCTGACATCGTGACCTTCACTGCAGACGGCCACACGATGCTCAACAAATTAGAATCGTCCTCGAAGACAACAATCGCTTTGACCACTGGACTCGCTCTTGGTGGTGGATTAGAACTCGCTCTGGCTTGCGATTACCGCATCGGCACCCGGCGCACCCAATTCCGCTTCCCGGAGACTTCGATTGGCATCTATCCTGGATTGGGTGGTTCACAACGTCCAGCACGAATTTGTGGCATCCCAGCAGCGCGCTGGGCCGTGCTTGCAGGGAACTTCATGGATGCGCAAACAGGCCATGATTTGGGCTTGCTGACTCATTTGGTCGATGTGGCTTCGGTCAACACATGCCTGGCTGAACTCGCTTCTGCTGGGAAACCGGCCAACAAATACCCAGGGACGCCTGCAAATTCTTCGAGCGCAGTTGCTGCATTTGCCACCTCCTTTTTCAGCGATGACAACATGTCAGCGATCATGAATGGGACCTGCCCAGATGGCTTCAATGCTGAAGATAAATCCGTTGCTCGTCAAATGAAGTCACTGTCCCGAACGGCACCGATCGCTCTCAAAATGGCAAGCGACCTGATCGATGCAACAGCCTCAACTTCGTTGGCAGATGGCCTACAAATGGAACTGGATCATTTGACTGAGATTTTTTCAACTCAAGATTCGCTGGAAGGGCTCTCCGCCCTGATCGAGGGTCGGAAACCCACCTACACCAACAATTGAATTGGCTTTCTTGAGTTCTTTTTTCAACCCGTTTGAAAGCGTTGAGACTCGGAAGGAAGTGGCGATGTCATTGATCATTGCAAGAACGTAGACTGCGGTGTAATCAGCGCTTGGGAGTTCCGCCTGACAAAAATCCGGTTGAATGCAAAAGACTTGGCTTGTCTCTTGACATTGAACCTTTGGCACCCCTCTGGAACTGCCGTTTGGTTGAATCAACCAGGTCAGTCCGGAATCGCCTTTGACGACAAGCCCTCCGTCTCCGTTGACAAGGATTCGGTCAGGTTGTTCAGCAACGGTTTGATGCAAAAGTTTGAGGGCACGGCGTTCATTTTTGGGAAGTATATATTCGAGGGTTGAATGCATAATAAGAGCCTGTCGCCTCAACCTTAAAGCGTTCAAAACGCCATGATGACCATGCCATATTTCCACAAACAGCTTCGTCGTTCTGAAATCGATTTTTCCTTGTAACACACCGCGTTGCTCGTAGGAAAACACCCCTTCCTCATCCAAAATCATGTATGGTGCAAGGGCATGCCACTCAGTTTGAGAGAGGTGCGCACCTTCCTTCAGCGCCCTTGCTTCCAGTTGATGGACCAGATTTTCATCGGTGTAGCCCATGCAATGCATCATCAATTCTGCAGCGGTATTTGGGATCTCAACGAGTGCGAATGATGGTTTTGGTTCATCTTGCAAACCGTGCAACAGGGTTTGATAATCGAGTCTCTGAGCTTCCAAACCTGGTGTTGGATCAAAGGATTCAGGTTCTGGCAAGTGACTGTTCCAGCCGCGAACAAGTTTTTGCCGTTGAGATTTTTTAGGCGACCATGCATGGCATACGACGCAATTATTCCCGCAACAGTCATCGGGTCCTATGATCATTTGAATCACCTAAGCGTTTTCATTTTGAAGGTCAGCCATCCGTTCGACTAAGACCTTGATGTCAATCGTTTCTTGCGTTTCCTGTGCAAACTCAATGCGGTTCCTCACGGCTTCAAGGAACGCTTCATCAGGCTCATGGCCAAGGAATTCAGTCACGACGTCGACCAAACTTGTCCCCATGCCTAAGGCAAGAGCAAGGCGTGCCTTCCGGCATTCTTCATCGTCCTTGGGATGACGAACTCCAGTCATACATTCATCTCCTGCATTGTTGTTGAATGAAGGCGTTCATAGTAAGCCTCCCAAGGCAAAATTGGTTCATCCGTCCAAAGATGAAGCGGACCGCTCGGCATGATTCGCAGGGATGTTTGTTCGATTGTGTTGAAGGATTCATTCACGGCTTGCTTGATGCCAGGAGAGCCAAGAACCAACGCTCTTGAGACAATGGTTCCAGCAATGGCCAAACTTCTGGTGTCGGTGCCGCTCCAGTATGCGTCAAAACCCGGGTGAGTGTGCGTCCACACTTTGAACGGTGCAACGCAACCAACAGGTGGCGCAAGAGCGACGCGTCCAGGACTGCCCCAATCAATGGACACAGTGTCTTCCGCATCGATCAACACCGATGTTTCAAGTCCAGCCAAGAGCGACAGGGTGTAAACCACATCCCACCGTTCGAGAAGAGCGGCTTTCGATTGCACCCCAATCAACGCCTCATTGGTGACCTCCCTTGCCGTTGCCAAAGCACACAGACGCTCCCAATCATTGCTCGACACTTCGAGTTGGTCCAAATTTGGAATGAAAATCATGCGCTCACCTCTGGAACCGCAGGGAAATTGAAAGCACCATAGGTGAGTGACCCCATCGCTTGAACCGGAGGCTGATTCCCCCTCAGGTGTTGGACCACCCACTGTGCTCCATAGGCCGCAGCAACAGCAAATCCAAATTCGAGGTTTCCATCCTCGAGTGCTCCAGGGTGCTGGCAACTCATCGGTTCGTGGTCGGGCGTCATGTGGTTGACCAAATGTTCTGATGATTCCGAACTGAGCATCACGTAGCCATCACCACCGCATCGCAAATCAAGCCATGGCGTTCCTATCGCATGGACAAGGCGGCGCGGCTCGGGCCGATCGACACAAACGACGAGCAAATCGTAGCCTTCGAGTTGGTGCGATTGGCGAAGGTTCTCCGCGCAAGCAACCACCTCAACACCGCTGCCTTGTTCGTCCCATCGCGATGCCAGAGCCTCAACTTTTTTGAGCCCTAAATCATCTTTAGTGTACCTTTGGTGACCTAAGTTTCCAGCTTCGACGACATCGCCGTCCATCAGGGTAAGTTGGGCATCAAGCCCCAAGCGTTGAAGCGCTGGAATCAACAGTTCAATCAAATTGGTGCCGATGCCACCAACGCCAATGATGGCCATTCTTTTTGCGGTACCTTCGGTGTTCACCCAAGAGAACATGTCAACTGTTTATCAACGACTCAACAACCGCTCAAGGGCTTCAATTTGGATCTTCAATGCGAAGTTTGTTTCGACATAGGTTCGTCCAGCCTCGGCCCAAGCGTTGCGCAGGACAGGATCTTTAGCGTCTAAGTACGCTGCTTTCCAAGCCCCAAGGTCGCCTCGAGGTAACAATCGTCCGGAGTTTGATTTCGCCATCGTGTCTGCAAATCCACCCTCATCGACCATGAGGGCTGGTGTGCCGACCGCCATCGCTTCGATGGGCGTCAATCCGAACGGCTCCATGTGAGCGTGACTGACCATGGCTCGAGCGCCACGCACCAGTGCGCGCAACGCCACATGTGGAAGACGGGGCATGCAAACCACTTCCACACCAAGGGTTTCGCCATGCTGAATCAACTCGGTTTGGTCAGCCTCACTGCCGCCACCAACCTGAACCAGCCCTAAGCCAGTGCCGCGCAATGATTGAACGGTGGACCAAGCGCCTTTGACATGGCCAACACGGCCGACGGTAACGACGTATTCGTTGGGTTGGGAAGGTATGTTTTCCAAAGCAGCCGCTTCATCCTTGCTCGCTTGAGAAGGCCACATGGACGGGTCGATGACGTGCATGAGATGGGTTGCTTCCATCAGCCTGTGCCCTTCATCGCGCTGTGGTGGCTCTCCGTTGGCTTTGTTTGGATTGCTTGAGGTTCCATAGAGTTCTGAGATCCATCGTTGTATCCAAGGTGAATTTCCTGAAAGTGTGGCGTGCGGTCGAGCGATCAGTTTTCCTACAAACTTCTGGTCGCGTCGTCGCTGGATGCTAAACAGCAGTTTTGTGATCCACAACGGACGCTTGAGGGTTCCATCAAGCCGTCGATGCAACACATCTTCGTACAACCAACGCGGTGGCTCGAGGCAGTGATAGTGGACCGGAATGCCATCAGGGATCATTGAGAGAACCTCAAGGGAACCTCGGCACACCGATATGTGGACAGCATCGTAGGATGCAAAGGGAATGTTCATCTTTTTCCAAGCCTTTTCAGCAGCCTTACTGGCTGAAGCATTCACTTCTGCAAAGGGGCCTTCTGGCCATTGGAGGGGGGTGGTCGGCTGATGCATTCGTACCTCGGCCCCACCGAGCAATTCAAGCGCTTCATTTGACATTTCAAGGGTCGCTAATCCGACCGTCCATCGCTTGTCGACGTTGCGAAGCAGTTGCAGCAATTCGCGCTCTGCTCCACCCAATGCGGCGAACGAAGCGCGTATGACAAGCACACGCAGGCGTGACTCCCCCTTCGCCGAACCCGCTGCCATGCGTCGCTCAACACTTGACCACCCTTCAAATCCACCCATCTTTGCCAAAATCGAAATCAACTTTGCAAGAAACGAAGAAACGACCGGTTCAAAAAGGGAAATGCCCACGGAACACCATGAGCGGCAAAACAGCCATGGTCACCGGCATCACAGGCCAAGACGGTTCATACCTTGCAGAACTCTTGCTGTCAAAGGGTTACGAGGTCTATGGATTGGTCCGAAGAGTCTCCCAACCCACATCTGGACGAAGCCTCATCAACCACCTGTTGACCAATGAGAAATTCCACCTTGTCAACGGCGACCTTGCCGACCAAAATTCCATCGACAACGCCGTTGTGCGTTCACAACCTGATGAATTTTACAACCTCGGTGCCATGTCCTTTGTTCCTGAATCGTGGCGCTCACCAATGATGACAGCTGACATCACCGGACTTGGCGCTCTTCGCTGCCTTGAAGCCATCCGCAAGCACGCTCCAAAATGCAGATTCTACCAAGCTGGTTCCTCAGAACAATACGGCAAGGTACGCGATGTGCCTCAAACAGAAGCCACACCCTTCCACCCTCGTTCACCGTATGGATGCGCCAAGGTCTTCGCCTTCGAAATCACCCGGAATTACCGGGAATCCTACGACATGTTTGCCTGCACAGGTATCCTCTTCAATCACGAAAGCCCTCGCCGTGGTCTCGAATTCGTCACCCGCAAGGTCACGATGACCGCCGCTCGTATTGCTGCAGGATTCGATGAATGCTTGTGGATCGGCAACGTCGATGCCAAGCGAGATTGGGGCTTTGCCGGCGATTACGTCGAGATGCAATGGCGCATGCTTCAGCAAGACAAGCCTGGCGACTATGTCGTTGCAACAGGTCGAACCCACAGCGTTCGGGACATGATCACACTGGCGTTCAGTCACGTGGGCATGAACCTCGTCTGGTCGGGTGAAGGCGTTGACACCATCGCCACCGATCAAAACGACGTCATCCGTGTTCGCACCAATCCCAAGTTCTTCCGTCCTGCTGAAGTTGATTTGTTGATTGGCGATCCTGCTCTGGCTGGAAAGGAACTCGGTTGGGTTCCAGGCACAACCTTCGAAGAACTTGTTCAGATGATGGTCGATTCTGATGTCGCCATCGTTCAAGAAGCCGTCTCCGGTGGTTACGCTCCACCAATCCCACCTGAGTGATGAAGGAGGCCATTTGATGGCGCTCCCAATCCTCTATTCGTTTCGTAGATGCCCGTACGCCATGCGCGCTCGGATGTCCATTGTCCGTACGAACTTCCAAGTGGAACTCCGGGAAGTTATCCTTCGAGATCGGCCCGAACACATGATGGAAGTTTCACCAAAAGGCACGGTTCCTGTTCTGTTGCTGGATGACGGAGACGTCATCGAAGAAAGCCTTGAGATCATGCAGCACGTCCTCAATTGGACGTTGTCAGAAGAAGAACAGCATTGGATTTCACGCAACGATGATGAATTCAAATTCCACCTTGACCGTTACAAGTACCCCAACCGCTACGAAGGTGTGGATGAGGCTGAACAGCGAACGCTTGCTTCGGCTTACTTGATGGATTTGGATGAGCGACTGGCAAGCAAGACAGCGATCGGTGAATCATTGAGCGATGCTTTGTTCCCGTTTGTCAGGCAGTTTGCTAATCACGATCGGGATTGGTTCGATGTTCAACCGTGGACGAACGTGCTTGAATGGTTGGCGAACAACCTCGAAAGTGAGGCGTTCAAGCTGTGCATGAAGAAGCACAAGCAGTGGTTTGACGGGGACGCTGTTGTCCAATTTCCGATAAACGAATAGGTGTGCGTCGGGCTTGTGCAGTCGGTACCCATTGACGGTAGAAACTTTATCAGCCTATCAAGAGGTGGTGAATTATGGTTGAAATAAGTTGTCCAGAATGTAGTGACATTATCGACTTGGGTGAAGCCGAAGAGGGGGCGTATTCATGCCCATATTGTGAACAAGATTTTTATTGGGAACTTGATAATTCTACATTTAATCCCTTGAAAGTGGAATACGAATTCAGACCAGCCTTTACACTAATGACTGCACACCTCGGACCCAGCGAGTCAATCAAGGTCGAGCCTGGTGCCATGGTGGCCCAGTCACCGGACCTTAGCGTCAGTACTGGTAGGGCTATCTCTGGAGGGGTGACGAAGGGCCTCTTCAAGGCCGTAGTGGGCGGCGAGTCATTCTTCCTCAACACATACACTGCAGGAAACTCGGGAGGATGGATATCAATGGCTCCTTCGGCCCCTGGCGATATCCGTACATTTGACTTAGCTCCCGGGGAGAATCTGTTTATGAAAGGTGGGGCATTCATGGCCTGCTCGCCGAACGTGGAGATCGATACCAAGTTCCAAGGGGCCAAGTCTCTCTTTTCCGGGGTGGGGGTATTCTTTCTGAGGGCATTCTCTCAGAGTGGTTCCGGACAGGTCTTCTACAATGCCTATGGAGCAATCAAGGAAATCGAGGTCACACCAGATGCCCCGATTGTGGTTGACAATGGGCACCTAGTAGCATTCACCGAAGGAGTGTCCTACCGTGTGGCTCCGGCTGGTGGACTAAAGACCACCCTTTTCGGCGGTGAAGGTCTAATTCTACAGTTTTCCGGAGCAGGCAAGATTTGGATCCAGTCTCGGAACTTTGGGGCGCTGGCGGCCAGTTTGATTCTTGCGAGATAGAAGTGACTAATCTTTTGTTGTCATAGTTATCTGCTTGGGTTATACTAAGAGGCTCAGGATGTTGGATACGTCACAAAGTAACCCTGACACTGCGGGCAGCATAATCCCTAGCGACTGCTCAACTCATCATCGGAAGATGCTTGACCGAGGGTGCCATTCCTAG
>JAPKCS010000048.1 GCA_028822845.1 Candidatus Poseidoniaceae archaeon | reverse complement strand
CTCATCGAGTGATGGCTTCAGGGTCCTTGAACAGGTCTCGAGTGATGTTCTTTTGATGAGACTCCAGCGTTCCTCCACCGATTTCAAGCAACTTGGAATCACGCCACAAGCGCTCGACGTGGTATTCAGCGACGTAGCCGTAACCGCCCATGACTTGCATTGCTGCATCAGCGATTTCTTTTGCCGCTGTCGTTGTAAACAACTTGACCCCGTCGGAATCCAAGCGTTGACCTGCGGTTCCAATCGTGAGGTTGTTGGCTGTATCATAGACATAGGCACGCATTGAGCGGTACTTGGCCCAAGATTCTCCAATGTAGCGTTGCATTTGACCGAAGTCACGGATTTGGGATTTGAAAGCAGTCCGCTCTGTAGCGTATTTGTTCATTTCTTCCAACGAGCGACGAGCGATGCCCAAAGCCATAGCGGCCAATGTGAGGCGTTCAAGTTCGAGGTTTCCCATCATGTGAATCAAGGATTCACCAGGGGCGCCAACGATGTTGGCTGCAGGAACGATGCAGTTGTCAAAAACCAATTCAGCGGTGTTTGAAGCCCGCATACCGGTTTTGTCTTGGATCTTCTGACCGACTGAATAGCCAGGCATACCAGCTTCAACAAGGAACGTTGACATTTGCACTCGGCCTTTCTCATCCAGGCCAGTTTTGGCGTAGACCCAAACGACGTCAGCAGGTGTGCCTTCGTCATCGAGGCAGCCATTGGTGATCCACATTTTCCGACCGTTGATGACCCATGTGCCATCCTCTTGTTGCACCGCAGTGGTGGACAACCCGAGCACATCGGTGCCAGCATCTGGTTCCGACATGGCCATGGCTCCAATCCACTCACCAGAGCAGACCTTTGGGAGAATTCGCTCTTTTTGCTCCTCTGTCCCATTGTATGCTAAATTGTTGACAAACAACATTGAGTGGGCTAAGTAAGCGAGTGCGAACCCGGGATCTGAAGCCGACAGTTCTTCGTGGACAATGGCACAGGCCGTTGCATCAAGTCCTGCTCCGCCGTACTCTTCTTGGGCACTGATACCGAGCAAACCAAGTTCACCCATCGATCGAAGCAATTCAAGATTGAAGCGTTCATGCTTATCATGTTCAAGCGCTTGCGGCTCGACATTTTCTTGTGTCCAATCACGGACCATTTCACGTAGCATCAAGTGTTCTTCACTGGGGTTTGCAATGTCCATGGTGTTCACCTTCACTTCCTTGGGGGAGCGCCCCCTTTTTCACCCTTTGTTGGTCAAGGAGCGCTTAACGGCGAAACAAGCCGCGTCTGCTCTGCTTCTTTTTGCTCGGGCGTGCTTGACGCGGCAATGATGCAGCGTCTTGTTCAGCACCCATAGCCGGCCGGTTCCGAGTCGAAACCGGTGGACCTCGGCGCATCGATGGTGGTGTTTGACGAAGTGGTTTCCGTTTGACTCTGCGAATCTTGATTTGGGTTGATTGCGGTATTTTCCGTGCCCTGCGTCCAACATGCTCGAGGTGAGTGTTGTTGGTTTTGGGTGCAACAGTCTTTGTCTCAATGCCCGCCTGATTGAGAACTTGTGTTGCCAACTGGCGGGGTGAAGAGGTGACAGTGACCTCTTCCACGATTCGGTTGGCAAGGTGTGAAAGGGTTCGGTCGCCTTCGATTTGAGGGCGGCGACGGAGGTTCACCTGAAGGGGTGGATCCTCTTTTTTCATGCCGTCTTCCATCAATCCAATAAGGAAATTCGTGTTCAAAGTGTCCTGCTTTCGCTCAACCATACGCATCCCATCCAGTCACATTTCCGGATTGAAATGGTTATGAAGGTTCCCCGTGCCAATCTGCCAAAATAGCCCTTTTTGAGGGTTTTAGGAGAGAATCAACTCACTCTTTTTCACTTTGCATAGCGGTCACGAATGCACGGTAGTCTTCCTCGAGATCGAATTCGATGGGAATCACCATGAGTTCCAAACAATCCTGGCACTGATAACGTTGGCCGGTCATGAAACCAACATAAGGATAGACACGTATTCCATAACAAGCGATGCAGACACGAAACGACATAACAAGAACTCCAATTAATATCCCCTAGGGATTGCACCTCATAGTCCTTGGTTTTGTTCCACAACAAGGCTTGCTGGGGATTGTACCCTCGCCACCGCCCGTTGAAATGGCTCATTGCGAGGCCTGAAGGTTGAACGCTTGATCATGCCAAGGATGCCCCAAAGGCCTCGAAACATCGATTTCAGGGATCTGATTGGATGTCGAACCCAGCGAAGCGGATTGCCCATGCCAACAAGAGGGTAACGCAACTGCTCCACCATGGTCATCGGCATCACCTCTTCAACACCGTAAATGGTTGGACGTTTGCCCTTGGGCATGTAATACGTGCCAAAAACCATGTCCCATAGCGGGAAGAAGGTCGAATAATTGCTCCAGAGGGCTTCTTCTTCACTGGCGTGGTGCCAATGGTGAAATTCTGGCGTGATCACCAAACGTTGCAACGGGCGAAGCCGCAACCGAACATTGGCATGAAGAAACAAGCCCAGCACAATCTGTACGATGGCAATCAGCCCTGAGAACTCAGGACTGAAACCAGCGGCAAGAAGGAAGAAAAATGCTGGAGCAATCAGGGCCCCGTCAAACGGATGGGAACGAAAACCACTTGCCCAATCCATGTGTTCAGGGGAGTGATGGACCGCATGGAAGCGCCATAACTGTGGGACTTCATGGTACCAACGGTGCGTCCAATAGCCTGCAAGGTCAAACAAGGCAAGGCCGACAAAAGGCAAGTAAGGTTCGGGGATTTCTTGGATGTACGGCTTCAATAACAATCCGGGGACCCAAGCAAAGCTCACAACACCGATGAACACTGATACGATGAGTCCAACGGTTTGCAACAAGGGTGATGCAAAGGCGTAGCCAATATCCAGCGAAAGGTGGGGTCTTCGGAACTTTTGATGGTCATGCCTTGGAAACAAGCGCTCGAAGGGCACAACAAGAATGAACAACACCACAACTGCCCCCAAGCCATCTCGAGACTGATACAACGCAATGCCTGCGATCAACAGCGCAACCACCCGCAAAGCGATGGCACGTGGCCAGCCTCCAACAGGGGGCAAGCGCGGCGCAGGAGGCACGGATTCAGGCGAGATTGGACGTGCCAATGGCGCATCTGCCTGTTCCTTCATGAGTTGGCTGAGGCCGCTGAGGTCTTTACGATGCTCCCTTTGGTGCATCAACTGGAACAGGAGAGCATCGAGCAACCCACGCGATTGCGAGCCCACTCTGGCCGCTTTTGGAACCATTTGTCCTCGTGGCCAGGTTGTTCATCGTAAGGATTGCTCAAAAGTTCCTGAAGGGTTTCACATACGCTGAAGTCGCCTTCATCCGCAGCGTCAATGGCAAGTTGGGCCATCCAATTGCGCAAGACATACTTGGGATTGGCCGCTTTCATGGCGTCTCGATTTGGTTCACCGCCAACCCGTTGCCACCAGTTAGCAAGCCACTCACGCCATTGCGAATCGATGCTTTTCGCTTGTGATAAATCGTAAAAAGCATCGCTTAAGGCATCAGGTTCTGGACCTTCAAGATCACATAAGAGGCGGAAGAAAATCGTCATGTCTGTTTCTATAGTTTGGAGCACTGTGTTTAATTCTTGAACCAGTTCTTGATCGCTTTCTCGCCATGAATCAAGGCCCAACTTGGCGACCCACATGTCGTTGTGGTGTTGGTTGAACACCTCACCATAATGATCCAATACCGATTCGAGTGACTCGGGTTCATCCATCAATGGAATCAGACTTTCCAACCACCGAGCAAGGTTCCAAGCACCAATTTGAGGCTGTTGACCGTAGCGGTACCTTCGGTTCGAAACATCGGTGGTGTTTGGCGTCCAGCCCGGGTTGTAATCTTCCAGCCACCCGTAGGGCCCATAATCGATGGTCAAGCCGTGGATGGACATGTTATCGGTGTTCATGACCCCGTGAACAAACCCAACCCGCATCCAATGAGCAATCATCAGAGCTGTTCGTTCTGCAACTTCATTGGCCCAGAGCACAATGGCTGCATCATCATCGATGGTATGCGATGGGAAATGGTGGCGAACTGTGTGTGTTGCCAACGCACGTAGCGTCGCTTCATCGCCTGTTGCGGCATGAATTTGAAAACTACCAAAGCGGATGAAACTCGGAGCAACCCTGCACACAACCGCTCCAGATTCCAAGGCCTTGTTGCCGTTGTAAAGCATGTCACGCATCACCGACTCGCCGGTCGTTGCTAACGAGAGGGCTCTGGTTGTTGGAACGCCAAGATGATGCATGGCCTCGCTGCATAAAAATTCACGAACTGAAGAACGCAGCACTGCTTTCCCGTCAGCAAATCGGGAATAAGGCGTGTGACCTGAACCTTTGAGTTGCAGTTCCAAAACGCCATCTGAGGATTCAACTTCACCCAGCGTGATTGCACGACCATCACCAAGTTGACCCGCCCAGTTACCGAATTGATGGCCGCCGTACCGTTGAGCGTAGGAATCCATGCCCTGAACCAATGAACCACCAGCCAGCGATTGTGCTTCACCGCGCAGCAAACCAAGGACATCAGCCATGGAGTGTGACCACAATCGAACCTTCGGATCCGGTGCGATAAATGGGGTCGCACGCGACCAGCACACGCCAGGAACTTGACGGGATGGTCCATTGACCTGTTCATCGCCTGGCGTTTCATCGAGAAAGCGGGAGGACCATGTCAGCGAAGCAAGCGGTCCCATGGTCTTGGGTGACTCGTGAGCGATATCAACCTGCGTGTGGTCTCACTCAATGTCAGCAGCCGCACACTCACCTTCAACGAGGATGGCCAGAAGCGAACTTTACTTTCCGAATTTCCCTGTTGGGTTCTGAAAGACTTCCAGATTAAAATTGGGCAGCGACGACAAAAGATGGTCGAATATATCTGCTTGAATTCGTTCATACTCGACCCACTGAATGTTGTTGCTAAAGCAATAAACCTCAATGGGCAAGCCATTTTCCGTTGGTTCCAACTGTCGGACCATCAACGTCAAATCGGACCGAAGGTTTTCATTGGCGCTCAAATACTGATGTGCGTATTCTCTAAACAGTCCGATGTTGGTGAGGTTCCGTCCATTGACTAACGATGATTTGTCATGTCCATTGGCCTCGTTGTGCGACGCAATTTCACTCTGGAGGGCATCGATGTAATCCTTCAACATCTCCACTTCCTTGTAGTGAGCGATTTCTTCATCGGTGCAAAACTTGATGCTCGTCATGTCGATGTTGAGTGATCTCTTGATTCGTCTTCCCTTGGAATCGGTCATACCTCGCCAATTCTTGAAGGAGTCTGAAATGAAGGCGTAGGTCGGAATTGTAGAAATTGTTTTGTCCCAATTTTGAATCTTGACGGTGTTCAATGTGATTGCTAAGACATCCCCATCAGTCCCGTACTTCGGCATGGAAACCCAGTCTCCTACCCGAACCATATCGTTCGAAGATATCTGAATACTTGCAACCAAACCGAGGATTGTATCTTTGAAAACCAACATCAAGACTGCAGTTAGAGCACCTAAAGCACCCAACAAAGCGAGTGGATCTTTATCCAAGATTGTGGCGATGATTAAGATTGCAGCCACGACGTATATCATGATCGAAGCAAGCTGAATATAACTTACAATTGGCTTGTCTTTGAACGAAGGGATTTTCATGCTGACTTCCTCCAAGGCTTTTAGCGCCCTCATTAAAACCGATGTGACCACTACAACCAATGACACCTTTACCGCAACATAAACAAAAGGAATGAGCCAAGTGAAATTGGAAAGAAGGGGGACTGAAAGATATTGAATCAAGATCAGTGGCACCAAAGTGGACAACGAATTGAACACTTTCTTTTCGATGAGGATGTCATCCCAATCATTTTTGGAATTTTTAATAAACTTTTGAATGCCCCGAATGATAAACTTCCGTGTTACGAAATTACCTGAGAAACAAATCAAGAAAAGTACAACGGAGCCAAGTCCAAGCAGAGTATAATTCGTCATCTCGAGGCCTAAACCTTGCGAGGTTAGGAAATCTTCCATCCATTCTTCAGGATTCATAAGTTAAAATATCATCATCTCATTCTTTAATGTGCTGTCAGAATCCCATCGATATAAAAAAAAGGCTTCACAAAAAGTGATGCCGAAGGACCTCAGTGACGATCATCCATCTGAAGAAAATCGAGTTCTTTCTTCCTCATTCTATATTTATTTCAAATATTGAGAACACAAGATGAAGCAGAGAAACAACGAGAGAGGGTCAACCGCAGCGGATGCAAAGTCGCTGATTTATATTAGGAGTCGAACATTAGGTTGAGTTATGAATCAAGAAACTCCTTTTGGAATCCTGGAACTTAGAACTCAAAGCAACAAGAACAAGGCAGATGCAGTGCTTCGTGCGTTACGCTGGTGTGAAACCATCCTTTCGAGCACTCTTTGGACACCAAAAATAAGCGTTCGAGATATATCACTCTGCCGAACCATCAATGGACAAGCAATTGAAATATTTCCCCTTGAAGCTGCCAAATTAGACCTCGGAATACAATCGAGATTCGCAGCAGTGCATTTACCCATTCATCTCAACAATTCGAATGCTTGCGTCCGCTCGACGCACACTCGCCCTCGCCCCTTGCACACTGACATGGTCGCAAGTGTGATGTTGCTCTTGGGCGGTACTGAATTGATTCCAGATCGGCTCCCAAGAACATTGCATTCAATCCTAACTGCTGAACAAATAGCCTCACTCACACCGCTTTCCCGCCGTCCACCGCATGGCCCACAAGCTTCAACGTCGGGCAGGGA
>JAPKCS010000009.1 GCA_028822845.1 Candidatus Poseidoniaceae archaeon | reverse complement strand
CCCAGATGGGTCGCCACCGCCATTGTCAAATCCACCGAAGTCGAAAGCGACTATGCTTCCTGACCCTTCGAGCAACAATGTGCCTTGTCCGCCAAAAGTGTTGATTTCAAGGTACGTACCGGGGACTTCAAGTTCGACATAGAAAAACAATGATTCATCGGTTGGTGCTGAGAGTCCACTTATTTCTTCACCATTGAAAAGTTCGATGGGGGTTCCATCGTAGCTCCAAATGTAACGGTCTTCAAAACTTGCCGTGATCATGACGTTAGCAAACACATCTTCCGTTGAAAGCAAGATGTACCACGTCCCGGGTGTGGGGTCATTGAATCCAATTTTATCGCCAGCACCTGGTGTCGCTGATTGAACGTCGTATTGGCTTGTGGTGGGGAACTGTTCCAAACTCATGTACATGGTTGCCTCTCCGTAGCCCTCGGCAAGGTCCACCTCCAGTCGTTCAGTTCCGGTCGGAACATCGATTTTGAAATATTGCTGGAGTCCATCATAGCCCGTCAGGGGACCATAAGCAACCCCTGGTGAGAGTTCGATTGCATCTTCTGGTTCTGTGTTGTCAGGTGCAACGACCATGTTTGCGACGATGGTAAAATCAACAGCACGCATGAAGGTGTATGCTGTAACGTAGTAGCGACCAGGTTCGACGCCGTAAAGCGTAGCATCATGTTCATTCCCTTGGCCGTCTTCATAGGTGATTTTACCGTCATTTGGATTGTTGGTTTGGTCCATCCCGTCATCGTCATTAAATGACCAAAAACTGAACGGGTCTGGAACGGTGCCCCATGAAACTCCAATGTTGATGTTCCCAGTTCCATCATAGGTGCTCACAGTGAGGCTGCTAAGGTTTTCTTCGACATCGACGTAGTAGTAGAGGACCCGATCTTCGAGGTCCGCTTGGCGACCAACGTCGATGGTTTGTCCAGTGATTGCAATTCCGTTGGTCAATTTCGTCATGTCATCTTCCGACGGTGGAGGTGCTGCAACTTCCCATGTAGCGGTCACAGCGTGATTCACCATCGTAGTTTGAGGGACGAGCAACACCCACCATGTGCCTTCTTCAGGCCAACTGAATTGCTCGAAAGCGTAGCCCCAATCCACTTCGATGTGCTTGTCATGGTCCCATGAACTTGGGGTTCGACCGCTCGCGAAATAGAGGTCAATGACCACCCCACGATCTTTGAATTCACTCGGATAGAGGCTAAAATAGGCTTCTTTCGTCATTGGTTCTAATTCGGCGAAAAACAGGAGGTTATCGCCTGCATCGGCTGAAATACCGTCCACTTCTTGACCGCTGAACAGCTCAATTGCTTGAGCGGCAATCGTTCCATCAGGCATGACCCAATCTGCTCCGTAAATCGTTCCAGATGCTGTATCGGTGGAATCGTTTGTCTCTGCTCCTTCACCTTCGGGGAAGGTCCAATTTGAAACCCAAGTGGGTTCGTCTCCCAGAGCGCTAAAATTTGTTCCAATTGAGATGTTGTCTAAGATGCCGTTGTAGTAATTGCACTCGCAACCTGCACCCATGCTTCCGATGAACAGCTCATCGCATTCATCACCAGAGGTGAAGCAATCGTTGGAACCAAAATCACCTGCGGGGATGTTCGCATCTGTGTTTGAGATGAGACCTGCGGAAGCACCGTTGATCCGGAACTCCCCTCCAACCCCCTCTACCACTTGGATTTCGATGTGTGACCATTGGTCGATGGGCACGGTTTGATTTGCCGTTGGATGTTTCGCTAGACTGTACTCCGAAGCATAGGCCAAGGTGCCTTCATTGAGGTACATACCCCATCCATAGTCTCCTTTCATGGTAATGAATTGAATGCCTTGATCGGTGGATGGATACACCCATGCTGAAACGATGAGGCTTCCTGTGACATTCAGGTTTTCCGTGTGGGGGATTTCGATTCGATCTTCTTCACCACTAAACCGGAGGGAAAAGTCTGCACCAGGTCCGATTTCTACGACCCCGTAAACCGGGAAGTATTGTGGATCCATTTCGAGATCGTTCCATGTGCCTGGCATGATGTTGCCCATGTTGGTTCCTGCAATGTGCACGTAGCCTTCATCATCGCTTGCTGAGGGCTGATCTGCACCCCAATCCCGATAATAGAACGGCGCTCCATTGTGCCAACGGTATTCTCCATCGTTATCGATGTCGGAAAGGCCCGTCCATAGGTGGTGAGTTTGATTGTTCCATGCAGCAAATGTGTCGAAGATCCATTGGTTTTCTTCCGCATCGTCAATGGTGACCAAAAAGCCGTCAAGGCCACGCGCTACGTCGGCTGCTACATCCCACGAACTTTCACTCAACAAGTGGTAAGTATGGTTGTTGGCTGGGTTCACAGCCGTATCGAGGATGACAATATCTTGTGGTTCTTGAGCGCTCACAGGAGCCGTCATTGGCACAAGAAGACTGAAAAAAAACAGACCAACGAGGACACTAGCCTTGAATCTCATGGCCTTGTTCGGGTACCAATCCAATATCAAGGCATTGGTTCCATGTTTTTTCCTTTCAAATCGAGGAGGCCGATTTACTTCAATCGCTTTCCACCGATTCGGAGTTCGGTCTGAAGTGGCATTTGATGTTCCCATGCAAATTCCTTGACAATTCTCCAAGCCTTCTCTGAACCTTCGTAATCTTTGACATCGATGATTTTATTGCGTGTGTTGGCCTTAAACGCAGCAATTGGTTCAGCGTTCTTGAACACCAAATAGGCCGATCCAAAGCCAAAGCGTTCCTTCATGATGTCAGCAAAGTATGGGGCAATTGGATCGCTTGGTGGAAGGACAAAGTCGCGGATTGGTGGGATGTCCTTCGCTTCTTCGAGGAGGTTCTTTCGCCCCCAGCAGACCTGGTCCAAATCATCGATCAAGAAGCCCTTGACCAATGTACCATCTTGTTCGAAGGAGGTCAAGACTGCCTTAATTTCCTCGGGTTTGAACGGAGTTCCAGCAAGACGCAGCAGCTGTTTGAGGGTGATGACTGGGAAGTCCTTGACCAGTGAGCGAATGTATTCACGCCTTAATTCGACAGGATCGACTCCACTTTGCAATTTCACTGTTCTGAAGCCACCGCGGAAATCTTGGACGATGTGGCCAGACCGGATCAATGGTTGCACCAACTTTCGGAATTCTGATTGCGTCAATGCGTGACGTTCCTTGAACAAATTTGGATCCGAGTTGCTGCTGAAGAATTCGACGATGTCCCATAGGTCTTCATCGAAGGGGTCGCCACGAATTGCGAGGAGGTTTTGGAAGTGCTCGTAGGTGGCCCAGACTTGATGGCCTCTCAGGTTGATGCCTTGGTGCAGGCGGTTGGCGCTGGCCATGCTTTTGAGATCAACACGGTACAATTCGCACCGACCTCGTAGGGCGAAATCATCGCGAATTTCAGTCACTTCTTTCAAAGCCATGACTTCATTCTCCATTCGTGTTTTTTGGTGAAGGTTGTGTCGATGGAACAAAGCTCGTTCTGCAATTTCTCTTGGCTGCGGGTCAACAACACCGCCACGAATCATTCGTTCGCCAGTCATTTTGAAGCCTATTCGTTCCAAGGCCTGTCGGGCGTTTTCGTTCAAACTAGAAACGGGTTCGCTGTTGAAATTTGATAACACGGCCACATCGACAAGCTGATCTGCATGGTTATCGAGCAATAATTTGAAGGCATCACAGAACTCATCAATGTAGGCTGTTGGGACATGTAAGTCTTTGATTACTAAGTAATCGTTGACCTTGAACATCAGAACCTTTCCGATGGGGTCAATGCCTTTGAAGACCGGGAGGTACCAGCCTCTGTCCAACACACTGCGTACTTCCCAAATGAAACGGGAAACATAGGGGTCGGATTGCGTGAGGATCCTCATGGTTCGATCTTCGCGCCTTGGTTGTTGCAGCAGTTCGACCTCTTCTGGCATGCAGTAGAATGCCTCAGGGTCGGGAACCAAAGCCATCACCTTGGCAATTCGACCAGCCTTCTCGAGGTTCATGAGAGCCAACGTGAGATCTTCGAAAGCACGGGTGACATAAAACCGCAGCGTGTTGCCTTTCACAGGCCCCATTCGTCGGATCACATCAACCAGTGCACTTTCGAAGTCCAAAGGTTCGTAGACATCGTGGACTCGGTGGAAGAGCGAGAGGCGCCGGCGCCGGCCAGGAACATCCTCGAATTGCTTGACGACCAGCATTTGTCGTTCTAAATTTGACATGGCATACTTGATGTCTCGCTGCAAGGAACGGTGTTCATCGCCTTTGGGGAAATCGGCCATGATCTCTTGGCGGGTGACATTTTCTCCAATTGGAATCCGCTTGAGGAGTTCTTCCTCCATTGGTCCAACCCACGGTTCGGGTTTCAAACCAAGGAGCATTGGGATCGTGTCTTTGGTTGTGTACCCCATTCGGTTGTGAAGCAGACGACCCATGATGACATCGGAATCAAGCTGCATATCTTGCCAGTCTTTGAACCTGAAATCGGTGATCCTGTAGAGCAATTCCTGTTGCTTTTGGAATAAAACGTGAGAATCGAAGGCTGAAAAACCGTCTTCATATTGCTTGAATGTTTTGTCAAGGACCAAGTTCTGCACCCATCGGTATTCGACGACGTCTTCTGAATTATCGATCAGTCGATGTTCATCAATCTTCAAGATATATTCGGCCTCGTCAGTTTGTTTATAGAATCCAACCGACAATACATTTCTGGTTTCGAGTTCGTGGAGGATCTTATCGACCATTGCGCGTGGGAACGGCAATCGCTCTTCCAATTCGTCACCGGTCTGGGGTCCTTCGCTTCCAAGCATCTCAATGATTTTGACTCGCATTGCTTCATGTGGGTCCCCAAGGCTTTGGTTTTCCCAAGTCGTTGGTTTGCGTTCATCAAAGCTCGTGGCAATTTTATAGGACAAATCGCGGATGTGGAGTTCCCGCAAATCAGTCACGTCTTTTCCGCCGTTTACTGCTAAGCAACCGAGTGTTCCATGAATTTCTGCCATGAAGGGCGAGAACCATTTCCCATCGAGTTGTTCAGATCCTGTGCCATCGAGTTTGGTAATCTTCCCCTCGTTGCAGAGTTCAGTGACCCAACCGCGAATTTTGTTCAAATCAATGCCTGCGAGTTTTTCTTTGTACAGGGGATTATGGAATTCAGGATCAAGCCCACCACCGTGGGACATTAAGGTCAACAATTCTTTCGAATTTTCTGGAATTGGGGCTTTATCAAGATAGAACTTATCCAATTGATCTGAACTAAGTTCTGTTGCAAGGCTTCGTGTACCAAGCAAACGCCTCAAGATGGCGGGGTCGATGTCCTTGACCAGATAGGCCCGAGTTTTCATGGCCATCAAATCCTCGAAGGCAGACATGAAGAGGGACATTCCAAGCCTTGATGGCACGGTTACCCTGTTGTGGACGATTCGTGCCTCACCTGTAACGCACGATTGGAGGAACACTTCCAAACTTTTCATGTCAATGTCCCCAAACATAATTTCGTTCTTTGCTTCACGCATCAACAAACTGTCATCGGTGGTTCGGTGCTTGTTGAGCAAGGCTTCTGCCTTTTGCTGGAATTGTTGTGGAGTGATTTCTTCTGAACCAATCCGCTTTGGTATGATCATTGAGCGTCCGGCAACTTCTCTAAACCGCTTGGCAAAGATCTGGGTGTTGACCACATAGCGTTCGATGACTTCGGTGTGGTTGTTATCTCTGAAGGCTTGATACATTTGGCCAGGATCAACTTCTTCGGAAGTTCGAATCAACAAACCATTTTCATCAAAAGACATTTCGATGACAGCGATGTTGTTGGATTCAGCTAGACCTGCCATAAAGTAGCCAAGAGCGGTGTTGAATCCTCTCCCGCGGCATGTTGTGATCATGTATGTTGGATGGCCACTGCTGATCACTTGCTCAACAAGGATCCGGTTGGGATCTGGAACTTGGAACGAATCGATGCTGTGTTCCTCGAGGTGGCGTGCAATGGCGTTGGCGACGTCATTGGATAAGCCGTAAGCGTCCTTGAGCACCACGCGGGGGTCTTCTTCACGCCGCAAGGACACGATGCAGTGACCGATTAGATCCAGCAAAGCACTGGAGAGTTCCCTTGATCTCGAACGTGCTTCACCAGACCATGAAGGAACGGTTGGTCGATGACCAGTTACAGAAGCCACATTCACTCGAGTTCCTTGGATGTTGGTCACTCTATAGGTTGAACCACCGAGCAAGATGACATCGCCTCCGCGCAGATTTGAGACAAAGGATCCTGAGAGTTGACCCAAAATTGACCCTTCTGCATTGAACACAAGGTAGGAGTTGTCCGGGGCGATTGTCCCGATGTTGGTGTAGTAAATCATTCTTGAATAACCACGTTTTCCGTAGAGGTTCTCTTCCCAATCCACCCAAACACGACGTTCTTCTTCCAGCATGTCGAGCACTTCAATGAAATCATCGTATTTGAAATTCCGATAGGACCACGCATTGACGATGATTTCGTAGGCTTCATCGATGTCAATCGGATTGATGATGACCAGCCCAATCATGAATTGAGCCACAACATCCAAACAATTTTCTGGGAAATCAAGTCGATCCATATCGCCTGTTTGAATCGCAGCTTGTAGGGCTGCGAGTTCCAACAAATCATCGACGCTTGTTGGCAAGAACCGTGCTCTTGGAATCCCGCCTACATGGTGACCAGCACGACCAATTCGCTGGAGTGCGGTTGCAATGTCACCTGGGCTGCCAATTTGCAAGACCAAGTCCACAGAACCGATATCGATTCCCATTTCGAGCGATGATGAGGTGACGACGGCGCGCAAATGGCCATGCTTGAGTTTCTTTTCCACATCAAGTCGGATTTTCTTATCCATCGAACCGTGGTGGCCTGCGACAAGGTCGCCCAAGTACGGTCGAAGTTTCAAGACAATGTTTTCCGTCATCTTCCTGGTGTTTGCAAACACCAATGTGGTGTTGTGTGCGGCGATGAAATCTGCTATTGCCTCGATGTTCTTGTCGAAAATCTTCATCACAGATAAGTCACTGAACTTCGGGTCTGTGATCAAGATGTCCAGGTCCAATTCTCGGGATCCGGAAACCTTCGCAATGCATACCTTGGTTGCTTCTTTGCGACTTTCCTGGTCATCGCTTGCAACTAAAAATTCTGCAACGGTTTCCAATGGCTCCATGGTGGCTGAAATACCTATTCGCTGGACAGGACGTGTCAGAAGGGTGTCCAAGTAGGACAAGGTGAGGGCCAAATGTACACCACGTTTGGTTGGGACCAAGGAATGCAGTTCATCGATGATCATGTATTCAACATCGCTGACGATGGGTTGGAACCTGGGGGAAGTGATGGCGATGGCTAAACTTTCAGGCGTGGTGATCAAGATATGAGGTGGCTTTCGAAGCATTTTCTGGCGCTCACTCTGTGGGGTGTCACCTGTTCGTAGACCAACTCGGATCTCTTGAGTTTTTTCGGGCAGGTACCGTTCCGAAATTTCTTTCAGCGGACCTAACAGGTTTCTTTGAATGTCATTGGCGAGGGCTTTGATCGGAGAAATGTAAACACAGTAGACCCTTTTTTCCAATTCGCCTTCGAGTGCTTTGCGAACCAGTTTGTCGATGATGGTGAGGAAAGCAGTCAACGTCTTACCCGATCCAGTCGGGGAACAGAGCAACAGGTGCTCTTGGCTAACAATGGCAGGAATTGCTAATTTTTGTGGTCGGGTGAAGTCTGGAAACTTGTCTTTGAACCAATTACGAACGGGTGGACATAGCAACTCCAGCAAGGCCTCTGTTTCCAGAGGTTTGTCTAGATAATGAATATCTGCCATTTTTTTCTCACGTGCCCGTGAGTTGGAGTGCTAGGAACGAGTAAATGAACCTGTTGTATCAGGCCATCGCTATTGAACGAGAATCACGTGGGTTATGCCCATCGTAATCCGCCCTTTTTCCACCTGTTAACTGGCTCTGTTGGTGGTGGCTTTGGTGGGTTGAGAAGTGGCGATTCTGCCGCGCTAGGGGGTGTTATCAGCTCGTGAAGGGCTTGGGTAGGGCACGAGCCGATGCATGAAAGACAGCCAACACACTGGGATTCAACAACCACAACTGGACGTTTGGTTTTTGTTCGATTTGGAGGGGATTCAAGAAGCGGAAGCAAGGCCTCGAATGGGCAATGTGAAATGCATAAATCACAACCGGTGCAATCCGATTCGGTGATTGCTACCATGGATTGTCCCATGATTTTGACAAGTGGCCATGCTTCTTAACGCTACGCTTGGGGGTTTTATGCACGAATTGAACGGAGAGGTTGAAAGGCGGCTTGCGTTACGAGGGTTGAGCGTGGATTCTATGACACATGACGCTGAACGACTCGAGCGAATGTCTGGAATGCTAAAGCGCAGAGGCATCATCTTGCCAGCGTTTGAAATTCACGGCGGTGCAAAAGGCCTCTATGATTTCGGACCAGTGGGCGGTCGGTTGCGAAACCGAGTCAATCAAACATGGATCAATCATTGGCTTGCGCTTGGGAACATTGTTGAACTCTCATGCCCCACAGTCACTCCCTATGCCGTTTTGGAAGCATCTGGCCACGTTGGTGAATTTTCAGATTTTATGACCGTATGCACTGCGTGTGAAGAAGCCAGTAGGGCTGACACTCTTCTCGAAGCGTCGCATCCCAACCCCGACGCTTTGACTCAATCAGAGCTGCAATCGCTTTTGTTTGAAATCAACCCAACCTGTCCAAATTGCAACGAGCAATCGTGGAGTGAGGTTTCAGCTCAAAACTTGATGTTCAACACGACCATTGGCGCCGGTTCATCTGGTCGTCCTGGATTTTTGCGTCCAGAAACTGCACAAGGTATGTTCACCTCCTTCTCTGCTCTTCTGAGGCATAACCGTGATCGTTTACCATTTGGCGCAATTCAAGTTGGAAAGGGCTACAGGAACGAAATTTCACCCCGTCAAGGCATGATCCGTCTGCGAGAATTCAACATGGCTGAACTTGAATATTTCATCAACCCTCATGAACAGCAACTTCATGATTTCAGTCAGTGGGCTGGGATCGAGATGCGCTTGCTCCCCGATGGCCAAGAGGAAGTGAAAATGTCGATCGAAGACGCTGTTTCCTCAAACACCGTTCGACATTCAACGGTTGGCTTCTTCATGGCCCAAACCTACGATTTCCTCGTCAAAGTAGGCATCGATCCCGAACGGCTTCGATTCCGCCAGCACGAAGCAGATGAAATGGCCCACTATGCAATGGACTGCTGGGATGCTGAAATCCTCGGTTCCTATGGCTGGGTCGAGTGTGTTGGCATTGCTCACAGAGGATGTTATGACTTGGAAGCCCATGAAAAAGCGACAGGGAAAACTCTGAGAGCTCGACGTGAATTCTCCGAACCAAAGGTTGTGGAAATTGATGGCTGGACCATGAATGGTGCCACTGCAGGCCCTGCATTTAGAGCCCTTGCCGGAGCGGTGAAAAAGGCGGTTGAAGGCCTTGATGCGTCCACTTCATTCCCAACCCTTGTCACCTTAGCATCAGGCGAAGAAGTGGATGTCTCCCCCGAGCATGTAAAGCGTGTTCAACGAACAGAAACCATCAGTGGGGAATGGTACATTCCACACGTTGTCGAACCAGCATTTGGAATTGACCGGATTATTTGGCATATCCTTGATCACGCCTATGACGACACAGGGAAAGATGGTGATTCATACACTGTTTTACGCCTAAACAACTCCATCGCTCCCGTCGATTATTGCGTGTTCCCTCTGTTCGAAAAAGAAGGTATGGGCGAAATGGCACGGACCCTTCATCGCACACTCTGTGCCGCACCAGGCATCGTCTCTGTGTACGACAGTAGCGGTTCTATAGGACGGCGCTATGCCAGGGCTGATGAAATTGGCGTTCCGCACTGCTTGACCGTCGACCATCAATCCATCGAAGACGGCACGGTTACGGTTCGTAATCGGGACACAGGCGAACAGCATCGGGTTCACACAGACGATCTCCTTTGAATTCAGATCAAGTTCTTTAGCCCATTTGACCATCAATGTTGAAGAACCTTCGGAAGAAGGTAGGCCTATGCCTGAGGTGAGTGATTGGACGGAACGTCATCGCCCCACTTCAGAACGTCATCTTGAAGGCAATGAAGTCCAGAGGCGAAAAATCAGAGCCTGGTTGGATGATTGGCAAAACAACACGCCAAAAAAGAAATCCATTCTTTTGGTTGGACCTCCGGGTGTCGGTAAGACTTCAGTTGCTCGAGCCATTGCCAATGATCTTGGATGGAACGTCATTGAATTGAATGCATCAGATGCTCGAAACGCTGCTGCAATTCGAAAAGCAGCGACGCATGGAAGCACACACCGTTCTCTTTTTCATGATCCGAATGCAAAGAAACAACGCACCCTCATTCTGTTGGATGAAGTGGACCACATTTCGGGTGGACTTCGAGCGGTGAGTCAGGATCGTATTACCAAGGCAATGCAAGGGGAAGACGATACGGGTCGCGATGTGAAACTTTCTGGTGATTCTGGAGGGAAAGCAGAACTGCTCAACCTCTTAGCCAACACCAAGCAACCAGTCATTTTAGCTTGCAACGAAGTCATGGGATTGTGGGGAAAAGGATCGAGTTGGCGTTCAACCCGTGACCGCTTCAAACCTCATGTCGAGATCATCACCTTCGAAAGGGCCAGCAATGAAGCACTGCGCCGGATTGCTAAGCGAGTTCTTCGAGAGGAAGACTTGGGTTTTGATGAAGCTGCGGTTCAAGCATTGGTTGACCACAACCCAGGTGATTTGAGAGCATTGGTTCGAGATTTGCAAGTGCTTGCTTCAACCGCTGATGGTGAGATCACCAAAGCCATGGTCGAGGCACAAGCCATCTCGGGCCAACGAGATTCAACCCTTGAAGTGTTTCCAGGACTCGATGCTTTGTACAGATCGAATGAAGCCGCAAAGGCTGTCGCTGTGGGTCGGACGATCGATAAACCACCAAGTGAATTGATCAATTGGGTTCACTGGAACAACGCTTCACTCTTTCCCGAAAAGCAATCCATCGAACGAGGCAATCAGACCCTGGCCATCGCTGCTCGGATGTTGATGGGTCAATACCAAAACACCGCACACCGTTCATGGTACTGGAGCGGCCAATTGGCAAGTCTTTCAGCCTCGGTGCCGAATAAAGTCCCCTTTCGGGACCGCATCTACTCCTCGTATCCCACCTTCTTACGACGCCAAGCATCTTGGGTCCGCCCAGCGATCGTTGACCGTTTGTCGCAATTTTCGGGATCGAGCAAGGCGACGGTGCGAGATGAAATGATGCCTCTGTTGGCTGCCATGGTCAAGGACACGCCCGGCATCGGTGATTCGAATGAATTTGATTTATCCATTCGATTGGGCTTTTCTGGTGAAGAACACGCCTCGATGGCGGGGTTGGCTCTTTCGAGGCGATCGACCAAGGATTTGATCAAGGCCTACAACCTCAAACTCGATGCCTTCATTGAAGCTCAAGCATCTGTCCCGGTTCCAATCATTGAGGAGCCTCTCGAAGCAGAGGTAGGTGCAGATGTGAATCAGTCTGGTAAAGACGAGCCATCTTCTCCAGGTCAAATGAAGTTATTCTGAACGGTTAGGGTTTCTCTTCGTCTTCCATGAGACGTCGGAAGAGAGCAATAGCACGTCTGTCAGATTGTACTTTTTCTTCCCTTCTCCAAGTGTGGGGGTGAATGAGGATAACTGCTGTGAGCAACTCAAGTCGGCCGAACCACATCAGAATCGATGTGATGATTAGAGCACCGGAGTTCATTCCCGCCCAAGTCGAACTGGGACCATAATCCCCTAACGTCGGACCCGTATTACCGAGGGAAGATGCAACAACCATCGTGACACTCTCAAACGTATCTCCCGGCATGAAAATCGCTAAAATTAGACTTGATATGAAAAACAGGCCAACCCACACAAACAACATTCCTATGATGAGGCCGATCTGGTTTTGTTCGACCACTTCCCCGTTCATTCGGATTTGCTCAATCTTTCTCGGTTGCGCAATTTTGACCAGTTCCCTCATCGCTACTTTGAACGCCAAATTGACGCGTAGAAGTTTCAGTCCACCACTGGTCGAACCTGCACTCGCACCGACGACCATTAGAATGAACAGAATCAAATGCGTTACCAAGGGCCAGGAGGCATCCATGTAGTCCGTCGATGTGTACCCCGTACTGGTACCAATCGAAACGACTTGGAACATGCTGTCCCGTAATGATGTTCCTACAGATGTCCCAGAAGCGATCAGAGCTCCAAATATTGCGATGATAGCAACGGTGAGGTACACCAGATAGTTCCGAAACTCTTCATCTCCAAAGGCTCTCTTGAAATCCCCGTCGCGGATAAACCAAAGGAGAGTGAAATTAACACCTGCTAAGAACATGAATACAATAATTATTGATTCCACTAAAACTGAGTCATAGAATCCGATGCTTGCATCTCGCGTGGAAAAACCTCCAGATGGCATCGTTGTCAAAGCGTGATTGATCGAATCAAACAGGTCCATGGCACCGGTGGCGTAGAGGAGGAAAAATTCAATGACCGTCAAGAAAAGATACAATCCCCATAAAGCAAACGCAGTTTGTTTTAGTTTTGGGCGCAGACGGGACAATGATGGTCCAGTAAGTTCCGCTCGAGCCAGTGCCATCCCACCTCCAATGATTCGAGACAGCACCATCATTCCGAGCATGATGATTCCCATTCCTCCGAACCATTGAGTGAGGGAACGCCATAGGAGCAGTCCCCGTGGTTGAGCGTTGATACAATCGGCAGTGGTGCCTGGAATGCAATTTGGACTCATGTTATGGGAAATCACCGTAGCCCCAGTGGTGGTGAATCCTGACATTGATTCGAACCAAGAATTAACAGCACCTCTTGCCATGTCCATGATCGATGCATCGACTGAGAATGGGCCGACAAATACTCCACCCAACCAAAACGGCAGGGCCCCAATAAAGACCGCAATAGGCCAAACAAGAGCGACGCCTGCGAATGCTTCCCGGTCTCTCAGTCGCTCGCTTGTGTTGGTATGTGTTCCAAAACTCAACATCATGAGCCCTGCAAACAAAGAGATGAGGCAGGGGATGGCGAACGCCTTGATTGCAAGCTCGATGGAATCAATGCTCGCAGTGATTAAACCACAAAAAAACAATGGAAAAACAAGGGCAATCAACGTCCAGCCCAAAATAAGGTACAACACGTCAGAACGCATGGATCACACCTTGAATCGTTTCTCGATATCAGTAATTCTGTCTGGGCTGCTGAAGATGATCAATCGATCTCCATTCAGCAATGTTTTGTCTGGTGATGGACGCAAGGATTCCCACATGCCCTTGGTGTTCCGACGTTGAATGAAGGCAATTCTCAACCAATCCGGTAAGTTTGCTTCAACAATTCTTTTGCCTGAGAATTTAGCACGCTCATTGACTTCCATGCTCACGCCAATGATGTTTGGAATGTTAGTGAGAAGAGCGTAGGAACCGGCCGTCTTGGTATGTATCTGAGCCAGCATGTTGTCCACGGCCACACGCTTGCGGTCAACTGCGAAGGTGATTCCCATTCGCTGAGTCACCTTGACCAAGTCTGCATCATTGAGCAAAAGACCGGTTCGGTCAACACCCATGTCGCTGGCGAGAAGCGCTGCTGCAATGCTGGCCAAATCGTCAGGGAGTGCCGCAATGGCAATGTGATGGTCTGGAATACCGATTTCAGTGAGTATGTCACGGTCAAGATGGTCACCATGAATGACTTCGAGGTTTGGATGGGCTCCTGTTCGAGAACCTGAGAGTTCGTTGGCGAGTTGAAGGTCCCGTTCGATCACAGTCACTTCCGCACCAGACTTCAGCCAATCATCAGCGATCCTTCGACCAATCCTGTTGGCACCAATCACTGCAACCCTTGGACTCACGGGGAAATCGGTCGCCTCGTGTCCAAAAATATTTAAAATTCGATTGAAACTTGTAAGACCCGTAGTCGCCACAGCAATTCGGTCATTCGGCATGAGCATGAAGTCGCCATCTGGCACGATGCTTTTCTCACCCTCTCGCTTTAATCCGACGATCAGCGGCATGCCTCCTTCAATGTGATTCGATGCTTCACGGAGGGTTTGGAACACAACGGTTGTGGCTTGATTTGTTATGTCCAATTCAATGATGTATGCTTCATGCCCGAAAGGTATGACCTCTTCAATGGCTGAAGAGCGAAGACCTGAATGAAGCCTTTGGATGGCGCCTTCAAGTGGATTGATCACGTGGTTCACTTTCGCCCATTGACTCAAGTACCCATTTTTTTGTTCTTCGATGAAGTTCATATCATGGACTCGACAGATGGACAAAAGAGGTTCAGCGTTTTCGGGAGCAAGTTCCTTGTGAGCGTGGTTGGCCAATGCGCATGCCAGAAGGTTTCGTTCATCAGAATTCGTAGCCGCCACAAACACTGATGATGTGCCAATTCCGGCTTCGTGCAACTTCTCTCTTTTGGTCAGGTCACCATGGATCACAAGAACATCGAGGTTTTGGGCATTCTTGACAGCTCTGGAATCAGAATCCATTAGGACGACGTCGATGTCTTCAGCGCGCAAGGCTTTCGCCAGATCGGTCCCAACTCTACCTGCGCCTCCGATAATAATTCTCATGAGTGTCACCCGAGGTTTTCTGCGACCTTAGCCACCTTGAACTTTCCACCGGTAAATTCAGGTTCACCCATTGTTGAGTAGGCTGGTGGAGAACGATCGATTCCTTGTGTATAACTTCCTGGGCGATAGTACGAATTCAGAAGATCACCGCTGGAATCTGGTTGCTCAATCCATGCAATGTAGGCTGTTGGTGTGTGAAGCAACCATTTGTTGTTTACTACATCGACTTGTCCTTGAACGAAACATGTGGACAGAACAATGTTGTTTTCATTGCACCATTTTTCACTCATTGGTAGCTGGATGTAACCCCAGGCGTGCCCTTCCCAAACCTCATATTTCTCGCTTGTGAGTGCACCAAATGCATACCATCCTGGTAATTTATGGACGCGGAGAAGTGCTAGGAAGGCATTTGTTTGTTCATCACAATCGCCAGTACCTGCCTCGAGGCACTCGACACCGCTTCGAGCAATAATTGGTGCATTTTTATCATATGTTGCGTACTTGTGGAGGTAGTCGAAAGCAGCACGGGCGTAACCATATGCGTTTTGGCTCTCCCCCTCGGGCAGACCTTGCGATATGAGATTTGATACTCCGACCACTGTTTCGTGTGTCGAGTCGACCGCCCATCCGCCAAGGGATCGCGAATCGAGAACCGGAGATAGTCCCCGGTCGTACCATTTTATCCCTTTGTATTGTTGTGATTCACCGGTAGGGTCACGCAAGTCGATGTCTGCAAAGGTACCACTGTTCTTCATGTTGATACCATGCTCAACACCTTCGATCCGTGAGTCTACACGGCCGGAATCCCACCATGAGTAGGCGGTGCTTGTGAGGGAAATTGAATATTGGAAATCTGAAGTTTGCCCGTTCGCTAGGTTGATCTTAATTTTAACGCATGCGCCAACGCTGCAGTAATCGTTTCCGCTGCCGTATCCTGGCCACCAGATTTCATGGCCATTTGCGGTTGTTATTCTTTCTTCAAATGAACGTTCGGGTACTCCTTGGCGAGGGACAACAATTGGTTGTTGACCATCCACTGTTATCGTTATTTGATTAATTTTTTGAATATTCACAGTGGAAAGGGCAGGTGTGCCGTCTGTGTAGGTGAATTGCGTTCCCGAGCCATTGAAGGATTGAACATCGGAGGGGATCACTAAGTTTTCAATCAGATATCCTTCGCTTCCACTGACCTCGATGCTCTTCGTAATCGTGTACGTCGTTTCGAACGGGTAAACGTGGAAGGGCGATGCTTGAAGCAGTATGTTTTCCTTAATTGACGCAAACTTTGCAATTGAGGCTTCTTGGACCGTAGGGGAAGTGAAGACGAAGGCGATAAAAACCACCATAACCAACATCCTGGAGCGGTTTCGTGTTCGTTTCATGATGTTCTTTGCTCGTCCAGTGTGTGTTTGAATCACACCACGAGCGGATGGTTTCTTGGTCATTTTGTAAGCGGTGTCCGCTGTACCCTGATTGAATTGCTGTTCCATTGCGAAGGTTTTCGAACGAAGATTCGCTAGGACGCGCCCGCATGAATAGCAAATGGTGTCACCCGTTTGAGTGATACTCTGGCAATAAGGGCAGGAACCCATGCTTCTTTGGCTGGGCGGGCGTTGTATAACCGTTGTGTGCGGAACACCCGATAAATGCTTATTTCGGATGAAGGTGGTATTGTGTATCTAAATGCTGTGAGTCGGCTAAGTAGGGAGGAACTTACCAATTTTAATTGGTTTGTTGTGCTGGGTCAGGCACTAGCCGGCTTTCTCTGACTTCCCGTGCCCACATTTTCCGCAGACGTTTTTTGCCTTCACTGGGGATTGAATCCCAGATCCATTCGTTGGCCCGTCGGTTGATCAAAAGGGAAAACGGTACGATGAACACCCAAGCAAGCGGGTCGACAACAGCGAAAGCAAACATAACCAGGTAAGAGCAGCGCCAAAATGTGGTTCGTAAGACCGCCCCCCAGCGCTTCCCTTGGAGCATTAAATGGCCGTGGAAACAACAAATCAGTGCTTCAGTTCTCGGTGCGAATATCGCAAACCCGAGCACTGTAACCAAGAGTCTGAAACTAAAAATGGTCTCTGTGATTTCGTAAACTCGGTACAAGTGCAGCATGCCAACCATCGCTCCAATGGCTAAACCAAGGGCCCAGCCACTGGTTGGCTGAGATGATCCGGAACGAACACGTTCCCTTCGCAAGAGGAAATGTGCGGCAATCGATGCCACGAGGCAAACAAAGAGTAAATTGATTGGATTGACGACCGCAGCATCTTGATTCTGAAGCATGGCAAGGTAGGGTACGAGAATAAAATTATGAGATACTGAAGCATAGACGCCCCCAACCAAGATTCCCCAAAATACATTGCTCCATGCCGTTGGCAAATCGTAGAAACCAGAATACTTGGTCATTACGCCGCGCCAGCCAAGCGTCATCCCAATCAGTGAGGTGACCGCTGCCGCCTGAAACAGAAGGAAGTTCGTGGCCATGTCCAGTGGAGCGCGTCGCCCTTCATCAAAGCGTTGCCTCGTCTTTGCCCCATCGTTGGATTCAAAGACCCCGATGCCTTCGATGGAGCATGGCACGACTGTTGTTGTTCGGTGGAAAAGGTGGTGTTGGCAAGACGACCACCTCGGCTGCTACCGCCGTTTGGCTGGCAGATTCAGGTCTTCGGGTGCTTCTTGTTTCCAGTGACCCGGCTCATTCCACCTCGGACTCCTTAGGTGTGGAGTTGGGTTCCGAGCCCAGCGAAGTCGAAGGAGTGAAGGGCCTCTTTGGATTGGAAATGGACCCAGAATCAAAAATTTCTTCAATTCTCCCCAAGATGGGTGAAATGATGAACGGGATGAATGGCAAAGGTGGCCTCGGTGGACTTGGCGGATTGAGCATGATGCTGGATCCTAACGCCAAAGAGGAAATGGAATCTGTTCGAGATGAGGTGAAAACCTCTGACATGGTGATTCCTGGCCTCGACGAAGCTTTGGCCTTTGATGAACTCTTGCGGCATGTCGAAGACCCGTCTTGGGATGTGATTGTCTTTGACACCGCTCCAACAGGGCACACGCTTCGATTTTTGTCTTTACCTGAACTCATTGAATCTTGGTCTGAACGTCTTATTCGTATGATGAGGGTTTCAGGAGGCTTGCGCTCGATGTTGTTTGGCCGTAAGGAAAGCGATGCAATGAAAGATGAACTTGAACGGTTCCGTCGTCGAGTGCTTCATGTTCGCCGTGTTCTTTCAAACGAAGACATCACCTCGTTTACCCTTGTGACAATTCCAGAACGAATGGGGATCAACGAAACCCTGCGTGCCCATACATCGTTGCGTGAATATCAACTTCCCGTGCCCAATTGTTTAGTCAATCGTTTGACGCCAGAATTCGACCACCCGTTCCTGGCTCATCGCCGCACTGCTGAACTTGGTCGGGTTGAAGAATTGAAGTCAAGCATGCCTGATGTGAACATCGCTACAATGGAACTGCTCGATGATGAAGTGGTGGGTCTCGAATCGCTTCGTGCGGTCGGCATCCGCCTCTATGGCGAGGTTCAACCTCACCCATCTGACCTTGGACCTCATACCATCGGCAAGGCCCTAAAACATTCTATACATCGGGGTATGACGAAGGTGATTGATGAAGAGTATGAACGTATTTCCCTTCATTATCCCGGCATTGATCGAGACGATCTTTCGTTGCGAAGTGAAGACGGTGTCTTGTTCGTTGGATTGAACGGTCGAGAACGCGAAGTCATCACCAGTGTGCCAACAAAAGCCAGTCGAGTCAAGGCCAAACTGGATGGCGATGTTCTTCACCTTGATGTGCCACTGGATCAAGAATAACCCACCTTGCGCCATGGGTGCATTGAAATGGGGTGGCCGGTACGATGAGCCATGGCACTCGAAGGCCTTTCTAGGGGCATTTTCCGCTCTATCGGGTTGCTCAAGAATAAGCGCAAGTTGGACGATGAAGAACTGCGGGAGATGAGCCGCAGCCTCCGACGGGCGCTTCAAGAGGCAGATTTCAACGTCCGCCAAACAAAAGAAATCGTTGAACGGATGGAATCACGTCTCCGTGAAGAAGAGCCAAGGCGTGGCATTACACTCCAAACTCATGCAATGAACATCTTGTACACTGAACTTGTGAGGCTTCTTGGTCCAGGCCACGAATTTCAACCCCATGGGGCAACCCTTCTCCTCGTTGGCCTCTACGGTCAAGGAAAGACCACGACCACTGCTAAACTTGCAGAATGGTACCGGAAAAAGCACGGTTTGCGTGTTGCAGTCATCGAGGCAGACGTTCACCGACCTGGTGCGTATGCTCAGCTTACTCAATTGTTGGAAGACACCAATGTTCAAGTCTATGGGGAACCGGAAACTAAGGATGCACCAACCATTGTCAGGAACGGTCTGAAGGCATGTGCAGCAGCAGATCTCGTCATCGTCGACACCGCAGGGCGTCACCAACTCGATCAGGAACTGGTCGATGAACTTGAACAGATTTCTGGATTGACAAGAGCGAACGAACGATGGCTCGTTATTGATGCACAGGTCGGACAAGCCGCCGGCCCAGTCGCCGCTTCATTCCACACGCTTGCTGGCGTAACAGGCATTGTCATCACCAAACTTGACGGTACTGCACGTGGTGGTGGAGCACTTTCAGCGGTTGCTGCAACTGGTGCACCAATCGTCCACATTGGTGTGGGTGAAAACATCGGGGACCTTGAGAAGTTTGAATCCGATCGTTTCATTTCCCGCTTGCTCGGAATGGGTGACATTCAGGGTCTCATTGATTTAGCTCCAGAAGACATGGATGAAGAAGAAGCCATGCGCCTTACTCAGCGCCTGATGAGCGGGCGGTTCACCCTCAACGACATGTACAAACAAATGGAAATGATGGCCAAGGTTGGAACCATTGACAAACTGATGTCCTTCCTTCCAGGCAGCATGCTTGGTGGCATGGGCGCTATGTCCAAAGGCCAAAAAGAAGCCATGCAAGGGAATCTTGACCGGTACCGGACCATCATGGACAGCATGACGGCATGGGAAAAGAACGAACCAGCCAAAATCAAGGCCGATCGTATTCGCAGGGTCGCTCGTGGTTCAGGTGTTCGAGAGAAAGATGTTCGAGAATTGATTGCGCAGTGGAACCGTTCGCGTAAAATGATGAAGGGCATGGGCGGAAACCGTAAACTCAACAAACAAATGAAGAAGATGATGAAGGATGGGGAAATGGACATGGACCCGTCATCGTTTGGAATGTAATCTCACTCCATTCATCCAATCAGACCGGCCATCGAAGGTATTTCAGCATAAATTCCTCCGTTTCTTGGGCGTCACCTCGATAAGGGAGTGGCGGAAGGCAACATCATGCACCGAATGCGCTCTGTCCTCCTGAGCCTCCTCCTGGTCACAACAGTCCTGTCTGGTTGCTATGGGGAAGAAGAGGTCTCCGTAACCCCGGACCTCGTCGTTGATGAATCGCTTAATCCCATGACCGCGCCCCGTGGTCAAGTCTACACCATTTCTGTTGACTCGAACGTTCCATACACCATTGAGAGGACTCCCGGCGCCTTTTTCATCGATGAGTTCGGTGTGTTTCGAGATGCAATGACCATGGAGTACGACGCCAGTGTCAAGGCTGTTGAAGTCTTGGTGCTCGACTCTGAATTGGCTTCCATTTCCTTCAACATCACAGCGGGTGACATTGTTCGTAACCTTACGGTTCAACTCGAAGACAGTGAGGAGTTGATGTTGGTCGATGGCCGAAGAGCCTACCAAACCATCGATATGCTGACCAGTTCCTACAATGACCGTTGGTGTGGATCAGCTTCTGTTCACGAAGGTGGTTCGGCCTACGAAGCAGCCGCTGAAGCAATGGCTGAAAACATGAGATCGATGGGCTTTGACTTCGTTGAAGTGACTCGGTACGATGATGATCCAGATCAACTGAATGTTGTGGGCTACAATTGGGGTCGAGTCACACCGGATGAGTACATTGTTGTTGGAGGTCACTTCGACATCGCTTACCTGTTCACGCCACCGGGTGGCGGCACCAATGAAGGCGCAAATGATGACACGTCAGGTTCCACCGTTTCCCTCGAAATGGCCCAAGCATTGGCTCAAATGGAATTTGATCACACCGTCGTTGCAGGTCTTTGGGCGTGCGAAGAGGAAGGTCTGCTCGGCTCGAGAGCCTACGTCAATCACCTTCCTGACAATGTTTCAGTTCGAGCCTATCTGAATTTTGACATGGTTTCTTTGAACTACCCTATTGTCCCCTTGTCCGAACCTCTGATTGGCCCTGGTGGAGAACTGTTCTCCGCCTCCAAGTACGATTGGACCATCAGCATTGCAGGAGCGAACCAAAGCAACATGGAACGCATGCACGATTGGGTTGGGACCATCATCGACGATGATTTGGCTTACCAACCAACAGATGCGAACCCAATCTCTTGGCAGATTGAAGAATCCTGTGCTTCGGATCACTGTGCTTTTTTCTCCGAAGGATATCCAACCTTCAACTTCTTCAGCCCCGGTGGTGACATCTCCTTCTGGCAAGAATGGCATTCACCTTCGGACACGTTGGAGTTCATGACCGCTAAAGCAGGTGGACAAGAAGGAATGGAAAGTGGGTTCAACAGTTTAGTGTGGAGTTCACTTGACCTCTTCGTACGGGTTGACAACGCAGAGGATTTCCACGGTACCTGGACTGAATAAACGCAGAAATCAGGGATTGATTCCTGATTTTAACAGATTAATTTCAGTAGGTCTTTGCTAACAAAACCCTACGGGTTGTTGGTTTTCCACTCATGTGGCACGCTCTTGCTTCTGAGTATTCGTCGGTTGCATCACCTAAGAATGTGAATCCTGTTGCTCTCTCAATGGCTTCGGCATGAGCATCTGTTCCATCGAATGCGATTTCATAAATCCGTCCATCTTCGACTTCGCCTTGCATTTTGAATTCACCATCAACTTCGATGAATGGAGGGAGCGGTTGAATCACATCGGCCATGTGTGCTTGAGATCTGTTTCTCAATTCCGTAGCGATCTCGTCGAGCACAGTCAGGCATGCTTCTGCGATGCCTTCGAGTGGGATTGGCTCCTTGCCACCGGTGCGTCGAGCTGCGAAGGCAGTGCCTTGGGCAATATCTCGTGGACCTATGTCGAGGCGGAGTGGGACACCTTTAATTTCCCAATCGTAATACTTCTGACCTGCTCGAATGTCCCGTGCATCAACCTTGACGCGCAATCCGTGTCGGCGCAGTTGAGTTGCAATCTCCTCGGCTGCGGCGACCGTGTCGACGTCCGAGTTTTTCTTGATCATAGGGCAGACGACCACTTGGAATGGGGCAACTGCCGGTGGTAGGATGAGTCCATTTTCATCGCCATGCATACCAACCACAGCGCCAAGCAAACGTTCAGACATTCCGTAGGTGGTTTGGTGGCAGTGTTGTTGTTCTGCGTCGAGGTTCTCATAGGTGATATCGAACGCTTTGGCCCACTGGTCTTGGTAATGATGGCATGATGCAACTTGCAATGTTCGTCCGTTTGGCATAACAGCATCGATTCCAATGGTGTACCAAGCGCCCGGGAATGTATCCCAGAGTGGTCGCTTCGCTTTGATGACTGGAAGGCACAAATCATGCATGATGTTGTCAACCATTTCCAAATCCTGTTCAATTTGGCGTGTTGCTCCTGCTTCATCAGCGTGAGCAGTGTGGGCTTCAAAGAAATGGATTTCACGAACTCGGATGAACGATCTCGTTTGCTTTGTCTCATACCGGAAGGTGTTGACCATTTGGTACACCTTCAATGGAAGGTCTTTGTGAGAACGAACCCAGAGTGGAAACATTGTGTACATCGCAGTTTCAGATGTCGGTCGAAGGAACATTGGGACATCAAGTTCATTTTCGCCTGCATGCTTGACCCAATAGACTTCTTTCTTGAAGCCAGCTTCCTCGTCTTCATCCCGTAGATCATCAGGGTTCACGCCTTCTTCACGTGCTCGCTTTAGTCGCGCAACCAATGCATTTTCGCGGTCGAGTAAATGTTCTGGAATTAAAAGAGGGAAATTGACTTCTTCGTGATCTGTGCGTTCCATTTCGTGGTGTGTGAGGGCGTCGATGAGTTTCATTGTTTTCCAGCCGTAGGGTCGCCACACATCCATGCCCTTGATCGGGTAACGTTTGTCGACCAGTTCAGCCGCTTCGATGATGAAGGGGTACCATTCATTGAAGTTCTCTTCTTTCGAAGGGATGCCTCGCTTTGCCTTGCCTGGACCTTGGCTCATGGTTAGACTCGGTCATCCCCTGCTCATCAAGATGACGCTTCATCATTGGTGCTCTGGCGGACTTGTCGTGTGTGCATGAAGGCCACGACAGCTGCCAAGCACCACACTGCTTCAAGAATCAAGAAAGCCCATTCTTCGATTAAGTAAGCACGCAGTCCAAGCAGGGCGGACCCAACAGCCATGAGCGCGAGGTAAACGGTTTGTTTGCTATGAAGGATGTTTCGAGTCTCTAACACGAAAGCAAGAAGGATTGAAACCATCCCGATATAGGAGAGAACTTCAGTCCACGCCTCGACCGTCATGTGGATCACTTACGGCGAAGGAGCATGATGAGGGCAAGCGTCAGAACGACGACAGCCACAATGTCCGGAAGACCATAGCCGCCATCTTGCAATGGAAGGGACCATCCATAACCGGTGTCGAGGTTCTGAACGTCCATCCAATTGATTCGTGTTGATCCAGTTGTTGGGCACAAATCCCCTTCGAGGCAGTTTCCACCGAGCAGACCAGAGAGCAATCCAAAGAGGTTGGAAATGACCACCAGGAGTCCTAGACCGGCCACATAAACGCCAGGGTGTCGCTTTGATGGAGGAGCGGATAGCAGGGGTGGAAGCGCTAACGGATCAATCAGGGGTGCTGCAGGTGCGAGGTCACCGATGACTTCGATCAGCATGTCCGTCGGAGGGGCAACTTCAGTGATGACACCAACTGGTGCATCCGTCATGTCACGGGCTTTTACAGGCCGCGCTGGTGTGATTTTGATACCGTAAAGACGGTCTGCCAAACTCACCAAAGCGGGATCATCAGCAATGTCTTCAGGAGACAAGTCTCCATCCAATAATTGTTGTAATCGGTCGCGTGATGATTTCATGGAATGGCCTCTGTAGTTCAAGCGGGGAGGACTTCATTGAAGAAGCCTCCTTCTGTCAATGGGAGGTCAGAGAAGTGCTTCAAGCGTTTCCTGCCTTCTCAACTTCGGCCCAGTCTCGCATGAACCCTTCCAGACCTTTGTCGGTGAGTGGGTGGGTCATCAGTTGCCTGAAGATTTTAGCAGGCATGGTCGCTGTATGGGCACCAAGTTGGATGCATTGGAGGACGTGGGTTGGGTGGCGAATGGAGGCTGCGAGAACCTTCGTTTCGATCCAAGGGTAATTGTTCCATGTGTCCATGATTTCTGCGATGAGGTTCATTCCATCGTGGCCTGTGTCATCGATTCGTCCAATGAAGGGCGACACATAGGTTGCCCCCGCCTTCGCCGCCATGAGCGCTTGAGATGCGGAAAAGACCAGCGTGACGTTGGTCATGATGCCTTCACTTGTCAGGATTTTAGTTGCAGCCAAACCTTCTGGCGTGCACGGGATCTTGATGATGACGTTTTCTGGAAGGCTTTCTTTCAATTCCAGACCTTGTTCCACCATACCAGCTGTATCCATTGCGGTGACTTCTGCGGAGATTGGGCCATCACAAATGGATGCTATTTCTGCAACAACTTCCTTGAAATCCCGTCCACTCTTTTTGATCAGTGAGGGATTGGTGGTCACACCATCTAGGATGCCCCATGAGGCAATTTCTCGTATTTCATCTACGTCAGCGGTGTCTAGGAAGAACTCCATGTTGATTGGTTGTGCCACGCACTCCTTCAAGTATCCGCTCAGGGCCTGAGGTGGTTTCATTGATAAGTCGTGTATTTTGCTGAAGAACCGCGAACCAAATCTGCCGGGTATTTTTGTTCATTCAATTCGAATTTTTCATTCATTATGGCGATCGGATCAAGTCCCAATACACTGCATAAGCGGAGGCAATACATCATGACATCAGCCGTTTCATGAGCGATTTTTTGAGTCAATTCCCTGTCCTTCTGAACTTCTTCAACACTCGGATTGGACCATTGAACTGTCTCAGAGAGTTCTGCTGACTCAATGCTGATCGACGCGACGAGGTTTTTGACGCTGTGAAATTGATTCCAATCCCTTTGTTTTACGAAGGCATCCAAGCGATTGTTCAGCACCTTCAGGGGGTCCGTTGTCTCCATGACTACGGTTTGTCCGTGACACTAATGGTTGTTGGCCTGTTCACTTTCTCTGAATTGCTTTCTGTGCAGCCGCAGCAATGTGAGGTGCAGACAGTTTCATCACTTCGAGCATCTCATCCGCCTGTCCTGATTCACCAAAGCGATCAGGGACGCCAACTCGTTCGAGTGGTGCCGGTTGGTTGGAGACAAGGTGTTCCGCGACTGCGCCGCCGAGGCCACCGATGATGTTGTGGTCTTCAGCCGTCACAACAGCGCCACATTGAGCAACCAGTCGATCGATGAGGTCTCCATCAAGTGGCTTGAGTGTGTGCATGTCGACGACACAAGCCTTCACGCCCTTTGCTGCGAGGGTTTCTGCTGCTTTCAGGGCTTCTGAGACCAAGACACCGCATGCGATGATGGCGACGTCTGATCCTTCTTGAAGGACGATGCCTTTTCCGATTTGAATTTCATCTTCTCGACCGTCATAAAGCACTGGGGTCTTATTTCGGGCTGTTCGCATGTACGATGGTTTCCCTAATGCTGGCAGTTGCATGGTGAGCACACGGGTGCTCACATCATCGCATGGATGCATCACTACCACGTTTGGTAGGGTTCGGAAGATGGCCAGATCTTCGATTGATTGAGCCGAGGAACCATCGGTCCCAGTGTGTGTACCACCGTGGCTTCCGCACAAATGTACGGGAAGGTTCGGGCGAGCTACACCGTTGCGCATTTGTTCAAACGCACGTTCGGTGAAGATTGCAAATGTACTGGCGAAGGGAATGTAACCTGCCGACGCAAGTCCTGCTCCGACGAGCAACATGTTCTGTTCACCAATACCACAGGAGACCGTTCGTGCTGGGTAGGCCTTTCTGAAATGCAGTGATTTGGTTGATTTACCAAGATCTGCTTCGAGGACGACGACTTTGGGGTTGCTTGCCAAATCGAGCAATGCTTGGCCGTAGCCGTCACGGGTTGCTGCCATTCGTGTCATGCTTCCACCTCGCCGAGTTCAATCATGGCTTGTTTGTATTGCTCATCGTTTGGTGCTGCACCATGGAAAGACGGGTTGTTTTCCATGTATGAAATTCCACCGCCTTTGATGGTGTGTGCGATGAGAATTGAAGGGCCATTGGAATTTTCTTCCGCTTCGAGGAAATCCAGACCTTCCATGACTTCGGTCATGTTGTGGCCATCGATCTCTTTGACGTTCCAACCAAACGAACGCCACTTTGCAGGGACATCGAACATTCGCATTTGCTCTTCACAGAAATCGTCGTTCTGGATACGGTTTCGATCTAATATAACTTTCAAATTGCCTAGTTCGTGGTGGGCTGCTGCCATGGCAGCTTCCCAAACACTTCCTTCTTGCATCTCACCATCTCCGATCATCACAAAGGCTCGACGTTCACTGTTGTCGAGGCGCGCTGCGATAGCGCAACCCATACCAAAGGAGAGGCCCATACCAAGTGATCCAGCAGAGAAATCCACTCCTGGGCACCACTTGCTATCGACGTGACCTTGACAGACACCACCAAGAACACGGTAGGACTTGAGATCTTCATGGGAGATAAAACCCATTTCGGCAAGGACTGCGTACATTCCAGGAGAGGCGTGGCCTTTGGAAAGAATGAATCGGTCACGGTCAGCCCATTTTGGCTCGTCTGGCCGGATGCGCATTCGGGTAGCATAGAGTGCTGAAATCAAATCGATTTCAGAAAGTGAACCACCTGGGTGACCTGCTTGAGCACGGTACACCATCTTCACAATCTCGACCCTGCACTTTCGTGCCATTTCTTCAATTTCTTCGATGCTTGTGGACATAAGTTCCCCTACAGACTACGGCCTTCACGGGCGACCTTTGATGCTTGTGCATGCAACGGGTGGATGAACGTTCTCAATCCTTGGTGGGTGGAAGCAATGCATCTCGGAATTTGACCAACACATCACCGGCCACTGCGATTGCATCCGTGAACAAATTTCCACCCTTCGGAAGTGCTCGTGTGGCGAGCCAAATGAACACGGCTACGAACCAACCAAAGAAAGCCAAGGACAGGAGACCGTTGAGGGTCACGATACCGAATAATTCTGGCAGGTTGATGTCGAGCACGATCAAGACGGCAATAAGGACACCAAGAATTGATTCGCCAGCAATGAATCCTGCACCGATTAAAACACCACGGTTTTCCACTTCCTTGGCAGCCGATTCGGCTTCCTTGGATGGTGTGCCCTCAAGCCTTCCATCCACCCGGTAGTGAGCGGTTCGCAAGGCAAAGTATGAGATGATTCCACCAAGCATGATCGGAACCGATAGCCCAAGTGGAAGGTAAATACCAATGGCAACGGACATCACCGGCATTCGAAGGTAGATGAGGACCACAGCGATGAGTGCGCCGAGGGTGACCATTTGTAGGTTGAGATCGCCACCAAATGCACCTTGGATAATGGCACCAATAAGTTCAGCTTGCGGAGCAAAGAGTGCGTTGCTGCAATCATATTGGTCTGCGACTGCTAAATTCAGATTGGTGTTGGCGCAAGCGGTCTTTGAAATTTGAAACGCATCATGGAGGAGGGCCAATGTTGGGCCAATGACAATGGCACCGGTGATGACACCAATGATCTCCGCCACTTGCTGTCGCCAAGGTGTTGCACCAACCATGTGGCCGGTTTTGAGATCCTGCATGACGTCACCTGCAATCGCAGCAGATGAAGCCACAACTGCGGCGATCAAGAGGGTTGCAAGCATCAATTCTTCTCGGCCGAGGCCTAGGAGGAGGTCACCCACCACCCAAACGAGGGCAACGGTGAACAACAGTGTAGCAATGGTCATGCCCGAAACTGGTGAGTTGGAAGATCCGACAACACCAGCAATGTAGCCAGCAACGGCTGCAAAGAAAAAGGCAACAACGGCGAGGAAGAGTGCTCCTGCCAATGCAAGGCCAAAGGAACCCGTTGATTTCCAGTAGAACAAGAAGGTCAAGACGACCAGCACCCCACAAAACATGATGACCTTATCGAGGGGCAGATCAATTTCAGTTCGCAGAGGCTCAGTTTCGTCTTCATCCGTCTTGACAAGTGCTTTTGAGAGACCAGTAATGATTGTTTTTCGCATCGACCACAGGGTGTAAACTCCACCGACAACCATCGCACCGACGCCGACGTAGCGGATTTGTTCTGCCCATATGCCATAGAAACCCTCAACCAAGGAATCTGATGTTGGCCATCCGTGAATGAGGCCGTACATAGGGACGAGCAATCCAAACCCGATCACACCGCCAAGGAAAATAAACGAAGCAATTCGCACGCCGACAATGTAACCGACAGAGAGCAGTGCAATGGACAAATCCATACCTGCATAAAGCCGCGTTCCAAGGAAACCAACTGCGGACTCAACGGTGTTCTGCGTGACTGCAAAACCCTTGACCATGAGGCCATAAATGGCTCCTATACCGAGGGCATAGAGAATCGCTAAGGCACCTTCGCCACCTTCTTCTCCAGCCACGAGCACTTCTCTGCATGCGACGCCTTCTGGATAGGGCAGTGCTTCTTCGACGATAAAAAGTCGGCGCAGTGCAATGGTAAACATGGTGCCCAATAGGCCACCAAGGGTTGCGATGATGAGGGTGTCAACCCATTGGATATCGTCCCACAGTCCGATGACAAGCATTGCTGGAACCGTGAAAATGATGCCAGCAGCGAGGGATTCACCCGCACTGGCCATTGTTTGAACAGAGTTGTTCTCGAGGATGCTGACATCGTTAAACAACGAGCGCAGAATGATCATCGACATCACTGCCGCAGGAATGCTTGCGGAAACGGTCATCCCAGCATACAATCCGAGGTAGGCATTTGCAGCCGTCATTAAGATGCCCAGAAGAATACCGACAACAATAACCCGCAATGTCAACTCAGGAGGGGATTCCGTTGCCGGGATGTACGGGTCATGGACAGCGCTCATCCGTTGTTCCACTTCGAACAAGTTGTTCAACACATCGCAGCGCTCAGAACGGGAAATCCTCCATTATTATCATAAGTCATCCATGAAACCGAAGCATGAAGGGTGACTCCCTTTGGGTGACGAAGATGACTCAACAACATTGGCACGATATTAGCCCAGAAGATACTTTCGCGACGCTGGAGACCCAACCTGAAGGACTCACAGCAAACGAAGTGCTCGCACGACGAGAACGCTATGGAGAAAACAAACTCCAAGAACCCAAAAAGACACCCGCGTGGCTCCGTTTCCTGTCTCAATACCACGATCCTCTAAATTACCTATTGATCGGTGCGGCGTTGGTCGCGCTTTCGATTGACCCCGATCATCCTGGCGATGCAATTTTCATCTTCTCAGTGCTCACAGCAAATGCCGTTTTTGGTTACTGGCAAGAAGGGCAGGCTGAACAGGCCATGGACGCCCTCAAACAAATGGCTGTATCAACATGCATCGTTGTTCGTGATGGCGTGGATCATGAAGTCCCGACACCAATGCTCGTTCCGGGCGATGTTGTCCGCCTTGAAGAAGGTCTCAATGTACCTGCAGACGTTCGGATTGTCGAATCTTATCAATGCAGGGTCGATGAATCGTCGCTCACAGGTGAATCAAACAGCATCAAAAAAACCGTTGGTGCTTTACCATCCGAATCGTTGCTCGCTGATCGAAACAACATGGCCTACATGGGCACCACAGTGGCGACTGGTCGTTCAGTTGGTGTTGTGGTCAACATTGGCATGGAAACTCAACTTGGGCGCATCGCCAGCGATATTGTTGGTTCAGAATCACCAAAAACTCCACTCGAGCATAAACTTGAATCACTGGGTAAGTTCCTCGGTATGGTGGCCCTTGTGGTCGCAGTTTTGATGGTTGCAATCAAGATGATTATCGCCTATGGCGATGAAACTGCAAATCTGAAAGAAGTAGCTATCGAGCAATTCATTGTCGCAATCGCCATCTTCGTCGCGATTGTACCCGAAGGTCTCCCCATTATTCTCGTCATCACATTGGCCCTTGGTATGCGGAACATGGCCAAGCATAAGGCGATTATTCGTCGCATGAAAGCCGTTGAAACACTCGGTTCAACCACCGTCATATGCTCAGATAAAACGGGCACCTTGACAAAAAATCAGATGACTGCACGGCAACTTACGACCACAGAAGGCACATTTACCATCTCTGGTGAAGGATTCAAACCCAAAGGTGACCTCTCCTACAACGCCGAAGTGGTCACTGAAGCCGAGTTGTCGGGATTGCAAAGTGACTTGGCTTTCCGCTTGTCTGCCGCTTGTTTGAGCCTTTGCCATAATTCTCAAATCTCAAAGGTTGACGGTCAATGGCAAGCCTTGGGCAATCCAACCGATTCTGCCTGTGCAGTCCTTGGTTGGAAAATAAACGGTGATGTGCGTAAGTTCGCTCATCGCCACTCACGCATTCACGAGTTCTTTTTTGATGCCACCCGCAAAAGAATGTCTGTCATCCATGATTACGAAGGTGAGCGCTGGGTGTTCTCGAAAGGAGGGGCTGGAGGATATGTGCCGCTCGTCGAATGGAAAATAGAGGATGGAGAAGTTGTTCCAATCGAACAAAAGGATTTCGATCTCGCCTCAATTGCAAATAAAGAAATGGCAAGCCGCGCCATGCGAGTCATTGCCCTTTGTGCTCGTCGTCTTGACGATGATGAAGACATGGACGACATCAAAAAAGTTGAGTCCAGTTTCATTTTCCTTGGTCTGGTTGGCATCATGGACCCACCGCGTGCTGAAGTGAAAGAAGCTATTGAAAAATGTCAACGTGCAGGCATTCGAGTCAAAATGATCACAGGTGATCAACAATACACGGCTGAGGCAATCGGAAGGGAACTCAACATTACCGAAGGTGGAATCCCTCCTGTCCACGGTCATGCGCTGTCTCAATTTGATGATGAAGCCCTTAACGAAGCATCAGCAAAAGCCTCCATCTTCTCTCGAGTCACCCCTGAACAAAAAATGCGGATTGTTTCATCCCTCCAAAGCCAAGGCGAGATTGTCGCCATGACTGGTGATGGCGTGAACGATGCACCAGCCCTTTCGAGAGCCAACATTGGTATCGCAATGGGGATTTCTGGAACTGACGTCGCCAAAGATGCGGCAGACATGGTGCTTCAGGATGATAATTTCGCAAACATTGTCCACGCTGTTGAAGAAGGAAGGAAAATTTATCAAAACATACGGAACTTTGTTCGCTACCAAGTATCGACCAACGTTGCTGCTGTTGCTTTAATCCTCATTTCAACGTTCTTGTTTGGTTGGAATCTTCCTCTCACTGCAACCCAAATTTTAGTGATCAACATTCTCATGGACGGTCCACCCGCAGTCGCCCTTGGTGTTGAGAAGAACCACGGTGAGGTCATGAATCAACCACCGCGCCCTGTCGACGAAGGCATGCCGAACTTTAGGGACATCACGCTCATCTTTTACCTCGGTGCAGTTATGGTGACTGGGACCTTGATTGTGTTCTTCCTAGCAGGCGGCGGCGTTGGAACCTGTGAATTACACCCGCTCCAAACAGAAGATGAAGCACCCTTTGACGTTGCCATGTGTAACCTTGGCATCGGTTCTGGAGCCGATTCTGCGAACGCAGAGCAACTCGCTGCGGTCGAAGCATCAGAGAAGTACAGCACTGATCTTTTCGAACATGCTCAAACGATGACCTTCTCAGTGTTCATTGTCTATCAGTTGTTCAACGTCATGAATTGCCGAAGCAACCGGGAAAGTGCGTTTAAACTCGGTATCTTTTCCAATCAATGGATCAATTATGCCTTCTTGTTCTCACTTGGCTTGTTGATCTTCTTTGTTCAACTCGCCGAACATCAGGTCCCCTTCACTTCCCTCTACATCGGAGAACTCATGTCCACTACGGTGCTAAGTTCGACAGATTGGGTGATTATATTTGCAGTTTCTGCCTCTGTGTTCGTCATTGATGAGTTCAGGAAGTTTATTGTGAATTCTAAGTTTTTCACCCCTGGTGGATGATGCTTTAGCCTCACGGGGCCAACCACATCTTCAAGAAGAAAACCCGGTAGCAGAGACCATGTCAGTGTGGACTTCGTCAAGAGTCAATGCTGGGTCAAATGAAGATTGGCAGCAACGGGCCGCGGTTCTGCTCGATGGAATGGATGGCTGGAGTCCTGCCCTCAGCCCTCTCGTGGCCAAACTTCGCCTCGGTGAAAGATTCTCATTAGAAGATGGCATGATCCTGTACACACACCCCAACTTGAATGAGGTTGGACGGTTAGCACACGTCGTTCGAACCGCTAGGTTTGATGATAAAGCATTCTTCAACAGCAACGTTCACGTCAACCAGACCAATGTCTGCGTCCTTGCCTGTAAGTTCTGTGCTTTTCGTCGGAGCAAGAAATCGAAGGACGCTTATGCTCTCGACATCGATGCTTACCTTGATGATCTGGAACAGTACTCTGACTATGTTGATGAAGTTCATTCCGTAGGTGGTCTTCATCCTGATTGGGGCGTTGAACACTACGAGGCGCTGTTCCGGGCAACTCGGGCTAAATTCCCTCACATCACGATCAAAGCACTCACAGCTGTCGAGATAAAACACCTCTCTCAACTTTCAAACCTCAGCTACACCGAGACCCTTACGAAATTGAAGGATGCCGGATTGGGGTCACTACCAGGTGGCGGGGCGGAAATCCTCGATGATGATGTGCGCGCTATCATCTGCAATGGAAAAGAGAGTTCCCAAGAGTACCTCGACATCCACCGGGCTGCCCACCACGTTGGTCTTTCCACCAACTGCACCATGTTGTTCGGCACGATTGAGACGCTTGAACAGCGCCTGTGCCACATGATCTCGCTCAGAGAACTTGCCGATGAAACCCATGGATTCCAATGCTTTGTGCCCTACCCATACTTGCCTGACCACAGCCGCCTTCCTGAAGCACAATTGGCGACAGGCAGCGAAATCCTCAGAACCATTGCTGTTTCTCGCTTGATGCTAGACTCGATTCCTCACCTCAAGGCATACCGGATGAACATCGGCGATGAACTTGCAGAATTGGCATTGCAATTTGGTGCCGATGACATCGACGGGACCGTGCAGAAAGAATCCATCATGCACCTCGCTGGCTCAACCACGCCTCTCGACCATGACCGTTTCCAACTTGCGCGCCTGATCAAGGATGCTGGATGTGTACCTGTTCAACGAAACACAACTTATGAGCGGTTTGAACTCTATGTTGCGCCGGTGCCAAAACGCCGACTCAGACTAAATGTTGTGCAAGATTAAGGTGGTTTCATGAACGGCGAACAGCAACAGTGGAAGAAAATTATTGGACGGGTCGCGTTCCTCAACTGCGACCCTCTGTTCCATGGTCTCGACCCTCAGTGGAGTGTTTTACCAGCACCACCATCGTGGCTTACTGGCCACCTGCTGCGACGCGATTGCGTCCTTGCTCCAATTCCTGCCGCGGACTACGCTCGGAACTCTGATGAATTGGTTCTCGTCCCCGAAATTGGGATTTGTAGCAAAGGCGAGGTGGGAAGCGTTCTGGTTTTCGGGGACATGCCAATCAAGGACATGAAGACCCTTGCCTTACCGACCGACTCCCAGACATCTGTTGCCCTTTTGATGTACATCCTGAAGCAAGATGGATTGAACCCTGAAACAATTCTCATGGGTCCTGACTTGGACACCATGCTCGATTCATGTGACGGTGCGCTGCTGATTGGAGACCGAGCGCTCGAAGGCGCAAAACTTCGGCCTAACTCCGTGCAATTGGATTTGGGAACTGCATGGCTTGAACGCACCTCCAAACCAATGGTCTTCGGTGTGTTCGCCGCTCGTAAAGACACGCCTATAGCAGACGTGAAGGCTGCCCAAACAGCATTGCTCGAACGGCTCAACCTGTTCGAACAAGATGCAGGTCAACGCCAAGCGGTGATCGAATGGTCAATGACCCGCTCCGATTTAGAATATGAACGTTTGAATCGGTATTTCGGAGAAGTCTTCAATCGCCTTGATAGCGAACACATGGAAGGCTTAGAACAGTTCCTTGTTGATGCTTGCGGATTAGAAGAGGGTTCAACCTTCGCTTGGTGATTCGTCTTCTGCGTTGTCTGATTGGGTGACCACCCTTCGGGTTTTCCTGACCGGGGTCTCCGATACCGTGACTTTTTTCTTCACTGCAGCACGCTTCTTAGGAACGTTCTCATCATCTGAACCATCAAGACGCTTTCGTTTGACCGTTGTTATTGGCCCTTCCTTTGATTCAGTTGAGACGCGTGTCCGTCTGCTCGGTGGTGGAGTGCTGGTGGTGGATTCGTCTCTTCCAGGGATTCGTGAGCGCGTCGTCGGCTGATGATCTTCGCTGGTTTCACGCTCAGGGTCGTCGTCAACCATGCTTTCATCTTCACTCGTCGTGGCTTCTGATTCATTGGCCTGGTCGTGTTGCTTTTGAGTGGGCTTGGCATCGTTTTGCTCATCATCAAAGATATCCAAATCCATGCCTCTATTGTTTTTGGCACGTAACACTGCGATGCTCGCAAGGCAAACAAGTCCGATTATTGGTAGGAACAGGATTGGGTAATCAGCGAAGAGCTGCACGCCTTTTTCGGTGAGGGTGAGTTCAACGACCGTCTCTTCCTCAAGGGTCAAAACCAGAGGTGATTCTGTAACCCACCAGGGAGATAATTGCACTGAATCAGCACCTTCTCCTAAAAGTTCAATGTTGATCGGATGCATTTCTACCAAATGGGCGAGGGAAGCATCGGTTGGACCTGGTTGTTCCTCCAAGGTCACAACGAGAGGATAGGACAACGAAGACGAGCGATTGAAGGTTACTTCGAACTCCAAACTGATCATAGAGAGGTAATCATTTCTTGCTTTGAATGTCATTCCATCTGTGACGCGGCAGACCACTTCACCACCGGACAATTGACCTTCCGATAGGACAATGTTGTCGATCCATTCCTCGATGAACCTAACTTCGTTAAGATTTGAACAGACACTTTGAGCAAATAAATCCGCTTCTGATGGGCTGAGTTGCAGGTCTTGGATGAGGGAGGTTCTTGACATGTTGCGGATTGAGGAAGAAAGAACACTGTCCAGTTTCACTCGATCGACGATGATGACATGGGTGTCATTGAATCGCATGTTGACTGAGCGAATATTGTCTGGATCCGGTGATCGGCTGCAATCTTCCACGCCATCCTGGCAATTGTTGTCCCATTGGTCCGATGTAGCATCGCCATCATCGTCATCATCGTGGGTGTCGGGAACACCGTCACCGTCTAAATCCGCACCTGCAACGCCAAAGCCATCTTCCAATTGGTGAAGTCCATAGGATGCAATGTGGAGAGAGTTTGTAGCCACGTAGAGTTGCGTAATCATTCCGTAAAGGTTGTCCACAAAGGCCATGTCCTTTACTTCGTGCGCCATTTTAGTTGTTTCAACAATACCAAACGTTGTTGAGCTCACTGAGATGACCATTGGTGATGTTCCTGGGACAATAAGATGGAGGTAATTCCCAAGGGAAGACCACTCCATCGAACCGCCTAATTCAAATTTGGCGTTTAGCAGTGAGCCGCCTGCAAAAGACATGGTGTTGAGGTCACCTTCAACGGTCAGTGTAGCAATTCGAGTCTCCATCGGATCGAATTCACACGATGTAAGTTCGTTGACCAATTCCCACTTCTTTGTGGTCGGTGTTCCATCGAAGTTCCACATCACCACACGACCAGAAGCATCGCCTGTCAACAAATGTCCACCGTTGGGAGAGAAGGAAACACACGTCACATCGGTGTTGTGTTCACCAGTGAGGCTCCGTTCGATGCCCATGTCTTCAACACGGATGAGATTCACCCCATTATCGCTGTTTGGCACCGCTAAAAAATCCCCATCAGGGGACCATGCAATATCGACTGGTCGGGCATTTGCTGCCTGTACTTTCCCTGTCATGGTCATGGACTCCATGTCATAAATTCGGATGGAATCTGTGTCCAGTTCTGATCCAGAAGTGGCGATGGCTATTGTCGAACCATCTGGTGAAAATTCGAGGGTTTGTACGGGCCGCGCAATGTCAACGACATCGAGGAGTGTCATGTTTGGCAACGACATAACGGCAAGGTGGTCGTCATAGCCACTGGCCAAGTACTTCGCATCTCCATCAATGGCCACGGAGGCTGAACCATCCGCTTCTGGGAGTGTGCTCACCCCTGTGAATGAGATCTCTGATGAAGCTGTAGCAGTTGGGAGTGCGGTGAACACCAGCATCGTCAAAACGATGATTACAACTGTATTCGCCCTCAACCGCAGTCCCCTTATTGGGACATGGACCGACCACCATTGAAAACACATCGGTGCGCTGACATCACTTCTTCTTCCCAAATCCATGAACAAATAAGAGCGGTTGGTTCATCAAGGTCCCGCAAGTCGAAGAGGCATGGTGGCAGAGTTACCCCTTGACGAAAACGGCAATAAAATCGTACGAATAGGTCACTCTCCCGACCCCGATGATGCCTTCATGTTTCATGCTATGACCACAGGGGCCTTCCCCACGCCTGGTTACAACTTTGTGCATGAACTCCAAGACATCGAAACGCTCAACCATCGAGCCATGAATTCGGATCTGGAAGTTTCCGCTGTTTCCATTCACGCCTATCCTAAAATTTCTGACGACTATGCTCTGATGAATTGTGGGGCATCCATGGGTGAAGGATACGGTCCAATGGTCGTTTCAATGCAAGGGGCAACAGAGGAACAAGTTCGCAGCAACATCATTGCCGTACCCGGACTCAAAACCAGCGCTTACATGGGTCTGCGTTTGGCATGGGGCGACTGTGAAGTCGCAGTCGTACCTTTCGACGAGATTATTCCAAGGGTCCTCGATGGCACCTACTTGAGTGGATTGATTATTCATGAAGGTCAATTGACCTACGTAAAAGATAACCTCCACGTCCACATCGACCTTGGCGTTTGGTGGAACGATCGAACCGATGGATGGCCTATGCCGCTGGGTGGCAACGTCGTGCGACGGGACCTTGGTCAGCAAGCTATGGAAGACATCACGCTCTACACCAAAATGAGCATCGAGTATGCACTTGAATCACCAGAAGATGCACTTGCCTTCGCAAAGAAATGGGGTCGAGGTATTGATGACGCAACCAACAAAGAATTTGTCGGAATGTATGTCAACGACCGAACCATCGATTACAAGCCAGAGGGTCGGGCATCCGTCCGTCAATTCATCAGCGAAGGCCAAGAGCTTGGTCTGATCCGCAAGGATTTCGATGTCACATCAATGGTCTTCATTGGCTCTGATGAGTAAGAACCAATCGGCCAGATTGGATGGACTCCATTGGTAGGATTCGTCGCAAAGGGAACGAACGCGCTGGTTAAAAATCGATGCTCAAGTTCAAAGACTCGACCACTCTCAAACACATCAAGGGGAACACACATGCCACACGAACACATCACCCTTGCACAAGCCCCGAACGGAGAAATAGGACCTCGTTGTGAAAAATGTGGCACACGTTTGACCTTCGGAAGCGCCATGGTTGTTGGCAAGTTCTACTTGTGCTGGGAACATTATGTTGAAGCCACTGGTGCAGACACAGCAACATCCATCGGCGAAGCCGAAGAACGCTTCTGGATGCCAACCGAGTGATTATCCAAGGTGTTCAAGAACCCTCGGCTCCCCCTCTTGATGAGGGCGTTTGAATGGCAACAGGTTGGGCGCGTTTTGCACACCGGTTTGGGGCCTACTATCGGACTTCAGAATTTTGGACCCCACCGCGTATGAAAACCAGAGAGTGGATGTTCATTCCATTCGGTGGGGCGCCCCCAATTCGCCACAAAGGCTTCAGCGACATGCAAGGCGTCCGCCAATTCCTCACAGACCGAGCCATGCATTCTTGCTTTTACTCAACGGCCTATTGGGAACGCCCCTTTGAAATGAAAATGGCTGATAAGAATTGGCTCGGGGCCGATTTAATCTTTGATTTGGACGGTGACCACCTGCCAGGCGTAACGGATCGTGATTTCCCAGGCATGCTGGAAGTGATTCATGAACAAGCATGGACGCTCTGGAATGATTTCTTGGAACCGGAATTTGGTTTCGATGAAAAATACCTTCAGGTTACTTTTTCCGGACACAGAGGTTTCCATTTGCATTATCGCGACCCAGCGTTGTTCCACTTAGATTCTGAAGCACGCCGTGAAATTGTATCCTACATTCGTGGTGAAGGTGTGGATGTGAAGGGTGGCCTCGCCAGATACCACGACCTATCAAGCGAAGGTTGGACACGTCGTATACGAGATGGAATGGGTGGGATGGTTACGAAACTCCAAGGCATAGCTGGAAAAAACAGTGGGTACCGAAAAGAACTGAAATCCCTCCATGATGGTCTAAAATCACAATCACAAAGGGAAGGCCGTAAGAGCACAAAAGGACAAGGGTCGATCGAACAATTAGCTTCGATTGTGAATCATCCGGACCGTGCAAAACGATTGAAAGATGGGAATTTTGGCGTTCTTGAAAAACACCAATCTCTTTTCTTAGATTTGCTGAAAACAGACACATCCGTGGTGCTCGGCTCTGCTGGGGAAACTGATGAAGTGGTCACTATTGACGTACGCCGACAAATTCGTTGGCCAACATCCCTTCATGGAAAAACAGGTATGCGTGTGAGTGAATTCCCTTTATCTCGATTGGATCCTGATGGCCCCAACCCCTATGCACCGCTCCATGAGGCCTTGGCACTTTCAACTCAAGACATGTTGCGAGTGGAGATGACCGTTGATGACTCAATCGCCCAATTTGGTGACAAAGTGTACGACAAATCCACCGGTGACCAATTTGAAATTCATGAAGCAGGCGCTACATTCCTTGTCCTCAAGGGATGGGCTAAAGTCATTGTTTGACGCTGTTGAAGAGGTCGGTAATTGGTTGGATTGAGACCCGTTCGTGAGGTAAGGTTCAAGACCGCGCCACCATCCACGGGATTAGAGGTGAACCACATGGGCATGAGGAAAGGCAAGAAAAACAAGGCTCCAGCCGCCCCTGCACTCGGTCTACCATTGCCTCCGTTGCCCGGTATGCCACCTATGCCGGCACCTCCTGCTCCGGCACCATTGAACCTTCCAATGCCACTTCCACCTGCACCGGCGCCATCCCCAGCAATGCCCTTGCCAGCCGCTCCTGAAGTTGACACCTCGGTCTGGGCTGCAACACCAACACCTTCAGAACCAGTTAAGGATGACAAATACGGCGAACTGTGGGCAAAGCGTTCGGAGAAACCACTTCCGCAGATTTATGGACATATTGATCGAATCTCTTCCGCCGATGCTGGCTCTCTTCTCGATCGCTATGCAGATCGCTTCGGGCATGCTTTGGACCGCGACATTATTGTTCTGCGCAAAAAAGCCCATGAGGATAAAATCTCAGAAGTTCGCGACGCACCAGTGATCGAGTTGCTCGAATCTGCCACCGAAGAAAACGAACTCTCAGCCCAACTTTCATCAATTGAAGATGAACTACGCTCTCTGAAACCTGAATACCAAGCTGCAAAGCAGGCAGGGGATGCTCAGGCACTCAGCGAACTGCGCCCAATGCTTGAGGCCCTCATGGCTGAACGCAAATCGATTCAATCGGCAATGGTTGGTGGAGATTCTGAAACAACCACAGCCCAACCCGTCTCCGACGAAGATCAAGCAGAGGATGATTTATTCGTAACCTTTGTTGGTATCGTCGATGAATTGCTTGGCTCAAATCTTTCAGCAGAAGTTGTTGAGGCTTTTGTTGCTAGTGAAGATTTCAGCACCTACGAGGCTGTTGGCAGCGACCCCAACAATGCGGATGAAGACATGCGATCAGCATTCTTCGGCATCGTCGATGGCCAACTCGGCAACATGGCACAGGAAGACATCGACGCCTTTGTCGGGTCTGAAAACTTTGAAATTTACAGCGCCATCGGCGCCCAATACCAATGAGTGTGAGCAACATGGGATTATTAGACAAGGCAAGCGATTCTGGAACTAAAGCAGCAGCACCTAAGGCAGCAAAAGCTGTACCGAAGGCAGTTGCATTAGCAAAGCCCGTGAAAGCGGCAAAAGCCCCACAAGCAGTCAAGGTTGCAAAGGCAGCAAAGGCAGCAAAGGTTCGTAAACCAATTCTCAGCACAGCAGGGTTGCCAGAGGGTTACGAAATTGCTACAAAAAACTCACGTTTCTTAGCGTGGTTGATGAATTTCATCTGGAACTTTGGTGTTCTCTTTGGAGCACTCTTCCTCTCAGTTATGGGTTCGACACCAACGATTCCAGCCGTTGGGGCGTTGATCATGCTGATTACAAATCTCATCGTCATACCAATCATGACCGGTCGAACATTGGGCAATTTCATGTCCCGGACCCGTTACGTCACCTCAGCTGATACCAAACCTAACTTTATCCACGGTCTTCTCGTAAACTCTGTGGGTCTTATGGCCCTTGTTGGAATCTCGTTGATCATCTTCAACATGGGACAAATCACCGGTGATACAGGCAAGGTCCAAGGCCTCAATGTAGCCATCCTCGTCCTCGGAATCGTCTTGGTTGGTATTCGAATGGTCGATGGTCGCTTCAAGAAGAACAGCGACCAGAACCAAGGTCTGTACGACATGCTGTTTGGCGCTTACCTCGTCAAGTACGTTCCTCAAGAAGGCGAAGAGCTTACAGGAATTGCTGCACGCCTCGAACGCATGGCCAACTATGGTGACTCTTTCACACAAGCCCGAGAAACTTCTCGCCTAAAGAAAGCCGAAAAAGAAGCCTCGAAGGCTGAAGTAAAAGCCGCTGAAGAAACTGAAGACTCAAGCGATGATTCCAAAAAGGAATCGAAAAAGTGATTCAACTTTGATCGATTGTTATGATTGGTCAGCATAGCATCCGCCCAATTTTTTGGTCCACTCTCACTGCCTTGTTTGTTGGTTCTATATTTGCCAACATTCTCCCTTGGTACCTTGCCACATCCTTCGCCATGGTGTGCCTCTCGCAGGTTCTTATCGAAGTCTATGTGTCCCTCAGTTTCCTCGAACCAGGAAGGCGAAAACAAACCTTTCAGGGACCAGGCTGGCATTCAAGGCAAGTGCTGCATGAAGGGCGTTGCGTACAACTTGTAACTTACTCCCAAGAGCAACCTTCACCGCTTCTGGTTCTGGTTCATGGCTGGCGCGCATCCACCTCCTCTGTTTCCGACCGTGGCCAATGGTTTGTCGATCGGGGATGGCACGTGGTGATGGTGGAATTACCCAGCCATGGGTCCTCAGATGACTTACCTCTCTGGACTGCCTACGGCTCAATGCAAGCAGTTCAAGTTGCATGCGCTAAGGTCGAAGAGTTTTACCCGAAGGCTTCGGTAACAAAGGTGAGTTACTATGGCCACAGCATGGGCGGATTCATCGGATTGCGACTGCTTTCAGATGAGGCGCTTAGGGTGGCAGGCAGACCCTTTTCATACATGATTTTAGAATCCCCGATGACCATGTACAGCCCTATCCTTGAGGAGATTTCAACCAGATTAAAGATTCCATCTTTCATACATGGACCGTACATGAAGCGGATGATTGCCCGCGTCAACGCCACAATTCAATGGGAACAGACCTTCACCTCCGTCGATGAGTTCGACATGCCAAAGTGGGGCTTACCAACCATCCCAATGCTCTGTGTGCAAGCAGCAATTGACGAGCGACTCGGTATGACTCATTATGATCGACTCAACGACTGTTACCAATCTGGAGATCAGGACTCCATTCTGACCAGCGTTCGTCTCGAATCCCTCACCCATTCTGGTGCTCAGATAAATTCAGAACGGAATCAAGCCATTGCTGATTGGCTTCAGAGCCAATGATCATTCTTGTTCGTTACTGTCGGCTTGTTCTCGAGCCAGTTTACGCATATCGTCAACTTCATCCAGTTCGTCCACGATCTCCTCGCCAAGCAATGTTTCTAAGACATCTTCCATGGTGACGATCCCCGCTGTTCCGCCGAATTCATCTCGAACAACAGCGAATTGTTGACGCTTGCCTAGGAACATTTCCAAAGCTTGATCAACTGAAGTTTCTGTGTCCAAGAACATCACATCTTTTCGAAGGTCAATCATTGTGGTATCCCATTCGTCGCGGCTTGCTGCCATCAACAATTCAGACCGTATGACGATGCCAGAAATATCATCAATGGTGTCCTCATACACAGGTATTCGTGAGACGCGGATGATATTATGTTCATCAAGGACAGCCTTGATTGTATCATTCATGTGGAATGCCGTCATAACCACACGTGGTGTCATGATGTCGACGACGCGCATTTCCCTAAGCTTGAGGAGGTTGTGGATGACTGTTTCTTCATCCTTCTCGATGATCCCTTCTTCCTCGCCCAGGTCGGCAAGTGCAGCCATGTCGTCCCGAGTGACCAACGTGTGGTCTCCCTTTGGCAAAATGGATTTGAGAGCTTGGATCGGACCGATGAAGACACTCAGACAGAATGTAATCCAGTGAAGCACATGCCCGGTGGGCTTGGCCAATTGCTTCCAATATGCTGTCCCCAAGGTCTTTGGAATAATTTCGGATAAAAACAAAACCAAGAGCGTGAGGACGACCGAGGCATAGGTGAGGTATTCGTGACCAAACACCTTGTTGACTTGAGCACCAACTCCAGCGGCTCCCATCGTGTGGGCAATGGTGTTCAACGTAAGGATGGCAGTCAACGGTCGAACGGCATCGTCAGATTTGAGGTTCGCCCACATCTTGCCCATTTTTGTACCATTGCGCTCCCACATGGCAATTTGAGTATGTGGAATAGACAGGACCACTGCTTCTAAAATAGAGCAAAGAAATGAGACGCCAAGCGCCAATGTACCGTAGAGAATGAGGATGGTGTAGTCCATGCTGTTTCTGTGGCTCCTAGCCGGGTGCTAAACTTAACGACCAACTCGTAGTTATTGAAAATGACGCATGGGCACCATGGTGAACTGAAGTGCGTGCTTCGCTCTTTATTCCCTTAAATCGCTGTTTACGGAGCGGTGGCTGATGATGAACTTAAAGACGAGTCGCGCACCGAACAAATTGCATGACCTCCGAACATGTCCTGATTTGTGTGGCCTGGCCCTATGCCAACGGGCCGCTCCATCTTGGGCATGTTGCTGGTTGTTATCTCCCACCGGACATACAAGCTCGATTCGAACGTGCCCGTGGAAACCGTGTCCTCATGGTCTCTGGTTCGGATGAGCATGGCACACCAATTACTGTCTCCGCAGAGCAAAACGGTGTATCGCCTCAAGACATCGTCGACAAATACCACGCCATGAACAGCAAAGCCCTGTTGGATTTAGGTTGCACTTGGGAACCTCAAGTTGACCCAAGGGGGGTCGAGTTCGGTGGTGCATTGTTTAACAGAACCACAGATGATCGTCACAAAAAGATGGTTCAAGAAAACTTCTCATCCCTGTATGACGCTGGATTATTTGAAGCAAAGACCATGAAACAATATTATGAAACAAATCCCGACGGCACGGGTCGTTTCTTACCAGATCGCTACGTTGAGGGTATTTGCCCATCATGTGAGGCTGACGGGGCCCGTGGTGACCAATGCGATGCTTGTGGGGCAACATATGAAGCCGAAGAACTCAACGAACCTGTTTCTAAAATGAATCCAACTGCTTCAATCGAAGTACGGGACACAGAGCACTTGTTTTACAGATTAGATGTGTTCCAATCAGCATTGGAGCACCATGCCGCTTCTCAACAAGGGGTTTGGAAATCCAACGTAAGGGCCATGACAAAACAGTGGCTCGACATGGGTTTGCGTCCACGTGCTGTGACTCGAGATCTTTCTTGGGGCATACCTCTTCCATTGGAAGGTGCGAAATGGGACGGGAAATGCGTTTATGTTTGGTTTGAAGCCGTCCAAGGCTATTCGACGTGTGCTAAAATATGGGCTGAATCTGTCGCACAACCAGCCGGCCACCCAAGCGGGATCGATGCTTGGAGGGACTGGTGGTGTGTTGGTGAGAACGGCGAAAAACCTCGTCATTTGTACTTCTTGGGCAAGGATAACATACCATTCCATACTGTGATTTGGCCTGCGTTAATCCTTGGCATGAACCATGCCAACAAGGGATTGTCAGTCACCGATACGATTGAATTACCAGGGCCTGGCGAAATGGCCCTCGAATCAAATGTGCCCGCAATGGAATACCTGATGCTCGCTGGTGGCCAATTCTCGAAGTCAAGGAAACATGCCGTTTGGCTTCCTTCATTTTTGGAAAGGTTCGACCCCGACACCTTGCGCTATTACCTCAGCATCAACATGCCAGAAAATCACGATACTGATTTCAATTGGCCGGATTTTGTTGGAAAAATAAACACTGAACTGATTGCTGCATATGGCAATTTCGTCCACCGCGTTCTGACCTTGGGACAACGCCTTCCAACGGGTGAAAACGGACCTCTGGCGCTCGTTGAACATGCTGAATTAACCAGTGAACACCAATTGAAGTTAGAGGAATTACATGCCTCCATCACCCTATCACTTGAGAAACACCGGTACAAAGAAGCATTGAGATCGGTCATGAATGCTTCACAGTATGGTAATCAAATGTTGCAAGGTGCAACACCATGGAAGTTCCTGAAGGATGACACACCGTCACCTGAACGAACCCAGTCCTTGTCAGATTTGGCTTTTGGTTGGCGAATTGCTCGTTTCCTAGCAATAACCACACAACCGTTCATGCCTTTCAGCGCCCAACGACTCTGGCAAGCATTGGGTCAAACAGGCCAGGTATCGAATGCAAACTGGGACGATGCTGTTGATTGGGCACATCCAATGACCTGGAATTCAGACGAACCGATACCACTCTTCAAGCGGCTCGAACTGGATGAAATTTTAGAATCCGAACAGGCCCTTGCCGACCCGGACGAACTTTCGAAAGCAGACCCTGGCCATGGCGTCAAGGGTGGTAAGAAAAAGAAGAGTAAATCAAAGGAGAAGAACACGATGACAGAAGCACCTGAAGGAATAACATACCTTGAATTTGATACATTTATGAAAGTCGACTTACGTGTGGGCAAGATCACTGCAGTCGAAGACCATCCGAACGCTGACCGTCTCTTTGTGGTCACCATCGATGATGGTTCCGAGACACCAAGGACCATTTGTGCTGGTCTCAAAGCCTACTACACGATTGAAGAAATGGTTGGCAAGTCGGTTGTCTTTGTTGCAAACCTCAAACCTCGGCCACTGCGCGGCGTCAATTCAGAAGGTATGATGCTCGCAGCTGATGATGGACAAGACAATGTTCGCTTAATCACAATCGACGGTGACATGGCAACCGGGTCACAAGTTCGTTGATCATTGATTGATCCGATCATGCACCGCATGCATGACGCCACGGGACACTTCACTGCACCGTTCACGCAACCCAGCCGATTCAGCAACAACGCCTGCAGCCATCTCTTCAGGCAATGAAGCAACGTTGATTTCTACATTGAACAGGGCCCCTTTGACAGCAGCGCTTGCAAGGAGGGACGCTACACCGATGTCCGACGCTGCATTGGCATTCCCGTTGGTCGCCAATCCTTTCAACACAGCCAGGAGGTCCATGGCCAACAATGCAGTTTCAAGTGGCACTTCAGCAGCGCGCAGGGTTCCAGCACGAATCGCATTTCGCCGCGTCTCTTTTTCCTCGTCGGTTGATTTTGGTCGTCGGAATCCTGATACAACTAAGTTGAATGCATCGCTGTCTTCTTGTGCCAATTCACCAGAACGGGCCATGACTTTGGTCGCGATGGTGCGTGCTTGTTCAGCATCATTCCATCCTTGTTCCCATTTTTCGTTGCCAAGTGTAAGCGCACACACCATTTCAGTCAGGCCAGCGGCTTGACCTAAGGCCACGGCTGCAGCCGTTCCGCCACCCGGCGTGGCTTCCTTGGAAGCGAGAGCGGCTTGGAATTCTTCCAATGTCATCTCCATCCAATTCATTTGTTCATGGCCTCCTTCAATGCATACTCGATGATTCGTTCATCAGGAAGAAACGGTTCGAGATCACTTAGACCGAGGCCATTGATGGCAGCCTCGACCAATGATGGTTCATCTGTTGTCCCCTCAGCAGCATACCAAGCGCCAGATTCAAGCATTGCCGACAAAGGTACCAAGCCAACCAATTCACTGCCTGTTGCGACGATGCCGTGATCTGCTGCAATGCTTTTGCAGGCTTCAAAGGCTACGTGCATAGGGCATTGTGCCACATCGCGTAAGTTCATCGAGACCTGGCTTATTCCGTGTGATTCGAGTGTCACGCCCATGCCTTGGACGAGAGGGAGCATCCCCGGAAAACGCATTCTTCTGCCATCTTCTTGCTTGATGAGCCTCCCTGTTGAACGAACGAGGGAACCTACCATTTTGGAAACCTTGGCATCTGGTTCATCCATGGTGACATTGTAGGCGACGAGGATTTCGCGTGCACCAAAGGTCAACCCACCTGAACGAGCACTCGTATCATCCCACACATGTGGTCCGAAATCAGGGTAGCGTGTGGCTTCTGAATGAATTGATTCACCATCACTCATTCGTTCCTTCAAGCCCTCATATTGCCCCTTGCGAATGGTGGATAGGAGCGTCTTTTCTTGGTTGGTGGCTGATGCGCCGTAGAGGAATGTTGGAACAGAACATTCAGTGGCTACCCGTTGAGCCAAATCCGTAGCAAGTTGCGCACAATCAGCCATGGTGGTGCCATTTAATGGGATAAAGGGACACACATCAACCGCCCCAAGTCGCGGATGTTCCCCGGTGTGGTCACGCATATCGATCTCTTCAACCGCTGCTTGGACCAACAAAAAGGCAGCCTCTGAAACGTCATCAGGACGACCTGCAAGGGTGATGACCGTTCTGTTGTAATCAGCGTCAGGTTCTACACCCAAAACAGCACATCCTTCAATACGGGATGCTGCGGCTATTATTCGTTCAATTTTCTCAATGTCACGGCCTTCAGAAATATTTGGGACGCATTCAACCGTTTCTTGCATAGTCCTTGTTGATACCACTCGGACTTTGAATGTTGACCGAGAAGAACGATGAAATCAACTGTAAAGTGCGTCGGGTGAGGAGCCCCGTCCACTGTTGGATTTCTTTTCGTTAAGTCGAGCCACAGCGAGCATGAAGTCATCGTTTGTGATCGAACTGCGCTTGTCACGAATTGCAATCATTCCGGCTTCAACACATGTTGCTTTTAATTCAGCACCAGAATAGCCTTCAGTTTTCTCAACGATCCTTTGAATGCTGATTCTTTTTGTTGACATTTTAGAGGTGTGGAGTTTCAAAATAGCCTTTCGGGCTTTGTCATCTGGCAATGGGATGGTAATGATTCGATCAAAGCGACCAGGGCGGAGCAAGGCATCATCGAGGATGTCAGGCCTGTTTGTTGCAGCAATGATTTTTACATCTTCCAAAGCGTCAAAACCATCCAATTCTGCGAGCAACTGCATGAGTGTCCTTTGGACTTCTCGATCTCCGCTTGTTGATCCATCGAGCCGCTTTGCCCCGATGGCATCAATTTCGTCTAAGAAAATAATAGATGGCGATTTATCTTTTGCCAGAGCAAACAGTTCACGTACCATTCGACCGCCTTCTCCGATGTATTTTTGTGCGAGTTCGCTACCAACCATTCGAATGAATGTGGCCTCTGTTTGATTCGCTACTGCCTTTGCAAGCAAGGTTTTCCCACAACCAGGTGGTCCAACCAAGAGGATTCCTTTCGGAGGCGTGATACCGACTTTCTTGAATAACTCGGGGGAAATTAATGGTAGCTCGATTGCTTCGCGTACCGATTCCACTTGTTCATCCAAACCAGCAACTTCTGCATAAGTGATGTCCGGTTTATCGACCATTTCTGCGCCGCTCACCATTGGGTCCCATGCATCATGGAGCACTTCGATGACAGCAAGTGTGTCTTGATTCAAAGCTACACGTGTGCCAGGTTTGAGCGTTTTTGGTTCAAGCCGTTGGTTGAGAGAGACCTGGAAAACGGTTCCATTGGACGAACGAACAATGGCGGTTCTATCATCGAGGATGTCTTGTATGTGCCCGATGATTAATGGTGGTGATTTGAGCAACCGAACCTCATCATCGAGCCGCTGAGCACGCTTTTTCAGGTTCCGCAAATCGGATTCCATTTGAGAGCGTTCATTGATTAGATTTTGAGCTTGATCTTGTAAACTTGAAAATGCATCTTCAAGGGTTTTAATTTCATCTTCTGGTGCCAATGACCTCGAAGAAGCTGTTTGTTCGACCTCTGTACCCATGGTGCTCACCTATCCCAGTCACTCAGTTTATATCAATAAAGCGGAGACTCATCGTTGCAAGAATGGAAGACGAAGCCTTCAAATGATGTCGGCACAAGCACCAACCGGAGTCTGATTCTTATGGCTGATTGCGAACTATGTGGCGCTATGAAAGTGGGCGTAAAGCGAGTCAAAACTGGGAAAACCGAAGTTGCGGCATGCGCTCGTTGTATTGAGAAGATGAACCTCGGTCCAAAGGAAACAGCACCTGGTCTGGCCAAAGCTCAATCAGGGCACACACGCCCGGGGGCTGCCTCTTCATACGCCGCACGAGGAAAGAAAGGAAAAGACATCATGCTCAAGACTGAAAAGGAACTCGCCCCTGACTTTGGCAAGAGAATTTCCGCCGCACGTACCGCCAAAGGTTGGAACCACGCCACACTCGGAAAGCGTATGGCAGAAACCGTGAACATCATCAAAGCTACAGAATCTGGTAAACGACCGACAGATGGCGTCCTCAAGAAATTCGAGCGCGTTCTCGGCATTTCGCTCTGGATCATGTCGACCGCTGAAGCAACGACAACACTCGATCGGTCTGACAACCGCGGAATGACATTAGGCGATTACTTCGAAAACAAAGGGTGATGTTGTGTCCGATGTTCGGGTTCATGCTCTTTGGCTCGCACAAGATGACCCAAAGAAAAACACTGCAGTCCTCGCATCAAAACGTGGCGACCTGAAGTTGCACAAGCGATTCAACACCCTCCCTCGACGTGGCATTATTCTCGAACCCCTCTGCGGGAAAGTGTTTGGTCCAGAAGATCATGCCTTAATCCTCGACCAAGGGGGAGCAGTGGTTGGTTTAGATTGCAGTTGGGCTCATATAGAATCCAGCGTCGAACAAGTCATGAAGAAAACCAAGTTACAGCCGAGGATGTTGCCGTTGTTGCTCGCTGCTAATCCTGTGAATTGGGGCAAGCCTGGCCGCCTGACTACAGCAGAAGCCATTGCTACGATTTTATTTTTACTTGGGAAAACGGAACAGGCCAAACAAGTGCTCGGAGCATTTCGTTGGGGTCCACGCTTTTTTGAACTCAATAAAGAACCCCTTGAAGCCTACGCAGCTGCGACTTCGAGTGCCGAACTTGTTGCGCTGCAGTTTGAATTCTTCGACCTAAGTCACTTGAAGGAGGAGGACGAGGAGCCGTGAAAGACCTCTTCCGACCAACTGGGATTCAACGCATGAGCGCTGGAGGCAATGCCCTTGAAGCAGACCACCTAGCAAAAGAAACGCTCGTGCATCTCCAAGACCACACCGGGACATTTGTCTCACTCCTTGGCACACCGAGCGATTTGGAACCTTTGTTCTATGGCCACTGCATTACTGAAGGCCTCCGTATCCCTGAGATCAAAGAATTGTCCATCACATCGACCTTGGAAGGTGGCTATTATGTTCGAAGCCAAGAACACCTTGTGGAACGCACAGAAACCAGCGCGCCCCAGCGCATCGTAACCACCTCATGCGGTGCATGCGACGCCCCTGGCCTCGATGATTTAATCGAAGGTCTACCTCTTTTTTCAGGTGATTTCCAGGTTGTTAATTTGGACATGCTGGCACTCGGATTTGAACAGATGAAATCCCAACAACTTGGTTTCTCTGCAACCGGTGGTATGCATGGTGCGGCCATCCATACAGCACCTGGTGGAATCGTCCACCTCGCTGAAGATATTGGACGCCATAATGCGGTCGACAAAGTGGTTGGAATGAATTGGATGGCCAATGATTCTACCAGCGATCAGATCCTCTTTCTCTCCGGTAGGTGTGGATGGGATATCGTCGCTAAAGCAGCACGCGCCGGGATTGGAACCATCGCCTGCGTCGGTGCTTGTTCAACCCTAGCAGCCGATACTGCGAGGTCCCTTCACATGCGGATTTTTAGCTTTGTGAAGCGCAACACTTGTGTTGCAATTGGACGCATTGAGCCACCTGCTGACGGCAAGCCTTGAGAACCCACTGCGGCCCGTTAGGGTTGAGGCTTGGATATGAGGGACCATCTTTCACCGGAAACACCCGTGGATAACCTCAAACTTCGACTCTCGAAACCTAAGAAATCGGCTGCAGGAATACCGGCTGCCTTGTCTTCAATGAAGCACGGTCTCAAAAAAATGGGTCTTGTGAAAACGGTCCGTACGTTGACCATGGTGAACCAGAAGGCTGGTTTCGATTGCCCAGGGTGTGCGTGGCCAGATCCAGAACACAGAACTTCGTTCGAATTCTGTGAGAACGGCGCAAAGGCGGTTGCTGATGAAGCAATGAAGGCCAATGTAAATCCGAAATTTTTCAAACAGTACAGTGTTGCCGAATTATCCCAAAAGAGCGATCATTGGCTCAATAAACAGGGGCGTATCGCTCATCCGATGGTCCTTGAACCCGGAGCGACGCATTACTCGGAAATATCCTGGGATTCAGCGTTTGATCGTATTACTACCGCCATCAAAGAACTCGACACCCCCGAAGAAGCAGTGTTCTATACCTCAGGTAGGACATCCAATGAAGCTGCGTTCCTCTACCAAGCCTTCATTCGCGCCCTCGGGACCAACAACATGCCAGATTGTTCCAACATGTGCCACGAATCAAGCGGAAAAGGTCTCGGTCAAACCATTGGCATCGGAAAGGGCACAACCCGCTTGGATGACTTTAACCATGCAGACGTGATCCTAGTAATCGGTCAGAATCCCGGCACAAACCATCCGAGAATGCTTACTGCTCTGAGGGATGCAAAACACAACGGTTCGACCATCATTCACGTCAACCCATTGCCAGAAGCGGGCTTGGAACGGTTCAAACATCCACAAGATTACATGAAATTAAATTTCAAAACAACCCAACTATCTGATCACCACTTACAAGTGAAAATTGGAGGTGATGCAGCATTGGTTAAAGGGTTCATCAAAACTCATCTCGAGGTCGGAGGCATTGACAACGAATTCATCAATGAATCGACCAAAGGTTACCTTGCAATGTGTTCAGCAGCCAGAGCCACATCATGGGCTGATATCACAAGGGATTCTGGTATTGATCAAACGACCATTGTCACCATTGGGTCGTTGCTTGCCAAATCCAAAGCCACCATCGCATGTTGGGCCATGGGCCTGACTCAACAACCAAACGGCGTAGCGGTGATTCAAGAAATTGTCAACTTACTCCTCATGGGCGGACATGTCGGCCGAAAAGGTGCAGGCTTCTGCCCCGTGCGTGGTCATTCCAACGTTCAAGGTGACCGGACCGTTGGTATCTGGGAGGCTCCAAGCGAATCCTTCCTCGATCAAATGGAGACTGGACTCGGATTCCCAATGCCGCGTCACCACGGATACGATGTCGTCAATGCCATCCGGGCAATGATTGACGGAAAAGTCGGTGTTTTCTTTTGCATGGGTGGGAATTTCCATTCAGCCACACCGGATACGAACGCCACAGCTGAAGGTATGACCCGCATCCCAATGACGGTGCAGGTTTCTACCAAACTCAATCGTTCACACCTCATCACTGGCGAAACAGCATTCATTCTCCCGTGCCTCGGACGCACAGAACTCGATGAACAGTCAGAAGGCCCTCAATTCGTGACTGTTGAGAACTCAATGGGCATCGTCCACCGTTCGACAGGCGGTTTAGTCCCGGCTTCACCACACCTGCTCAGTGAACCGGATATCGTTGGCCGTTTGGCGGAAGGGACCCTTGGCAAAAAGCCCCTTGATTGGAAAAGCCTGACTTCGAATTATGATCATATACGCGATCTCATGCAAAACAGCCTGGCCGGGTTTGACGACTACAATAAGCGAGTTCGCCAAACGAATGGCTTTGAACTCCCAAACCCTCCACGGGATTCAAGATCATTCTCCACACCTGATGGAAAAGCCCACTTTACTGCCCATGACTTACCTGATGTCTCGATCCCATCCGATTGCTATGTCATGATGACGCTCCGTTCCCACGACCAGTACAACACCACAATTTACGATGTACATGACCGATACCGCGGCATACACGGCAACCGTCGTGTGGTTCTGATGAACGCACAGGACATGGCGGACCGTGGTTGGAAAAACCGCCAGAATGTGGACTTGACGAGCCATTTCAAAGGTGTCGACCGCTCTTCAGTTGGTTGGCAATTGGTTGCATACGACATCCCAAAAGGAAACATTGCTACGTATTTCCCAGAAGCGAACAGCCTCGTACCGCTTGATTCAACCGCTGCTGTTTCCAACACACCTACTTCGAAATGGATCGTCGTTTCAGTAACAAGCTCCTCCGAAAAGGCGAGGGGGGGCGATGAGAAATGAGTCAAATAGGGTACATCGAATTGATTCGAACAAACCACGCCTTCCGGCGGCTGTGGTCTGCTTCGGTTATTTCCATGCTCGGTGAGTGGTTCAACACCATCGCGCTTTTCTTAATAATTTTCGAATACACGGATTCGGAATTTTACCTTGGTTTACTGTTTACGATGCGGATGCTCTGTTTTGCTGCATTCCAACCATTCGGTGGTCTTCTTGCAGACCGAATCAACAGAAAACGTATTCTTGTGTGGACAAACATAGTGCAAGCAGGGTTGGCGCTTAGTTTCCTCTTTATCCAAGGGCCAGAAGACATTGTTTGGATCTATATTCTAACAGGGGTCATGATGGTCATGCATGGAATGTATGTCACAGCAGAACGCGCAGCTTTACCAAACATCGTCCCACCTGAACACCTTGCCACAGCCAATGCTCTGGATGCAGCAAGTTGGTCCACTGCGTTGTGCATTGGCGCAATGATGGGCGGTATTGTCGTCAACTTCTTCGGAACAGATGCAGCGTTCATCATTGATGGAGCAACATTCGTCTTCGGTGCCTTCTTACTCCGAAAGGTGTCGATTCCACAGAAGATCGATGATGACATGAAAGGGCCGCTCTTTTCAACCGCCATCAGCAACATACGCAAAGGTTGGGCTCGTATTTCTGGCGAGAAACGATTGCAACGAATTGTCTTCGCAAAATCCTCATGGAATATTGCGGGAGGAGGTCTCGCTGGAGTGTTCCTCGTTGTTGCTGGGTCCGACGTTGATGGTTTGACCATGGCGCTCGGGTTCGGTGTCTTCTTTTTCGCACGGGGTGTTGGCACAGGCGTGGGCCCAATAGCAGCGCGTACATTCTTGAAAGATGAAGACAAATGGCCAATGCTTGTCGGTATTTTGGTTATGATTTCTGGTGCGTTTTACTTCCTCGTGGGGTTGACCTTAGGAACGAGTCTCTACCTCACCATGGCTTTGGTGATGTTAGCTCACGCCGCATCAGGGGCGAATTGGGTTCTTTCGACCATTCTAACTCAAAAATGGGTTGAAGATGAAGTTCGCGGTAGGGTGTTTTCAATGGATATGTTGTTGATGTCATTGTCGTTTTCAATCTCTAGCGCAGGAGCGGGTTATCTTTTGGAACACGATTATTTTAGCCTACAAGATGGATTTTTGATATTCGCTGTGATCATGATGATTTCAGGTGCGTTCTTTACGCTGTGGCGGGCAGAAGAAGCATCAGTCTGACGTGCGACAATACGAATGCTCAAGGGTGGGGCGTGGGTTCGTTTGTTCATGGGGGATGAATACAATGGGCTCAGGGCATACCTCGGCGAAGGAATCCCATCCGCCATCCCTCCACATCCAGGCATTGATGACAGCGTCGATCACGCACCTAAAAGGAGACAAATTTTAACACCAGGGGAAAAGAAATTGGCTTTGCGTAATGCATTGAGATATTTCCCCACAACGCAGCATTCGATATTGGCGCCCGAATTCGCCGAGGAATTGAACTCATTTGGCCGGATCATCATGTGGCGTTATCGGCCAACAGAGTATGACATGAAAGCCCACCCCATCGATGCCTATCCGGCAAAGAGCAAACATGCTGCATCGGTCATGCTGATGATTCAAAACAACCTCGATCCCGCTGTCGCTCAATTTCCGCATGAACTGATCACGTACGGTGGAAATGGTTCAGTGTTCCAAAACTGGGCACAGTACCGTCTCACCATGCACTACCTTTCCAAGATGGATGATGAACAAACTTTGGTCATGTATTCAGGTCACCCAATGGGTCTCTTCCCTTCCAACTCCCATGCACCGCGTGTCGTCGTGACCAACGGAATGATGATTCCAAGTGAATCGACTCCCGACAACTACGAACGGCTCAATGCCCTTGGCGTCACCCAATACGGTCAGATGACCGCAGGCTCATACATGTACATCGGGCCACAAGGTATTGTTCACGGGACAACCATTACCTTGCTAAACGCCGCTCGAAATCATTTGGGCTTATCCGGTGATGTAGGGCTTGGCGGGGTGACGTTTGTCACCTCTGGGCTTGGTGGCATGTCCGGTGCTCAAGCCAAAGCTGCTGTGATCGCTGGGGCTTCATGCATTGTCGCTGAATCAAACGCACACGCAGCCCATAAGCGCCACAAACAAGGTTGGTTAAGCGAGGTCACGGACTCAGTTGATGTAGCCATTGATCGAATGGTCAATTGTGCAGAAGGAAAAATTGCCATATCAATTGGTTTCATAGGGAACATTGTTGATTTGTGGGAGCGCTTGGTCGAGCGTGACGTCCGCGTCGATATGGGTTCTGATCAAACAAGCCTTCACAATCCATATCAGGGCGGCTATTTCCCTGCCGGATACGAATACGAAGAAGCCGCAACAATGCTCTCAGAGGAACCAGAACGGTTCGCAGATGAGGTGCGTTCAACTCTGAAGCGTCATGCCAATGCCATCAACAGCATGTCTTCGAACGGTATGTATTTCTGGGATTATGGCAATGCCTTTTTGTTGGAAGCAAGCAAAGCGGGTGCTGATGTCCTCAAGGAGGATGGTTCATTCCGATACCCAAGTTATGTTGAAGACATCATGGGACCCATGTGTTTTGATTATGGATTTGGGCCTTACCGATGGGTATGTGCCTCTGGTGACCCGAAGGACTTAGAAATCACTGACAGGATTGCTATGGAAGTCCTCGAAGGAATGATGGATACTTCTCCAATTGAAATCCGACAACAGATGAAGGACAACATTCGTTGGATCAAAGAAGCAGGTCAGAATGAAATGGTTGTCGGGTCACAGGCACGTATTCTCTATGCTGACGATGAAGGCCGCCGGAAAATTGCTTCAGCGATGAACAAGGCGATCGGGTCGGGGGAACTCTCTGGACCAATCGTTCTCGGCCGGGACCATCATGATGTTTCAGGAACAGACAGTCCTTACCGTGAAACTGCTAACATTCGGGATGGGTCAATCTGGACCGCCGACATGGCGGTTCAGAACTTTGTTGGTGATTCGTTCCGTGGTGCAACCTGGGTGAGCCTCCACAACGGTGGTGGTGTTGGTTGGGGCCAAGTCATCAACGGTGGCTTTGGTATGCTTCTCGATGGTAGTGATGATTGTGAGCAACGCTTGCAATCGATGCTCCACTGGGATGTAAACAACGGTGTGGCTCGAAGGGCATGGGCGCGCAATTCCGGTGCCAATTTTGCCATTAAAAGGGCCATGGAGGCTGAACCACGGCTAAGCGTCACACTTCCCTTCTCTGCAACCGATGAGACAATTAATTCTGCTTTCCCACAAGGTGATCAATAATGCGACCCACAGTTTCCTTTGACGGTACCACTCTTACGCCAGCTGAAGTTGAACGCATCGCGACAAATAATGCAGATGTCAACATCTCTGAAGATGCATGGCATAAAGTCCACACAGCGCGGAACGTCGTCGATGGCATCCTCTCGAGGGGTGAAACAGTGTACGGCATCAACACCGGATTTGGTGCTCTTGTCCACCAACGGATTTCTCCGAACGATTTGGCCCAACTTCAAACAAATCTAGTCAGGTCTCATGCAACGGGATTAGGCGATGCTATGTCTCGGTCCTCTGTTCGGGCAATGATGGCGGTTCGAATCAATTCACTTGTCAAAGGCCATTCAGGCGTCCACCCCGATGTTCTCGAGCAACTGTTGTGTTTCCTCAACAAGGATATTATCCCCTATGTGCCCAGAATTGGGAGCCTCGGAGCCAGTGGAGATCTTGCTCCACTCTCTCACATGGCACTCGCATTGCTTGGCGAAGGTATGGTTTTAGACGACAAAAATCAACCTGTCCCAACGCATGAAGCGCTGATACATCATGGTTTAATTGGCATCAAACTTCGTGCTAAAGATGGATTGTCCCTCATCAATGGGACCAGTCAAATGTTGGCTTTCATGACCTTGGCCGAACGTCGTTTAAGCGCCTTGCTCCCTCTCGCTGATTTGATTTTGTGCACATCCATGGAGGCTCGTAAAGCAAGCGTCAAACCTTCGGACCCTAGGGTCCATGATGCCCGCCCCCACCCTGGTCAGAATTTAGTCGCACAACGAATCCGAACAATAATGCAAGATTCTCCAATTGTTGAATCTCATTCCGACTGCGACCGAGTCCAGGATGCTTATTCTTTCAGATGTGCGCCGCAGGTCCACGGAGCAGTCCTCCAACGCTACAACTCTATGTTGGAGACATTGGAGATTGAATTAAACAGCGCCACTGATAACCCACTTATATTCCCTGATCCGAAAAATCCTGGTCCTCACGAAGTCATATCCCAAGGGAATTTCCACGGCGAAGTGATTGCTCTAGCGGCAGATGCGATGTCTGCAGCTTTGTTTGAAATCGGTTCTATTTCTGAACGAAGAATTGACCAAATGCTCGACCCAGCGCGCAGTGAGTTGCCACCCTTTTTGGCCCGCAATTCAGGACTTGAATCTGGATTGATGATCGTTCAATACGTCGCTGGGGCCTCATTGGCAGAATTGCACGGTCATGCAACGCCACGCGCAGCATTCTCGACCACAACATCGGCTGGCCAAGAAGACCATGTTAGCATGGGTGCTACTGCCGCATGGAACCTCCTTGAAGCAACACAAAGGCTGTCTGAAGTGCTTGCTTGTGAATTGCTTGTAGCCTGTGAGGCATTGGAATTTGAATCGATACAACCTGCTCCATATGTCCTCGCACTTAAGCAACGGGTGCGTACCATTGCCAAACCACTCGATGGTGACCGAAGTACAAGCAAAGAATTGATTGACATTGCTGAAGAACTCTCTGACGGGGCTTGGTTGGCGCGTATTGAGGCCGAATTGGGCCGAATACCCCGTTAATCGGTGAACATCATGGATTCGATCTGATCGAGTCCAGTGAGTTGCCTGATTCGAAATTTAGAGGTCGTTAATTCACTCGCACTAAGATTTGATTTGACAGCCTCAATCCGCCGTTCTAATTCGACAGCGCGACGCACCTTTTCTTCAACAATCGAATAGAGTGCATGAGCATCGCTATCTTCCAAATAGAGGGCAGGTTCAACTTCAGAAACATCGAGACCCATCCGCCTCCATTGTAAAATTCTTTTTCGCAAAATGTGTTTCGTGAAGCCTATTTCGGGCAGCCGAGTCAACATGACAAGGTGAGGGAGCCCCTCTTCTGTGGATCCGCGATCGTCGGGCAATGGCTCTTCATGAGGTTCTTCGTCGAAGGTTCTCGACTCGATCGATTCAGTCCTTGGCCCGGAGAGTTCCATCAATGGAGCTTCCCTGTGTAACCTTGCGACCCAAATTGAATTGAATGCTAGGGGGTTGACTGGGAGCAACAAGGACCATTGGGTCCTGTGGAGATCATCCCTCAAACTTCGTATGAAGTTTAGCACAGTTGTCTCGCCGTGCAATGCGACGAGCCATTCCAACCCTTCCAAAATAATCAGGCCTCGATGATTCTTGATTCGCGCTAAAATGAGTGAATGCACCTGACCCAAGTCCGGAGCAATGTGGCCCTGACCGATACGATCGGTCAGCCAATATGTTTCGACCTTGGTGATGTCAAGTTGGTCGAGCAGCCTTCGGTGTGGCAACCTTGAGAAAAACACAACATGGTCGTCGGAGGATTGTACCGCATGATCGATCCATTCGAGCAATGGTAAATTTGAATCAATTTCACAACAGTAGAGTTGTCCTTTGTCCAAATTTTTACCCCCATTGACCCCCACATTCAACCGCTCCATTGGTACGGGTAGACATAGAAAGACTATGAATCATTATATCCGTTGTTGTTGTCGCAAGAATAGGTGTGCCCATGACCGAAGAAAAGACAGAAGATGTTTCCACGGGTGAATGTGGCGCATGTCGTGCCGTTATTCCACTCGACTCTGAACAATGCCCTGAATGTGATATCTCCTTTTCTGGTGTATCAGAAGATGCCTTGGGTGAATGTGGATCTTGCCATGGCCTGGTCCCACTTGATTCAACCAAATGCTCCCACTGCGGTACAGTTTTCATCGCTGATGACGTTGTTGACGTCCTGCGTAATTGGCTTGCTACGACGGGAATTACGATTCCTATGCTGTTCAAAAAATTCGACACAGATGGCGATGGGCAAATCGATTCAACGGAATTAAAAACTGGTTTACTCAGTCTTAATCTCGCTGATCTTCCACCCTCACAGGTTGAACGCCTCATCGAAACCATCGATGCGGATGGTGACGGCCGAATTGACTTGGGCGAACTGCATGCGACCATTACCGGCGAGGCTTTGCCAACAGAAGATGAGGCCTCATCCAGCTCCGAAGATTCTCCCGAAGAGGGAGATGAAGAATCCGATACAGAAGAGAGTGAATCCACCGCAGAGGACGACGTTGAAGATTCAATCGATGAGGATGAATCAGAAACGGAAGAACTTGAGGATGAAGAAGAATCGACAGATGAAGAAGAATCAGCAGATGAAGAA
>JAPKCS010000047.1 GCA_028822845.1 Candidatus Poseidoniaceae archaeon | reverse complement strand
TAGCGATGCAACTACCGGTGTTTTGAAGGGGGACTACTTTCAAATATTATCGACCAATTTATTCTAATTGCAGAGCATTCAAATAAAATCTCAAATGCTACACTTCTTACAGACTGTCTTGTGTAGTTTCAATCGTTCGTATGCTAAAGTCAAAACACCAAAAATCCAAATATAGATTAAAGCCACAAGGGGGCCACCGGTGAAAAAGAACAGTACAGAAATACAAATTACGATAAACACCTTTAACGCAATAGATATCGTTAACAAAGTGATTCTTTTCAAAGAAAAGTTTGTTGAGCAGGTAGCGCATTGATATCCAGAGATGATGCCCAAAAGGCATCGAGTACATCGTGATTGACTTTCTCTTATCCCCCGTTTGTCACACATTGAGCATTGTTTTACAGCAGGAGGGTCCCATTGAGTGGTGATTATTGCGAAGATAATGACGAGAAACAACAGGATCCCCACAAGGAGCATCTCATACAGCATGAATCACGCTTGCCGCTAACACCTATTATGCTTGTTAGAGTGTTTGGTATGACTTGGTAGTCTCTATCTCAGATAGTAATTTTCAATCTTCAAACAAAGCGGTTCCGATAAGTTACGGGAGTTTTCTCAAACCCCTCAATACACTATCAAGGAGGCGTACCATGGGTGAGCAGCGTGCCTTTCATTGAATCATCAGCCCAAGGCTGGCAGCGGTGGCGCCCAAGATCCGTTCTTTCGGCCATGATCGAGCACGTGCCAATACAATGTTGCTAGGTCCACATCAGGATCTTCAACGGCTTCATCAAGTGCTGAAACCGAAAGTAAAGTCGGAGTTTTCTTCCATGCGCCTTTCGCGATGAGCCAGAGGGGAAACAAGCTCAATGCTGGCCCATTGACCGGCAACGTGAGCCGAGTGGCCCAAGCGCGTTCGACGACGCCAGCCTTGCTCATGGCCGAAGCGACATCAGCCCACGAGTTGCCCTTTCCAGCTTTCTTTTGAACCAACCACGACGGGTTGACAGAGGAATCAACGGTGTACTTTTGCTCCGCCAGAACTTCTGCCATCCAGGGGGCGATGTAGCCTGCTGGTGCCCTAAACCATGGGCGGAAGCGATCACCACAAGCATGTTGAAGAATTTCAGTTGCCTGACGCAGTGCTTGAGAAAATCCATCCTTGTCTTCTGGCCATGCCGACCATGAGCGATGTGTCAGTCCGTGGCAACCAACGGTGAGTCGGTCGCCAAAGGTTTCCAAAGCGTTGTCAAGCCAGCCTTTGAACGCCACATCGGTGCACAAATCGGCAATGATGAACAAGGTCACAGGCTGCTGGTGTGAGGACAGCCAGCGTTCGAAACCTTTCAGGCCAGCCATGTAAGGTTCTGAAAGAGCGTTGCTTAGGACGGGCTTGGTGCTTCGTGTGGGGTGGCCTTGGGCGCTTGGAACATGACGATGGTCGTCAAAATCAACGGTTAACCACGTCCGCTTCACGCACTTCCACCTCGGGGTAAATCGATGATGTGAAGCCGGTGCGGTACCGTGCGTTCACCGATTTCAATCCCGATGAATTCTTCGATGGTTTCGCCTTGCCAGGCTTCACAAATGCGTGTAGCCGTCGCCAATCCGGCGGTGTTGTGAGGGTGGACGGTGATTTCGATGCGGTGGAATTCTTCTTGCGCTTGGGCCCGTTCTTCAAGCCACGAGAAGATCCGATTGGCTGACATGATGGCGATGCCCTGTCGCTGGAACGAAGGGCGCACCCAGTACCCGAGGTTGTACGATGAGCCAACCAATTGCAGTTCATCACCCAGGCCGACAAGGCCAACAAAGGCGTTGTTGTCTTCTTTGCACACCCACCAAAAGTGCAGCCGGTCCGCTCCTGCTTGGCTTTCAACATCAAACAGCATGTCGCTCAATTGGCCTTGAACATTGAATGAAGCATCAAGCCATGGAAGGGCTGTTCGAGCGGCAGTTGGGTCTTCGTTATACGCTTCAAAAAGAGCAGGTAGAATCGATTTACTGACCGGTTTGAGCATGAAACCCTGGTCAAGATCAAGTTCTGGTGTCATCGCTCATGCCCCTTTGCCGAGTTGAGCGACTGCAGCAGTCACATGTTCATCGTTTGGATGCACATGCTGCGCCATCGCAAGCGTCCATTGGAGGTGTTCTTCTCGACCAAGTTGCCGCATAGCAGCGCCAATGTGGAGCAGCATGTCGAGGTTGTCCTCCAAATGAGGGCCCAGTAGATCAAGCGTCTTCGCCGCATCGGGGAGTTTTCCCGTCTTGATTGCTTCCAAAACAGCCACCACTTCTCGGTAGACTTGTCGAGGGTCCCATGGTTCTTTAGCCGGCCATGGCCAGATTCGGTTGTTGTGTTGAGGCTCTGGTGCTTCAACAACAGGTTGACCTTCAACCACCTCGGGTAATTCCGGCGTGCTCGGAGCGTCGGTTGGTAAATCGGGTGTGGCAGCGACAGCATCAAACGGCAACGATGGGGTTTGGACAACAGGCTGCTGCGCAGGTGCATCGGGTACGTCCGGTGTGGCCTGAGGGAGGGCCACGATCGTTTTGGCGTGAGGCAAAGGGACTGCAGGTGGCTGAACCGCAGCCGAAACGGCTTGGGCTACAGGCAAAGCAGGCGTTTCAACAACAGCCTCGCGGGGTAGATCGGGCAAATCCGGTGTCATCGAGACCGTGTTTGGTTCAGGGCCAACGCTGCCCTTGAGGTCGTCGTTGCCCGCTGTTTTGGTCATCGGAGAGTACAAATTTCCAACCCCGGTTGGAACTGGTTCGTTCACTTCTGCCATCGGGTCATACGCTTCAATCACGAAGTCGACAGGTGCGCTTGGAGCATCACTCACTTCCAATTCAGTGGTTGCGGGGGACTCGTATTCGATGGTATCAGAGAGAGTTGGATTGCCGGCTTTGATGAATCCAAAACTGTCATTTTCACCCTCATCTGGCAATTGCTCCTGTTCGATTTCAACGGTGACCTCACCCATCGAGAGCACCGCCTCGACCGCGATGTCTTCCTCTTGATCAGGGGCCTCTTCGCTCATCAATGTCGCCATCAATTCACTGCCCGAGGAGGAAGGTGTCGCCATTGGCTGATCGCGTGCCGCTTTGTCCATGACGTAATAGCACTGAGCGCATTGTTCAACCCCTTTCTGGTTGACAAATTCACAATATGGACAGTGGTCGCCATCCGCGGAATCTTGTTTCTTCCTTCGAAACATGCTCTGACCCCGAATGCTTCGTCCAACATTTCCGGTTTAAGTGAATGGGTTTCACGAGCGTGTCCAGCATCATTGCATGAGGCATACGCTGATGGGGTGAACCGAACTCCACGAAGCATGGAGGAGCGGGGCAATGTTCGTCGTATGAACAGCAGCGCTGCTCAAAAGAAAGCCGACAGGGACATCGCTGGCAAAATGCCACTCAAATGGCCACGTGGGCAAGAACACTTCACTCGCTTCGCTGCGTTGATCAGGCGCGAACTTGACGATGAAACCGAGATGGTCGAAGAGCGATGGAAAAGCTGGTCAAAGCAACGCTTGCTCGCCGCTGGCTTAACCCTCTTCGATTTGAACGGTCGTGGGCAAGGGCGGTTCTTCGGCGAACCCATCCTGGTGTTTGAAAACCGCCAAGGCTCACGGTTACCGAACCATCGGTTCGGCCATGGCGACATCGTCTTAATTTCACGAGCCCGCCCGTGGGGCGAGAAAGTCATCGAAGGAATCGTCCTCGACCGTGGACCAACCCGCATTCGCATCGTTGTGGCTGAAAAACCAAGCGACCTGAAAAAAGGAACATGGCGACTCGATCGGGGTGCCAACCGCGTGGCTCATGATCGCATGCATGAAGCGTTATCGACCTTCCATTCCAGTGAAGGTGAAGGCGGGACTGTTCTTCGAGATTTGCTGTTGGGTTCGTTGCATGACATGGCGACTTCGGCCGCCCGGCCACCCGAGATACACGGCCAAAAGAGACGAGGCCCCCTCGGCATCGACAAGATGACCCTCAACGACTCCCAACGTCAAGCGGTCGAATCGGCAATCGAACGCCGCCTGACGCTCATCCAAGGCCCACCAGGTACAGGGAAAACCCACACTGCTGTCCATTTGTTGTCAACGTTCGTCAAGCTAGGCCGCGGGCCTGTGTTGGCAACCGCTGAATCGAACGTAGCGGTTGACAATTTGCTCGAAGGTTTGCTTGAGTTGGGTGTCAAGGCGGTGCGGATCGGCCGCCCAGTCAAGGTTCGAGAACACCTTCGCCAAGCAACCCTCGATGCCCAAATCGAACATCATCCATTGCAAGAAGAACTGACGTTCGTCCGCGAGCAAAACGCTGAATTGCGCAAAACTCTAGGTGGGTTGAAGGGCAAGGAAAAGGGCATGGCTCACCGCGAAGTCAATCAAAATTTCAAAGAGATGCGCACCATTGAAAGCAACATGGTTTCATCGGTGTTGGACGGTGCTGAAGTCATCTGCGCCACCACGATTGGTGTTGGACACAACCTGTTGAGGGACCGTCGGTTCCCAGTCGTGCTCATGGATGAGGCGACACAAGCCAGTGAACCAAGTGCACTTGTCCCCATCACTCGCGGTTGCCGCCAACTTGTGCTTGTGGGCGATCACAAGCAACTTCCGCCAACGGTGATCAGCAAAGCAGCCCAAGCCGGTGGGTTGGGTCAATCCTTGTTTGAACGGTTGACTGAATGTGGCGTGGACACCCACATGCTCACCACCCAATACCGCATGCACCCAACCATTCGAGAATACCCAAGCGCTCGGTTTTATGACGACCGGCTCGATGATGGATGCACGCCAGCTGAACGCCCTCCCGCCGCTGGCTTTTTGTGGCCTGATTGGGACCATCCAGTTGCCTTTGTTCCGGTCGAAGGATCGGAAATCGTCGACGATGAAGGGAGCAGTAAATCCAACCTCGACGAAGCGGCGAAGGTGCTTTCAATCGTCAGCGGTTTGCTTTCAGCGGGCGATTTGACGCCTGCTGACATCGGTGTGATCACGCCATACAGAGGCCAAGTCAGGTTGCTCAACGATTTGTTCGAACAAGCCGGCGGGCGCGAAGAGCACGGCCCTTTCGCAGGGCTTGAGATCAAGAGCGTCGACGGTTACCAAGGGCGGGAAAAAGAAATCATTGTGTTTTCAGCGGTGCGGGCAAACGATCAAGGCGAAGTTGGCTTTTTGCGTGACCAGCGTCGTTTGAACGTCGCCATCACTCGAGCACGCCGTGGTTTAATCGTTCTTGGTCACTCCAAAACCCTGCGCCAGGATGGCACATGGCGAGCGTGGTTGGATTGGGCCGAAGAGCGCGGATTATTCGCTTGGCACGTGACGCATGGCTGAGTCCAACAGCCAATAGTTGACAAAGGGCAGATTCCACGGAGTTCCATGGCCGACAGCCCCGTCAATTTGTACCAAGGCGGCGGAACACTCGCTCAAGCCGTGCTTGCCTCGGCCCCGGAAGGCATGCTGATCGCACCTGTTTGGAAGCGCGTCGCAGCCTACATGCTTGACGTCGTCCTCCTTTCCATCGTCCTCGAGTTCATCACCGGTGGCTGGCTAATGGCCAGTTTGATGAACGTCTCTTTGCTCACCCAAGGCGGAAAATCATTCGCCTTCTTTTTCGTAAACTGGTTCGTCCTTCTTTCTGCAATTTACCTTTACTTCAAGTGGACTGGCCGAGTTATCGGTCGTTCTCTTGGCCAACGTGGCTTCCGGATTGCAATTGTCCACGACAATGGAACGCCGCTTGAAGACCATCACTGGGGTCCACGCGCTGTCGGTAAAATGGTGTACTTGATTCCAATTGCAGGGCCATTGTGGTTTGGTCTGCGCGACGTAATGCGTGGCCGTTCCAAAGAAAGCGAATACCGCACTTCAATCGATCAAGCGCATCACACCGTAGCGGCCGTTGACTGGTCGTTGCCTTCTGAAACGCGCCTCCGGTTGCGTTGAATTGAAGTAGGGCTTCGTTGAGTGGCAGTCAGGTGAGCACATGGGCGACGAACACAACGCACGGACCGCTTCGCTTGAAGCGCGCCTGACATCGGTCAAGATGGAAATCGACGACGATGATGAAGACGTGTTGTTTGTCACCATTGACATGACCAATGAAGCGGCGATCCCCATCGGGGGTCTCTCTGCTTACATCACAACGAGCAGCGGACAAAAAATCGAGGCTCTCACAGCCATCACCTCGCTCGGCCCAGGGCTGACCCGAACCTTCACATTCGAGTTCCCACTTGACACAGGAACATGGACTTACACATTATCAGGCAGCGATCAAACCCTCTCGCTCGGCCCCTATGAAGCGCATTTCAATTACGAAGCAGAAGAAGGCAGGACGTTTGGAAACGCCATTGGCTCAAGTTTATTCAGCGGGGCGTTTGATGCCAACCTTGACTCGTTTGGCCAAGTGCAAGAAAAAGAATTGATTGATGCCTCAACGGTTGTGATGACGTCCTACCAGGGTGAGAACGCTGTAGGTGGGGCAACAAAAGTCAAACGCGGTTCCTCCGAAAAGAAACCATCAGGTGAAGAAGGTCCACGAAAGCCACCTTGGGCAGCCTCGGAGCCAAAAACGTCCACGCCAGATCCGTTGAGCGCTCCACTCGGCCACCCCGATCCGTTGCTCGCACCTCTTTCGCCAACGCCAGCACCAACCGCTGTGCTCGAGGACGAACCCATCGACCTTCTCGCCCTCACGCTCCCACCCTCCGTTGCCGAAGCGGTGCCAGAGCCACAACCCATTGCCGAGCCGGAAGCAGCGCCTGCACCTGCGCCACCGGTCATGAAAACCGGGCCAAAGCCACCTCCACTCCCATCTTCTGGTCCAACAACCGGTCCGCCAAGCAGCCCCCCCTCCGGCCCTCCAACTGGCCCACCAAGCGG
>JAPKCS010000027.1 GCA_028822845.1 Candidatus Poseidoniaceae archaeon | reverse complement strand
GAGGAAAAGACCGTTGAGACTGAGTCGAAGGAATCGTTTGAACCACATGAGTGGTTGGTGGAGTGAGGGAGATCAATGTCAGAATTACCACTCGATACCCTCTTAGAAGCAACATTGTTTGGCGCAGGCCGTTCGATGACAGTCACTGAATTGTCCGCTGCCCTGGGCTATGATGATGACGAAATGCTCGATTCCCTCTATTCCCTTCGTTCGACACTCAAGCGCCGTCGAGGCGGAGCCCTTCAGGTGGCAGAAGTTGGTGAACGCTGGGCGATTGAAGTAAAGCCAGACATTGCGAACCATTTGCCGAGGGAAACCAAAACGGAAATCCCACAAAAACTCCTCAAGGCCGCTGCTTTGGTCGCCTATCATCAACCCATGGCGCAATCAAGGTTGGTCGAACTTCTTGGTCAGAAAGCGTATGATTACGTGCGAGAATTAGCCCAACTGGGCATGGTTGACCGCCGCAAAGACGGCAACACACGTCGATTGATCACCACACGCCGATTTTCAGAAGCATTTGGATGCCCTTACACAGAACGTAAGAAAGTCAAACAATGGTTCCGTGAGCAAGTCAAAGGCTCTGGAATGTTGGATGGCATGGCTGATGCTACGGTGTTGGAAGAAGAGGGTCAGGTCGATGGTTTCGTCCAATCCACGCTTCCTCTTCTCGAAGAAGAGTGAAGTTTTACTCTGAGCGAAGTGATTTCAGCAACTGTTCGACAACGGTTTGTGTTTTCGGCCCATCGACGGCTTGCAAGCGCTTAGCAATGGTCTCAATCTCTTCACCGACGGCCCCAGCGCTCACGGCCATGTTGCGTGAATGGAGCTTCATGTGGCCAGCCTGGATGCCTCTCGTGGCAAGCGCTCTCAGCGCTCCCAAGTTTTGCGAAAGTCCCGAAGCAGCGATGACGCCTGCGAGTTCCTGGGCGGATTCAACTCCGAGGATCGCTAAATTCGCTTGAGCGGCTGGGTGGACCTTAGAGGCTCCTCCGACAATGCCTACGGCCATTGGCGTCTCAATACGACCGATGAGGTTGCCTTCATCGCTCCGCTCCCATTGGGTGATCGATCCATAGTGTTCCTTGCCAAAGGCAGCATAAGCGTGGCAACCTGCTTCAATTGCCCTCCAATCTTGCCCACAAGCCAATGCAACACTGCTGATGGCGTTCATCACGCCTTTGTTGTGTGTCGCTGCTCTGAATGGGTCTGCGACGGCGAAATGGTGGGCTTCGAGAATGCCTTGGATAATTGCTTCACCGTTTGCTTTGGTTCCATCATTGGAGATTTCTTCGGGAGTGAATGTGGCCTCGATTCGGGCTAAACGGTGCACTGCGAGGTTTGATAGGATTTTCAAATGAACCCGACCGCCTGTGAGTTCTTCAACTCGAGGTGCGATCAGTTCCGCCATCGTGTTGACGGCATTCGCTCCCATTGCGTCACGGCAATCCACTACGATGTGGAGGATGACCATTGGGCCACTGAGGGTTTGAATCGTCCGAGTTTCAATGCGCTTGCATCCACCGCCGAGGCGGACCATGGTTGAAGGGAGGCTGTTGCAGAGTGCCATCAATTCTTCACTTGCCCCTGCTAGGACCTTTTCAGCACTTTTTGGCTCTGAACATTCCATGATTTGAAGCTGACCAATCATGAGTGGTGCATCATTGTTGGACCGGAAGCCACCATTGACAAGGCAACGCTTTGCCATGTTTGATGCTGCTGCGACGACGCTGGATTCTTCGAGGCAGAACGGAATGAGGTAGTGCTTGGCATCGATCACGAAGTTTGTGGCCACGCCGACGGGAAGGGACATTGTGCCTATGACGTTCTCAATCATTCGGTCTGCTGCGGTCTCGTTCAACTCACCGCAGGCTTTCAGTGCCTCGATGTGTTCAGGTGTTAAGCCGGCCATATTGGCGACCATTTGCCTGCGTTCCGCTACAGAATGACGGAAAAATCCGCTCAATCGACTGTTTTCAACCGGCATGGTGTTCGCCCTGGTTGTCCCACGGGCCTCGGGACCATCAAGCAATCGCCCATGAAGGGTTGCAGGCTCGGTTGTTGTCGATGTTGCTTCGTATGTCTCAGGTGATGGTGTTAACGGGTTTAACGGTTTTACTAACGCGTTAGTGTTGCGTTAATTGAGCGTTATTCAGGCCTTGAAAAAGCATTCGGCCGAGAAGATAACGCCTCGTAACACGTGCCTTGATTGCCTCAAATCCCTCAAAGATGAAATACCCCTGAGGAATTGCTCGCCGTATGGAAGTCCAAGGTAAAGAAATCATTTTACCCACCCTTGAGTCCAATCCGTTCTCGACATTGCCGTTAGAGTCCAGCCAAAGTCACCTCCTTGTGGGGCGTGTTCATGTAAAAAGTGCCCTTGCGCAGTACATTCGATTCAAATCCCCTCGGCGTATCCTGCTTTCAGGAGACATGGGGTCTGGTCGATCCTCCTTGCTTAGGTGCCTTTCGAACCATGCGCCCACATCGGTGCACATCGACCACATTTCGCATCAAAACCCAAGCCTTGGCCTTCTGCGGGAGATGTTTTTCCAACTCACTGGGACTGAAGCCCCAACGGGTTGGTCTCAAGTCGTTCAGAAGTTGGTCGATGCCTCTCATTCGTACACGCAAAGCCTCCCGCTCATCGTGATTGATGCGCAAGGTGTCGAATTAACCCTGCTTTCCGAGGCACTTTCCTCGGCAGGTGCGGCACTCGACCGGATCCAATGCGTTCTCGTGGTGGTGGTCGAAAACCGCCAAAAAACGCAATTACCCGATTCATTGCTTCGTATGTTTGGCAGCGAACATCATTTGGAACCGTTTACCCTCGATGAAGTTCAAGCCCTCGTCGAAACTCGAATTAAGAGTGTCTCAAGCGAACCATTTGTGCTCTCAATCGAAGATGCACGCCATCTTCGGGCCAAATCCTTTGGCAATCCTGGGATGATTATCAAAATGCTTCGAAACGCAGTTGATATTTCTCAAAACCCTGCTTCGTTGGCGGGTATTGACCGTATCCTCACCCTTCCACCTCTCCCGATCATCGATGAACCATCTGAAGAGAACTTTGGCATGAGCCCGCCGGCCGCATTGGATCTCCCTTTGGTCGAAGAGGTCTCGGAAAGAACCGAAGAAGCATCGGAGTTGGCGTCTGGCGATGATGTTGAAATCATCGATGCATCTGCCCTTTGGACCGACCGTCCAACAATGCTTGACCAAGAGGATGATGTCAAGATTTTCGATAGCTTGCAAGGCTTCGACCTCAACCTTGAGCAACTGGATGAAGATCAATCAACCGATGCAGTCCTCCCCGAAATCCCATTCAAAGCCCTGCCACAAACGCCTGAATTCAAACCACCACTAAATGAGACCGGCCCTCGCCCAGTCAGTGGGATGTTCTCTGGTCTGGTGGGCCGTGTGCGTGAGGCGAATTCCTCGCCTGCGGCTGAGGTTGAGACCGGCACTGAATTGTGGTTAGCGGAGGGCGTTGAACCTCTCCCTGAACTGGGGTACAAGGAAGAACCGGTTGAAGAGGTTACAGCCGAGTTGATTCACGATGAAGTTGGACTCTTTGTCCAAGAAGAAGATGATCTTGACTTCGGGACTGAAATTACATCACAGGATTATGCCGAATACGTGCCAACGCCGACGGTGCATGATCAGCAGGGCAATGTTGCCGCACTCACACAAGCAGTTCAAGCTTTGATCGCAGCTGTATCAAGCAGTTCTAAAGACGGTGGAGGTACGTCGCAGCGAGCCTTTATCGACGCTTTAGCAGGGTTGCAGAATAAACCATCCAGCCCCCGTGAGGAACATCACATCAATGTGGCCTTGCTCTCAAGTTTGAACACCAATGAAATGGCAGTTCTCGCCGTGGCAAAGGAACGCAAGTTTTCGCCCTCTGACCCCGAACTTCTCTCAGCCCTGAAGGTGAAGCGCTCGCGTCTTTCTCAAATCTGCAATCGTTTGCTCAAAGGGGGCGTTCTAAACGCACATACCATTGGGCGCAGTCGGTATTACGCGATGACTTCCACAGCGAAAGCCCAACTTGTAGCATGGGGCATCGATGGAGGTGAGGCCTGATGTGGACAATCAACTGGTCTTGGCAGGCTCCTGGCCGAATCGCCGCGCTCGCAGCAGCAGAGGGTGGTATGATCGTCAGCAGCGGGTTGGACTTGTTCATGCTCGAGGTCGACGGGTCGATTCGATGGCGCATTGAATTACCATTCAAAGCCCATGCAGTCTGCGTCAACAACGGTATTGTCGCCGTTCTTGCTGCGCACGGGTTCTATGTTCTCTCGACCAGCGATGGCTCGATGCTCCATGAAGGGCGCTCCACCACGGGTGGCTTTACTGACGTCTCAGCACGCCCTGGAGGCGGTTGGATCCTTTCTGGGCGTGAAGGGGACCTGCATTTGTTTTCTCACGAGGGAAGGGGTCTTAGGCGCTTAGAAAGCGGAAAGGTACGTCGTTTGCTTGGCTGGCTTGATCGAGAGCACATGATGTGGCAAGCCGCTGATGGCCATTTGTGGTGTGCAAGGTTGGCACAAACAGACCAAAAGCGCTGCCTTGAAGATCGTGTCTGGAGTTGGATCACGCCACTCATGCACGGACGCCTTTTGATGCAATCCAGCGACGGTTCCCTCTGGGAGGGCGTCCCTCATCCATTTGGTTGGGATTCCTTGGAGCGCGTTGAATCCGATTCGCTTGAACCCATGGAAGGGGTGAGAAGCGCTGATGGGTGGTGGGTGCTTGGCATCGAAGGCCATCTTCATCATCTTTCCAGCACTCCAGAAGATGGTGACGAATCACAAACCCTTGGCCATGGTATGAATCTCGGTGACCTTCTGGTCGCTTTGACACCAGATACCATGGCGACAGCAACTCGGGATGGTCTCGTGCGCCGCTGGTCTGCACCGCACCTCGCCCAGGCTGAACGCCAGGGTCGATATCAAGCCGCTGCAGAAGCGGCACTGGCCAAGAATTGGGATGAACGGAAATCCCTGTTTGGTCGCGCTCAAACAGCTGAAGATGAAGGTCGATTATCGAGGGCTGTTGAACTGTATGGGGCCCTTGGCCGAACTGAAGATGTTCGCCGTTTGCTCAAGCGACAAAAGGAGGGTGGGGAGTGACCGAATCAATGGATCATCTCTCGATTGAACGGGTTGAGAAATACCTCGACATTACTCGCAGAGCACGTGCCAAAGCAACACCGCTTCATGCTGAAGAAACGCCTGAAGCCGTGCAATTATCAATCATGCTAAGGATGGCTGACGACTATGCATCAGATGCCCAACACTTTCTCAAAATTGGAGACCGCGTTCGTGCCTTTGGAGCGATAAATTATGCCCATGCTTGGATCGATGCTGGTGTGAAACTGGGGTTGCTTGATGGCCACGGGGACGATGTTTTGTTCACACTGCCTTGATTACTGCTTTCGCATAATCAGTTCAACTTCGTCAATGCCTTTCTGCAATGTATCCACTTCATTTTTCGCTTGATTGACGATTTGATCAATGCATGCATGAAGCGTTTTAGTCAATTCGTAAATGTGAGAAGGGCGTCCTCGGTTCTTGGTTCCTGAAAGTCGAACTTCGACCAATGAACGTTGTTTTAGAACTTTGATGGCGGTGCTGATCTCAGGTTGCCGAAGTCCACAATTTGTTTGCAAATCTTTGCTCGATATTGGACCGAATGAATTCAAGCACAGCATGGTCTTCACAACATGGGTTGAGGCGCCAAGTCCAATCAGAGCGGCAGCGAGGTCTTCGTTTTGTCCACTGAGACTGCCATGAGAGGCATCTGAGGTTGCAACTTCCAGAGATTCAAGTTCAGACATAGGGGGAACACGGGATTTATCCTATATCAACTTCCCACCGGCGGCGCATCAACTGTGTCGCTGAAAAAGGAAGTCCTGTGCACAATCTGCTCTAAACCGAGCGGAATAAAGCCCTGTGTAATCGGTTCTATAGGCCTTCGACCAGTCGGAGGCACTTCTTCTTCGTCACTTCGAGCACTGGTATTGTTTGCTCGAACAGCCGGCGTTTGAGTTGGACGTCCACGGTTAACACAATCATGCCAGAGGTCTTTGCGAGATCGAGCAATTGATCGTCAGTGTGCGATCCTGATTCACTTCTTGGAGGAATTTCACTTGATTTCATCTCAAGCATTTGGAGCAGGAGTTTCTTTCCGCGAGGTCGCAGCGCATCGAGTCGCTGCAGTTCTTCCATGACCTTTGGTAAAAGGAAAAGCTCCGGGCGTCCAAGGGAGGTTCGTAGTTCCGAATCAAAATTCATTCCCGAATCAATCACAGCAACCCAGCCGCAAGCATCGATGAGAACTTGTTGCATGATTTGCCTCCGAATCATGAGGTCTGACCGGTGGTCATTCAATTGTACCGTAGCCAATCAGTCTCCAACGTGTTCCAACGCGTCGAGAAAGAGAAACACGCTGGCCTGCATCGGCACAAATTGGCAACCGAAGGTCGAGCGTTGCTCGTCCCTTTTCAGCGCCTTTGGTCACGCCAACAGAGGTTGCTGTTGCGACGTTGATCATCAACATCTCATTGTTTCGAAGAGGATGAATTCGTTCTGGTGCTTCACCCTCGCCAGCGACCATGGTCTCCATGAGTTTGATTGCAACCTTGATCGAGTCTCGTACTTCAGGCAAGTCACCCTTGCGTGCGACCACTTGGCCAGAGAGGTTGTCGGATGTGGTGATCGATGGGTCGAGCATTGTAGCCATACCACACAAGCCACCGGCATGCATGGTTTCGAGGTCGAGTCCACCGCCTTTCATGCTGCTGACGATTGCTTCGATCGGTTCCCAGTGGGTTTTGTTCCCGTTTTCGATTTTCCGACCAGGGCCGATGATAATTTCATCACCCAACGCAAAGGTTCCTTCGACGATGCTGCCACCGATGACGCCGCCACGTAGTTTCGTCGGGCGAGTACCAGGTCGGTTGATGTCAAAGGACCGTGCAACATGCATGATTGAACGCTTGTCGCTGGATCGGTCAGGCGTAGGGATTGTTTTCTCAATGGCATCGATGAGGATGTCGAGGTTGACGTCATGGTGGGCGGAAACTGGGATGATTGGTGCATCTTGAGCGATGGTGCCTTTGAGGAATGCAGAGATCTCAGCATGCGATTCAAGGGCTCGCTCTCTGCTGACAAGGTCAATCTTGTTTTGAACGATGACGATGTTCTTGATTCCGGCGATTTCCAACGCCATAAGGTGTTCTCGAGTTTGAGGCTGGGGGCAGGTTTCGTTCGCTGCAACCATGAGCATGGCCCCATCCATGATTGAAGCACCAGTGATCATGATGGCCATCAAGGTCTCGTGACCTGGAGCATCGACAAAGGATACGACGCGCTGCAATTCATCAGGCACATCTTCTGTACCATCAGGTCGGCGTCCAGTTGGGTAAAATAGCCCTTCCTTGGTTTTGTAAAAAGCAGTGTCTGCGTAACCGAGTTTAATCGAGATACCACGCTTCCGTTCTTCGGAATGTGTGTCAGTCCAAATGCCTGAAAGAGCTTGGGTGAGGGTCGTTTTTCCGTGATCGACGTGACCAACAAGACCGATGTTCACTTTGGGCTGTTCCGGAAGCGTTCGTGCCATGCTTCCTTCACTCCTTATCTGGAAAGCCCTCTCGGGTTTCACTCCGATGCTTCTTCGCTACCGGATGCGAGGATGTCACCGAGGGATTTGTTGCCTGAGTCGATGACTTTGAGGTTGATTTGACGTGTGTCTTGGTTAATGGTGTTGCCACGGAAGTAACGTCGCTTGCGCAGACCGTCTGGCTTGTAGCGGAAACGCTTCTTCTCTCCACCTTTGTTCTTGAACACGAGGTTGTGTCCCTTGAAACCGACGGATTGGGTCACGAGAACAGCTTGGCGGGAACCGCCTTCGAGGTCTCGGCGAAGAGGCGTGCCGGTTTTATCAGATCCGCCAGTGATTTGCAGTTTGTATCCAGAGAGGGTTTGTTCACCTTCACCAACAAAGATACCATCGACAGTATCGCCGATTTTTTTACCCAAAAGTTGGGCATGGTTATTTCCACTGATTTTCAATGAGTATGACTTTCCGCTGTTAGCGGAGTCAGTATCATTGACGACGGCGACGAATTCTCCTTGTTGTCCAATTGCCATAATTACACCTCTAGAACGACCTTCCGACCATCGACCCGTATTTAGCCCCACCGTTTGAACTCGGACGGGATTTCGTTCATCGGAATTGCTTTTTCAAGAGCATTTCGAGCCGACTTGCAAGATCTTTGGGTAGGAAATGGGGCATGCTCAAGTGTGTGGTTCGTCCTCGACCGCCACCTATTGTAGCCACTCGGGACAGGGTCAGTTGCCGTGTTTCGAAGTCTTTGAGGTATTTCCAGACGGTGGTGTGGCTCTTCATTTTGACATCATACTCTTCACACACCACGGCATAGAGTTGTTCCACATCTCCAGTGGTCATCGTTTCTTGGTTGGCAAGCCGCCGACACATCGCCAGAAGCACCAACATCGCGTGGGCGTTGAGGTCATCGACGGTTTCCAAGTTGCTTCCGGCCGCGGCGATTGAGGAATTGGATGGCTCATGGATGTCGCCAACGATGAGGTGTGGTTCATTGTGACCGTCTTGACGGAATTCGCAACGCTCGACGGCCGCACTGAGCAGTTCAATCGCTTTTCGTGCATCACCGTTCTGCCCTGCTTTCTCAGCAATTAAGCGAATGATCTCTGGTGTCCAAGTGCCGGGGACGAGTCCAAGTTCAGCACGCTGCAAAGCAATGGCTTCCAAACCGTCGACGCTGTAGGGGCTGATGCGTATGTGATTGGAGGCACCCATTCGAGAGATGACAGCAGTTTCGAGAACATCCAACACCTGTTCCTGGCTGATGAGGATCAAGGACATGGTGCCCTTTCCATCCTGGTCTTCATCAATTCTGAGCAGTTGGTAGAGCAAGTCATCCCCGCTTCTTCGTAGCATGTGGTCCACTTCGTCGAGCACGACGATGAGGTGCGATGCTTCTCTGCGAACCAAGCGCCGTAAACTGAGGAGGAGTTCCCCCATCGAGAGCCCACGGTCAGGATGGCCGGGGTCGAGAAGGTGAAGAATCCGCTGAATGACCCTCATGCTCGTCGAAGCATTCCGGCAGTTGACTTTGACTGACCGGACGTTTCGCTTTCCTACGAGGTGGCGCTGAATGTCCCTGCAGAACGTGTCAGCAAGCACTGTTTTACCGCTCCCAACAGGTCCGGTGATGACCGCACGACCTGCACCTTCCGGATGGCTGAGGGTTGAAAATTTCGAAGCGAGTTCACGCTGAATCGGTTCCCGCCCGACAAGTTCAGGCGGCATCCAGTCAAAATCCAAGACTTCTGGATCAGCAAGCACGGCGCCCGCTCCAATTCGGTCAAGGTAACTGGCCATAACAACTGAAGGTTTACGCCAACCGTTCTTGAACATACGGTTTGGTCACTGCCAAAGGAAGCGTGTTTGAGATGTTGAACGGTGGGTTCAGGGGATCTCATCGAATTGGTAGCCTGTTTCCCATTTCTTTTCCCCAAGGGCAACCTCGAGTTCGAAAGGGGTGATGAGGGGCTTGCTGTAACGCACAGCGTCATCGATAGCAATGCGTGGGCAGGCTGTGTTGACAAACGCATCAACCGGATAGAAATCAATCAAATCAGGCCCGATGTGTTCGAGGGCCAATAGGTAGCCCTTCTTGCCGTGGCTTTCCAACAGACGCTTCATTCGCAACGCCAAGGATCGACGCATCTGGCCTGGCTTTTCACCAATCAAGATACCAAACCGTTGAGCATCACCGCATGCCATGATGAGACCAGAGCGTTGACGGAGGATGCGTTCGATGCGTTCAAGCGACATTTCCTCTGCATCACCTGTGTAGGGGTCAAGCATTGCCAATGGCTTTCCCGTGTGGAGCACGAGGCCAATCGGATGGAAATCTCCTGATCCAAGGAACAGGTAATGGCCAATGGAATCATCATCGCCGGAGTAATTGCAGCCAAGAACTTGCCCAGGGAACGAGAGTCGAGCCCCTCCAATTGGAATGGTCACGTCGTAGCCAGCTTCTTCCAAGCGGTCATGGAATTCAGGGAGCAAGTGCAGATGTTGAATGGATCCGACGAGGCCAAGTTTGGTGTTGGTCAAGGGTGCCATGCGGCCCACTGCATCAAGAAATCGCTCTTGTGCTTCCTCTTCGGACAAGTCATCAGGGTTGGTTTGGTCTTCCATGCGCTTTTTTGCCATGGCACGATGAGCCTCAAGGAACGGAATCACAGGGGTCAACTCTGGGTCGCCATCGTAGGTGACGTCGATGAATTGTGTTGGCATTCCAGAATCGATGTTCATTTGGGAATGGCCCATGTGAGCGACCAATTCAACGCCCATCAGTTGCATTTTGTCGTGGACGAGGTCACATGCACCGTAGCACGGGTCTGCAGCAAGCACCACCTTGGCGCTTGTTTCAGATTCGATGGTGTCCATCATCTCAAGGGCTTGCATTTTCAAACCTTCAGGAATTTGAAGAGCGATTAAGCGGTTATCGTTCGCTTGAATACGCTCCATCAATTTGTCAAGTTGAAAATCGTGGCGGTCCAAATCCATTGTCGTCCCCGGTCAATGGGGCTCGCCCCCCCCTCATCAATCCACCCTATGCAGAAAAGCTTCAATCATCCAACAAGACCACATTACCGCCATCCATCTCAAGGCGCACCAATGAATCGATCTTAATCTTTGGATAATCAACTTGTAATTGCTTCAGTCCAGGTCCTTTTTCCACGACGACAAGAATATGATTTACGGTGGCTCCGGTGGCCTTCACGCCTTCGATCACTGCACGAAGCGTGCCTCCAGTCGATAGGACATCGTCGACGATGGCTAACCTTTCGCCAGGCAAAATATCATTGAGGTACATTGGTTGCTTTGAGTATCCAGTTGCTTGGTCGATGGCCACTTCACCTTCGAGTCCATAGGAGCGTTTGCGTCCAACAACCAAAGGGACGCCGGTGCGAACACTCAGCGGGGCGGTGAGCGGTAACCCCATCGCTTCAATGCCCAGGATCAAGTCGATGTTGGACCAGTCGATAGCGGCCTCACATAGGTCGGTGACGGCTTTGAGAACTTCCGGGTCTAAACGAGGTACACCGTCAGTAATGGGGTGGATGAAGTACGGATAATCGCCTTTCCAAATGACAGGTGCGTTGGCGAGGCTTGCTCGCAGCCGTTCAAGAGCATCGCTCATAGCCAAATGGCCAGCGTGGCAGGGTAAGACCTTTGCTCAAATTTCAGCAAGGAATTCCACGTACTCATCAGGTTCGAGGAGGTTCTCAAGGTCCAATTCATGAGGTTCGATGATGATGATCCAGCCGTGATCATAGGCGGAGTCGTTGACCAAGTCAGGATTGATTTCCACTTCACCGTTTACTTCGGCAATAACGCCGGAGAACATCGAAGGGAAGGCGACCTTCTCTTCAGCAGTCCAGATTGAGAACATGTCTCGACCTTCATCGATTTCGTTTTCTGCTTGAGGGAGGATCACGCGGAGCACTTCACCGATTTCAACGGCGAGGTATTCGCTGACTCCAATCATCAATCGGTCGTCTTTTTCTTGATACCAAAGGTGGTCTCGAGAATATTTTCTATTGTGGGCGACGCTGAATTCTACAACTTCTTCATCCATAGGGGCACTCCTCAAAAAATCCCCGAATCGCCATTGTATATCAAACTGAGGCCAAACAGCATACCGTCGGATTTCGTCAAACGGGTTAAGTGAGGCGGCGTATTGCCATGGTTAGGGACGAAGATGAACTACGGCGAAACCGATGAACAGAGCATGATTCGAGAGATGGTTCGAGACTTCGCAGAGGGTGTTTTGTCACGCACTGTTGAGCATCGAGACCAACATCAAATCCCACCGAGCCAAGAATGGCAAGAGTTCCTTGACTTCGGTCTGCAAGGCGTCACGATTCCGGAAGCCTATGGCGGTTCACCAGTGGATGATGTGTCCGAGTCGATCATTGTCGAAGAACTCGCACGCGTCGATCCTTCCTTTGCTGTCATGTATTGCGTTCACGTGGGACTTTGTTCCAAAACCATAGCACTTCATGGCAACGAAGAGCAGAAAGCAGAGTACTTGCCTCGCCTCGCAGCAGGTGAAGTAGGTGCCTACTCACTCTCCGAAGCAGGTGCGGGAACAGACGCAGCGGCTATGATTTGCAAGGCGAAACTTTCTGAAGATGGTGAGCATTACATTCTCAACGGTGAGAAGATGTGGGTCACCAATGGCCAACAAGCCAAGATTATCGTTTTGTTCGCCAAAGATGTTGACCATCCTGACTACGGGGTCAAAAAGCACGGTGGTTCAACAGCCTTCATCGTCGACTCGAGTTTTGAAGGATTCTCCGTCGGTAAGAAAGAAGACAAACTCGGTATCCGGTCATCCGATACCTGTACGCTCGTGCTCAACGACTGCAAGGTTCCAATCAAGAACGTCCTCAAAGGCGTTGGCAAGGGTTTCCCAATCGCTATGAATGCCCTCGACAACAGCCGGATTGGTATTGCAGCACAAGCTCTCGGCATCGCCCAAGGTGCGTTCGAAGCAGCCCTAAAATACGCTCACGAGCGTGAGGCGTTTGGAAAACCAATCGCTCATCATCAAATGATCATGGCTTACCTTGCAGACATGGCAACACGAATCGACGCTTCACGTTTGTTGGTTTACAAAGCCTCATGGGTGAAACAGCAGCATTACGAACACGGAGGTCCAAGGCACTCCAAGGAAGCAAGCATGGCCAAGTTGTACGCTGGTGACACTGCCATGTGGGTGAGCGAACGAGCCATCCAAGTGCTTGGTGGCTACGGTTACACCAAAGAATTCCCAGTTGAACGGTTCTTCCGAGATGCTAAAATCACTCAAATCTATGAGGGTACGCAAGAAGTTCAGCGCATCGTGATTGCTCGAGCACTCAAGTGATCAAGACAACCGTGCATTGATGCACTCAAGGTTGGCTTGCTTCAAAGCTCCAGACCAGCGGTAGATCGAACCTTCAGCAATTACTTTTTGACCGGCTTTCAATCCTTCGACGAAGTCAGATTCTCCTACAGGGAACCTCATGGTCACCACATGGTCACCGCCATCCATTACGCCGGTGATTGTTTGTCCGCCTCGGTAGTCACCTGTAGCCATCAGAGAACGCTCAGTCTTTTCGACTTTGATGGTGCAGGTTTGCACCGTCGACTTGGCTACAATTCCGTTGAATTCAGATAGCAATCGAGCACCCCAAAGTGCTTCGATGATGGTTGAATGGTTTGCTGCAGGTGAAGCGGCGGCAGGTGCAGCAGGTGCTGAAGCAGGCGTTGATGCTACAGGGGCAGGTGCTGAAACAGGCGTTGATGCTACAGGGGCAGGTGCGGATGCAGGTGTTGGTGCTACAGGGGCAGGTGCGGGTGCAGGTTTTGGTGTTGTTTTGGCGACAGCCACAGCGGCTGTTGTTGCAGTGGCTGCAACTGCTGCAGGTAGAATTTCCTTAACTGGGTCCGGAATCACTTCAGGCGGAGTTGGCATTGAGGTTGGTTGAGCGAGCACAGGTTCAGGGATCTTGGGGGTGGCGTCATCGAATCCAATGGATTCTAAAAAGGCCCACCATTCTGTGAGCGTGACCGCTCCGTTTCCATCAGAATCAATGTGCTTTGCCACCAAGTCAGCAACCCACGAAGGCGGTTCAGCATTGGACATGGTACGGATGAGAGACAAAATCTCGTCGTTGCTGATCATTCCATCTTTATTGGCATCAGCCATTGAAGTTAATTCGGCTGCATTGTAATTCGATTCACGGAGCCATTCACCGAACTTGTCAGCAATCATGGCCAGGCGGGGGTCATTGTCTCGCTTTTCTTGATAGGTGTCACGAGCCTGACTAACTGCTTGGCGTGTTGTTTGAGTCGCACGTTGTGCAGCAGCAGCAGTGACGCGGGACTTGACGCCTAAGGCCCATTCTTGGACGGGGCCTTGGGATTGGAGTGTCGAGATGACTGTTGCCCGTGGTAGGTGACTGGGGGGCGCGTCACCGAGAAAGCGTTCCGCAACAATGGCCAACTCTTGATCGGAGAGAATATTGAGGTCAATGCCTTTTTGAGCCATTCGTTGTTCAATTTGTTGCATAATGAGTTCCGACATGGTGCTCCCCTTGTCGAAGCATGGATGCTTCTCTTTCATCAAGGTGATGCCGGTCGAGTTAGAATTCTACCTTGGGCCAACCTTCATGATTCTCATGCTGCCAATTGAGGCTACAAAGAACGCTTTCAACCGCTTCAACGTTGCCAAGGTTGCGTTCGATTTGCAGTCGATGCAACCAAAGTTTGAGCCTTCCGAGCACGATGCCTTTTCCGAGACCGGTCCGTTGCATGATCCAATGTCCATCGACAAGCGATGTATCGCCTGCTGTAAGAGGTGGTAAGCCTTCCAGTTGCTGTAAAAGGTCTGCCAATTGTGTGGGATCACTCTGATCCAGGCGAGGCGTATTTAACCCCGATTCTCGAAGAACAATCTCGAGCCTCAAGTGGGATGCTGCTCGCTCTTGAAGCACCGAACGGAAGACACGCAGGCCAGCTAATGTGTTGTCCGGGACGGATCCAAAACGGCTGTGGATTTGTTGGATATGAACGCGCTCCTTATTTGATAATTTCAGCTGCTTAAGTGTGTTTGCAACCTCTATAGAGTCATTTTCTGCAAGCAGGAGGGCGAACCTTTCCAGCGGTGTGATGTCTTGACAAAGACCATGCCGCTGGGCAAACATTCGATGATTTTGACCCCGCCACTGGCCTGGTAAAAAACGGTCGAGCACTTCGTCTCGAGCCATTCGCTCAATGACCTGAGGGGCATTGGAACCTGCTAAGATTTTCTTCCACTCCATCCAGATTCGTTCATTTGTGACGCCCTCTAACATGGAGCGATGTTGATTCAATGCATCAGCCAGTTCAGGATCAAAGCGCCATACGCCTGCACTGCCTCGGTCAAGGAAACGATAGGCGCGCAGGATTCGCAGGCCATCTTCGGAAAGTCGTTGATAGGCTTGACCAACTGCTTTTACCACTTCTTGTTCGAGGTCTCGTAAACCATTGAATGGATCGTGGAGTATCTTCCTGCGAACGTCGACTGCCATGGCGTTGAAGGTGAAATCACGCCGTTCAAGATCGCCGAGAAGGGATGTTCCAAAATGAACCACTTCGGGTCTACGCCCATCGGTGTATTCTGCTTCAGTACGCAGCGTTGTTGCTTCGTAAAAGCCACCTTGCTCCCCTCTGATCGTAAGGGTTCCATAATCGATTCCAGTTGGAATGGCATCTGGGAATAAGTGCAACATCCTTTCAGGGGGAATTGATACAGCGAAGTCAACATCCTTTACCTCAAGTTCTGGGCTGATGAAAGCATCCCGAACTGCGCCACCGACGATCCATATACCGCCTCCATCTTCGGCAACAACATCGATGATGGACTGGATTTCGCTTGGGAGTTGTTCGACCCAAGACACAAGTGAAGGGGGCAACGGGAGGGAGGGTGCATCACCGAGCAAGGGCAGTGGAGTGGAAGCCGGGGGTGACGTCATGGGCTTCCTTCCAAGGCTGACGACGGTCGTTGCATGAATAGCATTATCGCACACAAGCCGTTCGCAAGTGATAATGTGGGATGAGGATGATGTTCAGCTGGTGCCTCTCGAATGGCTCAAACCGCATGAAGAAATCAAACCCCGCAACCGTGACAAGTTGCTGGAAATGACCAAACGATGGGGTGGATACACGAAGCCACTGATCGTCGACAAAGTAACGGGAGCAATCCTGGATGGTCATCATCGATACTCGATTGCGGGCGAACTTGGACTGGCACAGATACCGGTCATCGCCGTCGATTATCTGAATGATGAAACCATAGAAGTCGATGTTTGGCCGTCTGCAGCAATCGAAACCCTCACAAAACAACAGGTGATTGAAATGAGCCTTTCTGGCAATGTGTTCCCTCCAAAGACAAGCAGGCATCGAATCGCAGACCATTTGCCACCAATTCATGTGCCTCTTGAGGTTCTCGCAGAGCCTGCAGCATCGACGCTTGAACCATAAAAAGAACACAAGCCACCCTTTGGCTACCGATTCCAAAAGTCCAGCGCTCCTGCTTTCCTTCAACGATGACGGAAGGAAGATGTTCTCTCCGGCTTTGAATCCCAACCATGTAAATCAATCATTTTTATTTTATTTTAAAACATCATATTAAGAATGAAGTGGGAAAACGGGGGATTAAGGTGAACTTAATATGAGCGGACAAGTATCAAGAATTGGATTTATAGCAAGCATGTTGTCAGTAGTAGGATCTTTGTATATCTACTTCATTGGTGACGATCAAATGTTGGGTATCTTCGTTGGTCTCTGGGCTCCAACACTGATCCTAGCAACCAAGGAAATCGAAGAAATGCTTCAAAAGTAATTTTCGAACTTCCTCGAAACCAACAACACTTCAACACCTGCGTCGAGCAGGTCCACGATGCATCAATCTGCTTGGCGCGTAGCAATATAAGATCGCCAACGGTTGTTGCCCTTACCGGCTAATTTGACACCGTGATTCGGTGCAGATGGAAGCATGATCTTGAATTCGCACAGTGTGCCCTCATGAGCATACGTTATGGTGACTTCAGTTCCAATCATACCTTTCAAGGCTGTTTCAAGAGCACCGGTGGTTGCTGTTCGTAATCCATTGATTGCGACAATCTCATCCCCTGGCATGAGGTGATCCCTCACCGGACTGCCACTCATGTGGCTCCCCAAAACAATTCTTCCAGCCTTCACAGAGAGGTTCAACCCCAGCCATGCTGGTTGTACTTCCCCCTCTTTCGGAGGTTTTTCAGCTTCGATCTTCAATCCAAAATAAGCCATTGTTTTTTCCATGTCTGGAGCTGCTTTTCGGTTGACCATGGCATCGAGCATACCGCCTAACCGGCCGCCGCCTTTCATCGATGTCAAGGCCTTTCGAATCGCTTTATGTGTGACGCCGAGTCGTTCGGTGGGGTTGCATTCGAGTGCGTGACGTTGGCACAACAAAGCCATGAGGTCGCACACTCCATTGAGGCCTTTGGAACGCTTTCGTAGTTCCATATCCAGTTCCATCATGGTGAGTTCTCCTTCAAGGTAATATGAAATTTGAGTTTCGCGGGAAAAAGCATGACCTCGGTACAGGTGAATCCATGCATCGTGGCTTGATTCCGTGAGGGATTCAAACTCCATGCCGTTTCGCGTGGTGTGGCGTTTCATTTTGCGCATGAAATCCTTCCTCCAGTCTTCTTCAGTCCACGCTCCTGAACGAACACAAAGCATGTCACCGAGCCAAGATGTGCCACCTTCAAACCACCAAAGGAGATCGGAGTGGCTTTCTTTTTGTAAATCATAGTTTAGGAAGTTTCTCGGACGCAGACGTTTCACATTCCATTGATGCAAATATTCATGGCTGAACAAGCTGACTAAGTCTTTGTAAGCATCTTCATGGCCAGGCATCAAACATTGCCTTGGGAGCATTGATGTTTGGGAGTTCAGATGTTCTAAACCGCCGCGGGCCTTCTCAGTCAGTTGAATGACTGTGACATAGTTGTCCCATGATGGGACTCCGAACAAGGCATGGTGTTCTTTCACCACTCGATCCATGTCCTCTTTGAATCGGGCCAGCATGCCTTTGTCGACCGGGTGGCCGCCGCTGTCCCACAACTTGAGGTGGTGGGTTCTGCCATCGACAACCCATGTTTGAATCGGGTTTGGATTGATCTCGATGATGCCGTCCAAGAGTTCATCACGGTTTGGAACGGAAAAAACATGAGTTTTGCCTTGGTTCCCAGTCAAGGGTCCCTTGGCTTTGGTGTTGTTCTCAAGGGCGTACTGCGTGGCTGGTATCCAGTCCTCGGGGGCATGGACCTCAATGGTATGGCTTTGGTCCAGCCTTTCACTGTCGATGCCCTGCGTTGGTAGGAACCAAGTAAATGGTGGCATCATGTGGAGGTGGCTCAGATCCAGATGGTTTGCGCGCACGGAAAGGTCATCTGCCAGCAGGCGGTATTGAATGGCGACACGCGTGGTGCCTTCCGGGACCTGTATCCGCATAGCATCGACGTTTTGTCTGCTTGCTTTCAGCAGTTGGCCGTTTGCATCCTTTGCAGTAAATTCAGTCATGTGTTGAATCGGTTCTCTCAAGAAATAAGATCCAGGGACCCACCTTGGGAAGTGAAGAATGAGGTTTCGAGAGGTGAATGGCCCCTCGATTTCAAGTCCGACACGAAGGCGTCGAGTCGCTCCTTCTGTGGCGTCAATTTGGAAACGGATCCCCGATGCGGTGCGGCTCATGCGTTGAGTTTGTCGAAGGCGGTTGAAAGGTTCTGTGCCGCGTCGAGAAGCAATTGAGGATGGTCTTCAGTGACAAAATCCCTCGCTTCAGCAACTAAATCTTCTTCATCGCAGCGCCCTAACAGCCGCTCTATCCACCGACTTCGTTCAATTTGGTCGATGCTTGCGGTTCGAAGAAGACGCCACCGGAGTTCATCGGCCGAGGATCCGCGCTTACCCTGCAACCACCGGCCCACAACAGTGTGTTGTTTCGCTTCCAGAAGGCATTGAATTTGTGCATCATCTTGCGATTCACAGGCTTTTTTCAGAGCACTCACAAGGCGTTTCATGGTCGGTCCTTTGGCTCGTTGTGCCAATTCAACCAGCGCTTGTCCTGGATTTTTTATCGCTGAATCAATGAGGGTGCCGCCATCGATTCCACGAGCCAATAAGCTCAGCATTGCAGCTTCATTCAATGCTTCATCATGGTCGCTCATCGCTTGAAGGGACGCCTCACAAACAGCGGCCGATGAATCATCGAGACCTTGCCGTCGTTGTGCGCTAGTGGCACCGTTGCTTGAAATCGCTAATCTGCGGAGGTATGGGTCTTCTGACGCCAAAAACCGTCCAACAAATGCTTCGGCCTCAGCCCCACTGAGGAGTGCGCCAGCACTTTTTCTTCGGCATGTGAGGTCTTCATCCTCGACCAGAAGCAGTGCAATGGCAGTGATGTCTTCCTCAAATTCACCTAGAAGGTTTGCAGCACAGCGCCTAGCCTCTATAGATGGGTGTTCGGCAAGGACTCTTAGGGTCTCTGGCCCCATGGCGACTGACCATCTTCGGTGGGCTTCAAGCGCTTTGGATCGGAACCAAGGATCCTTGTCCTTGAGCAACGGTACGAACCCAGTCAAGGCTCTGGGCAAGTCGGTATCAAAGAGAACGCGAACAGCGCGCCGCCGTTCTCGTACGTCGCGGTGGCGTAGTTTGGAGATTTCACCATCCAAGCCACCTGCCATGTTTGAGGCAAGTACCCCCTCTTCATAGCCCTGTGGTTACGCAGGATGTGATTATGGTTGGAAGTCTGTCCCTTCAGTGCCGTCTTCATCCGTCCATCCTTCTGCACCGGGTTGGGCTAAGTTTGGTTGAATCATGGTTTGAATCATCGGCCACAAACGGAAAAAAGAGGGGGCTGCTTGCCACATCAGTCGAATCATCGGATGCTGTTCAATCGGGAGGCCGCCATCCCCTGGTGGTGGTAAATCCTCAGGGAGTTCACGTAGGTTCACGATGAGGTCTTCCATGGCGTAGCGCTCTTCATCTTCGATCAACTCAAGATCTTCACATGTTTGCATTGCTAACTCGAGAACATCTGCCAATTCATTGGCATCCATTGGGCCCGGTTCCCCTTGGCGTACATCGACGGGTCCAAAGGCCACAGGTCCCAATTCCGTGGGCATCAGCACCTCACCTTGTCGTTCGAGCTTGACCAATTGCTGGCTTGTTTTTGGCCCGAGAGGAGCCACGATGAATCCGCCATCAGAGAGCCTTTCAGTCATCCATTCAGGGGGAGATAGCAACTGGCCAGTGATCAACACTCTGTCGATTTCGCCGGGAAACGCAACAGGGGCAACATCAACCGATTCCAATTCGCGTGTTTCGATTGTTGGCCAATGAGTCAAACGGCTGCGTACATGCAAGACGGCATCCCGTGAGGGATCCAACACCCGCACTGTTCCTTCCGCTCCAACAATTTGTGCGACAAGTGCGGCTATGTAGCCGCCTTTGGCACCAAGAATGACCACTTCTTCTCCAACTTTTAATTCCATATGGTGCAAAAGGGTAGCGACCATGTGAGGTGCGGAAATCGCTTTGATTGCACCCTGGTCGGTTTCCATGAATGCTACGGGTCGATCTGCATAGAATGCTTCAGTGTCATAGTCGGTGAAGTCCTCAACATCCACGTTGAGCATTGCTTCTCGGATGCTTGGAGTTACCGGAATGCCGCCTTTCTCGAGGCGACGGAGTAAGCCTGCTATGTCCGACACAATTCACTGATGAATGCCGGCCCATGTAAAGCATCGGCTCAATGTTGGTCCAATTGATGATTCTCGTTGGTTAATCTTTCATCGATAAAACTCAAGTTTTCTTTATGCAGCAGCATCGATTGTTGAATTAGGCTTTCAAGGTCCACGTCTTTATCCACTTGATGCAGTTCATTGGTCGTCATTTCTTCCTCGATGGAGCCTCGGATTTGTGCCATGAGCTTTGAGAAGCCATCGCTGTTCCGGCCTTCGAGTTCTTCTTGGTCAGCGGCCACCAATTGTAAAATTTCACGAAGCGTTTCAGGGGCAATATAGACGTCGGAAAAGGAAGAAAACATATCGTCCATGATCGCAGATTCAATCCTTGCCATGTGTTCGGATATGGTTGCTCTGGCAAGGTTGAGTTCTTCAGATAATTCAGCAATCCTGATCTTTTTTGGCGTGTCAAAATACCCACGGTCATAGGCAAATTTGGCCAGTTGAATCTGCTTTTGCGACAGTGCGCCATTGTCGTCATTCATGGTGTACTTCACCGTTCGAGCGCTTGTTCGGTCGGGGCTCGCCACCATTCGTAGAAACCCGCTTAGTAAGCGGAGTTTTAGTGGTGGACCTTGGATTGTGTAGGTGATGCCCTCACCGTCCAAAAAGCAAGCACCAGGGACTGCTGAAGTACCGTTTGTTCGGGCGCTAAGGTTCGCAACAGGATGGTTGACGCGAACGAGAATCAGTGTTCCTTCTCCTTCATTTTCAGGTTCCATCAACACTTCGAGGAGGGTGAAAAAGTCAAGCGCTTCCAAGTTGTTGATTCCTTTTCCGGGCTTGAAGTGGACCTTCAAAATTAATCGTATATCTTTTGGAACGCGTCGCGCATATGAAATGAAATGCACGCTGTCAAACACATCCGTCATGGGGCCAGCAAAAAGGACATTGGCGTGGGCACGTTTCCAGAAAAAAGTGACCTCGCGCATGGCTGGGTTAGGCGGTGCAAGGCCTTAATGACTCCGATGTGCGCCTCAGTGCCTCATCTCGAGCCAAGCGAAGAAGGAAAACACCGGGAGTAAAATCATCAGTGCTCTGTTAATTTTACGCTGTTGATTGACATATTTCACCGTTGGAATCGGTGATAGTTCAATTGATTTAGCGCTTCTTTTCCGTCGAGTGAGTTGGACTCTGTCCTCGACGATATCGAGCACTTTTTGTCTCAATTCTGGTTGTCGGGAAGTGGGTACACCTCGGCCGACGATGAATTTGACCGAACAGATGTTTGAGAGCGGTATGGCAGCATCAACAACACCTGCAAGGTTTGTGAGGTCGTGCATATCGATTCGAATCGACATACCGTCACTTTTGACATGACTTAGGACGCGCCATCTGCCCCGTCCTTCGCCATACGGTGTGAGGGTTTCTCGGGCATGAGACAAAGGTCGCTTACCAAGATCAACAGGTTTCTTCCTTCGGGCTAAAAAAGGTCCAAGCAGCACGGCACCAATCATTGGGGGTGTGCACAAAAGGCCCCCCAAACGAACGAGTTGACTCGGGTCGGTGAGGACTGAAATTACCGCGAGGCTGAAACCGAGGTAGAGGCCCAAAAAGGCCCCAGCCTGAAGGCCCGTGGAAAGGCCAACCGCTTCACCCTCTTCGAGGTTCATGGTTGTGAAGTTGGGGTGGTACTCATCAAGGCTCGCTTTAGCACGCACCAAACTATATGGGTTCACGGCCTTTGGCAGCATCATGGAGAAAAACGGGCTTGAGCATCGTTTTAGGGAGCGGAAAATAGGGCTCTGGATTGCAGGAGTCTCCGGGTTTCTGTTCTTCTCGTTCTTTCTAGCCCCTCTGTTGCTTGCCGAGGGCACGGTACCGGAACTCAACGGCCGGGCCAATGCAATCGATTTCGCTTCTTCGAATGGTACGCTGTCCCATGGGAATTCGCCTCAAGGCATGGCTCACCAGCACGCAGATGGTTCGATCCACTATCACGATTCCTTTGTATGGTCGGATTTGGATCCATACACTGGTTTTGTCTATGCGTTTGGTGATTTGAACTGTCACCAAAATCATGAGAGGTCATGGGAGATTAACGGCAACCAAATGCCGGTCTGCACCCGTGATGTCGGGATTTTCTTTGGTTTGATGATCGGCGGTTTGTTGTTCTCGCGCCGTGCCTTCAATCGTTGGACTGTGCGAGATACATGCCTCTCGATGCTTCCTGATGAATGGTTGACTGATGTGTACGTCAAGAACCGTCGAACCATTGCGTGGCTTGCCTGCGGCGTTGTTCTTTGTGTTCCATTGATCATCGATGGATTCACCCAATTGCTGACTTCGTATGAATCAAACAATCTGGCCAGACCATTGACAGGTGCTCCATTTGGACTTGGTCTTGCTGTTCTCATCGGAGCGATGATTGCATCACGTGCTGAGAAGTTCGAAGGTGCTGGTGCTGTTCTGCTGCCGGGGAATGCTCGGTTCGAGCTGCAAAAGAAACCTGAAGAGGAATGATCAAGGTGGCGGCGTTTGCCACCAAGTGACAAGTTCTTCAGTTGACGTAGGCACAGGGCAGTTTTCATGACCGCTGCTCAACATCTGGAGCCGTTTGATGATGTTTTCGAGGCCTTTGCGTACGGCTGGGGGGGGGGCTCTTCCATCGACTGGTGTAGCGATTTCAGGCAATGCTTGAGCCCAATCTCCTTCTCGGTTTGCTCTGCGCCAAGACGCTAATTGCGACCTCAGTGGCCACATGGCGAGGGCTAATCGCCCATATCCGAGCCGTTCATCTCTTAGTTTGAACACTTGAGCTTCAGCAAACGGCACGTGCGATTGTTGCTTGTGAATCCATCGTTCCTGCTCAAGCCATTTTACCAGGCGTTGCGTGTGGCGTTGAGTCACCATGCGGTGTGGTCCAAACGCCTTGTGCAGGCGCGGTACTTCGCTTGAACCTACAATTAACGAAAGTGTTCCAAGCACCGACCAGCACGATTGTGCATGTGGAGTGGCTGGCACATCAAATGCCCGAGCACTCTCCAGTGGCCATTCATCCTCTGCCTCCTGCATCCACTGTGAAGGTGATCGGCCTGAAAGCCAACCAATGTGAATGGCTGTGCGTTCCTGAGGTGCGCCTGGAAGACGCGTTTGTTTCTGGACGTCCTTGACAAGCGTGCTCAACAGGTAACGGTCCACTTCGTCAGCATCGACGTTAAGGGGGGTTGGTTTCCGATTGAAGAACGCTCTGAGCACTTCTCGTAGTTTTATCTTCAAGTCATCAAGGCCGCCCTCATTGAGGATTGGTCCGATGACACAGCATTGGTCAAAGGGGGCAGGGACCTCTATTTTCCCTGAAAGTAAATCGTTGAAGCCCTGGCGAATGGTGCGTTGAATTTCCGGCGTTTCAAAGTATTCTTGCTTCTCGCTGGTCATCCGCAAGGTGCCAGTACGAATACGTTTGATTGCTTTGTCCGGGTCACAATCGATCCATAGCACCAAATCTGGAATCATGGCTGCTGCATTCATTTTGGCAACTTGGCCAACGCCGAGGTTCCCAACGACGCCTTGGTAGATCAGGGAGGAGTGGATGTTCCGGTCTGAGATGACGATGTGGCCTTTTGCCAGCATTGGACGAATCCAAGTGTGTGAATGGTCGAGGCGGTCGGCGGCAAAAAGACCGGCTTCTTCGAGTGGGGTTTTGTTACCAAGTTTTACTGATGTGAGGGCCAACTTACCAAGTTCACTGTGACGCCTTGGTTCGTGTGTAGCGTGGACTTCCGGGAAGGGGAATTCTGCCGCTAATTCGAGGAGGATCCGCGCTGCTTCACCCTTGCCAGAGCCGTCGCCACCTTCGACGCTGACGAGGTACATTCACTCACCGCCAACATCAGAAAACTGTTCGCGAGAGATCATCAACATTACCATGCCTCCAAGGATCAGCGCTGGTCCGAAGAGAATCAAGCCACGGCTAAACAAAGCTAAGCCTGCAAGGTATTGGGTGCGGCGGTAATGCGTTGCTCGACGTGCTTCAACCGCTGCTTGAACGCCAATCAGGCCTGTGAGCACCGTGAGCACACCAACTGCGGTCGAAAGGGCCACGGCATCTTCGGCGTTCCAGCCATCCTTTGCTTGGATTTCATTCTGTACATCTGTCCCATTGCCTTCTTGCATGGTCACGGTTCGTATTTGCGCCCCATCTGGAATAAAAATACGCTCGACGGTTGTGTAACCATCGAGGGTAAAGGTCAATTGTAATTCGTTGATGTCAATCGATTTGAACCAAAAGTATCCATCTGCGCTCGTGGTTGTGAGGCCAATGACTTCATCGTTGGCCAAGTTGACAAGTTCGACTTGAATGTCTGCAATCGCCGTTCCATCCTGTTCAAGAGCAAGGCCAGATACATCGACGCTTTCGTCGCTGCCGATGAGGCTGAAACTGTTGATCAAATCTGCCGGGTTGCCTTGAAGAATCAAGCCACCAGAGGCCATACCGAGGATACTTCCGACCAAAATTAAGGATGCGGCGAGGGTTCTCAATTGGGAGGCGTTCGATCGTTCCATCGAGGCCATGTGTTCATTGAAATCTTCATTGGCTTCTTGAATGGCTGCATCGAGGTCCGATTCATCGACCACGAGTTCCATGCTGGCCTTTGTTTGGCGCTCAACTTTTGCCTCACGGGATGCGGCGATTTGAGCCTGAACCCGTGCTTTTAACGCCTTGCGGCGGGCGTCCATTTCGGAATCTTCCATCGTCATTCACCCCCGCTTATTTGAACTGGGTACGTGCGCGGATAATACGCCTTTCCCTTCTTGTCCGCGCCTTATTGCCCCGGCTTTAGGGTCACTGCTCTCGATAAGACAAGCATCATGGTAAGTGCGGCCATGAGTCCAACCAAAGCCGCCAAGGCGAGCCAGGTATAGGCTTCGACCTCCACAGCTTCTGATTCTGGTTCTGGTTCAAGGGGTTCCGGCGTGACCTCTTCGGCAATGGTTAGGTTGAAGATCCAAGCGTTTGATCGGAGTCCAAGTTCGATAAGACGCCCAACATCTTCCAATGAATCAGCGCTCACCTTGTCCGGAGTGTCTTCGTGTGTGTGCCA
>JAPKCS010000046.1 GCA_028822845.1 Candidatus Poseidoniaceae archaeon | reverse complement strand
AATACCGATATCGAAAAAAATACCCTTTTTGACGTCAAAGGAGTGCTCGTACCGGGATTTGAACCCGGGTCGAAGGAATGAGAGTCCTTCATGATGGGCCACTACACTATACGAGCGTGGATGCTCCTGCGACCGCCCTTTCGTATTTAGCCGTCTCGTACACGAAACCATGGTTGTGTGGCATGGTTCCAATCGACCACACTATGTGTTCACTTTTCCTCTTATGTGAAAGTGAAAAGTCGTGGACTGCGGTGGGAATGATGTTTCAGTTTTTTTTTAGGGGTCGTTCATCGCTTGATATACGGATGCCAATGAGTTTGCATCATGGACAACCCAAACCACACCTTGAATGATTTTGCCTTTGGAGATCTGATATGTTCTTCTGACGAAGCACCACAACCGAAGTGGAGCGAAGCTTCAACCACCCTTTACGCCCACCCCAGTGGTGAACTCCCATCCCGGTTCGCCACTGTGGGATGGCAACCCTTGCACCTCCCAGGGCAACGAAACGTTACAAATTTGGTTTCCCGCACGGTCCAAGGCCTGGCCCGAAGAGCCTCCCGTATTGTACGAGGTGAGGCTTGATGAGCCGAACATTGAGATTGCGAACTGAGATCGCAACCTACCTCTCGAGCGTTGGTGAAGCGAACACAACCGATATCCTTGATCATGTCAACCAACGTTTCCGTTGGGGTGCAACAATGAACCAACTTGGCAATGTTCTGGCGCGAGATCGTCGATTTGTCAAGGTCGGATTTGATGAAGGAACTGACATCGGTGGTTTCCGTATGCGAGTCTGCGTTTGGTCCATCGCCGCTGCTTGAAAGCAAAGGAATCAAAACCATTGTCAATCACCATCCGATTGATGGCGGGTAAATGGTCTGCTTTGGTTGAATTAATGCGACCGAAGAACTTGGTTCTCGCAGCAATCACTGTGCCCCTCGGCGCACATTTTGGAATCATAGGTGAATGGTCGTCCAGTCATGCCTTTGCTGTCGGTGTTCAAATCCTGACGGTGATGACGTTCATGGGCGCTGGCAACGCGATGAACGACATAAAAGATGCAACCATTGATGCCGTTGCTCATCCCTCAAGGCCCTTGCCTTCCGGTCGTGTAAGTGTCTTAGAAGCGAAACGATTTGTTGTTCTGCTGTGGATCATCAGTTTCCTTTCGATGGCGTTCGGTGCTTGGTGGCTTTACCAAGGCAACCTTGCGTGGTGGCCACTTATTGCCATCTACCTCGTCGCGGTGGCTTTGATGCTAACCTACGATTTGGGACCTGAAACCAAGGCGAAAGGACTGGTCGGAAATGTTGCGATTTCGTTGATGGTCGCAGCTGTGATTGGCTATGGTGCCTCGACGGTTGGTTGTGTAAGCGCCCTTGTTGGATGGGTTGCATTGGTTGTGTTCTTCACCAACCTTGCTCGCGAACTGATCAAGGATTGCCAAGACATGCTGGCCGATGAAGGCGAGCGAGAAACATTCCCAATGAAGGTCGGTCTTGAGAAAGCCCGCATGAGTGCTTATGTCATGGTCATGGCAGGTTTGGTCTGCCTTTACATCCCGTACTGGCAGGGCCCGTTCACACTCAACCAATTGGTGTATCAAACACCGGCGATTCTCGTTCTTATCACCCTTAATGGACCGATGTTCAAAGGTGAAGATGCTGTTGTGGGCACTCGAATTCGAGGAGCAATGCTGCTCGGATTGCTTGGTTTCATTCTCACATTAATGCTGTGATCAATCGAGTCCCATGAACTCGCCCATGGCATCCCAAGCACCTTTATTGATAAAGTAAGCAAGAAGTGACATTTGAGCCCACATGCGGTTTTCTGCTTGATCGAAGACAATTGAATTTTTGTGATCCATCACCCAATTGGTGACTTCATCTCCGCGATGTGCTGGCAAGCAATGCATGAACTTCCAAGTTTCATCCATGTTAGAAACCATTTCTTCATTGACTTGAAATCCATCAAAGGCCTCGACCTTATCGTTCATGTGTTCTTCACCCATGGAGATGAACACATCAGTGTAAACCACGTGAGCATCGCTGACCGCTTCGATCGGGTCGTGCATCATCGTGACCTTGCAACCGTTCTTCTCTGCAAGAGCCATGGTTCGTTCAACAATCTCCTCGTCTGGTTCGTAGCCTTCTGGTACAGCATAGTTGATGTCGATGCCAAGCATTGCACATGCGAGCATGAGATCGTGGAGAACATTGTTTCCGTCACCTACCCAAGCAACGGTGATTTCTGATGGTTCGTCGAAGTGCTCCAAGACCGTCATCAAATCTGCTGCTGCTTGGCACGGGTGGTGTTTGTCAGACAGAGCGTTGATCACTGGTACATCGGCGTTCGCTGCCAATTCTGTGACGTCGTCATGGGAGAAGCAACGGTAGGTCATTCCACCCAAAAAGCGAGACAGGACTTGAGAAGTGTCGCCAACTGTTTCAGATTTTCCAAGCTGGATGTCGTTTTTCAATAAGGTCAGTGGATAGCCACCCAATCGGTTAATGCCAACTTCAAAAGAAACTCGGGTACGAGTTGATGGCTTCTCATAGATTGAGCCGATGGCCAATGTATCAAGGGGCATGAAGTTCATTGCGACTTCATCGCTTTGCTTCCACAAGCGCTTGAACTCAATGGCCCAGCGGAGGATTTTTTCAAAGTCTTCTTCAACGTCGTCAATCGCCAACAGGTGCTGGGGCATACCCAGTCCATGAATGGCCGGCTTCTAACTGTTATGAGTGCGCTAGGAGCCTCAATTCTTCTCGTCGTCGTTGTCAGAAGCGAACCCGTCTCGGGCGTCACTCATACCGCCGAACAAGGCTTGGGCGAAGGTGAGGATATCTGCAAGACCTTCTTCTAATTCAGAAGAGAGCGGGGTCAAACCAGGTGCTTGTGCAAAATCCTGCATCATTCTGAGTTGGTTGATCGCAAACTCAGTTCGCTGGCCACCTGCTTCGTCGTAAAGAGCCATTTCTAAAATCTCAAGGCGTTCTGACCATTCGAGGATCTTAGCGAGTTCATCAGGGTCGAGTAGATCAGATTTCGACAAGAAATTCTTGGTCGGCAAACCGAGGCGGAATTCGACAATTGCAGACAACAACATTTGGGATACGAAGCCTGAAGGTGAACGCGAGAGCATTGGGTCAAACAGGTAGATGATTGCAGATTGTTCTCGACCAATCACTTCGATGAGGTGGTTGCTTGCTTCACGGAATGCGAACAGTTCCACTTGGCCAGGTGTATCAACGATCATCACTTCACCAGAAAGAGCGTGAAGTTGTTGGGCTACGTCGCCTGCTTGTGCGGCGAGCAAGTCAGCTGCGAGGATTTGTGCTCCGTTTGGACCCAAGTCATATTCACCCATGACTTCTGTCAACGAGATCAAATCACGGACGTCAAATTCTGCATCATAATGCACCCGTTCAGCCCCCGGGTCGAGGTTCACGGCGATGGCATCTGTTTCAAGGAAACGAGACCAGCGTTGAAATGCTGTTACGAGTGAAGATTTTCCGGCGCCTGCTGTTCCTACCACAAATAGCACCGGTGGGGTGCCGCTGTCCATGCCAACCATGCTTCGGCCTCTCGCCCACCCTACATCAAGTGCTCGCAACCGACAGGTGCAAGAACATCAGAATCCGATTGAATGATGAAAACTGAAGGGGAGAACGGTTATGTGCTCATTGGGTATGGAACTGTTACCGCCTTGTGCGGACGCCACGGAGGAATTGTAAATGAGCGATGAAAAACCACCTATGCCACCCGGAATACCCCCTATGCCACCAATGCCTCCTGCTCCACCAGCACCTCCCGCTGATGGCGGCCTCCCCGGTATGCCTCCAATGCCACCTATGCCTGAAATGAACGCACCTCCGGCTCCACCCGGTATGCCTGCCATGCCTCCTATGCCACCAATGGAAGCACCTCCTGCTCCACCCGGTATGCCTGCTATGCCACCTATGCCACCAATGGAAGCACCACCTGCTCCACCCGGTATGCCTGCCATGCCACCTATGCCACCAATGGAAGCACCACCGGCTCCGCCCGGTATGCCAGCCATGCCACCTATGCCATCGATGGAAGCACCACCCGCACCTCCAGGTATGCCAGCCATGCCACCTATGCCACCAATGGAAGCACCATCCGCACCTCCAGGTATGCCAGCCATGCCACCTATGCCACCAATGGGCGCCCCTGCTGACCCTTTGATGGATCCACTCATGCCTCCTATGCCACCAATGGAAGCGCCACCGGCACCTCCAATGGACGCACCTGCAGACCCTCTGATGGACCCACTCATGGCTCCTATGCCACCTATGCCCGAGATGGAAGCACCACCGGCTCCACCCGGTATGCCAGCCATGCCACCTATGCCACCAATGGAAGCACCTGCTGACCCTTTGATGGATCCACTCATGGCTCCAATGCCACCTATGCCACCAATGGAAGCGCCACCCGCTCCACCAATGGACGCACCTGCGGACCCTCTGATGGACCCACTCATGGCTCCAATGCCACCTATGCCACCAATGGAAGCACCACCCGCTCCTCCAATGGACGCACCTGCAGACCCTCTGATGGATCCACTCATGGCTCCAATGCCGCCCATGCCAGAAATGGAAGCACCACCCGCACCACCAATGGATGCCCCTGCTGATCCTCTGATGGCACCACCTATGCCAGCAATGGATGATGTGCTCGGACCAGCCATGGATTTGACCGGTGAACAAGCCGGCGCAACCATTCGAAGCAGAGCAGAAGTCGATGAAATCGATGGCGATAAACTCGAAGGAACACTCCACGAAGTCGAAAAGTCGACCCTGACCGCAGACGGAGAAATCGTCAAGCAAGCAGTCAAGGGAACCCTTAGCGTTAACAATCCTTCAGCAGAAGACCGAATCTATGACATTGACGTCATGCTCGATTATGCTGACGCTACCGACATCGGCGGCGACCATGTTTCCGTCGATGAACTTGAAGCTGGTAAGAGTTACAGCATGAAGTACAAAGTTGATGGAAAGCGCATGCTGATCCTCCGCGAACGCTTGGACACAAATCCTGCACGAACCAGTGCTCGATCTCTTTCAGTCGCATCCAGCGACGAAGGCGGTCCACTGTCCTTGGAACTTGAAGTCGAGAACGTTGCATCGGTTGGTATCAACAATGTGGTCGTATCCCGACCACTGCCTGACGAGATGGCCTTCACCCATGCAGTTGGTGCTGAAATAGAAAACAGCACCCTCACCTGGAACGTCGGTAGTTTGGCTGCTGGAGAAAAGCAAACCCTCTCCATCGAAGGAACAATCACCGTCACCGGTACCGAAAAAATTGATGCTGGTGCCGCAACTGCTACGTACACTGCAGATTCAACCCTGTCCAACCTCAACTTCCGAGAGTTGGATGCATTCTGCCGAGGATTCTCCTACATGCGTGTTCGAGAAGACGAGCGACCAGACAACTGGTTGTGCAAGACCACCTTCGAGAACCGATCTTCCTTTGCCGTTGATTTGGTCAAGCTCCAAGTTCGTATGAAGGGCAGCGATGATTTGCTCTTTGACATCAAGGACGTCAAGGAAGATGTCCCTCCTCATGGAAAGTGGGAATCGGAAGAGCGAACCGTTATGGCTCAATCGAAACCTGACTTTGCAACCGATCTCGCCTACACCATCTTGCCACGGGCAACCCGCAGCACAGAAGGAGAACTCACCCTCGAATCAAGCACGTTTGAAGTCGTTGAGGCTTCATTGAAGAAGACGTACTCCACAGCGAGCCTGCGCTCCTACCGACCACAGAAGGTCTCTGCTCGACTGACCTTTACCAACAATGGTTCTTCGAACATCAACGTCGCTCGATTCACTGATGACGTACCTGGATTGTTCCAAGCCCCAGATTTGTCAACCTTCACCGTCAAGGTCGATGGAAAGGAAGTTGTTGAAAACCAATTCAAGGCTGAAATCACAGAAGGAATCACATTGGAAAAGGTCAACCGATCCCCTGATGGCCAAGGTTACACAATCACAACCATGGTTGGTATTGTTGCCCCAATTGGCCTCAAGCCAGGAAAGTCATTGACCATTGAATATGATCTATCGGCACCTGACCCAACCCCAAACAACACCGCAGTGAGCGCTCCCGCACACACCGAATTCAGTGCAGAAAAGGCCGGACCACGGTGCGGCCGAGATGCTGAAGACGCACCTCTCTTGAGCGTCGTTCACAACCGTCGTGACTTCTCAGCAGGAAAGCAAACACTTCCAGTTGGCGGTAAAGGTCGCTATGAAGTTTTGATTCTGTTTGAGAACAACGGCGACACCGCACTCCAAGACGTGTTCATCAACGATGTCATGCCGGCTAACTTCGAGATCACAGACTGGCACATTCGTGGCGCCGGTGGCGATAAGCGCACTGACTGTAAGATGACCACCGAAGACGGCGAAGGTGGCACACACATCAGCTGGATGGTCCCTCTTGTTGGCAAAGGTGAACGACTTGATGTCTTCATGGAAATCAAAGGCTCGGGTCAAATTGACGCTGAAGCATTGAACCGTTTCCACGGGGTCCACTTCGGAGACGAAGTTGAATCCGATGAACTACCACCGGCACCAAAAGAAGAAGAAGAAGCTGAATCAGAAGAAGAGACTGTTGAAGCACCTGCCGAAGAGGAATCCTCCGAAGAATCCGTTGAAGAAGCATCAGATGATGAAGCATCTTCCGAAGAAGAGGGTCCCAAGGTCTCTTGGCGAGAAGATGTTTTGCTCCGAGTCATGGAAGCAGCAGACATCAGCATTGACCACCGCGACGCATTTGTCGAACACGCAGCCAATTTCGATCTCGATGACAACGGCTACCTGAAGAAGGCTGAACTTGAAGCAGCAGCAAAAGCATGGACCGATGAATCAGGCGATGCCTCTGAACACGAAGCACCTGCTGAAGAAGCACCTGCTGAAGAAGAAG
>JAPKCS010000026.1 GCA_028822845.1 Candidatus Poseidoniaceae archaeon | reverse complement strand
CCAACTCAAGCAGTTGCAACCGATCAGATGTACGCACCAACTCAAGCATTCGCAACAGAACCAGCGTTTGCACCGAAAGAAGATCCCTTCGCAGCAATCGCACCTGCTGCAGTCGTCCAACCAATCGCACCTGCGCCGGCCCCAAGCGGGCCACCTTTGCCCGTCACCGGCCTGCCTGAAGGATGGTCCATGGAACAATGGAGCCACTATGGAGCGCAGTACTTGGCAGCCCAACAGGGCCAACCTGCTGCGATTCAACCGGTAAGTACTGATACCCCAGCAGCCTCTCCAGTATCGGATCTAACAGGATCGCTTGACGATCTTGATTTGTGAACGGTGAGAATATGGCAAGTCTTTGGCAATTTTTCGGACTTCCTGATCCTGAAGCAGCGCCACATTCCAAACGGCCAGCGAAGCAAGCACAGCAAGCGCCCGAGGGTGTCCAGCAACAGATTGCACCTCTTCCCGAGCCAGTCGCCTCGGTTCTCCCCTTTGTTCCAGAACCAGTGGGCGTTCAACCACCACGCAAACCAGTCCCGCTTGGTTGGAACGGTCCAGTCACGGCAGATGGCGAGCCTTTTCATGACCTTGCAGCCTTATCAGCGGCACCACCAGTGATCCCAAACAGAGCCCTTCGCTACGTAGCACCCGACGTGATGAATCGAATCCCCACTCGAGGTATTGCCTCTCGCCTTGGTCAAGGTGACACTGTGATTGTCGACTTGCGCCCCCTCGTCCACATGGACACGCATCAAAATGTGGTACGCAGAGAATTGAAGCACCTAAGCGACGATGTCGGTGTCGGTGTGTTTGCCCTTGATTCCGAAGATAAGTTGCTGTTATTGCCTGGAAACGGTGTTGTCGTGGATGTCCACAGCCATGAACTTGGGCTCACTGGATTGCTTACTTCATGAGTATCGGCAACGAGTTTATACCAAACATCACTCATCAAACCCCATGAGTCGGTTTGCAAGCATCAGGACGAGCTCCGCTGGCTCGTATCTTGGATTGTACTTCTCATCGTGCATCACAACTGCCATTTTCCTAAGCATAATGACATGGCACATCTTGAGTGAATCGGTGTACAACGAAATCTTTCTTCAAAATTATTCGACCCATATTTACATTGTCTTTGTGTGGGTTTGTTTGGGATGGATGATGTGTTTGATTGCCGCCATTGGTTTCGACCTCCTCCCCTTGATCCATGGCTCAGCTCCGTTTCATGAAAATGCGTTGAGGCAATTTTCAATCACAAACTTGGCAGGACAAGTATTCTTGACCATATCCACCTTCATGCCAACATCGCAACGCATTGAAGAATTTTCGACCGTTGGTATCGCCTTTTTGGCCCTCTCGGTCTTGTCGCTTGGTGGACCAGGGCGCCGATTGTACCTTGAGTCAAAAAGGGCTGGGAAAGAAGATGAGGTCGGTGTATTTTCACTTGTCCCCGGACTGATCCTGCCATTGCTCGGCATGACGGTGTTGGCTTGCTGGCTTTGGAGGGACGTAGCAGGATTGCTCGAGTTGGGACATAGCGTCATTGTCATGGTCTTTCTTTTGCTTACGCTCGTGATCATCATTAGCCATTTTAATCGCCGCCTTAATTGGAACATCATCAATCCTGAAAAAATAAAAAACCGAGCTACTTTATTTTTTATCCTGATGGCCCTGCATGTCTTGTTTGCATTCCTTGCAGGGCGCGATGATGGGGGTTCTGCTCCGTTGCTCATGCAGATGAAGTACTCGACTTTGGGTCTGTCCATTCTGGGTGCTTTTTTGTTATGCAATCCTCTTAAGGTTGCCAAAAAAGCATTGTTTGGTGAAAAGATGGCGCATAACCGATTGATTTTTGCTGCGCTTTGGATGTTGCCGTTTTGCTCATTTCACGCCTTCAACGGTTCCGCCTACTCAGAACAACCAGGCATTCCGGGGTACAACACCCTCGTTGCCACCTCAATCTTGCTCGCGCTTTGGGGGTATTCGTTGTACCTCCATGAGGACCATTTGCACATTAACATTCACAAGAGGAAATCAAACATGCCGTTCCTCTTGTGCTTTCTTGTTGGCTTTCTTGCGATGCAGATGTTTTACCTCAAGGTTTGGTTTGAATTTGGGACCACAACGAATGAAGAAATCATCTACGTGTTCTCCACTGGGATTTGTTCAGTCCTCACAATCTCGAACTTTTTGCGGCAAACACTGCTGAGTTTCAACACCTGGCATCGTATTCCAATGTTCTATGGCCGCTACATTCAGATTGAATCAACGGAGTAATTCAAGCGCTTCCATTGCGGCTTGAGGTATGCCCAACACCGTTGCTTCTGAACCATCGACAAGACGAGCATGCCCTCCCATTTGTCCAGCCAAGTCATAGCCACCTGCCTTTCCTTTCCAAGAGCCATTGAGAACCAATTCAACGAGTTTGTCATCCGGAAGTGGATCGATTTCAACGACGGAATGTTCGACGAAAAAGCGCCATGTACCCTGAAGGCACAAGCCGGCGGCCGACCACACTTGGTGACGGCGCCCTGAAAGACGGTGGAGCATTGTCGCAGCGTGGACAGCATCCCTTGGTTTTCCGAGAAGTAAATTCACTTCATCAGGATCAGCAAGAACCGTATCGCAGACTAAAACCACATCGTAGCCGTGATTCGAAGGGACAGCATCTGCTTTGCTTTTACAAATCGAAGTGATTTTTTCGGCAATGGAACCGGCTGAAGGTGGTGTTTCATCGACGCCGTCGAGTCCTTTGCAATGCACTTCTGGGAACAGTGCCTGAACCATTGAAGCGCGACGAGGGGATTGCGATGCCAACCAGAGAGATACCATGTGCTTCAAACGCTGTGAGAGGGTCCATTCCATTTACTGTTTTCACTGGAATTGAACCGCTCTTGGCGAAAGTGGAGAGGGGAGAGGTTGAAGAATCGACCCGTCTTCCAGCAAACGGTGCCGGCATGAGCGATGTTGAAAGAATCCCTACTCACATTGAAGGATTGGATGAAAATATGCAGGGTGGAATCCCACAAGGACACATCTGTATTGTCGCTGGCGCATCAGGTGCCATGAAGTCCAGTTTGACCTTCTCCGTGCTCTACAACGCCGTCCTCTATGGCGAAACGAGCGGTATCTATGTCACCCTTGAACAAGGTAAGGATTCACTGCGTTCGCACATGGCCAACATGGGCATGAATGTGGATGATGCACGGGTTCGAAACCGGATCGCCATCATCGACCTGTCGGACTTGCGTGTTGAGCTCGATAAGCAAGGGATGAGCGACCGCATCGATTGGATGGGCCAACTGATCAAGCAACTCACTTCATACCGAGAAGCAATCGGGTTTGAACTTCTGGTGTTCGATTCCCTTGGTGCCTTCTTCACACTCACCAAAATGGAAAACCCTCGTGATGAGATCTTCCGTCTCTTTGAAGCTGTTCGTCGACTCGGTTTGACGGCCTACTTCATCTGTGAAATGACCGGTGAAGATAACAAGCAATTCGGCGAATATGGCGTTGAAGACTATCTTTCCGACGGTGTGCTTCACCTTGTCATGGAACGTTCTGGTGATGACGTCAACCGAAAGTTGGGCATTGTCAAAATGCGTCACACACGCCACAGCCTTGGTTACAAACCCTTCAATTGGAAGGAAGATGAACAGCGCTTCACCATTCTGTGAACATCATCACTCGACGGTGACTGATTTCGCCAAGTTACGAGGACGATCAACATCGCATCCGAGTTCAAGCGCAGTGTGGTATGCGATCAGTTGCAATGGTACAACGGTCAGCAAAGGCGAGAGAAGGTTGTGAACTGGAGGCACTGGAATGCAGACATCGCCTTCTTCTGCAATCTCGTCACCTTCTTCGTGAATCAGAATAATCTTAGCACCACGTGCACGGCATTCATGAATCGCAGAAACCGTCTTGGTCTTGACGTGATCATTTGGAGCAATGAAAATCACTGGACTCCCTTCTTCTAACAGCGCAATCGGTCCGTGCTTCATTTCACCAGCAGGGTAAGCAAGGCAAGGAATGTAAGCGATCTCCATCAGTTTGAGGGCACCTTCTTTTGCAACTGGAGCAGAGATTCCACGCCCAAGGAAAAGAACGCTTTTGGCATTTTTAACCAATTCGACGGCTTCGAGGATCGGGCCTTGGTTCTCGAGGTAGGCTTCGACGAGGTGCGGCACTTGTTGAAGGCCATGAATCAATTCGATGCCTCGCTCCTTGCTGATGTTTCGAGACCGACCAACTTGAAGAGCAAACATGGACAAAGCTGCGACCATGTTTGAGAACGCCTTAGTTGAGGCAACTGCTTGCTCGGGACCAGAGTGAATGTACACGCCCCGTCCGCACAAGCGAGCGATGGAAGAGCCAACCACATTGACAACACCGTGGACGTTCCCACCCTTGAGTTGGATTTCTTTGATCGCAGAAAGAGTGTCTGCGGTTTCACCAGACTGAGTGACGGCAAAATGCAAGGCGCTTGGATTAATCACAGGATCGTTATGCCTGAATTCACTGGATATATGGGCGACTGTTGGAATCCTAGCCAATTTCTCAATCAAGAGTTGACCGATTTCTGCAGCATTGTAGGATGTCCCGCAACCAAGCAAGCGTACATGAGGTACCTTTGCTAATGCAGCAGGTGAGAGTTTCAGCCCCCCGAGTTTCCCACTGCCACGTGCTCGGTCCAAACGGCCGTTGATGCAGTGGCGAAGTGCGTCGGGTTGTTCATAGATTTCTTTGAGCATAAAGTGAGGGTAGTCACCGAGTTCCGATTCGCCCCAGTCGTCTTCCAGCGTTGTGCCTTTTGTCGCACTGTCGCCACCGGTCAGCGTTGACAATTTGACAGAGGTTGCTGTGAGCGTTGCCAAATCTCCATCTTCCAAATAAATCACTTGCTGGGTATGGGCAGTCAAGGCGTGCGGGTCACTTGAAATGAACATTTCATCAATGCCTTGACCGATGATCAACGGTGAACCGTTTCGGGCACAGATAATCATGTCATGGTCTTTGAAAATAGCACAAATACCCCATGTGCCACGGGCTTGTCTGAGGGTTCGACGAACTGCCTCTTCTGGGTTGTCATCGATTGATAACTCACGCTCGATGATGTGGGCGAGGACCTCTGAATCTGTTTCACTGACCACGTTGACACCCTGGACTTTGAGGGATGTGCGCAACATTCGAGCGTTTTCGATGATGCCATTGTGGACGATGACCACCTTGCCATGCGCTGAAGGATGAGGGTGGGCGTTTTCATCGGTCACTCCGCCGTGTGTGGCCCATCTGGTGTGAGCAATTCCCATGTTGCCCTCAATGGTTTGAGGAAGAATGCTGCGCAATTGTTGAACCTTGCCCACTTTTTTGTAAATGCTGATGTCTCCGTTTTTTACGGCAATTCCTGTCGAATCGTACCCTCGATATTCCAACCGGCGCAAGCCTTCAAGCAAAATGGAGGAGGCCTGATGTGGCCCAATGTATCCAAAAATTCCACACATAACAATCACTTCAACATTGAATTTGGTTTGAGCAAATCGGACAGGTCACCTTTCGAAGGGTCATGTCCTTGACAACGAACCCAGCTTGGCATTCGTTGCAGACCACATCACGTTGTGGAGGAGCAATCCCCGGCAAAGGTGGCAAGCCACCCAACAGAGGCAATCCTCCGAGCGCAGGAAGCGGTGGAAGTTCACCGGGTGCTGGGAGAGGTGGGAGTTTACCAGATGCTGGAAGCGGTGGAAGTTCGAGGGTTCCAGAGCCGATTGCACCAACTGCAGGCAGAGGCGGCAAAGGTTGCAGTGTTTGTGTAATTTCAGCAAATTCCCTTTGTTGCTTGCGTTGCATTCGACGGTTGAGCCGTGCATTTCCTTCACCGGAGTCTGCCTTTGCTTCGAGGCTCTCCGATAGTGTTGGCGATTCGTCATCCATCATGACAACTGCAGCGCTTGAAGAGATGACCAGATCTTCGGCATCGGTATCAATGGCAAGGAGGGGTCCAACATCGTCTTTGGGTTGAATCATGAGTTCGATGGAATCTTCACCTTCGCCTACGATTTCTGTGGCCACGAGCACCTTGTGTTCATCTGTTCGTGCTCGACGGATTGAAACGACGATGGTGACCAAGAAGAGCGTCATGACAAGTCCAACAACCCCGAGAATGGTCAGCTTCATTTGTTGTGATCCCGGCAACGGCGCAAGCAGAGCATCCAGCAATGAGCTGTCGTCAATGAGTGGTGAATCGTCGCCTGAAAGGGAAGCAAGTGTACGTAATTTGAGGGAACCTGAGGCGGTCGAGAGCATCACGATGCCATCCGATTCCATCCCAGCATACCCTTCCAAGAAGCCTTGAGCCATCAAATCAGACATCCCAGAAATGGCTTCATGATCACCGTTGGTGAGCAGCCCATACCGGGTGGTTGGCCCGTAGGTATTGATTTCATCATACAGTGCTTGGACACCTTGAGAAGAAGCGTGGAGTTCGAGGTTCAGCACACCAGGTGCTTCAATCCTCGATGCATCGTCAATGCTCCAAGCATTGTCGGTCACGACATGGGCAACCATAGCATCTCGGCCGCGCCCTTCGATCCACGCTGCAATCAACACGTCATCGCTCTTGGATTGCTTCACAATCATTCGAGCGTTCGAGGCGTCATCACCAACGGAGGATTGGAAACTCCAAGAAGACAGTGTTGGGTCACCGTGCGTGTACATCAAGCCAACTCGGTTGATACCAGTGATGTCATCTCGCATTTCCTGATAGAGAATGTGAAGGTTTTCCTCACCAAAGCCAACGGCCAGAGGGTCACCCTTTGAAGGGCGAATATCGATGTCGGAAAGGACATTGATTGGGTTGCCCCAACTTGTTGGGCTGTCTGGATTGTTTGAGACGAGCGTGAAGATTGAAGTCACATCTTGCCATGAACCTGAAGTGGCGATGTCTCGATGGTACCCAGCAAGCACCACAGTGCCGTCATATTCAGCCATCGTGAGGCCCCAATACGATCCTTCCGACAATTTTTGAGCCGGCATTTGGTAATGCACAGGCGTGATCATTTCGACCTTCGAAAGCGAGGTCATCCCAATGTTGGTGAGGGTGTAACCATCGGTGCTGACGCTTTTTCGAGTCCACGAGGCATGAATTGCTCCATCTTCTCGTTCAAGAACTGCGAGTTCTCCGCCCCAATTGTCTTCGAGCAATAAATCGGTTTGCACCGACATGGATTTCGTGATGCTTCGAACATGGAGTTCACCATCAACGGTTGTGAACAGCAAAGCTCCATCTTCAAGTCCGATAAATTCGACAGGGACTTCGCCGCTCGACAGGTCGATGTTCACTTGAGAACCGAGTGAGACATCGTCGATGACCAAGGTGAAACGCTGGTCACTGAATGCGGTTTCAACTCCATTGCCCTCCAAAAGGGCTCGGAATTGAACGGCTCCCCTCGTTTCGCTGGCGTTGATGGCGAAACTGACAACATTGTAACCTGAACTGGTGTCAGAACCAGGGACAACTTCGATGCTTTTGCTGCCGAGTTGAAGCCATCCGTCTTCGCTCCAGCGCTCTAACTTCATCGTCAGGTCAATCGCATCGGTCTTACCAAGGTTATCGATTCGGAGCCGAAGGGTGTAGGGTTCTTCTGGAATAGGGATGTTAGGGAGGGTTGTGACCGCACCTGGCAAGAAGCGAAGCATGGCTTCCAATGGTCGTTCTTCAACGTCGAACGAGAAGGTGTATACGTTGTTTTCAGGTGTCGGATCTGCATGTTGGCCCGTTGGGTCAACGGTGATCGATACATCTTGCACCCCGGCTTCTGTAGCCCACCAATAGAGCGTAACTTGATGGCTTTCACCTTCGTTGAGGATCGGAATACTGGTTTCCGAAGGGTAGGTTTCTGAAGCGGAACCTTGAGCGCTCAGACTGACATAGACCTCGTTTGCGTCCAAATCACCGATGTTGGCAATTGTGAAATCAATCTCAAGCACGGTCCCAGCGACTGCCGAGTAAACTGGCAAGCCTTGGTCCATAATTTCAACCGAACCTTGGAACACAAAGTCTGGTGCTGCAGGCTGATTGTCCACCGTGTAGGTGCGGCGGATGGTGTCGGTAGCAACACCACTGTCATTGAGCATACGGAAATTAAGACGGTGGGAGCCGTCTTCGACCGTGTTTGAACTCCAGGTAAAAGACCAATCTTGCGAGCCCACTTCCATGAACTCAAGTTCTTCGCCAAGCGTCCATTCACCGCTGTCGACCTTGTACTCTAAGCGGTCGTGTTCGAGGCCTTCGACGGTGCCTGTAAAGTCAACAGAACCTGCGAGAAGAGTACCCACTGAAGGTCCTGCCAACGTGACTGCCATGCGGGCGAGGTTGACAAAGCGTGCTTCGATTGAAGATTCTTGACCTTCATCGTTGATGGCTCGGGAAAGAATGAGGACATAGTCTTCATCTTGACGGATCCAATCGGATTTCACTGAAACGTCGAGGTACCAATTGTTCACATCGCCACCTGCATCGACCCAGCCCTGCAGTTCTCGCACGGTGCCAGATTCAAGGTGTTGCTCGATGCGAATCTGAACCGCATCATACGCACCGTCATCGCCGTCGATTGAGGTGCCTGAAATTCGAGTGCGATCATCTTCGATCCACCACGAGCCATTGGTTGGTTGTTCCATTGTTACGTGGTCGCCAGACCCGTTACCTGTCGGAGGTGGAGCGACAACATCGCCGCCTCCATCAAGGGCTGTGCATGACCGATCCAAGACGGTGTCGATGGCACATGATGCATCGATTAGGCCGAAGCCCCAATCTGCATTCCACCGGTTGGAAATTGAAGGTTCGGTTGCTGTACCACGTTGTTCTGAAGAGTTCCGGAGGATGTCCTTGACTTCTTGTGGGGTCAGCGAAGGTTCTGCTTGAAGCATTGTTGCTACAACGCCTGCTGCGATTGGTGTGGCCATGCTTGTCCCGTCCTTCTCATCGTACTCATTGCTCGCCAATGGGCGGCCGGGCTGGCCTGGGAACGAAGAACCGGTTTGAGCTGTAGCTGACATGATGCCTGAACCGAATGAGGTGATGTCTGGCTTCAACTCGTCCCATTCATCTTCGTCACCGTCATCAAGGCGTGGGCCTGTGTTTGAGTAATCGGCCACGTTGTCATTGGATCGGTTGACTGTTCCACGGTCGGTGGCTGCACCGACTGAAATTGCTGCATCTGCACTGGCGGGGGATGGCACGCGATTGGTGCCGTCGTTGCCCATGGCAACCACGCATACGATCGAGGCATTGACTGCATCGTTGACGAGGCGTGCTTCAGCACCTGAACCATTGTCACCTTGATCACCGGGATTCAGCGGTGATGATGCTGAACCAAAGGACATGGAAGCGACTTGAATACCGCGACTGGAGGCGTTGTTCCCCCAATCTGTGTTGACGTTGTTGATGATCCATTGGATGCCGTTCAAAGAAGCCTGTGAATTGGTGCCACCTGTGTCTGTGAGGACCTTTACGTCCACAAGGTAGGCGCCTGGTGCTGTCCCCATGTGAACCCTCGTCGAATCTCCAGTGCCCACAACTGACCCAGCAACGTGCGTGCCGTGCCCATTGCCGTCATCAGGATCTTGGGTTCCGTCGGTTGCACCTGCGGATGAGGTAGCATCGTACCCGGCCACCCATTTTTGATCGTCGTAGGAAGTTGCATCTTCTGTCGGTTCGTCGTCTTCGTCATCGAAGTCGTTGAGGGCTTCATGTTCGTTATCTACGCCGGTGTCCAAGACCGCTACAACGACATCTACGCCAATGTAATCTCGCTCGTATGCTGACTGAGAGTAGACTTCTGAAGGGCGAGCACGTGCTGCTTTGGCTGCGACATCGTTGAACGGAATCATCACGTTCTGCATCTCGATAACAACGACACCGTACGAGGCATAGATGTCCATCAATGCGCTGATTGGCACCTTGTCCACTGCGATGGAATCAATGTCATCCAGCACCTGGAACCACGCACCTTGCTCTTCGCCAATCCATCCGTGAACTTCGAGCATGGTTCGTAGGGTCTCGATTTCGCTTTCACCAGGGTGCCAAGCATAATCGACCACAATGGCGACTGTTTTGCGTCCATCGTTGCCGATGATCGCCGTAGGAGAGACGGATTCTGCCCCGGCAAGAACGCGCTGTAGGCGATCGTCCATTCCATTCCAATCAAGGTCGGGGCCGTAACTTTGCCACCATTCGATGCCCTCAGAAGAAGGGCGTTCACCCCGATCAATGTCTCGGAGAGGGCGCATGCACAGGTCATCACCACACATCAACGGAGGGAGTCCGTCAACGAGGATGGGGTCGGCAAAAACCTCAGGCACATCAGCTGATTGAACCGTCGATTCAGTCGCCATTGCGCCCAGGTCAGCGATCAAGAAAACCGCTACCAACATGAGGGAGATGAGGGGTGTTTTCCGGGAAGATTCGTCACTCATCGTCATCCACTCGCCCTTTGGTGGCGGCGGATGCCTTTGAGGGTATCCGTGGAATGTCCCCTCCCCAGCCCCTTAGGGGCTAGGGGAGTTAGAGATCAGGGCCAACAGAGATGCTCGTGGTTCTTGGAGCATTGCAATTGAGGGCCACCCTTTCGCTCAACCACGCCCAGCGACCCTTCGCATTCTGGACACGTGGCCAGTTCGGCAAGATGCTCCATCCATGCGAGGCGGGTTTCAGGTTCATCGGCAGAAGCGAGCAAGTTTCGAAGCGGTTCTCGGATTGAACGGGGCATTGGAAGGCCTTTTGCAGTCCATGGATCGTCGATACCAGCAAGGTCGACCATGTTGGCTTTCACTTGGTTCAAACGAGCGCGCACATCGCTGGAAGAACTTGGCCCGTCGTCTTGGACCCCAAGCGCATATGGGCCGCCTTTTGCAATAAAGGGCAGCAGGAAATAAGCAGCCAAGAAACCGCCGAGGTGGGCCATGTGAGCAACGTCGCTGGCTTGGTTCAAACCAAGGGTTTGGTAGGCACGGGCGACTTCGAGTGCGAAGTAAATCAAGGCGATGACATACACGGGCCACTTGCGAATCAAAATCAAAGGAAACGCTATTTCATCGCGTGGCCACCCTGCGAGGTAGGCTCCAAACAGACCAAACGCTGCCCCGGATGCACCTACAGACGGAGTGTTGGAATCAAGGTTCATGACCCACCAGGCAATCGAGCCACCGAGCAAACCAACAACATACACTGCCGCAAAACGTTTCATGCCCAACCGTTGCTCAAGTGGAACACCAACGAGCACAATGACGAGGATGTTGCCGAGCACGTGGGTGGCGTCAAGGGGGCTGTGGAGGAAACCTGCCGTAACCAGCGTATGTGGCCAGTCAAAGACGCCGATTCGCGACGGAATCAGCCAGAAATCATCCCAGAGGTAGGAACCCGTGACCTCGAGCAGGCCTTGCCTCAATAAAAACAGGTAAAGGACTTGCACAATGTAGGCTAAAAGTAACCCTACGGTCAACGACAAAGCAAGCGAAGATTTGTGACGAAGGGCCGAGGAGATGGGCCACAGAAGCGCAAGAAACCACAGACCGAGAAGGGTCCATTCCCCGCCCCCGAACAGGTCCATACCACTGGCCATACCCTTTCCATACTGGGCTGACTTTTGAGACCATTGGGTAAAATGAGGCAGGCAAGGATTGATGACAACTCACCCGCTGGCAATCTCATGGCAGAGGCCCTTCTAAACATCGAAGGCGTCGAAGTCCGTCGGGGTATGGGCGTCGTCTTATCGGCGTTTGATTTGACCCTCGCCTCAGGTGAAATTCTCGTCCTCCATGGGGCGAACGGCGCTGGTAAATCCACCGTCATTGAAACTGCTGCGGGCCTCCTGCCCCTCGAACAAGGCAGCGTGGCTCATCATCAAAAGATGACATCCCATGCCGATGGGCGGCGCATCAAACCCACCTCTCCGTTCGGACTTACCCTCCAAACCAACGGGGTCATTGGCAGTGAACGAGTCCATTCGCACCTCACTGCGGTCGCCGAATTATCGGATGCTTCCCTTGAACTCAATCCATTGTTGGAAGCCTATGGTTTGCAACATCGGGCTCATGACCGAGTTGCTCACCTTTCGGGTGGCCAAGCACGAAAAGTCGCTGTTCTTGCGGGTTTGATGCCCGCAATGCTCGCAACATCGCCTTGCTTGGTCTTGCTTGACGAGCCGGATTCCGGTTTGGATGAAGCGGCGATTGATTCACTTTGCGAACACGTCACAACGCTTGCTGCGGCAGGGCATGGCTTCTTGATCGCCACACACAACCCGCGTCTGTTGTCCATCGCTACGCACTTGCACGACCTCAACACCAAAACCAAACACAATTCTGTCAGCGACGAACCATGGGTGCCACTTGGAACACCTGCACCCTCGAAATGGCTTTTGGTTCGAACCGGTCACCGCTACAGCCGTTCGACCAGTGCAGGTTTTGCCAGAAATGGCCTTGCAGCATTGATGGTGCTTGGATGTGTTCTTGCCCTTGGCGATCCATCCGTTTTACCAAAGGGATTGTGGGTGACTGGAGGCGTGCTGGCACCAGCATTTGCAGCTGGTCTTGCCGGCGACCCTACGACGCACCTCATGCGTGAAGGGCGAGCCAATGATTGGTGGCGGGCACAGGCTCAAAGAACCCCGAATGCACTGGGACTCGGCCTTGGAATCGGTGCATGGACCACCGCACTCTCAAGCGTTCTTTTCCTCGGAGGTTTGGACCTGTGCCTCATTGCAGCAGGAGCGGTTATTGGAGAATTGACCATGGCAAGCGTTCGGGCGTTGTACAACTCAACGCATCGACTTTCCCGACCGAACGCTGTGTTCATTCGTTTGCTCCTCCCCGCCTTTATCCTCCCTTGGGCCTTGATCGTTAGTTGGGTATCCAACTGGTGAGAACACCCAAGTTCAAGAAGGGGAACCGCGGGGCTGATACCATGGCAGGTCGGAGTGCGGAGGCCCTCTTGGGCATCGGTTTCCTCGGTGTGATGACCACCCTCTACCTCGGGTTTCAATGGGCACCAAGCGTGTCCATCGATGCGTTTGAATCCCCTGCTGCCCAGCGTATTTTTTACTGGCATGTGCCTGCTGCATGGGCTGCATTCATTGCTTTCGGCGTGCTCTTTGCCGGGTCGGCTTTGTGGTTTTTCAAACGCAGCCCGCTCGGATGGCGCTTGCATGTAGCGGGAGCGGAAGCGGGATTGGCATGCGGGCTGATGACCGTTTGGTCAGGATGCGTTTGGGGGGCTGCTGAATGGGGCACTCCGTGGGATTGGACCGATGTCCGACTGAACACTTTTGGCTTGTTGACATTGCTTGCTTTGTTCCTTGTTCTTGGAAGGCAATCCCAACCCGATGGTGTTGAGACGCGCGATACCTTTTCCACCTTCGGCCTGTATGGTTTTATTCTCGTCCCATTCACCTACATCGCCACCAGAATTTGGGAAATCCGACACCCTGGTCCAGTCATTGGATCTGGTGACGACAGTGGATCCCTTTCGGGCGACATGACGGTTGTTCTGTTGATCGGCGCGCTTTCATTCACTGTGTTCATCCTTGGTCATATTCTCATGTCCATGCGAATCACGGGCTTGGAACAGCGGCTTGAGCAGGCACAGCATCAAATCGACGGGGGAAAATAAATGGACGGAATGAACTATCTCACAGTTGCTTATTTGGGTATGATTGCAGGTATTGCTCTTTGGACATGGACGGTCGTCAACCGTTCAAAATCAATCGAAGCGAGGCTCCATGCCGTTGAAACAAGCATGGGAATCGTGGCGTCGGATGCCGATACAATCGCTAAAGAACAGGCCGAGTGAAGCACTCGGCAAGCCACAGGTTGAATACGAGAACCGCAGGCGTCATGGTGAGGCAATCGTATGACACTCGAACTCGGAGGGGAATTTTGTCTGGTTTGTGGTGCAGAACCGCCACTTTTCGGAGACCGGATGTGCGAGCCATGCTTGCGGAAGCGAATCCATCTCGTCAAAGTCCCTGAAAACGTACCATGGGTACGCTGCGCTCGGTGCGGCATCGTAGAAATACAGGGGAAATGGGTTCTCATCTCTGAAGCAGAGATTTGGGATGAACTCATTCAACGTCACGTCGTCTTCCACAAAGATGCCGTTGACATTGGGTTGGCCCATGAATCCAGAACGGTCTCAGATCGACACACACTCCTCCACTTGCAAGTTGAAGGCACCATTGAGGGTTTAAGTTTCCAAGAAGAACACACCATGCGAGCAAGAATGGCCAACGGTGTTTGCCTGACATGCACACGACGGGCAGGGAATTACTTCGAAGCGACGGTACAATTGAGATCCACTGGCCGCCGATTGAGTGAAGAAGAATTCACCGATTTACGAATCACATTGGACAAGGTGATGGAAGAAATGGCCGATGACCCAATGTTCTTCATCACCTCGGAAGGCCCCGTCACCGGTGGATATGACATCGTTCTTGGAAACAAGGGCTTGGCTCGAACCTGGGGCCGTCATTTGGTGTCTGAATATGGTGGGCACATTGCAGAATCCAACACTGTTGCTGGCCGTAAAGACGGCGTTGATGTGACTCGCCTGACCTTGCTTTATCGCAAACCAGGCTATGAAATTGGAGATGTTTTGCGATGGCGTGACAAGTTGTGGCGAGCCGCTTCATGGACCAAAGAAGGGGCCATCATGAGCCGAATCGACCGACAAGAGCGAACCGGAGCAAGTTGGCGAGATCTCGAATCAGCCAATGTCATGACTCAAATGAGTGAGCACAACATCGTTGAATTGATCACACAAGATGCTTCCGTGGGTGAATTCCTCGACCCAAGTACGTGGCAAATGACCTCGGTCCGACTCCCATGGGATTACCTGAAAAGCCGACCACTGCGCGTCACGCAGGTGGACGATGAGTGGGTCGCATTGCACCACCTTGGTTGCGATGAAAAAGAAGCAAAGGTGAAAAAATGACGAGCGACGATCCCTCCAAGGGTGAACCGATCCCAAGCATGGAGGACCTCGCCCTTGCCCTCGATAACGAAGGCATGATTGGCTTCACTCGGGCCTTTGTTGAAGACCTTCGACAAGGATTGGCACATGCCACACCAGAACACTTTCCTTGGATTGAAACGCTTCGCCAGACCAAATGGACCGGTGTCCTTTGCCTTGGTATGGGCGGTTCTGCAATCGGAGGAGATTTCCTCTCATCCCTAGCGACCTTCCAGGGAAGCATCCCCGTTCATGTTCAACGCGATTACACCCTGCCTGCATGGTGGAACCCATCATGGTTGGTCCTTGCCACCTCACACAGTGGCAACACCGAGGAAACGCTTGAAGCAACAGAAACAGCCCTAAAGGCAGGCGCCACGACAATCGCAGTTTCGACCGGCGGCATCATCGCTGGGCTCCCCGAACTCTATCCGCAATGTTTCCTGATTCCTTCCATCGGAGGCCAACCACCACGCAGTGCGTTTGGCCATATCTTCAGCCGCCAACTTGGCTTGCTCCGCCACCTTGGCATCCTCCCTCTTCCAATCGAAGGGGCTGATGAAGCGATGTTGGAAAGGTTACAACGTGCCATGGATGACTTTGACATTCTGAACGACCCCGAAGGTGATATTGCGCAACTCGCCATGTGCATGATTGATCGCCCTATCGCCCTTTTGGGTCCAACCGAAATGACCCCGGTGCTCAATCGCTACAAAAATCAGCTCAACGAAAATGCCGCACGGTTTGCTCGCGTTGGTGTTGTTCCTGAAATGAACCACAACGAAAGCGTTGCTTGGGGCGGCGTTGGTGACGACAAAGATGCATCAGGCATCGAGCACGTGCTTCTTTTGTTGACATGGAATGGCATGCACACCCGAGTTCAACGACGTATGGATTGGATGATTGCCCATGCGGCAACCGACTATGCTTGGAAGATTGAAGGTGAAGGAAGGACGCTGCTTGAATCGATGCTCCACCTGTGCATCCTCACCGATTGGATTTCACTTGCTCTCTCGTTCTTGCACGGGAAGGACCCTGCTTCAATCGGTCCTATCTCAGCCTTGAAGGACCATCTTGAGTCCGTCAACTGATCAATACAATCGACCCAAAACGAGGCGTGGATCGGGGTAATCTCGAAGCGCTTGCTCTCGATCTTCGCGACGTACAACGCCTGGTAAATCGGCATCTTTTGGTTCGACCAATGAGAGTTGGAAATGGACATGGGGCTCCCAGCCACCGTTTTCTTGCTTGGTACCCATTCGTGCCATGGCCGCCCCTTTGGTGACAGAATCACCTTCGAAAAGCCCATCAAGGCTCTCAGTGGACAGGTGGCCATAGAGTGCCCAAATGGTTCTGATCGGGTTGACATTCTGTGGCGTAGGTGGCCACGACAAGTCGTATTCAACAACGATGGTGGGTCCATAAGATCCATCCTCTGCATTGATGCCGAACGAATGAATTTTACCGTCTGCAAAGGAATGGACAGGCGTCCCTGCTGGCGCCCCAAGGTCGATGCCAACATGGACGTCGCGTACCCCTTCAAACAACGGCGTCAGGTACATGCCCGGACGGACTTCATCGTACCGACCAATCTGGTAGGCATACGGGCAGTCCCAATCTTGCGGTGGGCCGCGTGAGAAGTTGAACACCCAGTAGGGCTCGTTGAACACCACGACGGGTGCGAACGCCTGTGGTGCACTGCTCATGGCGTTGGTATCGCCCACTTTCTTTTGATTGTTGGCCGAACAATGAAAGCCTCAACCATGATGCTCGCACATGCTCTTGACCGCGTTGCTCTTGCTCGCAGTCACGGTTGTGCCCGGTTATGCTCTTTGCAAGGTCTTGGATGGCAGTGCCGATCGGCTGCGAAAAGCATTGCTTAGCCCGTCGCTTGGCCTGTTGTTAGCGTACGGAATTGCAGGGGCACTCGTCTACACCAACTTGTGGGCGTGGGGCTTGATGACGGCTTGCCTTTTGTTGCTTAACGCCTATGCGTTGCTTCGGTTGCAGCGGCGTGCTGATGAAACAAAGTCACTCACTCCTTGGCAGGCGCTCGAGGCAGCGATGCATGGTGAAATAACTTCAACTGAGGAATCTGTTCTGAGCGAGGAGGTGACGGCGCAACGTTGGTTTCAATCTCACCGCAAACCATGGATTGTTGCCCTTGGAGGCATGGTGGCCCTCAGTTGCCTCTCCCTCCCGTTTATGCAAACCCTTCCGTTTGGTGTCGACTGGATCGGCTTCTCGATGCTCAGTGGACAAATCCATGCCACGGGTACAATGATGCTGCCCGGGACAAATGAAGGGTTCTGGACCTATCCCCCTGCGTTTCCATCGCTCGCAGCATGGTTACAAGGCGCTCTTGGATTGACTTCAGGTCAGGCCGTGTTCCACCTGGGCCACTACAGCCTGTTCGCCTTGGTGCTCGGCATCGGTGGTGCGATGGACAGGCATGGCGCAGGGGCACATGGCATGTTGGCAATGGCTTTGGGTGCGGGCTTATTTGCCAAAACCTTCGATTCCGGTTATCCGACTGTCGCAAGCCAATTGGGTTTGGTTGTTGGACTCCTGGTGCTGCTTCGCCCGACTTCCACCCGTGGTAAACATCACACTCGAGGCTTTGTACTGGCTTTTCTTTGCGTCGCCTTCATCCACCCAACAGGGGCTATTTACCTCGGCATGCTGATGGCAGCGCATCTTTTGATCGGTTTCCGCCTTGATGAAAAGCACGGTGCTAACGTCCAGAAACTATTGATGGTGAGCGCCGGATTGTTGACCGCAGCTGCGGCGATTGCACTGCTCGTTTTGGCACCGAGAATGCTCGATGCTGCTGTGTTCGCTGAATACGGATGGCAAGGGGGCAGACCGCTTGCAACCTACAATCTGGTCCTGCTCATTGGGGGGCTGCTTGCCGCTTGGCGACTTCGGGGATCGGTCGAGGGAATGCTGTTGGCCACGTGGTTTGGTGGCTTGTGGTTGCTGAGCGGCATCCATCTCATTGAAGGCTTAGAACAAATCCCAATCCTCTCTCTTCTTTCGTATGTGCTGTATTCGATGGGGCTCCATGCCTTCCATGTTCCGCTGGCTGCGGTATTCGCGCTGCTGTGGAGCGACACCACCAATTTGACATCCGTGACCAAACAGAAGGGGTTCATGGGTGTTGGATGGGATCCTCACCTCCACCGACACATCGTCACCGGGCTCTTAGTGAGCGTTATGGCTGGCATCCTCATTGGAAACGTGCTGCTGGTTCAAGTGAGCCAGCATGACGAACTGCGTCCGATGAGCAACGGTGATTTTGAACTCATGGCAGATGTAGAAAACCTTCCCAGTGGGAGCATCGTATTCTCCGAAAATGCTCAATGGGGGTATGTTCTTGACGCTCCTTCCCACGTTCAATTCACAAGTTTACCGACGCTTGGTTTGGTCCAATTGGAAACATCGATACAAGCACAGGCAACATCAGCGGTGTTTGGTGATCTGCCACTGGCGATTAAAGCACTCAACATCACCCACGCCGTTTCTTCCCCGATCGGAACCGCAGGGTGGTTCCTCGGTGCCTCTGCGTATTGGTCGATGGTAGCAGAACATTCTGGCAGTGTTCTGTGGGTGTTCGATTCAACCGGGAGTTCAGACGAACATGAGTTCACATCGGTCGACAAAAGTTCCTGCGTCAATGCTTGCACAATGCGAGATGACCCTTGGCGAGACCATAGGTTTCGAGACCCGCTCGACCTTGGTGACCAACGGCCGTTTATCGAAGAGGGGCGCACTTCAACGCTGACGTACGCTCTTACCAGCGAACTACAGCAAAATCGAACCGTCTGTGTGATCTATGAAGCAGTGGGTGATCTTGGAGATCTTTCCATCACCATCGATGCCCATCAAACAACGAGCGTCGAGGTACCACATGCACGAGCAGGTTGGCATTCAACCTGTGCTCACGATGTCGAACTGACCTCTTCGGACATCACACTCACACTCACTTGGGAAGATGGTCCGGACTCTGGAAGCCGTTGGATCAACCCCATCGGTTTCTCAGGTCGAGGTGATGCGCTCTTCGACCGCACTGGACTCCGAATGCACTGGCTTGAATTAAGGGATTGAACACGAGATGTTGCGAAGCGATGATAGCCACGGCGGTTTAGAACCGACCATGAAGCGCGTCATGGTGCTCCTACCGACCTTGGACGAGGCGGAAGGGATTGCAGAGGTCGTACCTCGCATCCCTACAGAAGCATTGGAAGCCATGGGGTGGGACGCTCACGTTCTCGTTGTGGATGGTGGCAGTGAAGATGAAACGATTGCAATAGCGGAGTCGTTCGGCTGTTCAACCATTCAGCAGCGAGGCAAAGGGAAAGGAGCTGCTATGAGGCAAGGGTTCTCCACATTCTTGGCGAGTGGCGATGATGCACTTGTCATGCTCGATGCCGATGGGACCTATCATCCTGAAGAAATACCTCAGTTCCTCAAAGCCCTTGACCGGGCTGATGTGGCCATCGGAGATCGATTGAAAGGAAAAATGGATCCCGATGCAATGACGCAGATAAATTACTTTGGAAACCACCTCTTGACGTGGTGCGCTGTCGCCCTCTATGGGGTGCCGCTGAATGATTTATGCTCCGGATATTGGGCGTTCAGTCGCCACTCAATCAGTTTGCTGAAGCTCAACTCAATGCGCTTTGAAATTGAAGCAGAGATGTACACTTCATGCGCCTTGGAAGAATTAGAATTAGCACATATTCCGATTCGCTATTCCCGACGCTTGGGCGTAGCCAAACTTGGATCGGTTCGAGATGGATGGAACATTTTGCGTAAGTTGCTTGTTCGACGCATCTTCAAAACCCCTCCTCGCTCAATGGCTGGACAGGGGAACTTGGACCTCGATTGACCAAAAAGGCTCAAAGCGGACCGGCATAAGGACGGTTCATGCAACGGCACAACACGGTGGTGCTTGGCGCATCGGGGCTTGTAGCCCAACGGATGCAACAGCGCCTTGTGAACCACCCATGGTTCATTCTGTCAGCGGTGGTTGGCAGTGAGCGCACCGCAGGCCAACCGTTGAGTTCCATACCTTGGAACCTCAGCGAACCACGACCAAACTTGCCTCAGATGACGGTGCTCGATGGTTTAGAAAAAAACCTGATTGAACGCTTGGTTGAGCTGAACGTGACCGTTGCGTTTTCATGCTTACCTTCCGACGTGGCTGATCCGTTAGAGTTGCACCTTTCCAAGGCTGGAATCGCAGTGTTCTCGAATGCGAGTGCGTTCCGGCGCTGTGATGGAGTCCCCCTGGTGATCCCGGATGTCAATGCCAACCACATGTCCCAATTTGGCACCGGTGGCCACATGTTGGCGTGTGCCACGAATTGCACGCTGATTCCGTTCGCAGTCCCTGTCGCTGCTTTGGCCGCCACCTTTGGAGTTGAAGGCCTCCAAATGAACAGCGAACAAGCCCTTTCTGGCGGGGGCTACGAATTATTGTTGGACGACCGTGCTCAAGAAGGACACCACTCAAGCGAAATTCTTGGTGAAGCTCACAAAACCAGTGCAGAGTTGTTGCACGTGCTCGGAGTGGCTCAGAATTCTGCTCGTGAATCTGAAGACGAAAATGAAATCCATCGGGCGCATGGGGCCTTTGAGGGCTGTTCCTCGCATGTTGTTGCCGCTGATCTTGATGTCGACGTCACCTGCAAGCGAGTGACACGCAGCGATGGGCATCAGGTTTTTGTCACGGCCAGATTACAGCGCCCGGCGGAAATCGAAGAGGTGCAATCCTGCTTGGAGGAACACGCGTTTCCAGAGCGGTTGCAGGCCTGCCCAAGTGCCCCTTTACGCTCACTACAAGTGGTTGAGCGCATCGACCCATTGCACCATCTTTGGGCCGATGGTGAACGCTTTTCTCAAGCCCCGAATCCGAGCACCGACCTGAAAGCAGGCATGGCAGTCGTGCTCGGTTCACTGGAGATGATCGACGCCCAAACCGTCAGGTTTTCTGCCTACTCGCATAACACGGTACGAGGGGCTGCTGGGGGCACGATGCTGCTGGCAGAGCAAGCCTACATCGAAGAAAGGCTTCCGAAACAGCAGTAGGCATAAAGGCGTACAGCACCCCGAAGGATTCGGTGGGAACATGGGTATTACGGCAATGATTCCCGACATGACCATTGGTCAACTCAAGAATGAGGCCGATGCGCGATGGGGCGAAATATGGGACTCAAACGCTGCTCGCATGACTTTGTTGCTCATGTGCCCTCGCAAAGAAAGGAAACTAATGGAACTCCATGGCGACATGATTGAGCATGGCCAACCAGTCCTCACCGTCTTCCACCGACCTCGGGCTGGCGCTCACTTGCTCGAAGATCAGGGCTTTGATCCTCGAAGTGCATCCTTCCAATTCGTGGACATCGCCAGTCCGGACCTCGGACCTTGGATGCAACATCTGGTGACAAACGAAGGTTGGCTGCGTGGCTCAATCGAAGTGAAGGCTTTGCCGTACTCGGTTGACAACCCTTCACAACGACCGTTTGAGACGCAACGAATCCTCTGTTTCCGACATCCATCCGTGGCACCATTGGAACAGTACTACTTGCCATTCCCACCTCATGATGTCCCCGGAAAGTGCTTCGTGAGCCTCCCTCGACGCCAAGCTGCTGAATTTGCTCGACAACAAGCAGAAGTGCTGGGTGTTGGCCGTTTGGAGCGGAAGATCACCGTATCGGAAGCGACGCCAGAAGAGATGCCAACCGTTCCAGAAGCAACTGAGAATGGCAGCATGGATGCTATGATGGATGCGTTCTCTACCGACCTCATCGCAGGCATCGTGGCCGAAACAGAACCCGGTGATGTTGCGTTGCCTACCGCACCAGAAGCGGGTAAACCAAGCACACCGCAACACGCTGTGGCGACAGAACACGTGTTTGTCCCATTGCCCCCAGGTGCAAAGCCCGCTTCAACATCACCGCCACCTGTTGTGGAACTGGCGCCAGCGCCAGAAGCAGCCGTGGCTCAAGAGGTGCGTGAAAACGTGCCAGTGCCAGTCATCGAAGCAGCACCAGAGGCACCGATGGCAGACATCGAAATCGAGTTCCGAGACCTCGTCAATGGTTTGTTGGCTGCAGGGGTCGACCCGACTGAAATGATGGATGATCCTCGTTGGGAAGACATCAACGAGCGAGCCGCTGCGGCTGGCTTTGAAACGTGGCCGGTGTTTTTACAATTGGCAACGATGGAATGATAAGATTAAAATCCACTCGACCTGACGCTAAACCGGAGGCACCACAATGGGATTCTGTATCAACTGCGGACAACAGTACCAAGATGGCATTCGCTTTTGCCGACTTTGTGGCAACCAGCAGCCTGGTGATCAGTTATTGATGCGCCTTCGGCAAGAAGCCGAACAGATTCACTACATGCGCCTGCAAATGCAAGCCGCACAACAGCAATACGCTGCAAACAACCAATTTCAGCAACAACCACCACGCTGGTGAAGTGCATGCGGCCGAAACATTTGGCGATTGAGTTGTCCAAATTAGATCCACATCCGTGTGAATCAGTCGAATTGGAACAGTATGCGACCGAAGGGGACCTTGCCGCTTACTGGATGCTTGGAGTCGATCAGTTGGATGATCTGGAAGGAAAACATGTCGTCGACCTCGCTGCAGGCAATGGCATCCTCGGTTTAGCAACCCTGATCATTGGAGCAGCGCATGTGACGCTCATCGAAGCAGACGGGCAAGCGGTTATGGCAGCTGAAATCAACATCCAACGAACCACGTCGCGTCATCAAGGAACGGCAACCCTCATTCATGCGATGATTGGAACGGATGAGGTGGTGATTGACCGGCCAGTGGACGTGGTGGTGATGAACCCGCCTTGGGGTGTTCAAACCGCACGAGCCGACCGGCCACTGCTCGAGTATGCTTTTTCGCTCGGGGCAAAAACCGTGCATGTCTTGCACAGCGCCAAAGCCCGTCACGTGGAAGCGCTAGCGAAAGATCACGGCTATGAGGCTGAAATCATGCTAGAAACCCAATTCCGCCTCCCTCCGACATACGCTCACCACAGCAAAGGAAAAGCAGCGACTGAAGTAAGATGCTGGCGATTCCACCTCCCTGGCGATGCCAAATTAATCGAAGACGAAATCGAAGAGGCGTGAAACCTCGTAGGGGGGGTTGAAAAGGGGACGGCCCACCCGTTCAAACAAGCGAAACAGCGTGCGACCTACCTCGGGCCATGTTTGCAATAGGAATGAAATCATATGACGCCGAGCCTCGTCACCCCAGGAATGAATGTATCAAGCACCGCTGATTGCGAGGCTGGAGACGGTACGATTGAAATTGATGGTCGAATTGTGGCCACCTCTGTTGGTGCGTTCTCCATCAACGAAGGCATCGGTACAGTAACTGCTTCCAACGCAATAGTGACGCCCGAAGTTGGCGACACGGTGCTGTGTGAAGTCGTTAAACTCAACGAAAAGAACGGGGAAGCGCAAGTCCTTTGCGTCGAAGGCAAGCCTGGCAGCGTGCTCCCAGAGCACCTGTATGGTCAATTCCATGTGACCAACATCGTTGATCGCTACATGCATCAAACCTCCGACGCAGTTCGTCGACGGGATGTCTGCCGAGCAGAAGTCAAGGAAACAAGTCCTGTGCTTCGTATCTCTTTCCGAGACCGCAACGATTGCGGTGTCCTTCATGCCATATGCCCTCCGTGTGGCGACACGTTGATTCCTGACCTTGACGGCGATTGGAACGTTCGCTGCCCGGCATGTAACTTCCAATCCTACCGAGCCCTTGCTGACAATTACGGCGCTGGCTGGGGAGAAGTTGAAAACGGTGCAAGCGCCCTAAACAACGCTGGAAAGCGATGGGGCAGTGCTGCAGAAGCCATGTTTGCCAAAGGTCCTGCTGGACGAGCAACATTCATTGCCGCTGACGTTCGTGAAGACGGTCGAGAGCCAACCTACTTCCGGTTTGAAGGCGAAAGCGGTGGCCAAGGTCGCCGCCCAAAGAACGCCCCTGGTTGCCGACTCTTCGTCGGTGGCTTGCCACGAGAGGTCGGCACCGAAGAACTCCGAACCTTGTTCGCTGAACATGGCGACATGACAGATTGCATTGTCCTAACCGATGACAACGGTGTCAACCGTGGATTTGGTTTCGTCACCTACAGCGAAAAGTCACAGGCTGATGCGGCTGCTGCAAAGTTGGACGGTCACAAAATCAACGGTCGAAAGATCGGCGTCCGAGATGCTGACAGCGATGACAAGAAAGGCAAGCGTGAAAAGCGAAAGGAACCTCAAGGCCTCAAACTTTACATCGGTAACCTTCCATTCAAAGCCACTGAAGAACAACTCAAAGCGTTGTTCGATGGTGTTGCAACCGTCACCGAAATGGTGATGGCAACCGACAACGCTGGAAAGCCCAAAGGATTTGCTTTCGCTTTCGTAAAGGAAATGGACAAAGGCGAAGCAATTGTGGCAAAACTCAACGGCTCCGAACTCCTTGGTCGAAAGATCAAGGTCGATGTTTCCCAAGGCGGCAAGAAAGCTGTCAGCGGCGCCAAACCGGCTGAATCTGGCGGGAAAACCACACGTGAACTTCAAGCCATGCGGGAAGAAGAAGAGGATGGCAACAAGGGCCGTCGTCGACCAAAGCCCAAGAAGGATTGAAGACCACCGCATGCGGGTTGGTCATCATGGTCGAGGCAAATGAAACATCTTGGCTCGTCATCGATGGTTACGAAGATGAACCTGCGGCTTTCGGCGTTCCACCCTACATCGGTTTCCACATTCGTTACCTGTGCGGTGTCTTGGAACAAGCCAACATCAATTACGAGTACGTCACCATCGATGCGTGGCGTACATTCATCCGAAAGGAGGGTGAAGAAGCAGTTCGTAAGCGTCTTGCCAACATTGCTGGCTTAGCTTGCATTGCAGGCGCAGTCGTCCCGGGACGCTACCTACGGGGCACGCCGATTTCCCTCAAAGAAACTCGAGAACTGATTCGTTCAATGCCAGCCGAAACACCTGCCGTCTTTGGTGGATGGGCGATTCGTGGATGGCGCCAGCAAGGCTGGTCCCCGCTTCGAGCGAACCTCTTTCTTGCGCTCCAAGACACTGACGCGAGCCTTCATGCATTCTTACGAACCGGCAAATGGAGCCATGCTCGGCGAACGGCTGAACAATGGACTGACTGGGCTCAAGCGGGCGCCTCAAGCAAATCAGTGACCGACCATCCCGATCTTGGTACCGAACAGAAACGAGGTCCACTCACGTATGAAGTGGAAGTCTACCAAGGCTGCGTCCGGTACAAACGAGGTTGTAAGTTCTGCATTGAACCAAAGAAGGGCATACCCATTTGGCGGACACCTGACGATATCATCGAAGAAGTTCGAAGAGCTCATGATGCAGGCGTTCAGCATGTCCGTTTAGGTGGCATGACCGACACCTACACCTACATGGCAGATGGTGTGAAGGAACTTGAATACCCCGTGCCGAACCCTGAACCAATTGCTCAACTCCTCCATGGATTGCGCGAAGATGAACGACTGAATGTGCTCCATACCGACAATGGTAACCCCTCGATCATTGCAGAGAACCTCGAAGAATCTGAGGCGATCACCAAAACATTGGTCGAGACACTTTCAGATGGAGCAGTGCTTTCCTTTGGACTTGAATCCGCAGACCCGAGTGTTCATGTGGCAAATTGGCTCAATTGCGACCCTGGACAGTTAAAATCTGCAATTCGCCTGATCAATAAATATGGCAGAGAGCGTGGATCACGTGGCTTACCAAAACTCCTGCCAGGCCTCAATTTCATTGCTGGGCTCAACGGGGAGTCATCGAAAACGTACCAATTGAACCTCGATTTGTTGCATGAAATTCGCAGAGAGGGCCTTCTGTTGCGCCGGATCAACATCCGTCAAGTCGAAGGTGAAGGCTTCCAAGAGATCCCACAAAAGGATTTCAACATGTTCAAAACCAATGTACGCGACACCATAGATGGTCCGCTTTTGGAAGAATTATTCCCTATGGGTGAAGTCCTATCCGATGTGCATTGGGAGACGCATGATGGGCGGACACGCCTGCCCGCACACCTTGATGAAGCACATACTGCGGAGTCATCAAGAGGGAAAGCAGGCATTACATTTGGCCGACAAATAGGAGCATATCCCATTTTGATTGGTGTTGAATACCACATCCCACTCGAAACTCAGTCCGATGTGGTGATCACCGGGCATGGCGCACGTTCAATCACAGGTGTCGAAATCAACCTTGATCACGAGCGAATGACCCAAAAACACCTCGAAGCAATACCTGGAATCGGCGAAAAGACCGCTTGGAAGCTAATCAGCCAACGTGCAAAGCGAAAGCGTAAGGCACGCGATGAAGCCGCATACACTGACCCAGAAGCATGGTTCAAGGCGACATCCATCGATTGGAACGAGGATTACTCGATCTATTTCCAATCTTAAAACTGTTTTATGCGAAGTGGCTAGTAAAATATCCATTATGCATGAAGTTGGCGAGCGGCTCAATCAATCGGTTTTTAGAGGCC
>JAPKCS010000025.1 GCA_028822845.1 Candidatus Poseidoniaceae archaeon | reverse complement strand
GTTCCCGACTCATGGAATTCAAAAGTTTTAGCATTCATCCCTTCATTCCGACAAAAATGACATAACTGCTCGACATTAGGAATCCATATGTCGAAAGGCTTTTGGGAGACCGAACTGGAAGAAAAGCCCGATGCTGAGTTCGAAAAAAGGCGAGAGAAAGTCGATCCCAAAAATCAATCAACTCTTGAGGAGTCACCCAGCAGCATACCAACGGGATCCCCACCGGGCATAGCTGTCGCAATAGCGTGGTTGTTTACGATTGCTTGGTGCACTGGCTCGGTTTTCCTTACGTTCGTGATCGGTGATGGACTGGTCTCAGATTTACAAACGAACGACTGGGAACCAGTCGATGGTGTTGTGACCGACAGTTATGTTTCAGAGTCATCAGGAGGAGAAGGCGGTACAACTTATTGTCTGCATGTGAACTATGAGTACACCGTCGATGGAATGACGTTTCAGGGAGATAAGGTAAGTTACAGTTTACAAAATAACTGTAATTCCTGGTCGGAGAATGCCGATGAAGAGTATCCAGAAGGCGAGGAAATAACCGTTTATTATGATCCAAGTAATCCGAGCGATTCTGTGCTTGAACCGGGATTGTCAGGAATAAACTTCTTTCTTTGTTGTTTCTTCGTGTTTCCTTTGGTTGGATTGTTTATGCTTTACGGTTCGATTCGAATGACGCGGAGCCTTTTTACCAGGCAATACTGATGGTGTAATCTTCTCGAGTGAGGTTTGAGTTCAACGAATTCTGGTCATCATATGGGGATGCGAGGGTTTCATTCGAGTTGGACGGACTTCTCTGCGTTTGAGAAGTATGGGATCAACAAACTCCCAAGGATTGCTGTGGTGTAATGCAACACAGCGGTCAGAATGTATGCATCACCAGTTGGAACGTTTGGATTTGTCATTGGGAGCGTCATGAAAGTAGCAATTACAAGGGCGAGAACTGTAAATGCAATTCGGGATTGTTCACTCCATCGTTCGTCAATCTTCACCCAAGTCACCGTACCAATCAATCCGGGTACGATTCCACCGCCCATGACCGTAGCAATCGCAAATACAAGCGTCGGCATCTCAACTCCACTTGGATCAAGGGGGGTGGTGTCATAACCAATAACCATCAAAAATCCTAGGATTAAGAGATTGATGGACCCCATGACACCAGCTGCTTTCATTCCTGTGCGGCCATGCTTCTTCCAGTCCATGACCTTACCAACCCGGTTCCGATGATAAAGAAGGCAGTCGCAAGCACGACACTAAGTCGCACAAGCATTCGGTTTATTCAGGGTTCGTTCAAGCGCTAGGCAGTTCCAACTCAACTGCAAACAACGGATCAGGATCGGTCGAATCATGGTAGGCTACAACAACGCCACCATCGTTCAGGATTGCCAACGAAGCAAAGTCGAAGCGGATGTCATTTCCTGCACCTGAAGTCGAATCAAGATCGCCTTGACCGATGTAAGTCATGGTGTCGGGTGCCAAACTTTCACTGTAGCCTCGAACATGGAACACGGTGTCGACGTCTGGGCCATCGCTGCTTTGGTAGCGCACATTGAGGACAAACAGATCCAAATCACCGTTTGATTGGAATTCCCATTCTTCGATTTGCGTGCCCATCGAACCGATGTCGTAGGTTTGATTGGTCCAGGTTTGAGCGCCATCCATTGACAGGTAGTGAGTGAACGATGTTCCGCTGTTGGCAACGCAGTGAAGGGCGCCTGCTCGGTCAATTTGACAGTACTCGGACGGGAATTGGACATCGAGTTCATTCCATGAGAGCGTGGTGTCCATGTAGGCAGCGTTGCCATTATCGAAGTAACTCGGGAACAACAGCCCACCGCTTGGCACGGGGAACGCTCGCATTTCCTTGTGAGGCTTGTTGACGTCCCAGTAGGCCGGCAAGTCAGCTTCTGTGAAGTCCAAATCAAGTTCAATTGAAGGTTCTCCACCATCCCTTCCGGGGAATTGGAACGGGTAATAATTGAGTCCGTCAACGCTGATTTGGCCACCTGCGTCTTGGGTTTGATGCCAAAAGTTGGACACAACGATGCTGGCCCACTCGCCGCTGCCCAAGGAGGAACTGATTGGACCGACCACTTCCACTTGCCATGAACGGTCATAGAATGGTTCAGTGATCCGGTTGTAACACCAACTCCATTCGTCATCGGATTCGTCGTAAAGGATGGCGTAAAACTTGTCGACTTTCAGGTCTGCACCAGCGTATGGGAACCATGACATTGAGATGATGTCTCCATTTGTAGCCTGGACAATGCTGCCCTCGCCCAAGCCCTCTTGCCCTTCATTGGTCGGTACAAAGGTGCGGCATTGGGTGTCCGGAATGAAGCCAGGGATGTATGTGTCCCACGCGTGGCCACGGTCCATGGAATACACCGGGTACTCGCCACCGATGTTGAGGATTTGGCCTTCAATCGACGTGGCGATGTAATGTTCACAACAATTTCCACCTTTGGACTTGTCAAACACAGCCCACGATGTGTTGGTGGTTTGATTGGTGGCCAAGTCGATGGTCAAGAACATCCGTACATCTTCGTGAGGGGTTGCATCAACAAGGGCGTATGATGCCCAAATCGGTTCTTCTGTTGCCTCATTGGCCATGGATTCACCGGAGCCAAAGCAACCGGCCAAGATCATGGAAAGCATCAGCAGAACACTCAGAACCGCTCGACGCATGATGCTTGGTGAATGCGGTGGAATTTGAAGGCGTCGCTTGGTGGTGCTGATGTTGCTTGAGCATTACATCATGGCCAGACGGAGTGTTTTGAGGCCTTCGATCGTGTGGGTTCCAAACCAAGTCAAGGCTTCTCCGTCGATGCATTTGCACCACATTGATTGACCGCCAAGGGCTGTGACTTCTGCAGCGATGGCTACGCCTTCTTCGAGGGCGAACGGATGCGGTTCGCTTGAGAGCAACAACCCCTCGATTCGATGCTCGATCAGATCTTCGGGTGTGACAACGGGGTAGCCATTGCCACCCTGTTCGAAGGCGGGGACGACCAAACCCAATGTGGTAAGGACGCCACCAGCGTACCGGTCCGGGCCAACTGACATCAGCGGTTTGTGCCAAATCATCGGTGCTATGCGGTGGCTTGGAACAGGCATTTGTTCCAGTTCCAACAGCAAGGACTCCAATGCCTTCGCTCGTGACTCCGCCTGTTCTTCTCGTCCGATGGCTCGTCCAAGTGTTCGGAGCATGTGAGGAACATCCCGTGGGTGTTCAACCGAGGAGACAAACACATCAATTCCGGCTTCGACCAGTGCGTCGTAAACGGCTTTGGGGTTTTCCTCTCGATCCAGAACGACAAGGTCTGGTTTGACGTTGAGGATTTTTTTCAGGTTGGGTGTTTTGGTTCCGCCAACGACTTCAACCTCGCTCACCATTGATTCTGGGTGGATGCACCAAGGCGTGCGGCCAACGACTTCTTCAGCGGTGCAACCCAAATCAAACAGGGTCAGGGTGAGGCTTGGGACCAACGAGACGATCCGCATGGTTTGACCATCCTCACGCCACGGTGAACCAAACGGTGGTGCCGTCGACTTCAAACGACTCACTTGGACCAGAAGGTGCTTCAGATGGTGGATGGAACACTGCGGCAGCAGCCCGTGTTTCGGTGACAATCCATTGTTGGTCATCAGCAAAGAGTTCAGGCGCGTCTTTCAACCAGATTTCCAAATCGATGGTCGCTTCTATTTCCAAATCCAAGGTCTTTCGCTTGGCTTGGATTCGCCGTGTGATGTCTCTTGCTAAGCCCTTTGAAAGCAATTCAGGCGTGTCGTTCATGTCCAAGACGAGGCTGATTTGAATCGCTTCATCACCTTGGCCAATTTGCACGGTTGATGCTGCAAAGCCATCCCGCTCAATCCTGCGCAATTCAACATCGCTCATTTCGATGGATACGCCCATGATCTCACAGGTACCTGCTTCAATCGAAGCGAGGAGGGCTGTAGGGTCGGTGCTCGACTTGATCTCATTGGCGACGGCGTTGACATTGGCTCTTGCCTTTGGAGCTAAGGCCCTGAAGTTTGGTGCCAACTCAATGCGTTGGAAGCGATCCAAATCCTTCTCCACCTCGATGGCTTCAACGTTCAGTTCTTCAGCCAAGATGTCATAGAATTCACCCAAATCAGGACCGGCGACGATCCATCCTTGAGCGCATGGAAGGCGTTGTCGTCGACCAGCATCAATGCGAATGCGTCGGCCGACTTCTGCCAGTTCTCGGACGATGGCCATCGAGTTTTCCAAGCGTGTGTCATGGGGTGGTAGGTTCGCTGTTGCAGCAGCAGCAACTTCGTCCCAATCATCTGCGGTTGCGCCTTCAAGTTCACCAGGGGTGCCAAGCGGCCACGCTGCGAGGTGGACTGTTTCACCGGTGAGGTTTCGATGAATGACATCAACCATGAACGGGCTGACAGGGGCCATCAATCGGCACACTGTGGTCAAGACTTCGTGCAAGGTGTGTTGGCATGCGAGTTTGTCCTTCGATTCAGCATCGTCCCAAAGGCGTCGTCGGCTTCGGCGAACGTACCAATTGGAGAGGTCATTGACGACGAATTCTTCCAAATCACGGCACGCTTTGTGGAAATTCCAAGACACAAAGTCGGCGTGGTAACTCTTTGCTGTGGTGGCCAATCGAGAAAGAATCCATCGGTCCAAGCTCGAGCGTTCATTGACTTCGCTTGTTGTTGCTTCAGGGTCGAAACCATCCAAAGCGGCGTAGTCGGCATGGAACTTGTAGATGTTCCAAAGGGTCAGGAACATCTTGCCGTAGGTTTCCCTGACGCCGTTTGGATCAAACTTGAGTGGATTCCACGGGGCTCCTGCAGTGACCATGTACCATCGCGTCGCATCGGCCCCTTCACGGTTGAAGTGATCCCAAGGGTCGACGATGTTTCCTTTGGATTTCGACATTTTCTTTCCTTCAGCGTCCAGAATCAGTCCTAGGCTCAAGCATCGCTTGTAAGCAGGCTTGTCGAACACCGTGGTTGAAACGGCGAGAAGGGTGTAGAACCAACCGCGTGTTTGGTCCACGCCTTCGCAGATGTAATCCACGGGTGAGGAGGAATCGAAGGTTTCGCCACCATCGAACGGGTGGTGCCATTGAGCGAAAGGTGCACAGCCTGAGTCAAACCAGCAATCCATGACAAACGTCTCTCGTTGCATGGGTTTGCCACCGTCATCAACGAGTGTGAAGGCATCCACAATCGGGCGATGCAAATCAACATCTTCGGGGCATGGTGGGTTTTCGATGCCTGCAGCAACGGCTTTTGCCACCTCTGCTCGAAGTTCTTCAATCGAACCAATGCATTTCATTCCACCACTTTCACTGCGCCATACCGGCAGCGGGGTGCCCCAATAGCGTTCACGAGAGATGGCCCAATCCTTGACATTGCGCAGCCATTCTCCGAATCGACCTTCGCCGACCCAATCAGGAGCCCATTCGACGCCATCGTTGAATTCCAAAAGCCGTTCTTTGACAGCGGTCATTCGGACGAACCAAGAATCCATGGCGTAGTAAAGCAGTGGATGGCCTGTGCGCCAGCAGTGTGGATAATCGTGGAGGTATGCCTTTTCTCGATAGAGCAAGCCGCTGTCCGGCCCCTTGCCGTTGCTGCCACCTGCTGCCGAGAGCAAGTCGATGACGGTTTGATCGCACTCCTTGACATATCGCCCATCCAAATCTGGGTGTGTGCCCGAAAGGAAGGCCCCGTCCATGCCCACGGTGTGGTATGCTGGAAGGCCAGCAGCCATGCCGAGGTTGTAATCGTCTTCACCGTACATGACAGCCGTGTGGACAACGCCAGTACCATCGGTGGTGGTGACCCAATCCGCTTCGAGAACAGTCCATGCGGTTTCAGAACCATTTCGGGGGACTGCATCAGGGAACAACGGTTCATACGCTCGTCCAACCAATGTTTTTCCTTGGAATTCTTCGATGATTTCGACCTTGTGACGGAGGACTTCTTTCATCAAATCTTTTGCGAGAATGATGGTTTCACCGACTTCAGCACCGCCTGCACCAACCCAGTTTTCGGCTTGTTCAGTGATGCGGGCTCGAACATAGGTGACCTCAGGCCCAACGGCCAATCCCACGTTGCCGGGGAGCGTCCATGGTGTGGTTGTCCAAGCGAGGATGCTTGCATCTTCATCGATGAGTTTGAACTTGACATAGACCGAGGGTTCCTCGACTTCTTTGTACCCCAAAGCCACTTCGTGACTGGAATATGAGGTTCCCGTTTGGGGGCAATAAGGTAAGACTTTGTGACCGCGGTACAGCAAACCCTTGTCGAACATTTGTTTGATGGCCCACCAGCACGACTCGACGTAATTGTTTTCCAGTGTGACGTAAGGATTGTCAAGATCGACCCAATAGGCCATGCGCTCAGTCATTTCACGCCAAGCAGTTTCATAGGTCCAGACCGATTCACGGCACGCTTTGTTGAAGTTGTCCATGCCAAAGGCTTCAATCGCTTCATTGGACATAAGATCCATGCGCTTTTGGACTTCAATTTCAACCGGCAGACCGTGTGTGTCCCATCCACCCTTTCGCTTGACTTGGAAACCTTCCATTGTCTTCCATCGGCAGACGAGGTCTTTGTAGGCACGAGCGACAACATGGTGGATTCCAGGTTTGCCGTTGGCCGTTGGTGGGCCTTCAAGGAAAATAAATGGGGCGCCATGGCTTCGAGAATCGACCGATGTTTGGAAGGCGTTTTCTTGTTTCCAAGCCTCCAACAAAGCGGTCTCGAGTCCAACTGCATCGAGTTCACCAGCAGCCTTCGGTTGAGCCATGCTTCGCCGAGCGATGATATTGTCTTGAACCTCTCCCTTCCAGCGCATGCCAAAATGAACATTTCGAGGTCAACAAATTGCACTGCGCACACCATGCGTTGAAAGGTCGCCCGTGATTTCAGGGGGCATGTTTCAAGTTCTTGGACGAACAGGCCGTAGGTATGGGGAACACTTCGACGTTGAAAGCGGCCGTGGTCCTCTCCTTGCTGATGGTCCTTGGTGGGCCACTCAACATCGCTCTCAGCAACCTTGCAGCCTCGCCAGGGGATGCTGTTCTTGACGACATGATTGTGGCTCCTGCCATCGCCGGTGAACGTGCCACGTTCCTCCTCGCAGGAGACGGCCTGGCTTCGACGTCTTTCACCGTGGATGTGCCGAGCGATGCCCCGATTACTTCGATTCATTTGGCCATGGAACCAGCCGTCCAACCGACGCAAAACGGGTTCGTCTGGGACGATGCAGGCGCATGGTCTGCCAATTCAGCAGTGCACAACGGCACCTATGGCGCTGATGATGTTCTGACAGGAGACGGAGGCGGCACGCTATGGGATTTCAATTCAGGCCTCCAAGGTTGGACGGTTTCCACCGCGTCGTATGTGGGTCGCTCAACACTCAATTGCGGCTACAATGGAAGCACCGGTGGCTCCATCAAAACTCAAGCCAATTACAATGCCCCTGAGTACGCAACTTCACCCGCAGTCAATCTTGCCGGGATGAGCACCATTCCCCTTCACGCTTGGATCCGTCAAGGATCTTCATCCTGCGGCGAAGAAGCTGATACTGGTGAAGATTTGAAGGTCCAATACAAGACTGCTGCGGGCGGTTGGACCACGTTGAACACATGGTTTGGCTCAGTCCTCGGCGGAACGAACATACAATGGATGGGCACGTTGCCTGCAGCGGCCTTACACACAACCACCCAAATCCGCTTCGAACAGAACAGTGGCTCAGGCACCTGTTGCGACTACTGGTTCATCGATGATGTTCATCTGGCCCTGCCGCCCTCTGCTGATTGGCTCAGCCCTTCCATCGGGTTCGGTTCAAGTGATTTCCAAACGGTCAATGCTGGTCCGTGGGCTCCGCTCTATCTGGATGCTGATGTTCCTACGGGGGCCCACCTCAACTGGACGGTGGTCGATGCAATCACTGGCGAACCGATTGAAGGCTTGTCTGGCCAGGGTGCTGGCTACATCCCCACAAATGCATTGGATTGGGCCACACACACAGCGATCAAAGTCCAGTTGTTCTTCCAACCTGCGGCAAACGGGCGCATGGCGACAGTTCACTCCATCAGCGGTGACGGCATGTACGCCATCCAATTCCAAGAGAACCCGGTCGAACGTGGCTGGACCTTCGCCGATGGAGCCTACCACGCCCCAACGGGACCAGAGATTCCATTCCTGTTGCCAAGCATCAACGGCTCAGGAATTGCTACGGCACGCTCACCATGGATGTCAACTTCAGGTGCATCTGCCAAGGCTTTCATCGATGCGGAGTCGATCAACGCGAACTTCTCCGTTCGCTTTTCAGAAAGTGGTGCTTGGATGCCAATCACCTTGCCCTTCACCATGAACATGCTCGGTTCCGAAGGGCAGTATGGCCGCATGCAAGTCCAGGCGTCTTCATCCAACCAGTCCGATCTGGCGATGGAATGGTCCCTCACCTCCTTTGGTGGCGGCATCATGTCAGGGTTGCAACCTACTTCACCCTCCATTGATTTCGAAGGCGATGGCCAATTTGAATGGGGCGGCAGCGACTCACGCGTTGGTTCATGGGGCCTCCAAGACCGCTTCGAAAGCGGTGAGTCTCACCTTGCTGTCAATCCCGGCATCGCAGGCTCCGCTGCAGGGAAGGCGTGGATTCCAATCGTCGACATCCAATCCTTTGGCTTCAGTGCCACCTCTCACAACGGATACCTCGACGGAGTCAGCCTTCGGGTTGGAACCGAACTGGTCGCCAACTGGTCGTTGAATGGAACATCGTACATTGCACTCGATTCGACTCAAATCGCAGATTTGAACATCGCCTTGTCAAGCGTCACCTCGTCAGTGGGTGCTCTTGGTGCTTCTTTTGCTGAAGTGACTTTTGAGGTCACAGGATCTGGAAACGTGACCCTTGCTGGATTGGCGGTGCCTTACCCGGTGGCTACGAGCGTGAATGCTGCGACTGATACCGTGTTTGTCCTCGCCTTGAACAGCGCCCGTTACGGGCTGCCTCCAAACAACGGGATGCACCAAATCACGTTGCCGATTGCTTCAGAAACAGCAGGTGGAATTTCTGTTTCAATCGAAGGACTCAACACTTCTTCTGCAGTTCAGCTTCTCGCTTCTTCAATGCTTATCGAAGACCCAGTGTTGACGCCAAGCCAACGTTGGCAGACCATGAACTCGACCTACAATGTCTACGGTTCCAGCGCCACCATGGCTCGCTTGGAAGTCAGTGATAGCACCTCCACCGGCACCTGGCTGCTCCCCTTCAGCGGGGCGACACCGGTTGGCCTTGGCGTGTCTTCTCAGATTGAACTCCACCCCGATCATCCGATTGTCGTCGTTGAAAATGGGGTGCAGACCACCACCAGCATCACCTTCAGAATCGAACCCTCTTGGGACGATGCTGAGAAAATGACCGCCACCTCGCGCTTGGTGTTGTCCAACGGTGTGATTTCAATCCCCTCCGTTTATTCATGGGGTGGCTTTGGAACACAAGGGTACGAAAACGACCTTGAGATTCAAGAAGTCGTGTTCACCGACCTTGACAACAACCGGGTCCTGGCTGCTTCTGATTACTACCTGAAGGCAGGCATCCAAGTCGATCTTTCAGTTCGCATCGGTTTCGAAGGCCTCAACACACCCGATGCCTTTGCTGCTGGAGACGCAATGCTCACCCTCTACCGCGGTGCGACAATGGTGGTGAACACAACCACCCTCGATGAAAATTATTGGAACTACACCGATACCGTTCCGTTCACCTTTGGTGAATTGACTTGGCGCCTCGAATTGACTTCCTTGAACGGTTCAGGCCTCACTCCGGATGCCATCTTCGAACGTACCTTCCACGTTGATTCAGTCAACCCCCAAGTGCTCACTACGTCAATGGACTTGTACGATCACCGCACCCCTTCAAGCACTCAAACAATGCACATTCAAATCACCGATCAACCGTTGTTGCCAACCAATGTGCAAGCCATGGTCTGGCGCGAATGGATTGACGATACCAACCTCAACCAATGGCCCGATGCCGATGAATACCAAGCCCTTGGCCTGTACATTCCCAGCAACCTCCAAAGCCTAATCGGGCAATACACCCTGTTGCTCGATGACACTGGAGGTAGCCTTGGTCAAAAGGTAGCAGTTTACATTTCAGGCACCGATGAAGCAGGTCAGCCCCTCGAGAAAGGCGGAACCAATGAGAGCGGTGAACATCTCTTCATGTACCAACTGGCAGTTGACGGAGCGCCAACCATCGGACAAGGCGCTTTTTCGTATGAATCAGGCCGTGAGCCTTGGCTTCACCCTCAAACACCTTACGCCATCAACGTCGATATTTCTGAACCAAACGGTGGCTCGGACCTCGCCGATGTGATTGTCGAATTGGCATCAAACCAAGGCAGCGATACTCTGCCGATTCAATGGGACTTCATGACAGGTAACTGCACAACAACAAGTCCGCATTTAACGGTCATTGACTGCACCATGTTCGGTGCTGATGGACCAGCGGACCCCTATGAGCGTGACATCACCCTCAACATCGAATTCCTACTCGCATGGACCACGCCTGACTTGGGTGAAACACGACGGGAACCAGGTGTTCGCGTCATTGACCGAGCCGGCCAAGAGGTGGTCAAAACCTTCCCTGAACACCGATGGCGCTTCTCTGCGGCAATGGAGATCCCAGAAGAATCTGTGGCGCTCGTCCTCTCACAAGGCACCTTACTCGGTGATGGGGCGCGGCTCGCTCCGAACAGCCCAATGGAAATTGCAGGCGGGGTTGTGTTCAGTGAGACCAACGCAGTGCCTGTGTTTGAATGCGAAGTGAACGTTCTGTTTGCAGGGGCATCTCACGCAGCAACAACCTATCAAGGCATTTGGTCAATGGAACTTCGTGCACCGGCCCAGTCTGGAACCATGCCTCTGACATGGAGCATCGGCTGTTTAGAAGGTCAAGGCGTCGATGCAACCGACAAAGAGACCTCTGTCCGATGGATCTTAATCGACGGAGCGGGGCCTGAACCAGTCGAAGTTCTCAACCCCCGTCCGTCTGCTGTTTTAGCCGCAGATGTCCATGAAGTCCGGGTTTTACTCTCCGAAGAAGGCGGCCTTGAAGTCGATTCACTCGAACTCGTATGGTGGGTGGAAGAGAAAGCCACAGGCGACCGCCTTCGAAACGGCGTTGAATCTCTTAGCTTGGTGGGAAGTGAAATCTCTGGTCTGCGCTTAGAGGTGTTTGGCAGCATCGATCTGAGTGTGATCACTCCAGAGATGCTTGAAAACCGTTTGGAACTTCACGTCATCGTATCAGGCAGGGACTTGGCGGATAACGAAATCCTCGGTTTCGGCGGTTCGCCTGCTGGCACGCCTGTAGGCATCTGGGACATGGAATGGCTCAAGCCTGAATTCACCATCGCTCAAGGGTCCGTTGAATATTCACGACTCATCATCGAAGTTGGTCAAACCTCCATCGTTACAGCCTACGTCAAGAACACAGGTACCCTTGATGGAAACGTCGAGGTGGTCTTCACCATCGTCGGTGCTGATGGGAACCGTTCCGTTCTTCGCAGAACCAGCGCAGAGGTTGGGAAAGGTGGAGAAGTCGCTGTCCAGGTTGATTGGGATCCAGAAACCGCAGGCCTTCAGTGGATTGAAGTTTCCCTCGAAAATGACCTCACCTCAAGCGGCCCTTCAATCGATGTGCGCCCAACCCGCGAAGAAACCTTCTCAGAACGGATGTTTGGAACCGTCAACCCCGTGATTGGCAGCATAGCGGGTCTCCTTTTCCTGGCCATTGTGGTCACAGGTCTCGTTTACGCAACTCGAATGACTCGAAAGCGTGGTTCCAAGAGCGACTACGATTGGGATGAATATTCCTCTGAATTTGACGAAGATGAAGAGGGGTATGAAGACGAGGTTGTGGCCGATGTTGAAGTGGCTGCAGCAGCAAGCACAATCGCTCCAGTCAGTGCTGCTGTCACACAAACCGATTGGGTTCGAGGATCTGATGGTTACTGGTGGTATCATGACAAAGTTGCCAATGAATGGTGGTACAAAGATTCAGAAGGGAACATCGTAAGGCACGAATGAGAAGGGTGTTGAATTCGATGGGTCGCTCTATTGCACTGCTCCAAGGTGATTCCACCGTTGGGGACCTTATTGGGAACGCACGGCGCATCGAATCACTTGCGCAGTTAGCAGAAACAAAAGGCGCAGTGCTCGCATTGACCACAGAATTAGCAATTTGCGGTTACCCGCCGAGGGACCTCCTGCTTCAGCCAGAATTCGTTCACCTTGCTCAGGAGCAAGCTTGCCAACTCGTCGTTGGAATTCCAGTGCTTGTTGGAACGCCTCTCAGCCCTGACCATGACAAACAACTGCCCAGCAACGGTGTTGTTCGATGCGGCCCAGCGAGCGCTTCATCCGACCATGGCAACCGCATCGTCGCTCGAAAACAACTGCTCCCAACCTACGATGTCTTTGATGAGGCACGGTATTTCAAAGCCGACAACAGGCCGGGCATTGCTCGTACCATCGCTGGACTTGACCTCGGTGTGACGGTGTGTGAGGATGCATGGCAGGCAGCAGGAATGACGCCATCAGCCTACGCTGCGGACCCGATTGAGTCCCTGGCCGAATGGGGGCGCCAAGGTGTCAAACTTGATGCAACGGTCAATCTATCAGCCTCGCCCTACCATGCTGAGAAACTGATGGCCAGAATTCATGTTTGTCGAACGGCTGCCTCGGTGCTTGGCCATCCGTTCTTGCTGGCCAACCAAGTTGGTGGCAATGATGATTTGTTGTTTGACGGTAACTCGCTTGTCGCTTGGCCGGACGGTCGCGTCGTGATCGCTCCTGCCTGGAAAGAAGGTGTTCTCATGGTGGATTTGGATGATCCTGCAGCTTGTGTGTGGCTTCCCTCAACCGCCTCCGATGCCCTCAATGTTGGTCTGGATGAACTGCGTTTCCTCCACGCAGGCGACGACGGCAAAGAACACGAACGGGAAACCCTCGAAGACCTCACGGATGCCGTCGTGACAGGACTCTCAGATTACTGTCGTAAATCAGGCATCACATCGATTGTGCTCGGTTTGTCTGGGGGCATTGATTCTGCTGTTGCGGCATGCGTCGCTGCTGCTGCGGTCGGTCCTGCCAATGTGACCGGCTTGGCCATGCCTTCTCGACACTCATCACAGCACTCCATCGACGATGCTGCCTCCACCGCATCATCGCTCGGCTTGGTGTTTGAAACCATTCCAATCGACCCCATGCACGCATCGGTTGAAGGCTCGATTGGTGCCATGCTTGAAGCAGGCGCTTCGGTTGCTGGTGAGAACCTACAAGCACGTTTGCGTGGACTTATCGTGATGGCATACGCCAACGCCCAAGGAAGCATGGCCATCGCCACGGGGAACAAATCCGAGTTGGCTCAAGGTTACTGCACGTTGTATGGTGACATGGCTGGAGGCTACACGCCTCTTGGCGATTTGTACAAAATGCAAGTGTATGGTTTGGCTGACGTCTTCAACAAGCGAGCCGCAGAGGCTGGTTTGGCTCTGCCTGTCAACGACTCCACTCGGACCAAGCCTCCATCTGCGGAACTTGCTCCAGATCAGATCGATGAAGATTCCTTGCCCCCTTATCCTGAACTGGATGCCATTCTGCGCGCTCACATTGAAGGTGGCCTCGATGGGGCAAGCATCGCAGCGAAAGGGCACGATCCTGCCGTCGTGCTCGATGTTCTGACGCGGCTCGAACGCAATGAACACAAGCGTTGGCAAATGTCGCCAGCGCCCCGTGTCTCAAGCAGAGCGTTCGGTCAAGGATGGCGTCGGCCATTGGCATCGCGACATGATTGGCGACGTTCCTGAGGGTCGGAATGACTCAAAAACAGCACCTCGTGCCATCATCCATGGCCGGGCCGATTCACAACATTGCGGGCTACCGCTTTGTCGACCTTCCAGATCGGGACGAACTTCGTGCCCCACTGATTGATGTGTGCCGAGCCGGAGGGCTCCGAGGCACAATCTTGTTGGCCCATGAAGGCATCAATTTCTTTGTCGCAGGGTCTCAAGAAGGCATCGATCTGTTCCTTGGCCACATTGAGAAGGACCTCCGGTTCCTCGATATTCCATTGAAGGTATCACACACAGCCTACCAACCATTCAACAGAATGAACGTTCGTCTCAAGAACGAAATCATCTCGATGGGCATGGGTGATGTCAAGCCTGCAGAATTCACCGGCGAAGCGATTGAACCAACAGAGTTCAAGCGTTGGCTCGATGAGGGAAAAGCAGTCACAGTGCTCGATACGCGCAACGATTACGAAATTCGCCTTGGCACCTTCTCGAATGCGCTTGAACTGGACATCGGCAGTTTCCGATCGTTCCCGGCCGCCATCAACGAACTTCCTGACGACCTCAAAGACACCCCAGTGGTCATGTTCTGCACCGGTGGTATCCGATGTGAGAAAGCCAGTGTGGTGATGCTTGAAGCCGGTTTCAAAGATGTACGCCAACTCAAGGGAGGGATCCTCGGTTACTTCGCTCAGGTCGGCGGAGCCCATTGGGAAGGCGACTGTTTTGTCTTCGATCACCGTGTAGCCGTGACGCCTGAACTCAAAGAATCCGATGCGAAACAGTGCTTTGCCTGCAGGGAGCCACTCACCGTTGAAGATCAGCAATCGCCGTCGTATGTGGTGGAAGTCTCCTGCCCCTATTGCATTCACCTGCGTTGATCACACGGCCCAGATCAACCATTCATTGGCTAATTTTTCATGGCTGTAGGCGTGCCATTCATGCCCGTTGTCACCATCGTTGGCGATGAAGAACACATGATGATTGGAAGCGTGCAGCTTCCCGTAGGTGCCCGAATTGGAATTGTTGTTTTGACCAGGCCAAGGGTCGTAAACCAAGCTTGGTCCATTGATTGAATCCAATGTCCAAAGGCACGATCCAGTTTCAATGCCGTTGATTTGCCCACTCGCGACCATGAATAAGGCGCCTTCAATGGCGACAAAACCACGAACGAGCGCACTCGCTGCTCCGGCTCGAAGATCCGTTTCCGTTTGAGTTCCAGCAACCGTTCCATCGGTTGAACAGACTTCTTGAGCGATGTTTGGCGCTACACAATCAAACCACAGGCGTTCTTGATGCTCCACTCCACCAGCCCAATCACCGGGGGCGAGGATTGTTGAAGAGAGCAAAGTCGTGGTTGCTTGAGTCAAATTGTGCGCCCAGAGTTGAGGGTCAACACCAGCCGTCAGTGCATCGAACACGATCACATCCCCAAGACGGTGCAGACCGAGTCGTTCACCGACGTGCTCAGTCGGGTCGCCGGTTCCACTGTGAATTAGAGCGGTAAGCCAGAGTTCAGAACCTTCATGGGTGAGCCGAACAAGTTGGCGACCTTGCTGTCCATTGGCCACCATCACAACCCCACCTGCTACATCAACAGCAGCGCTTGGCTCAGCGTCCCCTGCGACCAAATCCCACGACAGGAAGGAGCCACTGCTGTGCAATGCATAGGGTTCAATGCCCGCTTGGTTTTTGGCTGCAAACCACAACCATTCATGTTCGACGAACAGCAACGAGGCCTGGTAAGAGACAAGTGAATCAGCTTCCGTGCGGTGTTCAGAACTCAAACCCGTCAAGAGGGATGGATGTTCAAAAGCATCCATTGCCACGGTTCCGTTGGTCCAAAGAAGGCTGTCAGGGTTGTTGAGAACCACCAACCCACCATTCCACATGACCACTTCAACGGTCGAAGTTACGCTGGTGCTGATGTTTCCTTGGATTTTTTGGGTGCCACTCAATGTGCCATCTGTGCTCCAAAGATGCCGTCCATTAACGCCATCATCGGCATCAAACACCACGAGTTCACGACCATCGACGGTGATCAACGTAAATCCTGCGAACCGGCCAGGTGAGCCGTCACCCGAAGGGTTGAGGTCGACCAACATCACAGACCCAGTCTGTGTGGCATCGCTGACCCACAACTCGCAACCGTGGCTCCCATCGCTGCCTGCAGTAAGGAGCAGGTTCGAGGTTGGTATCCACATCAATTGTTCGCAACTTGAAGATAATCCGTCAGACATACCGGTGTTGTAATCACCGATTGGACCCACGAACAACTCGTGGCTGCATATCTTCAGGCTGCTCAATGCTTCATCTTCGTGAAGCACCTCATCGTCGGCGACGCCATCACCGCGACCGTTGTCGATGCCAAACTCAATCACGACGCCAGATGCACAAACGCTCGGCAAGGGATTGTGTTGCGATACAAGGGCTGAGGCGCCGTTTGTTCCATCAATGCCGGCTGAACCTTGTCCACCGTTGAAGCCCTGTGACCCGAGAGCACCGTTGCACAACCATTCAGTTGAGGCAACTTCGCTTTCGTTCAACGACTGGTCGTGGTTGCTGTCGATGCCGCTTTCAATCATCAGGCCGCCGGACATGCATGTTTCATTGCCGACGGGTAGGTTGGTTGTTTCAATTCGACTTGTTGCTCCGTCCGTGCTTGCGCCTGGTGCACCTTGCAAGCCGGAGAATCCTCGCTCGCCGTGGCAAAGGTTGGTTGTGGAAGTGACTTCAACACCATCGAGGTAACCATTCAAATTTTGATCGATTCCAATCAAGATTAAGGAACCACCTTGGATGCAAACAGCGTCAGCGTCTCGACCTTCGGTTCTGACAAGCAGTTCGTTTTGGTTTGAATCCATGTCGTCAGAATCAGACGGCCATGTCGCAACGGTGTACATTGCGTAACTCGATGCGCCAATCGCACCGATCAACATCAGGACTTGAAGCACAGCCAATATCCGTTTTGGACGGCTTTGAAGGGCTCGAGGCCCACCGACTTGTGCTCGGGTCTCCGACAGAGGTGGCACCGGTTTGCCGGAGGTTTGTGGTGCAGGTTCGCCTGCGATATGGCGGGGGTCATCCAGTTCAGTTGAGGTTGACATGTGAACTGGAGATATCCTCAAGGGTATCAAATGCTTCGGTTCTCAGCGTTTTAAGCGGTTTTCATTGAACTCATCGCTTGAATGTGGTAGTGAGGGGGAGGGGTGACTTCATGAGCGTCCTTGCTGTGCCTGCATCATGGACTTGCCTGAACGCCTCTCCGCTCAACTCGCTGGCGATGAGGGCCCAACCAGGCAAAAGGCTGCCCGTTTGGTCGTTGATCTTGCCATTACGGCCAGCGCTGAAGGCTTCATCGAGGTCGACCATGCCCACGTGTCAGGGGTTTCCGTGATCACCGGTGGGCACGGCTTGCGTCGTTTTTTAGCTGACCTTTCGAGTTCAGGCGACGGAACGGTCGTGATTCCAACAACATTGAATTCTGCTGGATGCGACAAAGAGAAGATGGAAGAGATGGACATCGATTGGCCTGATTTTCTCGAACAACAATTCGAGATTGTTCAAGCCTATGAAGAACTTGGCATCGAGGCAACGCTCTCCTGTACGCCCTATGACCGAGGCGTAGCCGATGATTCTGGCGTGGCTTCTTGGGCCGAGTCGAACGCTGTTTGCTTTTCCAACACATGGACTTCCCTCATCACAAACCGTGAGTCGGGGTTGTCAGCACTCGCCACTGCCCTTACGGGATATGCTCCAAAATGGGGGCTCCACTTAGAGTCAAACAGGCGACCAAACATCCATGTCGACCTCCAATGTCAACTGAACACGCTTGCAGATTGGTCCGTCTTTGGTGATTGGATTGGGAAGCAGGTGCGTCCAGGTTGGCAACTTCCTTGGGGCCCAATGCCTTTCATCCAGGGGTTGCCTGAACGTGCTAGTTTTGCTCGGAAGAAGGCCTTGACTGCTGCTGCTGCTAATTACGGCACGCCGATGTTGTGGGCTGAGGGCCTTTCTGCAGACCCTCCTTTGGGCAAAGATGCCGATGGCAATTGGATGCCTCCTGTTGAAGGATGGCAAGGGAAACTTGTGTTTACGGCCGAAGATTTAGCCTCACGTTATGCCGACCTCGCACCACAAGGCCAGGTCGACCTGATTGTGATTGGATGCCCGCAGGCCAGCCTTGAGGAAATCAGAATCACCGCCTCGGCCGTCCGATCTTATGCCGAGATGGGTCAAAAAATCCCAGACGGAAGGCTGTGGGTCTTCACCAGCGGTGCCAATTACGATTTGGCCTCAGCCGATGGTAGCATCGAACTTTTGGAACAAGCAGGAGGTGTGATCCTCAAGGACACATGCCCCGAAGTCACGCCCTATAACCGATCGAAGTACAACCATCTGCTGACCAACTCACTCAAAGCAGAACACTACCTTACCAGCGGTTTGAACCGCCTCCCAACGAGCGTCCTTTCGATTGAAGATTGCGTTGCTCACGCTTTTGATCCGACCCTGTCTGCGGGTGAACGCCCCCAACTCACGGCAAAAGCCCAGCCTCAGCACGCAAGCAACAAGACAATGCAAACAGGGGACGCTACGCTCTTGGGTGAAGGGCTGTTGAGTCAACCCTCGTTCTCTGTGAAGGGCAAAGCGATGGTGACGGATGTTCCCATCACCTACCTTGGCTACGTCAACAGGGACAGTGGTGTGGTTGAAGAATTCGGGCATCCACTCGATGGTCGAGCGATTGGAGACAGCATTCTGATCTATCCAAAGGGTTCAGGTTCGACGGTTGCACCCTATGTGCTGATGGGTCTCCTCTACACTGGAAAAGGGCCAAAAGCCATTGTCAACAGCGATGTTTGTCCGCTGACCCTGCCGGCGTGTTCCTTGCTCAATGTTCCATACGGTCATGCCTTTGATCAGGACCCTTGCCAAGCCATTAACGATGGCGACCTCATCGAAATGACCTCAAAAGACGGGCTTGTGACAATCGAAATCATCGAGCGAGCGGGTTGATCTACGTGTCATTGAAGGTTCTTGTCACCGGTGGTGCCGGTTTTCTTGGCTCTTCATTGTGTGAAGCTCTGATTGAACAGGGCCACCAAGTGCTGGCGTTTGATTCCCTTTTCCGAGGCACCATGTCCAACCTTACAGCGATTGAAGGCCATGCCAATTTCACCTTCATCCAAGGGGATGTACGTGACATCGATGCCTTGGATGCTTGCGTTGAAGCCCTCGGTGGTGTTGACCTCGTGTATCATCTCGCAGCAATCAATGGCACCAAATGGTTCCATGAAGCAGCCCACTCCGTCATCGATGTCAACATCAATGGTACATTGCGCACCCTTGAGTTGGCAATGGCCAACGAGGCGCGCTACGTGCTGGCATCTTCTCCAGAGGCCTTCGGTGAAGCAGAACACCAACCCATCCGCAACGGTGACGCGATGACCTTCAGCGATCCACACCTCCATCAAAGGCACTCCTATGGAGCAAGCAAATACCTTGACGAAGTTGCAGCACAACACGCTGCTAGGGATGGCCTCGATGTTCGCATAGTCCGACCGTTCAATGCCTATGGTCCGCGACTAAACGGTGGCGATTACGGTCAAGTGGTTGCGATGTTCTTTGACGCCATTCTCACTGGAACTCCGATTCAGGTTCATAATGGCGGGATGCAGACCCGTTCCTTCACATGGATTGATGACATTACGGATGGCTTTCTTAGGGCTGGTCTCCAACCTTCTGCGGAAACTGGGCCGACGATCTCAGGTATGGCATTCAACATCGGCTCTTCAGAAGAGGTCAGCATTGGTGATTTAGTACGGCGTATGTTCGAAATTGTTGAAGCAGACGCCTCTTGGAATCAGCCACTTCCTGCGGTCGAAGCAAGTGAAGGATACCCTGGTGATGTTGGACGACGTTGGCCTGACAGCAGTCAGAGCGAAGCAGTTCTCGGCTGGAAAGCACGAACCAATCTGAACGATGGTTTGACTTCGATGTGGATTGAACGACGTGATTCAATTTAACGGTTGTAGTGCTTCTTGACTTTTTCGCCCCACTGGGCGGGTGCTGGAGTCAGCCGGTCGTGACCATGCTGGCACAGAACATCAAGCCCCTCAGCGGGAATAGAGCCGTTTGTGGTCCACAACGCTTTCACGCGCATCACTGCCAAGCGAGCAACGGCGTCTGGAAGCGGTCGGTCTTCGAGGAATTCAACTTCAAGGGCTGCGACTGCTTCATTGATCAGCAATGGTTCATCTTTGTGATGGGTAAAGGCTGCCATGTTCCATTCGCTTTCATCGCTTGGCAGGGGTGCTGCGGTTTCGTCGATGGCTTTCACCGTCGCTAAATCTGCTGGCATGAGGTGCAAGAAGGCACGCTTGGTGCTACGGAGGTTGTGCAGTGTATCTCGGTACGTCCCGTCACGGTTGCAACTGAACGAGGCGATCAGCAACGGAGGGCCGGTGGAGACCGCCATCACCGAAGTGTATGGGGCGAGGTTGAGCAAACCCTGTTCGTCTTGCGTTGAAGCGAGGATGAGGGGCCGAGGCGAAAGCAGTCCTGAGAGCCAACCGGCCCGGAGCGGATGTTCCAACTCATCAGCATCCAGCCGGCGTGCGTTGGTCATCGACTGGTTTGGGGCAGGTGTGAACCAAGAATCCAGCTTGCCGTTGCCCAGTTCTTCGATGGCATGCTCGTTGAAGGCAATGTAGGATTCCCATTGTGAAATATCTTCGAAAGCCTCTCGGGCTTCTTTGCGTTCAATGGATGCCTTTGCGTAGGTGTTGCACTTGCGCAAGTAGTCGACAACAATCCCTTTCCGGTCCATTCAGATTCCCCCTTGGTTGGTGGCACCACGGCCACCTTTTTGTTCGTATTCGGTGCGAGTCATCAATCGTTTGGCTGGGTTTCCGACCCAGACCTCATTGGCAGGGAGGTCCCTCGTGAGCGTCGAACCAGCGCCAAGTACGGCGTTTTCACCCACCTTCAATCCCGCAATGATGGTCGCACCGCCACCGATCACAGCCTTTGAGGCCACGTGAACCGGTGCCCATTTTTCAGAATTTTTAGAAGGGGGGTAGCGGTCGTTAAGGAGCGTAGCATTTGGTCCGATGAACACTTCCCTCGCCAACACGCAGCCATCGGCAATGTACGCACCACCTTGAATTCGGCACGCGTCACCAATGGTTACGTTCCGGCCGATATGCGACAGTGCGCCAATGGAGCAACCAGGACCAACTGTCAATCCCTCGCCGATGTGGCACGGGGACCAAGCCACGCTACCGTTCTGCAGGGCAATGGCGTGGTTTGTTGGCATGCGTCCACCTCACTCGGTTAGTCCAAGTTCTCGCATGAGCATACCAACATGGCCCTTGGCCTTGACGTTGTAGCGGAGCCATTTGAAGGTGCCATCAGGGTTGATGACGAATGTTGATCGGGCGCACCCCATGTATTCCCTGCCGTAGTTTTTCTTCAGGCGCCATGTTCCAAAAGCTTGGTGAAGTTCGCCTTCAGTGTCGACAAGAAGAGGGAAATTCAATTCTCGCTTGGTGATGAACTTCTCATGGGATGGTGTGGAATCCTTCGAGACGCCGAGGACCACCATGTCCGAGGACTGCAAACGCATCATGTTGTCGCGGAAGTCACAGGCCTGTGTGGTGCAACCTGGAGTTGAATCTCTCGGATAAAAGTACAGCACGACGGTTTTACCTTGGCCCATGTATGTTTCAAGATCATGGTTTTGACCTTTTGAGTCGTGAACGGAAAAGCGTGGGGCTTGTGCTCCAACTTCGTGTTGTATTGCTACGGTCATGAATCAGGGATAGGCCCGGACATCAAGAAGGGTTGCTTTTGCGTTCAAATGGTATTTGACGGTACATTATTGCACTCCATCTAAAAAAATCATAATTCTGTGGCCCTTTTACCCAGTTTGCATTAATATCTATTCACAAAGCGTAAACCACCCATGTGCAACCGATTCTTTCAATAACCGGCAGGTTCACCAAAAGTCATGGTCGCATCGCGTATGTCTCGACGTTCTCGTCGTTTCCAGAAACGCATTCAGCGTGTTTCGACCAAGTTCGACCTCCAATCAATCGCCAGTACCATCCAAACGGAGGTGGACAAGCGCAACCTTTCCTACGACGAAGCACTGACGCTCGGAAACCTGATTCAACATCGGTCTGATCAACTCCCTGGCGACACCATCGTTTATGCCATTTCAGACCGGGATGCCTACCGGCGCACCCTCGAACTGTACCTGCGAGATGCCCTCCTCACCCGCACCGAACAACTTCTTCTCTGGGAAGAACGCCGCCGCCTCGGTATCACCGACCAAGAACATGAGCGCGTGTTGCAGCAATTGCTCCTGCAATGGAAAGCCCAAGGAAAGCGCGTCACCATCGACCGTTTTGAAAAGCCAGGAGGTGGAACGTCTGCGTGAAACCACCCGTCCTGCAACGAAGCTCGCCTTCGCTCTGGTCCTCCTCTTCCTCATCCCTATGTCGACGCCCCTGATCGGCTCGTCAAACGGTCAAGCGTCGGGCCGAGCCTCGCCTGATTTCAGCGTCATTGGTATGACGTTCAGTGGCGCAGGTTCGATTGATGGGGGCACTGGGATTTCCCTCGAACCAGCCGAACACGATGTCCGTGTCCAAGTACGAAACATGGGCGATGTCCAAGGCAGTGCATCCCTACAATTGGTCCACAGGGCATCCGAGGTGTCCAGCGAATACATCGTTACAACCATCGCCCTGGGCTCCCTTCCCGCACTTTCAACTTCAAACGTTATCATCATTCCCTGGACCGCCCCAATCGGCGATGGCCAAACTCTCTGGGCCCGAATCTCACCGAGTCAAGGCATTCAAGACAGCAACCCCGCAAATAACGAACAACGGAAGGATTTCAATGTGGAAAACCTCAACCAAGGCAATTACACATCCAGCACCCTCCCATCCCTCCAAGATGGGGAACAACGGGTTGGCCTCCAAAAGGGGATGAACTGGGTCAACGCCACGGTCCGGAACACAGGCACCAAGAACGTCTCTGCTGTGATGGAACTCACGCTTGTGAATTCCACCGGGTTCAAAGTCACCAAATGGTCCAACGTCCAAACCTTGCTCACAGGCTCACTGTTCATGGCCGCAAGTTCGAAGAGCCTGACAAGCAGTTACGACTCGACGACCTTCACAGGTGATTGGACAATGAGTGCCACGGTGTACTTCAACGGAACGAGCACCCTCCTTGGCATCGACATCGTAAATTCGGATGGAGTCTCCCTCGTTCCACTTCGCTTTTCCAATTATTCGGCAACCCTTTCGTCTTTAGGAGACCGTTCCATTGAGCCGGGCCAAACGGGCACACTCACCTACCAACTCAAGAACACGGGAGATTTGGATTCATTCCAGTTCGTTTCAATCGTATCCAATCCGGCCAACCGTAATTGGGCCGACCAGTCGCTTGTTTCAACAACCACCGCCTCGATTTCTTCAGGAGCAACGATCTCCTTCTCCATTGAGATTACAGTTCCACTCGGGGAGAATCGTACAAATGCCACGCTGATCACAGTGACCCTGAAAGCGACGAATGGACAGTACTTCCTCGTCACACTGGTCGTGGCCCAGGCTGGGGAATCTTTTACAGCGTCGATCACGATGTCTTCTTCAATAGGACAACTCAAGCCCGGTGAACGGTCAACCATTCTCTTCAATGTAACAAACACTGGGAACGTGGGCGGGTCATTCAACTTCAATTGCGGTCTCTCCGTTGCGGCCAAAAATTGGGAACTCAAATTGGGAGCGAATGCACAAGACTGTTCCGAGGTTTCAGGCGTTTACATTAACCGAAGCAAAACGGCAACGCTCGCCCTGCAAATCAAGGTACCACCCATCCAGAACCCCCTCGATCCGGGCGAATTCAACCTCGCAGGGCAATCCCTTCAGGTGTGGGTGCAAGTCCAAGCTGCGGGGGGTGGCCTACCGATTCAGGCTGCTCAACAAATCGAAGTGTTGCCTATAATCGTCGTCGACCCCGGCCTCTCCGTGACTGAGTATGTGCTTTCAGAGCAAGAAGTTCTTGATTCGCTTAGTGTTTTCAAAACAACGATACCGATGAACGTGGAAGTACGCCACAATCTTTTCACCGATGTGGACGAAACCCTTGATGCCACAATCACAGTGGACGGATGGTCTTTCCTTGCAGCCAATTCAGGTGGCTTTTCAGAAGTTGATAAGTGGGATGCAAGTGTCTCTCCGCCCACCATGTCCAATCTTAAGCCAGGAATTACAGCTCCAGCGGTTTTGAGTCTAAGTGGACCCACTTCTGGCTATCCACTTGCGGGGACGGTAACCTTCTCTGTTACGGTCGACCCGACTCTCGGGGGCGTCCACACTGGAAGTGGCGTTCAAGCAAGTCCAGTCACTCAAAATGTTTCGGTCATCATCCCATCGCACTACGATGCGAAGATACACAATGAGGACGATTTCAAAGTCAATGTTGGAATGGAAACACCCATCGCTTTCACATTGGAAAACACCGGCAATGACCTTTCCTCCTACCGACTGAGAGCTCTCGATATCCCTGATGGCTGGGATGTTAAATTTAATGGGACAAGCGACATCGTCAGCAATCTCTCTGCACCAATGCAAGATTATCCCGCAGAAGGGTCTCAACACCTCACGAGTGTTGTCATGCTTATTACCAGCGACCCAGAAGCCAGGGCACTATTTTGGGAGCCCGTCACAATTACCATTGAAGAATTGAACACAGGAGAATACATTGGTGAATACGAGATTCGCCTGAATGTAACTCAACTCACAAACGCCACATTAAGCAACGAACAAACCCAACCCATCACGGTTGGGCCAACAGATAAAGACCAATTCACGACCCTCAAGATCACCAACACAGGGAACGCTGCAACACCGTTCTATGTGTATGTGGAAACGAGCCCATCCAATGAGGTTCTCTTTGAGCTCGACTCAGTTTCCTCGATGGTGATCGCACCCCTGCGCTTTGAAATTATCCGAGTTAATGTAATTCCAACAGGTCTTGCAAGCGCAGATCAAATTTACTCGGCGACCGTCTGGGTTGCTGATGCGAATGGATTGGTCAACCAATCTGTCAACATCTCGGCAAACATCACACAAACTTCGAACGTCCGGATTGAAGGACCCACTTTAGTTTCCGTCACACCGGGGGAAATGAGTAAAATTGAATTCAATGTGACCAATACGGGGAACTTGATCGAGTCCCTCAAGGTCACTCCAACCGTCGAAGGCGACTGGTCGACCGATGTCACCGAAATTGGTATGACGCTCACCATCAACCAAACCATTACCGGTCAAATTGTTGTTAGCGTTCCAGATATTAGCGGAGCCCAAACCCTTCTGGATGGATCCATTCACAATTTGACACTGAACGTCTATGATGCGGCATCAGGATCGTACAAAACGGGCATGATCGTGCAACTACGGATTGGAGCTTTATTCGAACTCGTGGCCGAGGATTGGCCCACTGAAATGGAGTTTTCCCGACAAGGCACACGAGAGTGGAAAATCTCTCTTCTCAACACCGGTAACCGAGATGTCGAGGTCGATGTCGGCTACTCAATCAATCGCGAAGATCTTTCGATTGGGTCGAGCGATTGGGACATGGTCGATGGTGCCCCGACCAAACTCTACCTTCCAGTTGGTGTTCCAATCACTCATATCTTCAGCGTCAAGGCCTTGAAATTCCAACCGGACTTGTCGCTTACTGCTGATTTCAAAATCTTTTACGCCCCCAGTGACATAACGGTCGAAGGCAATGCTTCGTTTGAAACGAAACTGATAATGGATCGGTTCTTTGCTACAAATGACTTCACAGTACGGCCACTTGTCACTGATGCACCTCGCGAGTTTGACATCGTCTATTCACACATTCCAAACGGACAAGACTTGAATGCAGCATACGAGATCGAACTATGTGACGCCACACGTTTGCTTGATTTCACGCCTCTGAACCTCGATGAGGCAGACTATCCTTGGTCGTTCACAATCGTCGTGCCTGATGAAGCAAAAACAGAAATCATCCTCCCACTGACAGAGGGATCCTGCATGTGGGGAAGTCAGGGATCTTCCTCGAGAATTTCCCTTCCAAACAGGAGCGCTTGGGACACAACTCAACCAATCAAGATCGTTGTCGATGCGCCTAACCGGCCTAACATTCTCTCTGGTGATGGTTGGGACATGACCTTCCGACTGTATCACCCCTCGGAAAATGCCAACTATACTGTCTTTGATGAAGAGACATTCACGTTCCCTCTGGACGTGTTTGCCGACCCAATGGTTGAGTCAGTCAAAGCCTTGACACTTGAAGAAGGAGAAGAATTTGACCTCCTTCTTACCGTTTTGAATGCTGGGACTGCGACAACACTTGGAATCGATGTCGCCCTCGTCTGTGCTGATGCAACAATCCTTGGGACGCCACAAACCGCAGAGAATGCGCCCATGATCGGTTTGCTTGGACCAGGTGAAAGCATGGTCCTCAAGTGGCGGATTCAGCCTGACACCATTGATTGGTGGCTCCAATCCGTCGATACCTCCTGCACCGCCACAGTCGATGCTTTCTATTGGGAAAAGAATGTTGTCGGAAACGATGTTCAAGTCATCGACCTCAAGGTTGAATCGACTTCACCTGGCGTTTCGACAAGTTTCATTGCCCTTGTGGTTTGTTTCTTGTCTTCCTTGATTCTCCTTCGCTTAACCACACAAAATGAGAAGTTCAGATTGTTCGCTGTCTACTCGGGTGTGCTCGGCTTTGGTTTTGCCTTCCACCTGATTGACACATTCTACTGGGGTCCAGCCATGCTTGTCTTCGTCGCCCTTTGGATATGGAAACTGAGCTGGACGAGTACGGAAGAATTCAAACTGATTCACGAAGATTACCAGCGTGCTCGCCGCGGTGTTTCAACAATGTACGCCGACCACTTTGATGCACTTCGGGACAGCCGACGCCAGTTGAGCGTGATCCTCGCCGTCCCTGTGCTTGGGTTTGTGGCTGTTGTCCTCGGATTGCCCCCGCAAATTTCCAACGACAAGACGAACATGGTCTCAGTCCTTGTTTACATCGCAGTCGTGATGTTGGGTGTCTGGATTCTCATTCGCCGAGCAGATCGGGCGTACGGCAACCTCTACGGGCGCCTCACCGACATCGAAGTCAAGGCCACACGCATTGAGCGAGACCTTGGCGATCCAGCTCGCTTGTTCAACGAATTGGCAGGCGACGGTTTGAATCTTGAGGACATCTTTGGTGACGTCTCTGGAAACGCCACCGTTGGTTCCATGCTCAATGCAGAAGTACCATCTGAGGAGGTGAATGACGATGCCTAAGCAAGACATTGACATCATCGATGATCCCGACATGATGCTCGATGAAGTCGGTGAGGAGTTCGAGGTAGAGGCCTCTGAAATCGACGCATCCTTGACACCTGACGCAGAACTCTCTGAAGGTTCAGTGGAGGAAGCCCGGGCCGCCATCGCCGCAAGCAAAGATTCTGCCGACCGATTGATCACTGCCTCCCGTGAATTGGAATCGCTTGTGTTTGGAGTGACTCAGGACGAGAACAACTCGCTTGCAGGCACAGAAATTGACATCTCGGATGCAAAACAATTCCTCGGTCTCCACAAACTGTCAAAAGCCAAAAAATCCGTTCTGAAGGCGGAATTATCTCTGGCGAACCTCGAAGAGGATGTTCTCTATCTTCGTCGAAACATTGCCATGCTTCATCGTCTCCTGACTGAGAAAAAAATCAGTGAAGAAGAAGTCGAAACGATTCTAATCCGCTTGCATTCAGCGACTGGAGCTGCCGAGATTGGGGACGTGAACGTCGCTGCTGGCGAAGTTGAGCACCTCGTCGATGATTTGATTGGTGGCAACACGTCGACGCTCAACCCTTTCCTGTTCCGACATTTCTGGCTTGGTTTGGACACTCGCTGGCCAGCCGGCGGGGACGAAGGTGTTCTCATCGTGCGAATCATCAACGACGGCCCAGTTGCCATGCCGAACATGCGTCTCGCTCCTCCAGTCCCTGAAGGGTGGTCATGTGTGCCATCATCCGTGGATCTGCCGGTCATCGCACCCGGTGGCAACCTTCCACTTCGCTTTGAAGTCAAAGCAAATCGCCGCTACGGTGCAGACGAAATCCCACTGTCACGAAAACTCGCAATATCCACCTCCTACGAGATGCGAACCGGGGAGATCACCGCAACCATCCGTGCACAAAACCGCTCCATGGAACCATTGGAAGACATTGTTCTTGCCCCTTGGATTCCCCCCGGTTTCACAACAGACTCCGTGCCGTTCATCAATCGACTTGCTCCTGATGAAGTCGCTCACATTCGCATGCCTTTGCGCATCAACATTGGTTCAGGAGGCAACGCCTGAACCGCTTCGAGTCCACCCTACATGGGGGATACAAAAAATAAAAAATGGTGAAAAATATGGAAAAACAAACGAACGAAAACAGCGATAACATCGCTGCAATTGGTATTGGTGCAATGATTGTCTTCATTGCCCTAATTCTTGTTGCGGCGGTTGCAGCAGCGGTCATTATTCAGACTGCAGAACAATTGCAACAGAATGCCCAGTCTACTGGTGAAGAAACAAC
>JAPKCS010000045.1 GCA_028822845.1 Candidatus Poseidoniaceae archaeon | reverse complement strand
GATGGTGAAGGAAATGAACTCATCAACGAAACCTACGCAGGGGACGAAAACGGGGATTTCCAAGATTGGACAAGCCCTGACTGCTGCAATGAAGCTGGAACGTACTACATCAGCGTCTCCTTCTACGACGAAGATAATATGAGTATTAACTCTGATTTCTTCACACTCGGCGAATATGATAACGGCCAAATGATGTTTGACATGTACGATACCGACATGAGCGGTAACGTCTCGATCGATGAATACCTGGACGCCATGGACAACGCGAGTGATATGAACGGCGAAGACCCAATGGACAACGCAACCAGAACTATGATCTCCAACATGTTCATGGATGAAGACACCAACGAAGACGGTGAACTCGACCTTGATGAATTCCTCTCTTTCATGGGCACACTGAACAACATGGGCGGCGACGACGACGGCGAAGGTCAGTACACAGACGCAGAAATGATGATGATGATGCTCGATGCAGACCAAGATGGAAACATCACGCTCTCTGAAATGCTCGTCATGGTTGAAGAAAACCAATCTGATGCAGGCAAAATGACCACCTTCTATACCAACCTCTTCAACAACGAAGATGTCGATGGCAACGAAATGCTCGACTTTGGTGAATTCTCCGTCTTTCACGAACGCCTTGACGAACTCATGGGCGACGACTGCTATGACGTCATGGCAGGGGATGCAATCCTAAGCGATGGAACATTCGAAGACCAAGAAGGGAACGAAACCGAATTGATGGCTGGCGACACCGCACCATCAGACGGCGAGTTCTGCGAATGGGGTGAAATGGACACTGATGTAATCCTCCTCATGTTGGACACGAACGGTGATGACCAACTCAGCCTTGCTGAAATCCTTGTTGACATGACCTCTGGAGATGAAACTGCAGATGAACTCATGATGCTTGGTTTCGTGTTTGAATACTATGATGACAACGGCGATGAACTGCTCGACCACAACGAATTCGGAATGTTCTGGACCCACATGCAAAGCGGTGATGAATACATCCCAACGAACGCTCAAACCCTCACAATGATCGATACAGATGGCGATGGCAACCTCAGCCTGTCCGAAGTGCTCGCAGCTGTGAGCAACGGAAATGAATCCGCAGATGAACTCATGATGTTCGGATGGATCTTTGACTCCCATGATTGGGACATGAGCGGCTCCCTCGATGCCAACGAGTTCTTCTGGTTTATGGACAGCATGCAAAGCGGTGAAGAATACATCCCAACCCCTGTTCAGGTCATGGACTTGATGGATACTGACGGTGATGGAAGTGTTTCCCTTGTGGAAACAATCGCTTTCATCAACGCAGGTGCTGACGAAACTCTCTCAGAAATTGAAGAAGAATACCTCGGTGTTTTGTTTGGTTTCATGGATGCTGACTCGAACGGATTGCTAAACGCTTCCGAATTCCCAGAATTCTACTATGCCTTAGACTCTGAAGAAGACCAAGGCGATATGGGCGACGATGACGGACAAGGCCAAGGTCAAGGAAATGAAACCGACATGGTTTGTTACGACATGGTCAACCATGTGATCCTCCAAAACATTGACAACTCATCCGAATGTGAAGCAGCAGGCTTCATGTGGACTGAGAACATCGACTCCGGAGACGGAGAAGGTCAAGATGATGACTCAAATTCTGAAGAACAAGGAATCAACTTTGATTCCATGGACGTTTGGTTTGAACAGTGGAACGACCAAACAATGCAACTTGTCGTTGTCGAACTTGGTGTCGTTGACAGTCCTGAAGAAATCGAGCGCCTTTCCATGATGGCCGACGGTATGTACGGGAACAACGACAGCGTTCTCGACGAATCTGAAGTGAACATGCTCATGTCACTTTATGCAATGAGCCTCAATGTTGATGATATTGCTAAAGGTTTGACCCTCGATGGGCAAAACGGAACTGCTGTTGACTTTTGGGTCGAAATTGACGGATTGCTCGAAGGCGACGATGTTGTGTTCGTCCGAATTGGATCTGTGATTGAATTCCCGGTCCAAGACACCTACGACAACTCCACCGGCCACGCATTTGTCGTGACCAACACCGATGTTGAAGACGACGGCGGTGCAGGAGAAGACTTCACTGAGGACGAGATCTGTGAAACCACAGTCCGTGTCCACAACAGTAAATCTTGGGATATTTCAGACGTCGTTAGCACAGGAGATGGACTTGTATTCGCCTATGAGGAAACCAACAACATGTGGTATGGAGAAAGCGACAACTGTGATGGAAGCGGTACGGTTACATTCAACCTCGTTAAGGTTGAAGACAGTGCAATGCCTCAAGAAGAAGAAGAAGATTGGACTTGGGAAGATGAAGAAATGAACCTTCTCCCAATCTGTGACTGGTTCTACTCAGTCACCTTCGCTAACGGCACAAATATGTTCGAACAAGGCGTTGATGAAGCATCGGGTGACGATCGAATCATCACTCTTGTTGACGACGCTGCTTACGAAATCGGAATCTACTGCTGGGACCCTGAGGGCGGCAACATGACCGTTACGCTCTCGAGCCCACTTGGGAACGAGACCAACACCAGCATGGGATACGCTTGGAGCTGGATGAGCTTCGCTCTCCCTGCAGGCACCGGTGGTAACTTCTCTATCGATATCTCTTGGACTGATGGATACCACGCAGAATCTGGAACCCTCACTGTTGTCGCTACCGGCGATGGCAGCGCAGGCGATATCACTGATATCGAGGTTACCAGCGAAGGTATGCCAGGATTCACATCTGCATTGGGCGTTCTTGCGTTCCTTGGTGCAGCAGTGCTTTCCGGCCGCCGAGACTGAAACCAGTCTCCAACGCTGTAAGCCAGCACCACAGAGGTGCTGCTGAACGCTCTGATCAGGCGTAGGCTATGCTCATACGGGCAGAAGCGTACGTTGCGCCCCTTGTTCACGCAAGGGGCGTAGGATCGATGAGCAATCAGAGTTTGACGAATCGGAACAGCACCTTTGAAACGGCGCTTAACATCAAGACAATCATGAACGAAGCGAGGGCCCATCGGGCCCAAGGTCGCTCTTGCTTATCTGGTGGCCAAGGATCAAAACCAAGGCGTTCAGCCTCATCGACAAGTTCGGCTAATTCTGCGAGGTGTTCCTCAACGGATTGAGCGGCCATGTGTTTTCCAAGCCTCCCGGATACATGACCTTCACGCTTCCAGACCGATACAAAGCCTTGAAGACGGTGGGTCCGAGGGGAAGCCATGAGTGAAGTTCCGCAAGGTGTAGCGCTCCCAACCCCAACGCGACGCCCACCACGTCCAACTGCAACGATGACCATGACAAGGGACGGGCCAAACGGAATCGAAGTTCTGCTTGGCCTTCGCTCCCCAACAATGGCTGCCTTCCCATCCTACTGGGCCTTTCCAGGTGGTGGTGTTTCACGAGTTGATACCGCCGCAATCGAACAACTCGATGGATTGCAGGGGCCTCAAGCCAAAACCATCGCTTGTATCCTAAGGGAAATGAGTGAGGAATTAGGATTGGCCCCCACGCCACAGGGTCTTGTAGCGATCGACCCTGAAGTACGAGCACAAATTATCAGCGACAAAACCCGTTACCTCCCCCTTGCCCTTGAGGGGCATGTGCCCCATGACCGCTCGGGCATCAAAATCCTCTGTCATCGAATCACTCCCCCTTTCGGCCCGGTTCAGTTTGACAATGCTTTCTTGCATTACCATGCAGGAGATGCAGCAACGATGCCCATCATCGATTTAGAACCTCAAACCGAATTCACTGAACTCATGTGGGACAGTCCATTCAATATTTTAGCGCGTTGGGCACGCCATGAAATCAAGGTTGCACCGCCTGTTGTGACATTGTTGATGGAAATCGAACGTGTCCTCGTCCGAGTTGGGCGAAACATGGATGATGCCGCAAAAGACATCGCAGATCGCTTGCCTGGTCGACGCTCGATTCTCTTCGCTCATGGTGTCGAAGTGGTTCCAGTGAAAACTGCGACCCTGCCACCAGCAGACCACACCAATGCCTACCTCTTGGGCGACCCTGAAGGGGATTTCATTTTGATTGACGCTGCTGCCCATCTGCGCGAAGGCATGGAGGATTTGGCCACAGCCGTTGAACGGCATAAGGGGCGCCTTGTCGCTTTGCTTTTCACCCATTCTCATGGCGACCATATTGGTGATATTGGCCTTTTACGCGAAGCTTTCGATGTGCCGATCTGGGGCAGCGAGTACACCTCCAAAACTGTGGCTTGCGATCGAATCCTCAGCGATGGAGAAATGCTTCATCTTGGTGATACGACGTGGGAAGTGTTGATCACACCAGGCCATCATCCAGGCCACATCTGCTTGCTCGGTGAAGCCGGGTTGATCGCTGGTGACATGGTGGCAGGCATTGGTACAATTTTGATACCCCCCCACACAGGTGACATGCAGGTCTACATCGAACAATTAGAACGTCTAAAGCAACTTCAACCTCATTTGCTGTTCCCTAGCCATGGCCCCGTCATTGCTCAACCGACCAAGGTGTTTGATCGCTACATCAACCACCGCCAAGCCAGGCATCAGCGCGTTCTTGAGGCTGTGAGCGGAACTCGATCGCTTTCCGAGATCTCACTTCTGGCTTATGCGGACACACCTGATGCGCATCCAGGCTTAGCAGAGGACCAAACACTTTCTCACCTCATGGTCCACGAGCGAAACGGAGACGTTGTCCAGACCGCCAACGGTTGGATGCGCTCATAGCAACCACCGCAGGGTTGATTCAACGACCTGCCGTGGGCGTGTTATGCCTCGACGCGTTGTGCTGACCAAAGCAGGCTCTCCTGACACCCTTGCGGTGCAACCGATGGAGATGCCGGAGCCAAAAACAGGCGAAATTCGCGTGGAAGTTGCCTATGCCGGCATCAACTTTGCAGATTTATTGATGAGGTTAGGGCTCTATCAGCCCAGACCATCCTATCCATTCACGCCAGGTTACGAATTAAGCGGCACCATCGATGCTGTTGGCGAGGGCGTCGAAGGATTCACCATCGGCCAACGTGTTGTGGCAGGCGTAGCGAATGGAGGGCAATCAAGCCACGTTGTGGTTCAGGCTCAACAAGCATTGGTCCTTCCCGATGAAATAAGCCTCCAAGACGCTGCAGCCATACCTGTGACCTACCTCACCGCACACCACATGCTGCATCACCTTGGGCACATGACCGCCGATGAGTCTGTGCTGATCCACGGGGGCGCTGGTGGAGTCGGTACGGCTGCGCTACAAATCTGTCAATGGGCTGGTGTTCAGAAGGTATGGGCAACTGCTTCAGGCCACAAAGCCTCGACCATCGAAGCCTACGGTGGCATTGCCATCGATCGGCATAACGAAGATTTTGTCGAGGTTATCAGGAAAGCCACTGACGGCAAAGGTGTCGACCATGTTCTGGATCCCATTGGAGGCGACAACTTAGCCCGATCTCTTTCTGTTCTCAAGGAAGGAGGGCGGCTCTATACCTATGGAATGTCGGCAGCAGCGCCGACCTCGAAAAGGAACCCGATTCGATCGTTTTTGGCCTGGCGACGCACTCCAAAATTCGATCCTTTGCGCCTGATGAGCAGAAACCGTGCGGTGTTTGGCGTTCACATGGGCACATGGAAGGACCAATCGGTCATGCTCAATCATCTCGAACGCATTCTTGAAGGGGTCACGGGCGGACATCTGTCGCCTGTGATTGATTCTGTGTTCGATGCTGAAGATGTGGCAAAGGCGCACCACCACCTCCACGATGGCAAGAACATCGGTAAAGTGCTGTTGCGTTTCAAGTGAGCATTAAGAAGCGTGGACCACAGGTCGATTCGGGGCGAAGACAATGAAAGCAGCAATGTCAGGGTTTGACCTTCGGGCTGTGGCTCAAGAATTGGATACCTTTGCTGGGGCCTATGTCAAGAAGGCCTACATGCCACACTATGAACAAATTGTTCTTCGAATCAACCCAAAAGAGCAAGATCAATTCGACCTTGTCTTGGTGAGAGGGTCGCGAATATACACCTCCAAAAGAGACCGCCCAATGCCAATGACACCTCCTCCCTTTGCCATGGTTCTGCGGAAATATCTGAAAAACGCACGCATGACCGGTGTGCGTCAATTGGGTTTTGACCGCGTGTTGGCTTTTGATTTTGATACTAAGCATGGCTCATACCATTTGTACGTCGAAGTGTTTCGGGATGGAAACATTATCCTTACCGACAGTGAAGGCACCATCATTCAACCACTGACGCACGCCTCCTACGCTGGTCGAACTCTGAAGAAAGGCGTCGTCTATGCACCACCGCCTGCAGCAATGGACCCGCATGATTTGGATCAAGCCACGCTTTCTGAACTGTTCGAAACTTCCGACCGAGATCTTGTTTCCACCCTTGGAGGAAAGGCAAACCTTGGTGGAACCCACGCCAATGCGGTCTGTGCACTCGCTGAAATGGAGCCGAACATGGCCACACAGGAAGCTGATGTCGAGAAGATCCACGCTGCACTTCAAACCCTCTTGGGTCATTTGGCAGAAGACCGACAGGGCATCCTTTTGATGAAACCAACCGAAGAGATGGACCGGCCTTCGTTGGAGAAAAAAGCGGCTTCCATGGAAGCAAACGGTCTTCGTGATCGCTTCTTTGAGCAACATGCTGTCGAAGCCACACCTACCCTTTTGCCAGCACATGAAGGATTGGCACAATCGGTTTTCCCCACCTTATGCGAAGCAGTCGATGCATGGAAAGGCGCTCACGATGCTGGCGCATTGGCTCGACGTGAAGCTGAGAAGTTGGACATCGCAGCACCAGGGCGAGGGCATTCCACCGATGTGGAACGTTTAGAACGAAGGAGGGTGCAACAAGAAAAAGCGCTCAAAGGATTCTCTGTGAAAATCGAGAAGCAACAAATGCTAGGTCACGCCATTCAGAACCATTGGTCCCATGTGGAAAGTCTCCTCAAACAAATGTCTGAAGCGGTTGAAGAACTCGGCTGGAAGGACGTCAAAAAGATGTCAAAGAGCATTCCCTGGATCGTCGGACTTGCTCCTGCAGACCGAACCTTTGTGACCGTTCTCCCCGATGAGAACGGTGAGCCAAATGGCTCGCAGGCAACCCTTTCCATCGATGAAACAGTGCATCAAAACGCTCAGCGTTACTTTGAATCTGCTCGAAAACAGAAAGACAAGACAACCGGAGCAGTCGAAGCACTGGAAGAGACCATGCTTCACCTCCAACGAGCTCAAAAGAAGGAGGCAAAGCAACAAGCCACTGGAAAGTTGAATAAAATCAAGCGAAGCAAACGCCTCTGGTTTGAACATCACCGTTGGAGCATGATTTCTGGAGGCCACCTCTTGGTAGGAGGAAAGGATGCAAAAGGAAACGATGCGGTTGTCAAAAAGCATCTTTCCGGTGAAGACCGTTACCTTCACGCAGATTTGCACGGAGCGCCAAGTTGCAGCCTACGCGCAACACAAGGGTTCGTTGTGGATCTCCACAAGCCAGCTCATATTCCCGCTGATATTCCCGCCTTCAGAATTGTCGATAAACTCGCTGATCAAAGTATTACAGAAGAAAAATTACTCGAGGCTGCTTCCATGGCACTGTGCTGGAGTCGGGCCTGGGCGGGCGGCGGCGCACATGGAACCGTGTATTCGGTAAAACCTGCACAAGTTTCAAAAACCGCCCAAACGGGAGAGTTTGTTGGTAAAGGATCATTCATTGTTCGTGGACAACGTCAATGGTTCAAAGACCTCGATGTCCAAATTGGCATTGGTATTGTCGCCATCAACGGGGTGCCTTTGTTGATGGGGGGACGTCCTGAAACAGTGGCTGCACTCTGCCAACGCTATGCTGTCTTGCGCCCAGGGCTGACCAAGAAAGAACAACTTGCAAACCGAATTTACAAGAACACGGGTTTGGTAACAGATGATGTTCTTCCAGTGATACCTGGTGCATCAGATATCATCGAAGATCATGGAATCTTTTCGGCACCTGCAACGGTGTCAGAAGAGGAATGAAACGTTCACTTTCGGTCAGAACGACCTTTGTAACTGCCTTTGGAAGAGTCGTTGCTTCGGTTGGCTTGACTTTGACCAAAACCTTTGCGAGCGCTGTTTGAAGGTTTGAATGATTGACCACGAGATTCACCACGGTAGCCTCCGCCACCGCCGCCACCGCTTTTTCCACCGCTGTCACCGCTTCGTCCGCCGCCGCCACCACGGTAGCCTCCGCCACCGCCGCCGCCGCTTCGTCCACCGCTGTCACCGCTTCGTCCACCGCTGTCACCGCTTCGTCCGCCGCTGTCACCGCTTCGTCCGCCGCCGCCACCACGGTAGCCACCGCCACCGCCGCCACCGCTTCGTCCGCCGCCGCCACCGCCGCTTCGTCCACCGCCGCCACCACGGTAACCTCCGCCACCGCCG
>JAPKCS010000008.1 GCA_028822845.1 Candidatus Poseidoniaceae archaeon | reverse complement strand
GCGGCGGCCCTCCTGGTCCAAGCAAGTCCGGCGGCCCACCAAAGAAGAGCGGCGGCCCTCCTGGTCCAAGCAAGTCCGGCGGCCCACCAAAGAAGAGCGGCGGTCCTCCTGGTCCAAGCAAGTCCGGTGGTCCTCCTAAGCGATCTGGCGGCCCACCCAAGGGTGGCCCCGGCGGCCCATCTGGCCCAAAACGTGGCCCTCGTTGATTCGATTCGAGGGGTGAACTCGAATGCTCCAGCCACTTCCTGACTTCGGGGCAATACGGTTCGACGGAACACTCCGACCTTCTCAAGATGCAGCGCGTTCAATCATTCTTCCGCAACTGGAGCGGGGTGAAAAGCGTCTTCACGTTGTGGCACCACCTGGTTCAGGAAAAACCATCTTGGGGCTTTATGTCTGGTCTGACATGATACGCAAGCCAGCATTGGTGCTTTCTCCTAATTCTGCAATCCAGGCACAATGGGCTGCTCGAACCTCTCTTTTCGACCTCGATGGGAAGGAGGAATTCATCAGCACTGACCCAAAGAATCCTGGCTTGTTAACTTCCTTGACCTACCAATCGATCACCATGCCCAAGAAGGGTGGTGAAGACCTCGACCTTGTTGCTCTTGAGTTGTGGGCTGAGAAATTGATCGAAGACGGGCAAGCTGATGACAGAGAGTCGGCACATGCCTGGCAACAAAGCCTTGAGACCTCGAACGCCAAATACTACGGTTCAAGATTAAGCATCTATCGAAAAAAAGTGAGGGATGATTTCGCCAAAAACGGCAATGCGATGTGGACCCTTCATGAGAGCGCTAAAGCGAATCTAATGAGGCTCAAGGAGGTCGGTATTGGCCTGATTATCCTCGATGAATGCCACCACTTGATGCATCACTGGGGACGGATTCTTTCAGAAGTTAAGGAGTACTTTGGTGACCCTGTTGTGCTTGGGTTGACAGCGACACCACCTGACACTGACTCAATTAGCAATGCTGACTCTGAACGCTATGAGGCCTTCTTTGGTCCAGTCGATTACGAAGTACCCATTCCAGCTCTCGTACGCAATGGAAACCTGGCGCCGTACCAAGATTTGTGTTACTTTGTCCGCCCCGCAGCCCATGAACTTCAGTACATCGCCAATGTCGACAAACAATTTGAGGACCTCCTGTCAGATTTACGTAAGTCTCCTGGGAAAAAAGAATCGAAACGTATTGCACCGCTTGATGAGTGGGTGCTTACGAGTTTGAAAGATCGAAAGAATCATCGCGGTGAAACGCTTACATGGTCAAAGTTTCAAAATAAAAATCAAGTCTATGCCGACAACGCCCGCAGGTACTTGCACCTTCATCAGCGAGCACTGCCGAACGATGTGCCACCTGTCCCAATGGAAGCAAACGATGAATCATGGACTCAAATGAGCATGTTGCGTTCTGTGCTCGACCGTTATGTTCGCTATGGCCTTCGCTTGTCGAAGAATAAAGAAGATCATGAACTGGCCAAATCAGTGATTTCACGCCTTCGAATGCTCGGTGTTCAAATCACTGAAACAGGTTCACGACCATGTGCCTCGCCTGTTGGGCGAGTGATGGCTTACGCTTCTTCAAAAGTCGATGCATTGAACGAAATCATCACCATCGAGATGCAAGCATTGGGCCCTTCAATTCGCGCAGTTGTGGTGACTGACTTTGAGAAAACTTCAGCCACTGCTTTGGTTGATGGCGTGCTCGACAAAGAGGCAGGTGGCGCTATCGCGGTCTTGCGTTCCCTCGTAAAGCACCAAGCAGGTGATTATCTCGATCCAATCTTGATGACAGGAAGCACCGTTCTTGTGGACGATGACCTCGCTGAGCGCTTCCTCGAGCGCGCAACTGAATGGATGAAGGAACGGCAATTGGAAGTTACTTTCTCAGATAAGGCACATGATGGCTATCATGAAATTCATGGGCGTGGAAAGCATTGGGTGCCGAGGTATTATTCATTGATGATCACAGAACTCTTCCAAGAGGGTTTCACACGGTGCATCGTTGGGACCCGGGGCTTGCTTGGTGAAGGCTGGGATGCTTCCCGCATCAATGTCTTGGTTGACATGACCACCGTTACCACAAGCATGAGCATCAATCAACTGCGAGGACGATCCATACGTTTGGATAAAGAATGGAAAGAGAAGGTTGCAAACAATTGGGATATTGTTTGCATCGCTGATGAATTTACCAAAGGTTTCGACGACTATGAACGCTTCAAGCAAAAACACAAGCAATTGTACGGAGTTTGCGATGATGGAACCATCGAAAAGGGCGTTGGGCATGTCCATGCTGCGTTCAATGATGTCCGCCCAGAAGGAATCAGCGAAGGCATGAGTCTGTTCAATGAAGAAATGGTCCGGCGTGCGATGACTCGGGGCCATACCCGTGAATTATGGGGTGTTGGCCAACCCTTTGGTACAGAAGCAAAACCAGCGGTTGAAGCCAAGGCTCGCAGTGGATTTTCATCGGGTTTCCAATTTGGTGAGGAGAAGCAGGTCTGGACGGATGCCTCTCTGACTCAGGCGATTGCCAATGCCATTGTCGATTCATTGTGCGAACTTGGCGATATGACCCGCCATGCCACTCCGAAAGGCGGCGACCGTGGTGGTGGATGGATTCGTTATCACCTCCACAATTCCACTCCAGATGAAGCTAAACTCTTCAGTGATGCCTTGACCGAGGCATTGGGTCCTCTTGAGAAACCCCGCTATGTCATCGAGCGTTCGTCACGCTTTTTTGATGAAACTTGGCTTTCAAAATTAATGCCAGAAGTTTTGGCGGTGTTCTTGAGAAAGCAACGTATCTCAGTGATGATGTATCATGCAGTCCCTTCGTGCTTAGCAACAAGCAAAGAACGAGCACAGGTGTACCAGCGTCACTGGAATCATCATGTCAGCCCTGGTGTGGCAACCTATGTTCGGAGTGGGGAAGGGCGAGAGATCGTCAACCAAGCCCAACTGGATGGACTGGTACCACGTGTTGGCCTTCATCAGAAGTCGGTGTATGAGTGAGCCTAGTTAGCGCATTCTTCGCACTGAAAGGTTGTACCTTTATGCGCAGTGCAGTATCTTCTGCGGCAATCAAAACAACGGAAATCAAAGGATGAGACTCTTGTTGTGCAGTTGTTGTGCGCGCATTGATTTGGTTCACCCTTGGCAACGGGGCGGCTTGTTGCGGTGTTGACCTTTGGTTTTGAGGATTTGAAAAAGTCCTCCGCTTCCTTTTGCATGCTCTTCAATCGGGCGTCGCCTGATTGTGCTGGTCGGAGACTTGTTTGTGCTTGTGAGGCGGAACTCATAGCTGCGGTTGCTCCACCTGCCACAGCGGCAATGCCAAGAGTTTGAAGAACAAACGGATTTGACATGAATCCTGACGCCATTGATCGATCCATCATTCCTGAGTTTTGAAGGATTTGTTCATATTCCTGGGCAGAGCCAAACTGGCCGGAACCCATGTTCATTTTTGACAAAACACGTTGGTATCCTGCGATTCGAGAAGGTGCCCTCCAATTGCTCGATTGTGTTCCGTTTGATTGACTTCGGACTCGGCTTTGCTGGACCTGTGAGGGTTGTTGATTCGATGGTGTTGGGTTTGCAGCTCCGCCGGCCAGGGGTACGACCATCATGCCACCTGCGCCAAACGCTCCTCCACCACTGCTTGTCTGAATGGTGCTGCTTGACTGTGGCATCTGTGGATTTGCTTGTGAATAATTTGGTTGGCCTTGATTGCTCATCGTCTGCTGTGTTGGATTTGAGAGTGGAATGCGTTTTGGCCTTAACTTCCCCATGAATCCACCGGTTTTGATGTTGACATTCTCAGACCTGTTGGTGAAGATCAAGATCATTGCAGGAATGGTCAGCAGTCCAAAGCAGAGCGAACAACACACGTACAAGGCGCCTGGGGGGAATTGTTGGGACAATTTGCCATCTTCTGGAGCATCTGAAAGGTAGTAAACTGAAACAGATTTGTTGACGGCATAGGTGTCTTGAATCTGGCTCAAACATGAACTTTGGCTTTCATCCCAAGTCACTCGATCTTGTCCGTCGTAAAGGAAGCCACTTTGATCATCTGCGAGCGCATAAGTAAAATCAACATCTGAATGGCACTTAAAGTAAGTAATCGTTCTATAGCGATCACATTCTTCATACTCATCGCCGTATTCGTCATAATAATATCCCATTTCAGCACATTCTTCTCTGCTTCCCTCGGATTCGTACCATTCTGTGCCTTCAAGGACCGTTCCAGAAGTCGTCATGGAAGTGACATCGTCCATCATGGCAAGAATTCCAAAAACACCGGAAGCACCTCCGAAAATGAGGACCAAAATCACGCCATAGACGTTCATTCAATCCCCTCACTGTTGTTCATTTCAAGAGGCGGGTGAGGCTGAAGTGTTGCCCACTGGAAAAGAACCATGCTCAGATGTTGAGTCCTTAGCACATAATCTTTCAGCCATATGGGTGACCATAGGTTGCTAAAATGGGAGTTGAGATTGGACGTGGCGCTGTTCCCATGCGCCACGGTCCGGTGTAAGTTCTGGTCATCTACGATGTTTGGTCATCGCCTTTCGGCTCTCTCGGGAACAAAGAATGCTTGAGACCCAAGCATATAATCTTCACCAGTCACTTTCTGGTGACGATACGGATTGAGGGTTCTTCGGTTCCAGAGGAGGCTTGATTTCCGATGTCCAGCGGTTGATTGAGGCGCCTTGCCATTTCAATATGGGCCTTTGACCAAGGGGAGTGGTGCTCACTTTCGTTTTCTTGGGCCAAAATCCCAACTGGTTCAAAATCGCTTTCCCAACCCGTGTCTTCCCATCGTCGAGGTGATGCACGCACCCAGTTGTGATCGTTTGCTTCAAGGGCCAATGCCGTTCGAAGCAGTCCGAGTCGGCGGTTTATTTTGCTCGCTTGTTGCCGAGGGAAGGCCCGGGGGAGCATCATCAACACCGCTTCACCATCAGTCCAAAACAGCGCCGGGCCAAGTGCTTCCTCTTTGATCATCGACCCTGCCTTGTCCACTGTTTTCTCAATTGAACCCCATGAACGTGGCAACCAGGCAACCACTGCGTTGCGGTCTTTTGTCCCTGGGACATGGGTGCTTAATTCGATTGATGCAAAGCTCGGGGGGTCAACATCATCCCTCGTTTTCTGTCTCTTTTGGATTGATTTCTTTTTGCCTTTTCGTGGCATTTTGATGGCTTGTGCATGGCGTGGTATTTCTTTCATCCATTTTTTGAAGGGTTTCCGGAGGCGATCTTCTGTCACAGTTGAACAATACCAGCCCGTAGATCCATGTATTGACCCCGGCAGTCGAATGATACGACGTGTGTCAGCAGTGATCCCAGAATCGACAGGATGGCCGGCATCCATGACTTCTTTGAGCAAGGTTTTGCGCGCTTCACGCACGGCATGCTCTCGTTTGCGAGGGTCTGGGATGCCGAACATTGTGCGGTCTTTCTCTCGATAGACCAAATGGAATCCTTTGCTGCCTGAAAAAACAATGTGCACGCGTTCAAAATCATAACGGCTTTCAATCCAATCGAGGAGGTTGACCGTGGCTTGCCTTGCTCGCTCCATGGTTGTGCGAGAGAAAGGTGGGATGTCGATATCAAACACGATCAAGTGGTCAATCATCACGGGGTGCGGAACTTTTGTGTCCTTGATTTTCGGTAGACTGACCGGATTGAGCCACGCACTTGTCGAGACATACATGTCCCGCGGTGTGTTTCGTTTGGTGTTCTTCGACAACACTTCTCCACTGCGGATCTGTCGCCTCGAAGTGTGCCATCTGTTGCGGGTGCAGCGCCAGCGGAATTGGTGGCGAGAAGGTTTTGAGAGCCAACTCAAATCCAAAGGTGGAGCGTCCTGATGGTGTGCCAGCAGAACTTCGGTATCGAAGGTCCGCACGGTGCGCATGCTTCACCTTTTGAGTGCAGGTTATTGGCTTCATCGCAAGCCAGCAGACTTGAGTGATTCCAAGAGCACCTTACCAAGTTCAGACGGGTCCATTGCACATGCAATGCCAGCCGCTCGGAATGCTTCGAATTTCTCTTCTGCCGTGCCTTTCCCACCGGAGATGATTGCGCCAGCGTGGCCCATTCGCTTTCCTGGTGGTGCGGTTGCTCCTGCCACGAAACCAACGATTGGTTTTGTGACATTGGTCGCAGCCCACGCCGCAGCTTCTTGCTCAGCGTTTCCTCCGATTTCGCCAATCATAATGATCGCCTCTGTGTGAGGATCTTTTTCGAACGCAGCGAGGCATTCGATGAATCCAGTTCCATTGACTGGATCGCCACCGATACCAATGCAGGTGGATTGTCCTTCATTGATGCTCATGGTTTGAGCAACAGCTTCGTAGGTTAAGGTACCCGACTTCGAAACGATACCAATGCGTCCCTTGGCGTGGATATGTCCTGGCATGATACCGATCTTTGCTCCACCTGTGTCACCAGGAGTGATGATTCCAGGGCAGTTTGGTCCGATGAGACGAACACCTGGGCGGTTGTTGACGTAAGCAACTGCCTTGACCATGTCAAGGGTTGGGATACCTTCAGTGATGCAAACCACGACACCTTCGCCTTTGATCGAATCAAATGCGTCAGCGGCTTCCATGATTGCTTCAGCAGCAAACGGTGGTGGCACGTAGATAACGGTGGCATCAGCATCAGTTGCGATGATTGCTTCGGTCATGCTGTCCCACACCGGGAAGTCCATGCCTTGCAAATCAACCGTTTGACCACCCTTTCCAGGCGTGCAGCCACCGACGATGTTGGTGCCGTATTCAACCATTTTATCAGCATGGAACATGCCTTGCTTTCCAGTGATGCCTTGAACGAGCACCTTTGCGTCTTCTTCAATCCAAATCGCCATTACTGTTCACCTCCAATAAGTGCTACAATCTTTTGAGCACCTTCTGCTAAATCGTCAGCAGAATGGATGTTAAGGGTCGATGCCGCAAGGATTGCCTTGCCTTCATCGACGTTTGTTCCAGCCAATCGTACCACGAGGGGTACCTGGAGCGACAAAGCCTCAGTTGCAGCGATCACGCCTCGTGCAATGATGTCACAGCGCATGATTCCACCGAAGATGTTGACAAGAATACCCTTGACGTTTGGATCTTCAAGGATGATTGAGAACGCAGTTTTGACTTGTTCCTCATCAGCGCCACCGCCGACGTCGAGGAAGTTTGCAGGTTCGCCACCGTAGAGTTTGATGACGTCCATGGTCGCCATTGCCAAACCGGCTCCGTTGACCAAACACCCGATGTTTCCATCGAGTTTGACGTAAGACAAACCGGTTTCCTTTGCACGGATTTCGGTGTCTTCTTCTTCTGAGAGGTCCCGGAGGTCATCCCAGTTCTTGTGACGGAATTCAGCATTCTCATCAAAGGAAATCTTTGCGTCCAAAGCGACAATTTCATCGGCACCTGTTCGGACAAGTGGGTTGATTTCGACCATGGCGCAATCTTCGTTACAGAACATTGTGTACATGGATGAAAGCATCTTTCCAAAGGATTTCAGAGCAGAACCGCTCAAGCCAAGCGCCATGCCGAGGTCTCGCTTCTGGAAACCAAGAAGGCCGCTGTTAGCATCAACGGTTACCTTGTGAATTAATTCTGGTGTGTGTTCAGCCACTTCTTCAATGTCCATTCCGCCTTCAGTGGAAGCCATGATCAGGACTGATTTGTTGTCCCGGTCAACGAGCAAAGCGAGGTAGTATTCGTGTGCGATGTCACAGCCAGCCTCGATGTAGAGGTTTTTGACAAGTTTCCCCTCATCTCCGGTTTGAATCGTTACGAGAAGGTTCCCGAGGATGTTGGTGGAGTATGTGTCGACTTCTTCCCTCGAGAAGGCAATCTTCACGCCGCCTTCCATCACAACATCCCGTGTTGCGGGGTTCATGACGGTGCCTTTGCCTCGGCCACCAGCGTGGATCTGAGATTTGACAGCGACAACTTTGCTGCCAAGTTTATCATAAGCGCTCAATGCTTGTTCAACAGTGGTGCAGTGGACGCCTTCAAGCACGGTAACACCCGCAGCTCGTAGCAACATTTTTCCTTGGTATTCGTGGATGTTCATGGGTCTCTCCAAACCTCCCACTGAAACACCGTCTTTGAACACTTTGTTCACCTCGTTAGAGGTTTTGAAGCAAAGCGAAGGGTCAGTTGCATGGACAAGAAGAGATTTATTGATAGGTAGGCATTCGTTGGCGGTACCATGCAAGTTGTGGTCCTCGCAGGCGGAATCGGCTCTCGGCTCCGGCCATGGACCGCTGGCATACCCAAACCTCTGTTGCCTATGCTGGACCTGACATTGTTGGAACGCGTGGTTGAAGCGGTCCCTGTTGGCATGGTCGACGAAGTGATCGTTGCTGGTGGCTACAAAGTTGATTTGATCGAATCTTACTTCCGTTCAAAGGACGTCGATTTTGATGTTCGAATCGTTCCAGAAGCCGAACCTCTTGGAACAGGCGGTGCGCTTGGAAATTGCCGAGATGTTGTCAGCGGAACCTTTGCTTGCTTCAACGGTGACATTGTGTCCTCGTTAAGCATCGAACCAATGCTTGATTTGCATCGTAAAAACGGCGGTGTGGGTACCTTGGCACTCTGGGAAGTCGAAGATCCTACAAGGTTCGGAATTGTCGGTGTCAATGAGGATCAGCGAATCACTCAATTCAAAGAGAAACCAAAGCCTGAGGAAGTCTTTTCCAACTTGATTAACGCAGGTTCTTACATCTTTGAAGATGACATATTTGATTGGATGCCAAAAGGCCGCCATTCTATAGAACGAGATGTATTTCCTAAGTTGGCGGAGGCAAACCTCCTCAATGGGACAGAGTTCGAAGGTTACTTCATCGACGCTGGAACTCCAGATGCTTGGATGGATGGCGTTTTACGCTGCATCGAAGAAAAGCGTTTCTCCACCGGCGCTGTTGTCGATGGCAGCTGGCATGCCAAACCAAAGGTGTTTGACACTGCACACGTGCAAGGATGCATGATCGAAGCCGATGTGAAGTTGCAAGGCTGTCATATCGAGCGTTCTACGCTGCTTTCAGGCGTTGATGTCGGCTCCAAATCACATTTGCGTAATTGCCTGGTTGGACGTGGGGCCACGGTTGGTTCGAATGTCTCGATGGAAGGGGTTGTTGTCGATCACGGCAGCACGGTGCCCGATGGTACCTCCCAAGTTGGCGGTCAATGGCCGAAAGTCGAACCATCTGCTTAGACAGAACGGAAGATGTCAAATGGTGTTCGCCGCTGGGCGAGGTATGACCAAACCACTGATTGTTGTCAACTTCAAGACATACGCAACAGCGAGTGGTTCCTCTGCAGAACACCTTGCAGTGGCCATGGAAAAGCACAGCAACGGTCCTGCTCGGATGGTTGCGGTCGTTTCAGCCTTTGATTTACAAGCAGTGCGCAAGGCTGCTCCAGCGCTTGAAGTCTGGTGCCAGCACCTTGACCCGGTTGGCCAAGGAGGATTCACGGGGTGGATGGAGCCGGGTACAGCGATTCATCGCGGTGCTCAAGGAACCATCATCAATCATGCCGAGCATAAAGTTGAGATGAAGCATGTTGAAACATTGATGGGCATGCTCCCTGAAGGATTCCCAATTTGCGGTTGTGCTGCAAACCTCGAGGAAGCAAAGAGTCTCGCAGCCCTTGGTCCAACATTCATTGCAGTGGAACCCCCCCAATTGATCGGTGGAGATGTATCGGTGACCAGTGCCGACCCTTCAATCGTCAGCGATACCGTTGATCTGGTAAAAGCCACCAATCCGAATGTGCGCGTGCTGTGCGGTGCGGGTGTCAAGAACGGGCAAGATGTGGCAACTGCGATTCAACTTGGTGCCGAGGGTGTTCTCTTGGCCAGCGGTGTTACCAAAGCCAGCGATGTTGCAACCGTGCTTGACGATCTTGTGTCGCTGCTTCACTGAATTTCAAGCGTCAGAGCGCTGATGCGTTCTCGTTTTTTTTCTTCGAGGGTGCTTTCTTCCAAGCATGTTGGTTTCATTCTGCAGGTTGTGCACGTCGACTCATTGGCTGCAAGTGGAAGGCTCAACGGAGCGTAGCGTACCGCATTTGCACATGCGGTCATGGCGGCGACATCAGATTCAATCATGGTTCGGGCAACAGCCACTTCTTCGCTGCTAACGCCCAGTGAATGGACCCGCCAGCCCCCTTTGCGCCAACCCAGGGTTTGGATGTGGAACTGGTCAGCAACGCTGGGCAAACCATCCCGGTTCATTGACCACAGCACCATGGCATATGCCTCAAGTCGTTCAGATTGATTCATTTTTCGTGCTTGCATGTCGAGCCGTACAAGATGCCATTTGGTCTGTATTCGAAACACGACGTCGGGTGAAGCAAACAGATCAAACCCTTCGACGCGTTCAGATTCCAAACGGTTGAGAACGGACCACTGTGTGTGTTTTCCTTGCGTTAATTCGACAAAGATATCACTTCTCCAAAGCAATTGCATTCGATGGTTGGCAAAAAGCAACAGCGCTTCGAACCTTGGGTGTTCGATTGTTCGATGATGATCCGCTAAGGCTTCTTTGAGGCGCTGACGTAAAGCTATGCGAGCGACAGACTGAGTCCATTCAACACCTGAACGAAGTGCATCAAGTTGTTCGACCACGGTGGCTTTGAGCGATCTTAACATCAAATCCCATGTTGCGGTGCAGGTGTTTTTCCCACCAAGAGAACCTTCATTCCGAAGGCCATAGGTCATTGCCCAAGCGGTTGGGCATTTGAAAAATAAGTCTCGTTGAGTGCGGCTCCAACTCGGGCAATAGCGATGCATAAACGACGAAAGAAGCGTCTATGGTTGTCAAACCTACGGTCAAAACAAGCCGAGGTCCATTGCGGTCATGGTCGCATCGATGGTGACCCAAATTGCGATTGGAAGCAAACACCATCCGATGAATTGGGCAAACACTTCTGCTCCAAACTCTCCAAACAACCGGGAGATCGATCCACCCCAAGAGGCGATGAAACGGATGAACAGCACCACGATGCCTGCGAAAAGGGCGATCCAAATCATGTAGAACAGACCGAAACCAAGACCCAAGGCACCGCTTAACATCGTTGCACCCACGCCTTGTGGGAACAGTGCTGGGAAGGAAAGCCAGCCGAACCAGCCCAACCAAACACCAAGCAAGACATCCCGTTGCATGTCCTCGAGTTCCCTCCAATCCCGGAAGGCCTTGGGGCACATACGGTGAAGGAACTTCCCTGCGACTTGTGCTTCGATTGGCGCGCCCTTCTTGGCGGTGACGACGCACATTTCAATCATCCAAAGAAGCATAGCGATATCGATCCAGAACAGCACCGTGCTGTCGATGGGGGCTACGGTTGCGAGGAGGGCAGGTAGGTTGACCAAAAGGACACCAACGCCACCGGCAACAGCAATCGAGGCCCAGAGGGTGCCTGGAGGAAGCGGGGTCTCAGGTTCAACCCAACCTTCACGAGGTAGGGCCATGAACAGCAAGAACAAGCCTGGACCAAACAAGAGTCCGAAGTACTGTGTGAAGGATTGTCCACCACCAACCGACACACTCTCGATGGCGTTGTCAATGTGTTCTCGGGGTGCATATGGCCCTTCAGCATGGGTGACTCGCATGCTCGGATCAATCACGAGCACGGCATCTGCTACACCGGTTGGCAGGCTGTTGGTAAAATATCCATTGGAATCAAGCAAGATCGGCCATGAAACGTTTAGATTGTTGATCAAGGATTGGACATCTGCTTGATTGGCTTCCATGCCTGCAATCACCTGAATCACCGCGATTTCATCAGCCCTTGTGTCAAGAGTTTTATTCAATTCCAAGGCTTGTTGGAAGGCGTTTTCAGAACCGGGGAGGGTCACTGCTACGACAATCGCTTTGTTCCCCTCGAGGTAATCAGAGATGTACACTGGATTGAGCATCTCATCGTACAATTCCCCATCGTACGCCCTGGCGTTTTCCCCGATGCTCGCATCAGAGCCAAGGTTGGCTTGGCCCCATGCGGTAGGGATGACGAAGATAGCAAGCAGCACAAGTGCTCCAAGAATGGGCAACGGTGGAAGGTTATCGTTTCGAACAAGGGTCACGACGTAACCAATCAGTGCGCCAAATGTGCTAATGGATAGGAAAATTGCTGCATTGGCAAAGCCTTTGTCAGCAGGCAGAACTTCAAACCGAACAATACCAAAGGCATGACAATCGCTGTTCAAGTCCCCGCCAATGGTTTGGATGCATACTTGCAGATTCGCATCACCGATGCCAAGTTGCTCAGTACCGGACCACGCCCAACTGGTTTGGTTTCCTGCCATTGGGCGATCAATTCTGTTTCGACCGGTTGAATCTTCCATCATGTATTCAGGGCTCTTGACTTCCTTCTCATCGCTGCGAAGTGGCCCCCAAAGTTCCCACTTGATGGTTTTTACATCATCCACGCCCCAAGGGAAAAGGGGCTGAACCTCAATGTGGGCTCTTCGTTCATCGTCCACCTTGATCGATGCTGTTGGTTCGTAGAGTTTGCCTTCGATGATGATTCCACCGCTGTTTTGTTCAAAAGCACCCCACTGGACTCGAATGACGGTTCCTTGGCAGTTGTTTTCAGCCGTCAAAGAAAGGGTGAACACATCACCAATTTGCATGCTGATGAAGGCTTCTTGAGATTCTCCGCTGAAATTCATTGCAGCGTTGGAGATTGCAGTGTCGATGGTTTGAGTGACTGACGCATCATAGACTGGAACACCGCCAGCGTCAACAGAATAGGTCAATGTGGTGGTTCTGTCACCAACATTCGCTGGTTGCCGTGTGCATGAGTCATGGGACAAAGGACCAGTTTCGATGTAGGCGGAAAAGAACACACTCATGTTGACGGTTGCGTTGATCGGGGTCAACACTGGAGGGCTTGAAATGGTAAAGACTGGAACAGGTCCAGCGTTGGAGTTGACAGAGAATCCACCCACTGCATTGTCGGTTCTGCCCCGCTGAAGCACGGCTTCTTCTGCATCGAGTCCTTCAACAAACAACCGTTCCATTTCGTCGATTTCCCATTCAATGAAGCCTGGTTCGTACACAGGGTCATCAGCAGCGCTGACGTAACCGCCGAGGGTCACGCAGACGAGCAGCGCAAGCAAAGCCATGGCTGCCAAGCGCTTGCGCATGATGGGACCAACCGGTTTTGGTTCATGAAGACGATGGCCACATGTGAGTGGCCTTCGATGCCATCACAGGGCGTATTTGATGAAGAAACTCATCAACATGAAGCCGAAGGTGATAGCGATGCCGTTGACGCCTCCTTTGGTCAAGAACCCACGGTTCTCAAGCACTGCGCCGAGGAGGCTGTCCATTTGGCATCCGAGCCAACCGATGACAATGACTGCCAAGCTGAGAATGAGCCCGGTTTGCATCACCAGATCGGAAGTGGTGAGGTACCACGCAGGTAAACTAAGGACCCCAATCAGGGCTGAGCCGGCGAAGGCTGCTTTTTGACCGCTTGGAGAAAAGCCTCCATTCAACCCGGCTTTGCACTTTTTGAAGGTCGTGATCATGCGAACATTATCGTCAAGGCAACCGATTTCACTGGCAAAGGTATCCGATGCAGCAACAGCAACGGCTGCGCTGAACATCCACAATCCATTTTCCCAATCGCCAGTCGCCCAAGCAAAGATGGCCACAAGACCGGGCAAGCCTCCATTGGCAATCACGTTGCCATAACTGCGATGGCCGTCTTCGGATTCTGACATTCCACGCTGAAGTTTTTCTTCAAATCGCCATTTTGTTGCTTTGTGGGCAGAGAGCAAAAATCCGAGCAAAATAATCAGCCAAGACCAATGACCGAGTCCGCCAACCGTCAAACCGAGAATAGCAGCGGCAATGACGCCTGCTTTATCGAGCATCTTGGCCTTTGAAGAAACGGTAATTAGTCCGAGGATGATGATGGACGTAACGATGAGGTTGCCTTGATTCAAGCCGCCCGTGAGTACGTCCATAGCGTTCCCTCTCCTTTCACGGGGCTACACTCCCCTCAAAGGTGCTTCGCATAAAAATCGAGTACAAAATGGGGTTTTCTAGACCTAACTATTGTTCGCCAGTGAGGAGGACGGAGGCCAAAATCCGCCTCGATATTTGCCAGAGAGCCAAGATTAAAAAAGCGATCCAAATCAACGTCATTATCACCTGTGATAACAAGTCTAATTCAGCCCCGATGACCCCGACAGCCCACGAACTTCCGTTCCAAAGGGCATGGCCCAAGATGGCAATTGCGATGCCCATCAAAGGCGTTGTTGGCAAGTGCAATCCCTGTTCCGGTGAGCTACACAACCATCGAGGGATTTGGATGGGTTTTTTTTCTGCATTGGAATCCGACAACACTTGACCTGTTTTTTTGTCGACCAACATCCATTGCTTGATCTCCGAAAGTGGTTGTGGTGATGTGCCAAATTGAACGGGAGTTGCCTGCTTTCTCGACATCAGATGGCAACCGATGGCGTAGCCCGAAATACCGGTCCAAACGCCATGGCCTGGAATGCTGCCAATGCCTCGAATGATCGAAGTTAATCCGAACGTTATGGAACTCGCCTCCAAAGCAGTAAAACTGCTCAAAATATACGTCATGTTCTCAAGCAAAGCGAAACCAAGACCGACCGTAAATCCAATTTGGAACCCTCTGCGCGGTGAATCGATGAACCGAGCCAGCGCCAACACGGCCGCTGCTTTGCATAATTCTTCACCGATGGGCGCAGCCACCATCAACACCAATCCATAGCCAAGCGATGTCTCCTTAGCCATGCTCAATCCGATGCTCTCGAGGAACAGAGGGGCAATGTTCGAATTGATCATGATGGCGGGAACGGTCGATACCATGCCTGCAATCAGCATCCATTCAGCGAGCCTGCGTGAGGTTTCTAATCCAAAATAGTGGGTGAGTGTGGCCCACCAAGCAAAGACTGGGGTGGAAAAACCAATCAAAAACGCTGGAAGAAGGATGACGATGAACAGAGTCACCGTCAAAGGTGTGAAACCAAGAATGAGAAGTGGGAACAGGGTGACGCTTGAAACCAGCACTCCGCCAAAGAACAGAGCCCAAAGCGCTCGTCGCGAAGGCATTTCCAATGGTGCTGAATCGTGAACAAGATGGTGAACGGCCTGTATTGGCTGCGTTGATTGTATCAAATCCTTTGACCCCATTTGCGCCAACATGTGGCCGTTCGGGTCCGGAGCAGCGCGAACCAGATGGGTCAGATGGGGACGCCTAAGATACGCCAGCAGCGCCAGCACGGGGATTGAGCATAGCGAAGTGATGGCGATCATCCAAGGATTTGTCGGACCCAAGGTTCCGTTGAAGTCGGCATCGATCAGCCCAGCAAGGAACAAAGGGGCCATGTTGGTGATCAGAAACAACAGCCCGACTAAGCCGAGCATCGAACGAACGGTTTTCCATGGCTTGGAGGTGTGGGCCAAAGTGAGATTCGTGGGTGCTGGGGAAAGCGGAATGACCGGAACCCCTTGCATCACCCAAGGATATGGGGCCATGCTTTCAATGCTTACCCTACGAAGGTCCCGCTCAGTTCGCCCATCACTCGTCACTAAGATATTCAGCAGTCGGCTCTAAACAGTCATCATTGCGGGGTTGATGCTCCAATCCCCCACACAAGAAACCACCGGCCGGCGCTCCTGAAAAAAAACATGCCTTCATCAATGAAATCATCGAGCCGAAGATATGTCGTTGGTGGAATCCTTCTTTGCACCGCGTACCGATCATCGTGGCTGGTCGACGCCCAGCGAGGCTGCCCGCTTGTTCTTTCTGATCACACTTGTCTGTGTTGCCGTTTGGGCTTGGGGAAAAACAACTGGCAACCTTGCCATGTGGTTCGGTTTGACCTGTTTGGTTGCTACGCCAGTGCTTAGCGTTGGCTGGTGGCTGATTTCTTTGATCAGTGTGCGCTACACGCCTCGGGTTCTTACCGAGGCTGTTAACAACGTCCAGAAGCGTAAGTGAGCATTCACTCGCTAAGGAAGCCGTACGTCCATTCATGGTCAGGAGCAAAGGTTTCCTTGATCGAACGAGGGGAGACCCAACGCAACAGGTTGAGTGGAGAACCGGCTTTGTCGTTGGTTCCGCTTCCACGGGCACCACCGAACGGTTGCTGTCCAACGACCGCTCCCGTTGGCTTGTCGTTGATGTAGAAGTTTCCAGATGCATAGCGCAAGGCCTTCATTGCCGTGAGCACATCTTCTCGCTTGGTTGCGAAGATTGAACCAGTGAGCGCATATTCTGACGTTCCATCACAGGTTGCCAAAATTTCTTCAAACTGGTCGTCGGGGTAGACGTGAACTGACAGAACAGGACCGAAGATTTCCTCGGACATCGATTCATAATGAGGATCACTGCACACGATTGTGGTTGGTTCGACGAAGTAACCCTTCGAACCATCATAGCCACCTCCGGTGACAATTTCACAGCCAGCATCGGCCTTTGCTCGATCGATGTAGCCACAGATGTTGTCGAAGGACTTCTTATCGATCACGGCGGTCATGAACTTGGTGAAGTCACGTGGATCGCCGATGGTAATCTTACCGACTTCAGCACAGTAATCGTCTTTGATGCGCGACCAAACCGATGCAGGGACATAGGCTCTGCTGGCTGCACTGCACTTCTGACCTTGGAACTCAAACGAACCTCGGAGCATAGCGACGAGCAAGGCCCGTTCATCACAATCAGGGTGGGCGACGATGAAGTCCTTGCCACCGGTTTCACCGACGACACGAGGGTAGGAGCGGTAGTTCTCCAAGTTGTTCGCAACATCTCGCCACATTTTACGGAACACATTGGTTGAACCGGTGAAGTGGATTCCAGCGAGCATTGGGTGTGCGAGCACCGTATCGCCGACCATGCTTGCCTTTCCTGGTACGAAGTTGATGACACCAGCTGGAAGGCCGGCATCCATCATCAAGCGCATAAGCAAGTAGTTTGAAACATACGAGTTTCTGCTTGGCTTCCAAACACCAGTGTTGCCCATAATGGCTGCACTCGATGGCAGGTTCGCAGCGATGCTGGAGAAGTTGAACGGGGTGACGGAGAACACAAAGCCTTCCAGAGGGCGGACTTCGCTTGAGTTCCACATGCTCGAAGGCGAGATTGGTGGTTGCAAATCTTCGTAGATCGCTCGAGCATAATAGGGGTTGAACCGCCAAAAGTCAATCAGTTCACAGGCCGAGTCGATTTCTGCTTGATGGCAGGTCTTGGACTGATTGAGCATGGTGCTCGCATTGATTTGCGCTCGGTATTCGCCTCGCAACAATTCACTTGCTTTCAAAAAGATAGCAGAGCGTGCTTCCCATGGCATGGTTGACCACATGTCGTGGGCGTCGAGGGAGGCTTGAATGGCCTCCTCTACGTTGGCTTTGGTTGCCATGTGAACACGGGCAATGACGTGGCCGTGATCGTGAGGCATCACTTGTTCAACAACATCGCCAGTGAAGATTTCTTCACCGTTAATGATGCATGGAATTTCGATGATTTCAGAGGACTGTCGGTCGAGTTCCTTCTGCAGTGCAGCGCGTTCAGGGCTGCCTGGTAGGTAGCCGAGGACAGGTTCGTTCAGAGGCGTCGGTGGGCGAGGAACATTGTTCACCATGGACCGGGGTGTGGAAGCCGCCCTTTCAACATCACGCTATGTAGAGATGAGCGTGCTTGGCGCGTACTTTACTGATCTTTGGTCCAACAACTGCCATGCAGTAGCCTTGTGCGGGGTTGCGAGCATAGTAGTCATGGTGTTCAATTTCTGCAATGGTGAAGTAGGAGGCTGCTTCGATGCTGGTGACGATTGGTGCATCAAAGATGTCCTGCATGGTTTGGATGACGTTCCTTGCTTTTTCTTCTTGCGCCTCGTTCGTGGGCATGATGCAACTTCGGTACTGGGTGCCGATGTCGTTGCCTTGACGGTTCATTTGAGTTGGGTCGTGCACGGTGAAGAACACTTCAAGCAAGGTCTCGAACGAAATCAGTTCAGGGTCAAACACCACTTCGACGATTTCAGCATGGCCAGTGGTGCCAGAGCAAACCGGTCCATATTGTGGATTTGGGTCGTGGCCACCTGCGTAGGCAGGAAGCGCTGTATCAACACCATACAATCCTTTGAAGGCGCCTTCTGTGCACCAAAAACATCCGCCACCAAGCAAGGCTCTCTCCATGGGTCTAAGGCAGAACCCGAGGATTAAGAAGCCTCGTATTCGCTTGGTTTTTCCTTTCCTTGTTTCCAAAAGTAAACCCAACTCAAACATTCATTGATATGGTATAGTTTGGCCCGCCGGAACATGGAAGGTGCGACTGACCCACAGATGCTGAAAGACCGTGCTTTCTACAAACTCGGTCTCCTCATCCACGACCGTCGTAAAACGATGGTCGCAATGGGTCTTATTTCCTGTATATTGATGACCGGTTTGATCGGTCTTGGCGCAGATTGGGCAGAAGGGTTCGGCGAAGACGATGTCGAGTCAATCAACGCAAGCAAGCTGATCAGCAACCGCTTCGATAGCGGCAACGACCAGGGCGGTCCAATGTTTCGCTACGTCGTGTTCCATCCAACCTACAATGACAGCGATGAAGCATGGCAAAACGCCGTGATGAAAACCCTATCGAAATTTGAGGCGCATGAGGATGTCAACATTACCTATTCATGGACAGTCGACGAGGTCGACCGCAAGGATGTGATTTCATACGACGATGACGGCTTTTACAGCATCAACACCATCCACTTCGATCTGGACCGAAAAGAATCGAAGATTGTGATGACCGAATTGCATGAGAGCCTCACCATTGGCGGCGATTTCCAAGGGTGGGCCACCGACGGCATCGCCATTGATTGGATGTTCGATGAGCGCATCAAGAACGATCTCGTCAAGGCTGAATTGGTCTCTGGGCCTTTGTCGTTGATGATTCTGGGTATCGTCTTTGGATCGATCATGGCTGCGCTTCTGCCGGTCGGCGTTGGGGTAGGAACAGTGCTTGCCGCAATTGGAATGACAATCTGGCTTTCCAACATCACAGATGTAACCGTTTATGCTACAAACATCATTTCCCTCATCGGAATTGGTGTCTCTATAGATTATTCGCTGTTCCTCGTCAATCGGTTCAGAGAAGAACTTGAACGGGGTCATGATGTTCGCACAGCCACTGCCATGAGCAGTGCTACGGCAGGAAAAGCCGTGTTCTATTCTGGAATCACCGTTGCCATTGGTTTGATGGGCATGCTGTTTTTCACCAACACCTCACTGCCTTCATTGGGCATCGGTGGGACGATTGCAGTGTTCATCGCAATGGTTTATTCAACGATTGTGCTCCCTGCTGTGATGGCCATGCTTGGTCCAAATGTCAACAAGTGGAAGGTCCCGTTCGCCCTTGACATGCGAGCTAAAGACGATGGTCTCTGGGCCACTGTGGCCAAGCGCGTGATGGATCGGCCTTGGGCTGTTTTGATTCCAGTTCTGATTTTGCTGATCGGTGCGGGTGTGCCCTTTGCCTATGCTGAGTTTTCCTTGTCCTCCTGGGCTGCCTTGCCACCCGATGATGAAACCCGTCAAGGCATGGAATTAATCGATGAGCAATGGCCAGACCAGGCTGCAAACTCGATTGCAATTGTGATCGATACTGATGGTGCAGATCCGTTGAGTGAAGCCAATCTGAGAGCACAGCACGCCTACATCGTTGACCTCTTGGCTGATTCAAGGGTTGCCGGTGGCATAGGTGTGGGCCTGCCAAGCCCAGACATGAGCGTTCAACAAGTCCTCGACTTTTGGGCAACGCCGGATGACTTGATGCCGGCTGAACAACTCGCTGTTCGTGAAAGTTTGCGCAATGCTTTCGTTGGTGAAAACGCCACCTTGATTTCCGTTCAACTCATTGGTTCACAAACCGACGTCGCATCGAGGGAAGCCGTCGAGGACATTCGCTCCGACCGTGATTCCTTCTTGGCTGAAATGAGCGGTGACGAGGACCGTCTTCTCGTCGCTGGGTTCGCAGCATACAACGCTGACAATCTTCAAGCGATTGCAGACAACCTCCCGAGGGCGCTTGCTTTCATCCTCATCGCCACCAGCATCCTGATTTTCATGCAAGTCAGGTCGGTCGTGATTCCACTCAAGGCCATTGCAATGAACATCCTCTCCATCTCGGCGTCGTTTGGTATGCTGGTTTGGGTGTTTCAGTGGGGCTACGGTGCCGAATTGTTGAACTTCACACCACAACCCATCGATTCGGGGAATCCCGTGATTATGTTCTGTATTGTCTTCGGATTATCAATGGATTACGAAGTACTGATGCTTTCACGAATCCATGAAGAATGGGAACGCACGGGTGACAACACCCTCGCTGTTGCCAATGGTCTACAGAAGACCGGCGGGCTGATCACTGGCGCTGCTGCGATCATGGTGGTTGTGTTTGGTGCCTTTGGCCTCTCCTCGGTAATCATTCTCAAACAAATTGGTTTGGGACTGGCTTTGGCGATCTTCATCGATGCTACCCTCGTAAGAGCGCTTGTTGTACCGTCCACCATGCGCCTGATGGGCAAATGGAATTGGTGGTCTCCGAAGTGGTTGAACAACCTGTTCCCATCACCGGCCAAGCCGGAACATGACAACGGTCAAGAATCGGAATAGCGTGATTGAACCATGGCGGCCCCAAACGATGCCTTTGTTTTGCCACGGACAGGGCGCCTCCTCCGCAATCGCAGCGTTCTTGCAGCGATGACCAACAAACAAAGCAATCTGGACGGAACCCTTTCTGCCGAAGAGATTCATTGGCTGACAAGGCGTGCCGAGGGTGGATTTGGCATTGTGACCACAGCGGCAGCCAACGTGACTGAAACCAGCCGTGGTTGGGACGGAGAAATGGGGGTTTGGGGCGATCATCAAATTCCAGGTTTGACGGCAATGGCAAACCAAATCTCTCAGCATGGAGCGATTGGCTTGGTACAACTCTTTCACGGCGGTATGCGCTCTCCAGAATCGATCAATGGCGTACAACCCGTTTCAGCGAGCATCAACACCGAAGCAGGGATGGAAGGTTCAACACGGGCTCTTTCAGACGCTGAAGTCCTCTCACTGGTTGATGACTTTGCTCAAGCAGCGCTTCGATGTCAAGCAGCTGGATTTGACGGTGTCGAACTTCATGGTGCACATTCATACCTCATTTGTCAATTCCTGGGTGCGAAAACCAATCGGCGAGAGGATGACTGGGGCGGTACCTTTGACAAGCGCTGTCGTTTTTTGTTTGCGATTATTGAAGCCGTTCGTGCACTCACTTCGCCCGACTTCCTGATCTTTGTGCGCATCTCACCAACGATTGAAAAAATAGGGCTCGAGCTTGAAGACACCCTCGAATTGGCAAAAAAACTCTCGAAGACTGGGATCGATGGACTTCACGTTTCGTGCTGGGATGTGTTCCAAAGCGTCGAAGATGGTGACGAACGACGCTTAACTCGAAGGTTCTCAGAAGTGTTACCCGCTGACTTCCCACTCATTTCGACTGGTGCCGTATGGTCATCTTCAGACGCTCAATTTGTCCTTGATGAGGGTGCTCAACTCGTTGGCGTTGGGCGTGTTGCCATTGCGCATCCAGATTGGCCAGTCCGATTAGGAGATGGTTCGTATCATCCGCAACGTCCGCCATTTTCCGCACAGCATCTCGCTGAAGCAGGTCTTTCACCAGTGTTCATCGACTACATGCGCCGATGGAAGAACTTCGTCATCTGAGCCCGGAATGGACGTTGGAGACGAGGTGAATGCTCAGGCTGCGGTAGGCAGACCGTTCATCCATAGATTGAATTCATCACGGATTTGAGAAATAGCGACCTTTGTTTGCTTGATCTCTTTCTTGAGGTCAATGTAGCGGGACTTTCCTTCCTTGTTCTGTTTGGCTTGCTTCAGTTCCTTTCGATGAGTGTCCAGCTGGGTGTAGCCTCTTCGAAGTTGTTCAACGAAACTTTGAGCGTCCTTTTTGTGTTCCTCGTCACCGAGTTGCATTGACTTTTCATAGGCTGTCTTCATCTTGCGGCTTTCGATGGTTTTGTCAGGAATCTTGTGCAAACTGCTGGTCAATTTGATCAATGAGCATGCACCAATCCACCACTTGGTAGGGTCCCAATGATGCCACTTGTGTCCGTTTCGATAATCGGCTTGGAAGGTGTGGTGGAAGTTGTGGTAGCCTTCTCCGTAGGTGAAGAGAGAGAGCAATGGTGAATCTCGAGAAGTGTTTGCAGTCGAGTAAGGTTGCGTACCCCAAGTGTGGGCAGCAGAGTTGATCAAAAACGTAGCATGGTGAACGATGACCACTCGGACTAAACCGCCCCAAATGAAGCCGCCAAGGAATCCAGCAAAGCCACCAAGGAAGAGCCATCCAAGGACACCAGGGAAGACCATTCCCATAAGGAAACCGAGCAAGAAAATATGTCGGCCTTGGAACGCCAAGATTGGATCATTTTCTAAATCGCTCACCTTTTCGACCGCTGCTTCATCCTCTTGGGTCACCATGACCCAGCCAATGTGAGCCCAGAAAAAGCCCCTTAGGACGGTGTATGGGTCATCATCAGTATCTGTGACCAGATGGTGGCGGCGGTGGTCACTGCACCACTTGATCGCTGAGTTCTGGAACGCAGCAGCTCCAAACAGAGCATAGAATAATCGAAGAGGCCATGCACCCTTGTGGGTTCGATGTGAAAACAAACGGTGATAGCCTGCCGTGATGGAAAGCCCGGTTGCAATGTACATGAATCCAAAGATGGTCAATTCCACGGAAGACACGCCGTGGTTCATGCTGTACCATACCAAACCGATGACGGCTAACACTGGAATTCCCGTCAAGAACGAGGCATTGACGATGTCGAGTTTCCACTCGCGTGACTCGCCTGTTGAGGTCTCCATGGAAAAAGGGCCACGATGGACCCTTTTGAGGGTGCCTACTTGGTGATGCATAAAACTCTTAGTTTGGCGAAGGAAATTAAGTGTGGGATTTCACACCACGAGGGAAAAGAACTTCATCCGAGGTAACCGTTTTTGAGGCTTGATTCGTTAGCAATTCCAAATCGGTGAAAGGAACTCTTGTTTTTTTTCGAGCCAAAAAACGAAACTGGTACACTGTTCGTAAAAGTGGACGTGCCGAGATTTGAACTCGGGGCCTCTACCATGCCAAGGTAGCGATCTTCCAACTGATCTACACGCCCATAAAGGGTGCTTTCGCATCCCTGCGACCTGCCCTCCCATCATAAGGATTGTTCACACTGCCCTCTGCATAAAACGAGCCCCATGTCGGCTTTTTTCGGTTGGAATGAATGCTTTAAGTACCCTTGAATGGTCTTTTTCTGATGAAAGAATTACGTGATGAAACTGTGGAAAAGGACCTACAGAACTGCCTTGATGCAGGCCATCGGGTGTGGGCGGTTGGGGATGTGCACGGATTTGGTGATTCCTTGCACCTTCTGTTGCAAAACCTCCATCTTTCCAGCGAAGACAGAGTGGTCTTACTGGGCGACCTTATCGATCGAGGTCCAAGCAGTTTTGACGTGATTCGACTGGCAAGAAGCGATCCGCGCATCCATTGCGTCAAGGGGAACCACGAATCCATGATGGTCAAAAACTTCAGCCTCGAGAAAATTGAACGGCCGGATGAAGACGCACGCATGTGGTTCTACCACGGCGGGCTAGAAACCGCAGCTTCGTACCTCCGGGCTTTCGCCCTCGCAGATGGATTGCATGGTCAGGTGCACTTAAAAAATACTATAGAAAGTGACATACAATGGATGGACGAGTTACCTGCACATCTCGTTCTTGCCAAATGGAGGCTTGTTCATGCAGGGTATCACCCTCGGCGATCCAACGATCACCAGGGTGAAGAGGATTTGTTATGGATTCGTGATGCGTTCCATAAAGCAAAAGAACCAATCGATGCACTGCGGACGGTTGTGTTCGGTCATACCCCGACAATGGGTCTTCATCCCAAGCATGAAGCCCGCTGGGGCGAGGTCTGGTATTCCCCAGTTCTATTGCCTGATGGGCGAGCTTCTTCCATTGGTATGGACACCTGCGTGTTCCACAAACAAAACCAACCAGCCCTGCTCTCAGCACTCGACCTTCAAACGCTTGAAGTTCGTCAAATACAGCGAACCGAACCCTGGAGAGAAGACGACTGGGTTCGTGCTCGGCTTGAACATTGATTGAGAACGCCTTCGTTGACTTCTTGAGGTGAGTGTTGGTGGCCCCTTCATGGAGCGTAAGGGTGCAGGGGGTCTCTCACTTGGTTCGGTCCCGACGCCTTCGACGCCCCCGCACCGACCTGATGGCTTGTTTGAGGCCGCTATTGCCGCCCTTTCTGGAACCACTGAGGCTGTGTTTCGCCCGTGGATCGAAGATAGAATCACTGTGATTTGGCTCGAAGGTGAAGAAAAGCGTCTCGGTATGACTCGCTTTGAAGAAGGTCCGAACGAACTGGCTCGCCGTCGTCGTCTTCGCCTCGATCCGGGTGAAGTCACGATTGGTTTGCATCCAATTCTCTTGGAAGACGAACGCATGTATGCCCACACCCTTGTCCATGAATTCCTTCATGCAGCCGGGCTCACGGCCCATTCTGCAGACCACGATGCTCTCACTCATTCAGTTGCCCCCGCCCCATCGTTCAAGGAATCACCGTTGCTTCAACGGATGAGGGACGGTGTTCTTGGTAAGGCCTCAAAGCAACAGTGGACCTGTGGCTCATGTGGCTATGAATGGAAGCGAACAACCGTTCGTCGACCAACCCGTTGCCACAAGTGTGCAAGGCCTTTGTGAAGGGCATCCTCATGCTGAACCTTCATCAAGGGTTAGCCCTGCCATTGGAACAAGGACGTATAGTGTAGTTGGATATCACTTTGGCCTTCTAAGCCGAAAACCCGGGTTCAAATCCTGGTACGTCCGCCATCTACCCTCAAGGGCTGCGATCTGGTTAAGATTGCACAATGCTCAGTCGCAGCAACTCTTCTCGATGCTGTCTTGAGCACAGAAGCAGGTCTTTGCAGGTACGATGTCGGCTCGGGAACTGCGTTCATTGAACAGAGCAGTGACTTCAGCAAGTTCTTCAGGAGCATCGCCTCGAGCTTCAAGGCAAAGTTTGAGACCGAGGAGGCCCCACATGTTGTCCTTCCAGAGTTCGATGTCAGCACGGTAAACGGCTTCTGCTTCTTCGATTTCACCTTGTTCATGGAGAAGTGCTCCGAGGATGTGACGCACAGGTTGCATCTGGCCCCAAGGTTCGTTGTAGGCAAGGTTGAGTGAGAGATCGACACCACGGCGCAGGTGGTCAAAGGCTGCGGTGAAGTCAGATGCTTCGCCTCGGGCCTTGGCCTGGAACTGCCTGCGGTATTCGATTTCGCCAGCCAAGACGGCTGAATTGACCAAGAGAATACATGGTCCATCGCTTGGATCTTGATACATCAGGTTGTTGTGCAGCACTCGGCCAGCAAGCGCTGGGTTGTTGAGTGCTTCATCGAAGAGCATCTGTTCTGCTTCAGCTTCAGCAACCATACCTTTGGAGGCATAGGCGACACCACGAGCGTAGTGTTGGGTTGCGATGGTGGAGGGGAAGACATCCCTGTCAGAGTACATTGGTTCTGCGATGATTTCGTCCCACTTTCCGAATCGGATCATGACGTGCCAAGGCATGGTCACATAGGATTCGAGGAAGATAGCACCCATTGGGATGATGCCAGCAAGCATGAATTGAACTCCAGAGTTCTCGTCACCGGCAGGAAGCGTGTCCACTGCCTTTCGTGCGTACTTGAGTGCCGTTTCGTATTGGCCTTCAAACATAGCGCACCAAACCACAAAGTGGTGGTTGTGCATTCGGTAGAACTTGTAAAACTGGGATTCATTGCCCGTGAGTTCAACGTACCTGTCGTCAGCTTCAACAGCTTCAATGTTGCATTCCATTGCTTCTTTCCATTGTCCAACCCACGCATCGATGTGGGAAGGCATGTGGACGAGGTGGCCCATGCCTGGCATGATGGTGCGAAGCATATCAGCGGCAGGAAGAGCACGTTCTGGGAAGGGTGACAATTCCAAAGCGTGGCAGTACAAATGGCACAATGCCACGTGCGTCTTTGCCTCTTCAACGTTCTCAAAGGCATCTTCCATGACCTTCACCAACAGCAATGTGTTGTCGTCAGCGGGAGTGATTTCACCGGTTGTGGTGTTCTTGTTCCACAGTTGCCAGGCTTTCAGGTTCATGAGAGCCTCGACGTAAATTGCAGTAACATCCAAGTTTCCACTGTATTTTCGGTAAAGTGGTTCCATTGCTGCTGCGAATGCAACGTTCAGTTCAGGGTCGTTCCCCATGTTGAGGACTGAAGGGTCTGCAGCATCACGTGCTTCTGCAGAGTGGCGCTGTGCCAATGCATCGATGAGGTCTCGCTCAAGTTCTGTGCAGCCTGCTTTGAGAGAAACCGCTTGCTGAATTGAATCGTGACCAGATCCAAGCCCTGGGCTCCAATTGTAGTTGGAAGATACACAGTATGCGATGCCCCACCATGCCATAGCGCAAGTTGGATCAAGTTCGGTGCACTTGCTAAAGCATGCAATGGCTTCTTCGTGGTTGTAGTTCAGCATGTGGCCAAAAGCGAGAACATACATTTTTCGGGCTTCTTCATTGTCGCATGATACTGTCGTTGCGAAGGAATAATTCGCTGCGTCGCCGAAGTCATAATCTGTTGGTGCAATGGACATGGATGGTCCACTCTGGGTCGTCTCTTAAGTGACTCGGCTCCCCAACAATGGAACCGAGAATCGGAAAAATCATCTAAATGAGCGGTTTTGGGCCTTTGCTTGGTTTTATGGAAAGCCATCATTGAAGAACTGAATTGGGATGCATCAGGCATGCAACGACTTGTACAATTTGGCCGATTGAACCAAACCGTGCATGGCGCAGATGGCCCACTGGCATCCATATGGGGTGAGATTTCGACACTTCGCCATGATGTGTATTCGATTGAGCTCAACCAATATGAAGTCGAACTCAGTGGTCAGTTAGAAGACCCAGGTCAGTATTTTATTGCTTTACTCTCGGATGAGACCCTACTTGGTTATGTGAGCATCAATGCTCCGGAACGGGCTGAAGGATTTCGGCTGGCCAAGTATTACTCAGAGGAAGTGATGAATGAATTGTTACATTTATCGACCTCTGTTGACTCCAAGACGTTTGAGATCAGAGCGCTAACAATCAAAGATCAATTCAGAGGCCAAGGCCACGCTTTCACCCTCATGCAGGCAGCTCTTCGTTTCTCAATCGCCGAGGGAGCCACCGACCTTATTGCAATGGGTCACACCGGTGTGCTCGAAATGTACAAGAAATTTGGAATGAAGGTTCTTGAACAACATCACGTAAGTGCCGGAGAAATCATTTTCCATCCAATGCATCTTTCAATAGCCCAAGCCCTTGCCTACAGTGGAGCACTTACCAATGCCATCGAGATTGAAGATCACATCAATGAAGATGATGCATGTTACCATGGAGGTGCATCATGGGGCGCCTCAGGCTTTGATTTTAATCTTAGAAACAAACTCGTTGTTGCGGATGTACTGGACAGCCCATTCCCGCCATGTCCAGAAGTGATCGAGGTCATTTCTCAAAACATTGAATCATGTTGTCAAGAATCACCACCGACCCAATGCGAAGAACTTATTGAAAAAATATCGCAAGTGCGTCGCGTCCCTTCTGAGCATGTCTTGGTTTCATCAGGATCATCTTCGCTGATGTTTTCTCTTTTGCCAAAATTAATTCACGAACATTCGAGTGTTCTCATCCTTTCCCCGATGTATGGTGAATACTTACACATCCTCTCCCATGTGATTGGATGCAACGTCACCCACTTCCCCTTGTACCCCGAGGATGGTTTCGAAATTGATCGTGCAGGGCTGATCGCTGAATCAAGAAAACACGATGCTGTGATCTTGGTTAATCCAAACAGTCCTACGGGGGTTTATTCTCATGAAATGAGGGGCATCGTTCAGGAAATAGTCGAAGGTGATTCCCAATGCAAGACCATTTGGATTGATGAGACATACATCGAGTACCTCCACGACGGTGACTCACTGGAAAGCCTCACGGGCCAAATTGAAGAACTCATCATCTGTAAGAGCATGAGTAAATGCTACGCACTATCAGGGCTGCGCGTGGCGTACGCCGTGACCTCACAGGCCTCTTTCCTACGTCGTTTCATACCACCGTGGGCCGTGAGTCTCCCCGCACAATTGGCAGCGATCACGGCACTTGACCAACCGGAATATTACGCAAAGCAATACGAGATGATTCATCGCAATCGAACTCATTTGTCCCAATCCCTTACCGCCTTAGGGTTCAAGGTCTATCCTGGTGTCGCAAATTACATCCTTACTGAACTGCCAACGAACATCGCTGCCTCATCAGGGGCATTTGTTCAATCGTGCCGTGAACGTGGAGTGTATGTGAGGGATGCAGAAAACATGGGCGTGACCATCGACTCGAAATTCGTGCGGTTCGCAGTGCGCATGGAGGATGAAAATAAACAAATCCTGTCCTGCATTGAGCATCTGATGCAACCCCATCGTTCCTGATCAGACAGGGACGCGATGATCCGGATGGATTGAGGTCAGTCAGATGCGCTCGGAATCAAAATTGAAATCCGACCACGGCAAACAACACCAGTGTTGGTTGGTCACTCCATGTCCATGCCAGACATGTCTGAGTCCATGGCTTGAGTGTATCCTGTTTTGGGAGCAGTAGCGTTGAACCACATGCTCATTTCGTGTGCGCTGTCCCACAATCCAATTCGAGCAGAGAGAATGGTGTTGTTCTCGATCAGCAACACGTGAGGGATCGAAGCAACCGATAGGTTTTCTGACAACATTGGGCTGTGCAAGAATGGCCGGTCGACCGAGCGATTAAGTTCATCCTCAATCATCAGGTGCCATTCTGTCATGTTTGAACTGTCATTGCCTGCTTGCTTGTTAAAAATGAGCAAATGATCCGGCATAATGGATTGATCAAGAGCGTCGATTGTAGGTTTGCAGTGCGTGCACCAGGAGGCCGAAAAATACGCAACCCAGCGGCCCGTTCCATTTGCAGACGATTCATTCCATTGAGTACCGTTTTGGTCTTCAAATTCAAAACTTGGGAATTGACAACCGACATGCCATTCAGGGATGTTGTCTTCACTGCAGATTTCTATTTCTTCTGCCATCATCTCCATCTCAGGTTCGATGCACCCTGCTAAGCTGCTAAAAGAAAATAAAAGGGCAAGCCCAAAAGGAATTATTTTGTTCATCGAAGTCACCAACATTAAGCCCACTCGAGGTGGCCATCGATGTACTTGTCAACTTGCTTCTTGCCAGCAATCCAATAGTACAATGTGAGGGTGACGACGCTAAGGGCACAGACTTTCAGCCAGATTCCAAACAGACCCATTGGGGTGCCTGTGAATTTAATGGCACGTCCATCAATGCGAACATTGCTGCACCACTTGTTGATGACCATGCACGCACCCCACGGCATTGCAAAACCAATCGAAAACACCTTGATGAAGAAAGCGATAAGTTTGGTGAAGAAAAGACCGTAATCAGCTGTTCGGATTGCCCAAACACCACCGGCGCTCATGTGATTCTGTGCCATGGGTTGCATGGGTGCTGAAGCAACTGGGCTGGCCATTGCAGGGACTGGCATGGGTGTTGCAGCAACGGGCGCTTGTGGTTCTTCGTTAGGGATCCATTCGGTCCCGTTCCAGAGCCATTTTCCGTCGTCGCTGATTTTCTGCATAAATGAAACTCCGATACTCGACTATATGTATCCTTTCACTTCCGAGGGAAGTCCCGTTTTATGCCCTGGCGTTGGTAAACGGCGGGTGTCTTCATGGCATCCCTCATCAGTAATCCTCGGGAATCGCCCAATACATCATCAGTTGTTCAACCCGATGCTCTCATATATGGAAGGACGGTCGGAGGCTCGTTCACCATGAAGCGAGGCTCACGTGCTTGGAAGAAAACCGGGAATCAACGGTGGAAGTGGCGTAAGAAGAAGTTGCGCCGTCGAAAGCGTGCTCGCCGACAAGCTAAGTCTTGATCTTCGCAGTGAATTACCCATTGGGGGTATAGTATAGCTTGGTAGTATCGCTGGCTCCAAACCAGCTGGGGGGGGTTCAAATCCCTCTGCCCCCACTCTCAACTCTCAACTAGACCTCAGCGTTGCTTTTACCAACATCTCACTCATACCATATCTTGTTAATGCATGGGCGCCACCCGACAACAGAGGGAATCACATGCGACGCATCATTGCATTCATCATGTTCGCATTGCTAATGGGTCCTGTGACGGGATCGTTAACACTTCATACCGACGAAAGCCGTTCTCAATGGATGGCTATGGATCAGGATGGAATGGTTTGGATGCCAATCGATTCAACCTTTGTCGTTCCACAGCAAACCACTGCAGATTGGCTTGAGGACACAACGCCATGGTGGCAACGCACCGTGCTGGATGACAACCGAAACAACATCCACGATAGCCTTGAACCGTTGCAAGGCACGACCGGCATCGGACTTTCATACGGGGTCCCAGTGACCGACGTCCATCTCTCAGCCCTTGAGGCGCTGAACCTAAGCGTGACCGATGTCATTGAATCAGTGAACGCAGTTCTCCTGGGTCAAATTGAAGTGACTCTTGCTCCGACCTTGGCCGCTCTGGCTGATGTCGTGATGGTTGAACACTATGGCAGCGTTGTGTTTTACGGCGATGTTCAAACGCCTGCAGTCAAAGCAAGCAATTCCTCAGTGTATCCAATTGGTGCCTGGGATTTGGGTGTCAGCGGTGCTGGGATCAACATCGCCATGGTCGACACTGGTGTCGATAATGAGCACCCTGGATTGAACGAGAAGTTCGTTTCTGGTTACGATGCAGTCTGCTACCTCTCAGTCACAGATCCAACCTGTTTGTTCACCAACCGAGAAACCGACGGATCCTTTGACCCCGATGATGGCAACCAACACGGTACAGCCTGCATGGGCATGGCCTCGGCCACAGGCATTGACGCCAACGGTGAACAAACTGGTTTCTATGGCTCAGCACCTGACGCTGCTCTGGTCGATGTGCGCATCGGCACAGACGCTGGTGCAGGACCGTTTGAGAACTATGTCCTCGAGCAAGAATTCTACGAATCTGCCATGAATGGAATTCAATGGATCATCGACAACAAAGACACGGCTTGGGAAGGAGCCAACGAAACAAATTACGGTATTGATATCATCTCGCTTTCTTGGGGCATCACTTCTCATGAAGGCGGCGGTTCTGACGGTGAAGACATGCACAGTCGAATCCTTAACGAGGCAATGGAGGCTGGTATTGTGGTCAGCGTCGCAGCTGGAAACGACGGTCCTGACAACGACGGCCTTTCCGGTATGGGCTCTTCCAACTTAGCCATCACCATTGGTGCAACTGATGATATCAACACCGTGGACCGCTCCGATGATACCGTTGCTTCCTACTCTTCCCGAGGTCCTCGCCGCGACAACGCCGATGGAAACCCATTGAACGAACTCAAACCAGAACTCTCGGCACCTGGGACCAACATCATTCAGGCAGAAGGCTGCGTTACTTCTGGCACCTGCATTAACTTCCTTGGTGGCGATGCTTCACAGAACGGCTACACTGGTCGTGGATCTGGTACCTCTTACGCCACCCCCTCAGTTACAGGCATCATTGCTTTGATGTTGGAAGCCAACCCTGATCTTTCTCCAGCAGAAGTCAAAGAGATTCTCAAATTGACCGCAGAGCGCCGTGGGGAGCCAACTCAACCGGACGTCGACCCCTTCTGGAACCGTGATTTCGGCTGGGGTATGGCCGATGCTCTTGCGGCCACAGAATTGTCGTTCCACCTCCACGACAGTGGCCTCACCGGTCAAGTCGATGTCGGGACTCAAGTTCACATCCTCAGCGAAGCCATGGACAACACCTCTGGCCTCCACATCATTTCTGGTGAAGCATGGGGCCAATCCGGCTCCGTTAGTGCTGTTGAATTCCGAATTGGTGATGGGGCATGGCAACAAGCTTCGTTCAATCAATCAACAGGCGAACTCAGCGCGCTTGAACGTTTCACATGGACCGTGGCTCTTGACCACGATGCCATGGCCAAAGGCGACAACACCATCGAAGTTCGCGCCCTTAACGATCAGGATGTACAATCGTTGCCGGTGTTTGCAACCGTGGAAGGCACAGGTGCTGCAATGGATGGCTCAAGCTTTGGCTGGTCAACCTCACAGTACCTTGCTCTTGCCGGTGTTCTGGTTTTGGTTTCCCTTCTTGGTATTGCACGAGGTGCTCGAATCGACCCTCCTCTTTCCATCGCCTCGATGGATGCCAACGATTCAATCGATGCTGTGCTCGCCGCAGATGCAGATATCGCTTCCGTGGTTGACGCTGTGCTCGTCGAAGATGAACTGAAGGATTTCAACGGCGGCAATTAAGGCTCCAAAGAAATCACTGACACCGAGGTCATCCACCCTCGCCTTCAAAAGCCAACAACGAAACGGTAACGCATGGGCGACTTCAGTGACCGAGCGTTGAGAATACAACCTACTGGCGTTCGCAAAATGTTCGACTTGGCCGGCGATGATGTCATCTCCTTCGGTTTGGGGGAGCCAGACTTCCAACCTCCTGCCATTGCCATCGAGGCTTTTTATCAAGCGATGTTGGATGGAAAGAACAAGTACACGACCACAGCGGGTTTACCAGCGCTCCGTGCCAAAATAGCGGAATCTTGGGACTCCTATCAATCAGGTTTGGATGAAGCCAATGTGTGCATCACCATGTCCGGTACCAATGCCTTGCTGAACCTGTTCCTGACCCTCGTCAATCCAGGTGATAATGTGCTTTTACCCGAGCCATACTTTCCTCTCTATGGTCCAGACGTGTCCATTGCAGGTGGCGAATCAAAGTTCTATCCGTGCCTGTTTGAAAACGAATTTATCCCTCAAGTGAGCGATCTTGAAGCACTGGTCGATGAACACACCGTCGCCATTCTCTATAATTTCCCAAGCAACCCGACCGGTGGTACGCTTGACGTACCTCAACGCAATGACTTGCTTGAATTCGCCAAGAAACACAACCTTTGGATCATCAGCGATGAAGTCTATGACCGCATTGTTTTCGATGGACCCCATGTTTCTTTCATGGGGGCTGGCTATGATCGGGTCCTTGTTGTCAATTCCTTCTCGAAAACGTTCGCTATGACTGGTTGGCGCATGGGCTACATCATTTCGCCCAACCTTGAGGCGATGGAACAGGTCACCAAAATGCAGTATTACATCGCAGCATGCTCCAACGACGCAATGCAGCATGCAATTTTGGCAACGATGGTGCACGCCAGCGACTATCCGGACATGGTCGCTGCTGAATTCAAGCAACGTCGCGATTTAATTGTGGATCGGCTCAATGCAATGCCCGGTGTGGAATGCCACAAACCGCAAGGGGCAATTTACGTGTTCCCAAAAATCACCGTGCCGGGGATGAACTCACAGGACTTGGCCCTTGAATTCTTGAAAGATGGTGTGTTGTGTTCGCCCGGGTCTGCCTTTGGGCCATCAGGAGAAGGTCACCTCCGTTTCGCTTACACCATCAGTCAAGATGACATCGCTCGAGGAATGGATAAGGTTGAATCAACCTTGGCACGTTTGCTCAACCCAAGTTGAGGTGTTTTGATGGCCATGCTCAGTCAGTTCCTGCTGTTTCTTTTTGGTGTGTTCCTCGGTCATTTCCTCCCCCGTTTCCCAGTGCTCCTGATGAGCCGAGGACGAGGTTTCAATCTTCATTTCCCACCCCATCCCGAACCGGTCCCTCTTGGACCTCATCTGAATCAAAGGGTCCTTCATCTGAGAATGTTTTACTGGTTGAGTCTTGTTGTTGTGCTTGTGCCAATGACGGTTGGTCTTGCTTCCGTTCGGTGGGGCAATCCAGCGTTTGGATTCGGTCTTTGGCTCGCATCAGGATGGCTTGTCCTCAACCGTTTGCAGTCCCTCATCGGTGGTGCTAAACCACCATGGACAAGGGCGATGGCTGAAGAACTGCAAGGTGTCATCAACCTGAGCAGCAGCGAGAACTCCTGTTGTGCTTGGTCGACTCCTGTGTGGGGTGTGACGAATGTTCGATGCTCCAATTGTGGCAAACGTTTGCTGATGATGGCCCGTCCCGATCTTGGAAGAAAGAGAATGGATGGACGGCTTGTCGGCTACCTCCGGCTGCTGATCAGCGATGGCTATCCGCTGATCGCACAATCAGAAGAAGAGTAATTCTGGCGTTTTATCCAAGGCATTCAAACCCTCATCGCAACATCGCTCGAAGGGGAATCTTTGAGGTCTAAGTGGATTCTGGAAGGGCCATGGGGGGCGCGTCGAGAAAATCGCTCTCTGGTTTGTTATGGCTGACCTTTCGGGTGGTTGGCCAAGTGCTCATCACTCCGTTTTTGGCGTTTCTTTTTACGTATTTCTTCGACATACAAATCAGTGGCTCAGGCCTCGATTTGGATTTCCGGAAGGAAATGCTTCCTTGGATTTTCACGGCCTCTTTGGTTTATGCCATGATGGCGCTGGTGTTGGCGCTGACATTCGGAGGTGGATTCCGGCCTCTGAGCGTTATTGAGCGCGGTGGATGGCTTTCAGTTCTCCGTTTGACCCGCCGGCAAGGCGATGCATCGCTTCGGCGAGAAGCCCGCCAACGTTACGCAACTTCTGCCCATGGACGCTTGTCCCTGTTGGTCCATCAACGTCATTTGTCCGGGCATCGAATCACAGCTACGCACGGCGGTCTGGTTCTGTTGGCCATACCGCTGCAAGTTTTGCTGGCCACGGTACCGTTGGCGTTCGTGCTCGCCGTCCCAGACACCATCATGCGAGAAGATCGCCGATTGGAAATGGCCATGTTGGTGTACTTGGCTTGCTTCATTTTGGCCATGAAAGTGTTCCCTCTCATCGCCCGCCGGTACATTGGACTGGCAACGGTGACCCGTCGATGGCTCGGTTCGATGGGCACGGTGTCCAGCTTGACGCCATTTTTGGTGCTCTGGATCCTTGGTCGGATTGCCAATGTGGCTGTGCTTGGTTCAATGGGTGAAGACATCAGTTTGAGCATACAAGTCGAGAAAGAGTTGTTTGAATCTTCCTTTTCGATTCGCTCTATCCCTGAGACCTCATTCGTCGACCTCCTCACCGCTTTAGCCGTCATGCCTCTTGCTGCTTTCACCACCCTTGCAGCTCTTGGGGCGGGCGCTGAACCGCCAGAATGGATTTATGATCACATCCCGGTCAAGGAAATAAACTCTGCAACCAAAGAACCCTCATCGCCCTCGCTGGTTGGCAAAGGTGCGACCATGGCCGTGGGGGCCCTCACCACCGCTGCAACCGTTGCAGCCGTTTCCGTTGCCGCACAAACCTCCACCGCTCTCCAAGGGCTTTCTGGCATCGGAGGGTCCGCTCCGTTAACCCAAGCGCCAGGTGCGATTCAACAGGCTCGATCAACCATCGATTCAATTCCATTTGAGGCGATAAATGAACGCACTTCACTCGACGACCTTGGCCGATCAGTTGATGCGTTCGAGCAGGTTTCAGAGATCGCTTCTTCCCCGCAGATGGATGCAGTCAACCAGGCGATTGAAAGCACCAGTTCGCCTTCGTTTGACCAACCTTCGATAACTGGATTGCGTAAACTCGACTGAATTTCAACTGTTGGAAATACTGGCGTTTCTCTCTGGCCCCTTCGGGGTCATCAGACGGCCATGACTATATGCAACACAATGCTCCCATGATTCGTTGGTGTTTATGCGTCGCTTGTCTCCGTTAACCCTCGTTGCCCTTTTGTTGTTGCAAACCCTTGCTGTTGGCATCGCCGCTCCTGCGAGCGCTGCGTCAGCACGTGCTGGTGCGAACGACGATTTCCGAGTGACTGGAATTTCGTTAGGGAACGCAAGCACAAGCGCTGATACATGGGTTCAACCAAACGGGACAACCACTGATTACATCTTCCAAGGTCAAACCATCGAGATCACCATGACCATTGCCCGTGGCGGTTCCTCATTCTCCGGAAAGAGCACCGACGCCATGATTCAAATCGTCCACCCAATCGGTTTTGTTGTCGAGACCTTTACTTGGACATCCAACGATCTCATCGGCGGTCAAGGTGATTCTGCCTCTTTTGCTTGGACGGCTATTGCAGCCCACTCCATCCTCGACACCACCACCAACGAACTATCGGGCGGTATGATCATCAGAGCAATGACAGACAAGGACTCAAACGGCGATGACCGAAACGACAACGACATCAAAGAAACGTCCGTCCCTGTCGCGATCATGAGCGATTCTTTTGACGGCACATCCTTCACGGGTCAACCATCGTTTTTCCCTGCCCGGTACATGGCTGATGGAACTGGAAGTTCTCAAGGGGAGACCTATGGTCAAGGGTCGTGGCAAACAAACTCTGGTGGAGCGGTGGGGTCCGATCATTGGGCGAATTCCCCTGATTCGGACAGCAACTACCCATCGGGTGCCCATGATCGCCTTGTCTACGCTTACCTCAATCCAAACAGCCAATGTGGCTCTGGTGGCCAAATTGACAATGAACTTGTGAAGTCGTACCAAACCTGGATTTGTCGAAATTCCTTCTTTGCGGGTGATTATATTTCATCACAATTCCATCTCCAAGCATGGGGCAGTGTACAATCTGGTGACAGCGTGAGCATCGAATTGTGGCGCAGTTCCGGAAATTACAGCAATGCCATGGAATCGCTTCACTGGGATTTGAGCAACGGAAATCCAAGTCAGGCCCCTGGTCAGTGGACCAACCTCAGTTGGGATCCACAGGCCGACTGGTCGCAAATATCCACGCTTTCCAACCCGGATTTGTTCCTCGGTGGCAACTCATGGAGCATGGGCCTGCTTCTTCACTCCGATTCAGGTGGCGCCTCTCAAGGGTTCCACGTTGACGACTTCATTCAATTCGGTATCAGTAAGGTCCAAGATTACACCCTTGGCGTGGATTGTGACAACCCTACCAACGGTTACACAGCCCCACCAAATGACCTGCTGATTTTGCGTTGTCAAGTCACCAACAATGGTTACTCCACCGCCTCGGTACGTGTTCAATCGAATGTCTCGAATTTGACATGGATGGATCCCGCCATGCAGATGATTCGAATCGATGTTCCAAACAGCAACGATCATGACACAAATGTGCTCATGCCTGGCATTAAAGCCGGCGAGACCGTTGAAGTGTGGGTCAACCTTTCGATCCCTCCAGGTGCAGATGTTCAACAACAATCTTGGTCCCTATGGTTCACCGATGCCAGCAACCAAAACGGTGGCGAAAAGTCCCGTTTATCCATGCCTGTTGCAGTCACTGAGCAATACGGTGTTGCGCTGACCAGTACGGTTGGTATCCTCGCTCAGACCCTTGCACCGGGTGAATCCGGACTGATCCCGTTCCGTTTGCTCAACTCAGGCAATAAAGACGCAGCGTTTAACCTCGCTACAACCTTTTCCAAGCCAGGTTGGATTGGGCTTGTCATGGATGATCAAGGCGCCATTGTCCAGAACCCGATTGTCCTCCTCAGGGGTCAAGCAACGAACTTCAACCTCAACGTCACGGCTGATTCAATGGCCATGCCAGCGCTTGGGACCGAAAACAGTCCCTATGTGAGTTTCAATTTACGTGCAACATGCCCGTCCTGTGGAACTTCTCTTGCAGGCAACGATGTCCTCGTCCGCAACATCATGGTGCCCGTGTACCGTGAACTGAGCCTCGAGGCTGAAGAACTGAACATCCAAGCCCCAGCGAATGGCATTGCCAAGAAAGTCTACATTACCGTGTTTAACACAGGCAATGACGATGAGCAGTACGACCTTTCACTCACTCAGCAAAACTGGCTTCTTGGGGCAAACCTCGCCGGTGCTCAAACCTCCGTGCTTGATGCATGGGACGGCGAAGGCATCATCCAGTTGAACCTCCCAATGCCTGTTGGTCTCACTCCCGGCCTCTACGGTGTTACGGTTACAGCCACCAGCGTCGATGACCCCTTGGTCAGAAAATCGGTCGCTCTCAGCGTTGAGATCCTGGACACTGCAGCCGTCGATGTCTCTGATGAAGATGCAGACCAATCCTACATTCCTGGCGATCCTGCGCAAACGATGGCGTTCGAAGTTCGCAACGATGGCAACAGCCCAGACCGATTCACCATGACGGCGAATGTCCCAGATGGCATGACCATTGAATTCACCAATTTGTTTGACGGGGCAACCCCTGAAATTGAAACCGCAGCGAGCTACAACGTGACCGTCCGTTTCTCATTCGAATCGGGAACCTCTGGCCAACTCACCCTCGACATCATCGCTACGAGCGTCAATGATGCTTTGATTAACGCTCAAGGTTCAGCAACTTACCTTGTTGGTTCTCAAAACTGGCTGAAGATCCTCCCGGCAGCACCCATCACCATTGATGAAGCAGAACCTGCTGAAGAATGGAGCATGACGGTGAAGGTACGAAACCAATACACAACCGCCCAATCAGTGACCATCGACTTGGACAACGGTGAATCATCAGCCTATGTTCAAACACGAATCGCAAGCAACGACCGTTCGTTCGTCCTTGCCGTTGAGGAAGAACGTGAAGTGACCGTGTACTTCGAAGTCTCGGAAACAACGCTCTTGAACCTCGGCTCGGATTCCTTATCGACCAACTTGACCCTCTGGGCCCGCTCAGAGACTGTCAGCGATGCCGCAAACAGCAACCTCCAAGTTATTCTGATCAAGAAATCAAACGATGCTGATGGCGTAGCAGGCGCAGATGACGGCTTACCAGTTGGAAGCATCTTGATGTGGGTCGGATTTGCTGCAATGATGGGTGTCGGCGTGTATGTGATTTTGAACATCTTACGCACAGAAGAAGAGGAAGATGAATACGGTGGATGGGGCGAAGAAGGCTATGAAAACAGTCTGGAAGCGACCTACGGAGCCGTTGCTTCTGCTCCAACAGTGCCAGTGCCTGGGGCTTTACCCTCTTCACTGCCTCCCGCCGCTGCTCAACCGGCTATGGCGCCCGCCCCTGCAGCGCCCGCTCCGGCCGCTGCAGCACCCGTCTCAAAGACCCCTCCAATCCCAGCTGCCGGCCTTCCTGAAGGCTGGACCATGGAGCAATGGGAAGTCTACGGCCAAAAGTGGCTGGAGCAGAACGGAATGGCTTGATGCCCTGTTTTGCTTCGTTGCTGAACAAGCGTAGGGTTCAAGACTGTCTCGACCTCCGCTGAGATTGCAAGGAGCGATTCATCATGTACGGAAACGGCCAAGCCCCAATCTTCATCCTCAAAGATGGCACCCAACGAACGCGTGGACGAAGTGCCCAATCAAACAACATCGCAGCAGCGAAAGCAGTTGCAGATGCAGTGCGCTCAACCCTTGGACCAAAGGGCATGGACAAGATGCTCGTCGATTCGATGGGCGACGTCGTCATCACCAATGATGGCGCAACCATCCTCAAGGAAATGGACATCGACCACCCTGCTGCCAAGATGATCATCGAAGTTGCAAAAACGCAAGAACAGCACTGCTATGACGGAACCACCTCAGCGGTCGTTCTTTCTGGCGAGTTACTCAAGCGCAGTGAAGACCTGATCGAACAAAACGTGCATCCGACTGTGATTTGCGAAGGCTTCCGACTTGCTGCAGAAAAAGCAGTTGAATTGCTTCAAAACCACGGGATTGCAACGCACAATGATGACGCTGTCCTCACCGAAGTTGCAAAGACGGCCTTGACGGGTAAGTCCGCTGGCGCAGTCAAGAGCTTCATGGCAGACATTTGTGTCCGAGCAGTGAACGCTGTTGGTGTTATTGAAGGCGATGAACGCATCGTTGATTTGAGCGATATCAAGGTTGAAAAGCGACAAGGTGGGTCCATCAAGGATTCATCCCTCATCGACGGTATTCTGCTCGACAAAGAGCGCGTCCACGCAGGCATGCCTCGCACCATCGCAGATGCTAAGATAGCGCTTGTGAACTCAGCGATTGAAGTCAAGAAGACTGAAGTCGACGCTAAAATCCAAATCACTGACCCAAGCCAACTTGCTCTTTTCCTTGAAGAAGAAGAGAATTACATCCGTGGACTTGTCGAGAAAATCCAAGCCGCAGGAGCAACAGTTCTCGTCTGCCAGAAAGGCATCGATGAATTGGCTCAGCATTACATGGCCAAAGCTGGAATATTCGCAATCCGCCGAGCTAAGAAATCCGATATGGAAGCCCTTTCCAAGGCGACCAGTGGCCGTATTGTCACCAACTTAGACGATTTGTCCCCTGATGATTTGGGCCACGCCGCTAAGGTAGAAGAGCGCAAGATCGGCGAATCCGATATGACCTTCATCACCGGCTGCCCAGAAGCAAAGTCTGTTTCTGTGCTGCTCCGTGGCGGTACCGAACACGTGGTCGATGAAATCCGCCGAGCGTTTGACGATGCTGTTGGTGTTGTTTCAGTGGCTTGGGAAGATGGCGCAGTCCTTACCGGGGGCGGCAGTGTGCTCGCAGCTCTCTCTCGTGATCTTCGGACCTATGCAGAAGGTGTCGGCGGCCGTGAACAAATGGCAATCGAAGCCTTTGCTTCTGCCCTCGAAATCATTCCTCGCACCCTCGCAGAAAACGCAGGACTGGACCCCGTGACGACCCTCATCGAATTGCGCAAAGCACATGCTGATGGTCATTCCCACGCTGGAATCAATGTCTACGAAGGTGGCGTTGTTGACATGAAGGAAGCCAACGTTGTCGAGCCAATGCGTGTTGTTGAACAAGCGATTCAGTCTGCTACCGAAACTGCAATCATGATCTTGCGAATTGACGACGTCATTTCTTCGAAAGGCGTGTCGATGGGCGATGACATGGGTGGCATGGGCGACTTCCAAATGTGATGTTTGGCAAGATCTTGCCCCCCTCCCTCAAAACAAACAACAGAGCCAAAAAATCATCATTGCAAATGATAACCTTCAAAGACCACTGCGGTGTGCAACAAGTTGCACAAGGGTAGTGACATCTCATGACTTCCATCACAGGTAATCCAGAGCTGGCAATTTTCTTTGGTTCCCAAACAGGGAACGCAGAAGAATTGGCAGGTAATACGGCAAAAATGGCTAAGAAGATGGGATTTCATCCAAAGGTCATCGACATGCATGGCTTCGATCCGGCCAAGTTCCCTGATCACAAGCGCATTTTGATCATCACATCCACTTGGGGCGATGGCGAAATGCCAGACAACGCAGAGGATTTGTGGGCTGCAACAAACGAATCAAACCCCCCCCTTGCGAACGTCAATTTCTCCATATGCGCGATAGGAGACAGTTCGTACCCTGAATTTTGTAAAGCCGGTACTGACTGGGACGAGAAGTTCACTTCACTTGGTGCCAAAAGAGTGCACAACACTCAACTTTGCGATGTAGAATACGAAGCCCCGTGGCAAGAATGGGCGAACTCAGTGCTCCCTAAAATGGCTGAAGTTGACGGCGGCGCTTACGATGAATCTGCAAACATAGAATCCGCTTCAGAATCTACAGCAGTTCCTGCTGCAGCGATGGCAACAGGTGGAAGCGAGGCGTTCCAAGCCTTGATGGGCGGGGACAGAAGCCTTGCTATCTTGTTTGGTTCTCAAACCGGTAACGCTGCTGGACTTGCTGACAAAACAGCAAAACTCGCCGCAGATTACGGCCTTATTCCAACGATTTACGACATGGACGGGTTCGATGCAGGGAAACTCAATGCCCATTCCCGCACCCTCATCATCACTTCCACATGGGGCGAAGGCGAAATGCCAGACAATGCCGAGACATTGTGGAACACCGTCAGCAGCGGAAAACCATCGCTCTCGAATGTTCACTTCAGCATCTGTGCAATTGGCGATTCATCCTATGATGAATTCTGTAAAGCAGGAACCGACTGGGATGACAAGTACGTCGAACTTGGCGCAAAGCGTGTCCAAGACATCCAACTTTGCGATGTTGACTTCGACACACCTTGGTCACAATGGGTCTCTCAAGCGCTCCCTATGCTCGCATGCGTCGATGAATCGGGAACCCTTCAAGAAGTTCTCCTCGATGAGATGATCACCTATGGTTCAGGAACCTCGGCTGAAGTTGATGACGGCGACTTCGCACCTGGCATGATCGTCCAAGCAGACCTTTCCATTACCCTCTCCTTGTTCCGTTACTGCCCCACAGCCAATGAATCGGGATGGGACACCATCGCTTGTGCAGTTCCAGGTCATGCAACACTCGAAGACCTTCTCACTGCCATTCAACAAGATGTTGACGGCAGCTTTTCCTTCCGACGTGGAAATGGAAACGGGTCCCCAACGAGTGGTGTTCGCGTCAATGGACGAGTTGTGTTAGCCGACATGGCTTGCATCAGCGATTTGGTTGGCGAAAGTGGCGAACTCAAGATTGAACCACTGCCAGGTTACCCAGTCATTCGTGATTTGATGGTGGACTATTCTGGCTTTGAAGCAAACCGCAGCCAAAGCAAGCCTTGGCTACGAGCAGATCCGCGCGAAGGTGCAACGCTGATCAACGGAAGTGCCATGGGTACCATGGACTCTGAAACCGCCTCAACCCTTCACGCCATGACCGACGTGACGTCCTACCAATTGCTTCATGCAATGTCGGACACCGTTCCCTTCGATGAATCCTACAAGGGTCCAGCAGTGCTTCTTCAGCATTGGACTCGAACCCTTGACCCTCGGACAGGCGAGGCACAGAAAGCCTCCCTTGCGGGATTGCTGGATGCAGAACATGGCCTCTGGTCAGAAGCAGACATGGCATCAATTGCTCGGTATGGTTCTGAAGGTCGCACCGCTTCTAAAGCCCTGAATGCGGCACGAAGTCACCTGCTCAACGTCACCAACTACACCGGCCCACACGGACGCCTCGTCAAGTGGTACGGGCGCAGTGTCAAGTGGAGTGGCAACGTCAATGAAACCACACTTTACCGCCAAGTCCTCGGACCTGTCGGGCTGATCAGCAACATCTTCGATGGTGTATCTGCCCGTATGTTCCTCGGATTCACACGAACCGGTGCACCTCCAATTCGAAGCCTACAGGCTCTTGTCGCCCCTCCAGCTGGTGTCGGGAAGATTCCGAACATGATCAACAGGAAAATCGAAGCGCATCATGAAGTGATTAGCCTGTTCAACGAAATCGACCAGAGGTTCTGAGGTGTTTCTATGGCTTTGAAAATTGCATATTACCCCGGAAACACCGCTCGTGCAGCCTCTTCTGAAGTTGAAGACTGTCTTCAACCACTGTGCAAAACTCTTGGGATTCAATTGATTGAAATTCCAAAAGCATCCAGCGATGGTGGGAACATCATCAAGCAATCTTCTCCTAAATTGCAACATGCTTTGGTTGCTCGCAACCTTGCACTCGCTGAAACCAAAGGCGTTGATGTCATGACCACCTGCGCCACCAGTTACGGAATCATGTGCGACACCGTCGATGAATTTTCATCCGACGCTGGGTTTGCAAACACCATCAACAACCTCATCGCTCGAACCACCGGCATCGAATACAAAGGCGAATCTCAACCACGCCATTTGTTGCATTTGCTGGTCGAAGAAGTCGGACTCGATAAAATTCGAGATGCCGTCATCAATCCTATTCGTTTGAATGTCGCCCCTTACTATGGGCCAAACATGCAACGCCAAGGTGCAACCGCAGGCGACGACCCGTTCATGCCGTCGTACCTCGAACAGCTGATCATGGCCCTTGGTGGCACACCCGTCGATTACGACTCAAAGTGCCAAAGCGTCGGTGCACCTGCCTTGTTGACCATCACCAAGCCAGTGATGAAGATGACAGCCTCTGTGTTGGCCGATGCAAAAAGCAGCGGAGCAGACATGATGGTGAGCGCTTGCACAATCTCCCACTCCAACCTTGATTCGTATCAGTCCAAAGCAGGAAAGGTAAGTGGAAAGGACACCTCAATGCCAATCGTCCATCTTGCTGAACTCATTGCGTTTGCATTGGGGCACTTCCCAGATCGCTTCGCACAACTCCGAGTTCGCGCACTTGTCATCGGCGGCTGATTCAGCCTTCGTGAAGAATTTGGTAGACACTCATCGCTGTCGTAGCACCTATGTTTTTTGCACCGAGCAACGCTTCCTTACTTGCTGCGAAGACTCCAGCAATGTTTCCAAAAGCATCGATCAAAGCCGCAGCCCTGGTGGGTCCAACTCCGTCAATGGAGGCGAGCACTGCGGTCTGTTCTTCCTTGGCATGACTTGGCCAACGCTGGCCAAGCGGTGTCGTGCCATCTTCACCAAGTTCAATCGCTTTGATTTCTGCTGCAGCGGCAGATGTGGCTCGTTCAATGGCCCGTTCATCGTCCAGATCGGGTGCTCGCTGCAGACTTTCAAAGGCCCAACGCTCCATGACGTCATGTTCTCGCCGTGCTGCAGCAATCAGGAAACGAGCGGTTTCCTCTGGATTCTTTGTCATCATAACAGGCATGCCGAGGTCGAGGCTGATGTAGGCAAGAGCGCCATGCACCGCATCAGGGTGAACCGCTTGGCCGTGCCCGTCACCGATTTCGACCAATAAGAGGGGACGTAAAGCGGCAGCATTCAGTCGGCGACACTGATGAAGAAGCCGACCGTCGGTCAATGATGTCACGAGATCCCGTGCGGTTTTTCTTTCGATCAGCACTCTTTCGGAGAGCTGGATATCACCGCTTGTAAGGTGCTTGAAGGCTACATGTGCCCCCATGCTCTTGAGGTGGGGGGCCAAACTGGAGTTCGCTTCTCGGTGATCGAGGATGATGCTCGATCCTGGTACGGTTCCAACCTGCATCGCTGTGATGCTGGCAGCAGCAGCGGCAGCGGCGAGTTGTTCACGTTCCCTGTGCGCTTTCCCATCAAGAATTGGCCCTGACTGTGGGTCTTGTGATGTTGGCGTTGGTTCAATCGATGGTGACTGTGTTGGTTTTTGTTCCTGCGGGGTTGTGAATTGATCAAGACCCATCTGTTGGCGAGGGCGCTGGTCGATTGGACTGAGTACAGGTGCTTGCTTCTTCTTTACGACTCGCTCTATAGAATCTTCAGGCGGTGCATTCGCTTCTGGTTCGGGGGTTAAACGCTCGGTTTCCGCTTCGATAAAGGCCTGTGGTGTCTGCTCGATGCCTTCGTGCACCACCGTGAACGCCTGAAGCACATCTTGTGGAGGCGGTGGACGTCGAGGTAAGCGTCCTCGGTCATGGATACGCTGCAACAATGTGTACATTTTCGCCTCTCTCCGTTCTGCTGCAATGTTGACGTATTCGTCCCTGGTATCGGCGGCGATGAGGGTATGGACGCTTCCAGCTCGTTGGCGTGCGGTACGTCCACGCCGTTGAATCGCTCGGATGGCACTTGCTACTGGTTCGTAGAGGATCACCAGATCAGCAGCGGGGACATCGAGGCCTTCCTCGCCTACGGATGTAGCGACAAGGATGTTGAGGTCGCCTTCTCGAAAACGGTTTAACTGGGCGAGTTGTTCCTTCTGAGTCATTCCTTTCCGCTTGCCTTTGCCTGACTGGCCAATAAACTTGTCAACATTGATTCCTTCAATGCCGCTTAATCTTTTGACAAGATGCTCAACAGTGTCTCTGTATTCGGTAAAGATGAGGATTTTACTGTCGGGGTTTTCGAACCGCTGTTTTTCAACCAATGCTTGTACATAGGCAGGTTTTGGATGCAACTCGCCAACATCCTTTCCAGCGGTTCGAAAGGCATGGATGGCAGGAAGACCGACAAACCGATTGGTGGTTCGTTCACCAGTTCGCCCATCGTCCTCCGCTCGTTGTAAAAAAGACAATGCGGAAGTGGTCCCTTGAGTGCGCAACAGGTCCAGCAACAAATGAGTGCGTCTCAAATCGCCAATGCGCCGAGCAGCATCATACCCGCGTCGGTCCCTGCGTTGAATCGCCGTACTTGCTCTTCGTTGAGCTTCTTCGATCAATTTGGATGAGAGGTGACCAGTTGGTGCAAGGAAGCCCAGCCGACGCAGGTGTTCCGCTTCTTCGTCTTGATGGGCTTGCAGAGGATGGAGCAGGGCATTGAGTTCAGGCGGTAAGGCCAACCGATGAGGGATGTTGTCCAGCTTCACAGTGTAAGGGCCCAGCAATGGATCTTCCTTCTTGCAAACATCAAGGCGTTCGATACCGAGCCTTCGAGCCACCTCAAGAATGTGAGGCTCCGTCGAGCCAGGACTTGCCGTGGCGCCAAGAACAAGCGCCTCAGGGTTGGCGGTGAGGTAAAGGTCGCCAACCTGTGCATAGGCATGGTTGCCGGTGCTGTGATGGGCCTCATCGACAATCAACAAGCCAACTTCACTGAGATCGATGGTGCCGGTTGTTGCATCGTTGCGGATGACTTGTGATGTGGCCATGATGACGCTTCCCTTTGCCCAGAGCGGGGGGCGTTTTGCTGGACTGACTTCTCCAGTGTAGGTGATGATTGAATCCTTGTCAATCGCGAGCATTTCAATTGCCATACGCCGCTGTTGATCGACAAGACCAGTTGTTGGGGCGATGAGCAGGACCTTGCCACGTTTGAGCCTGAGGGCCTCTGCCATGGCCATCCATTCGACGGCTGTTTTCCCAAAGCCAGTGGGCATCACCATGAGTGTTGATGAGGTGAGGGCAGAGCGCAGGGCTCTCATTTGGTAGGCACGAGCCTCGACGCCGTCCGTGAGAAACGGATGAACGACGGTTGCCATGGCTTTCCTATTTGGTCGAGGGTTCTAAAGCATACTGAGGAGGAATCAATTGAATCTGATTCAATGAGGCATTGACGCATTGCATTTCTCAGACTTTTCCAAGGGCTTTCTTTCTCTTCTTCTTCCAACAAGCACCGATGGTCATCCACATCGAAAGGTTTCAAGACCGCCCATACTGAGGCGATTCACGGTACAGGTCGGCAATTGAGGACCGAACCACTCATATACGGGAGGTAAGTCGGAAGGTTGCTCAAAGGTGAGCAGCCAGACACACTGGGCCATCCCCCGAGGACCCCAACAGTCTCGTTTCCCATTCGTGGAAATGGAACGCAGTGTCACGGCTTCTCCCAACCTGAGGGCCCTCGTACGCCCCCCTACGGTGGGGCCAATGCGCTGTATAAACCCTGGAGGAATCCCACATGGCAAAGAAAAGTCACCCACGACGAGGATCAATGGCGTTCAGCCCGCGAAAGCGTGCGAACCGACCATTTGGACATGTGAAGTCGTGGCCCACAACCGATGCGAGCGAAGTTAGAATGCAAGGATTTGCCGGCTGGAAAGCAGGCATGACCCACGTTCTCTCCCGTGATTTGAACCCTAGCAGCCCATCCGCTGGACAAGAAATTCGAGTACCAGTCACCGTTGTAGAATGCCCAAAGATGCGCATTCTCGGCGTTCGTGGCTACGCAATGACTCCTTACGGTAAGCAAGCCGCTGGCGAAGTTTGGGCTGACGCAGCACTTATCGCCGAAGCTTTCGCTGAACTCTTCAAGCGCCTACCTGTGCGCAAGGAACACGATGCAGAAAAGCACTTTGAGAACCTCATGGATGCTGATCTGGTCGAAGTTCGTCTTATTTGCGCAACCCAGCCTAACTCCGTCACTGGCGTACCTACCAAGGTCCCAGATGTGATGGAAGTCGGTCTTGATGGTGGCAACATGGGCGAACAACTCGCCTATGCTAAGGAAAAACTCGGTGAAGAGTATTCCTTTGCTGACGCTTTCGAAGAAGGCGCACTCACAGACATTGTCGCTATCACCAAGGGCTACGGATGGCAAGGTGTCATCAAGCGATTCGGTGGAAAGTTGCAATCTCACAAGAACTCAAAGAAACGCCGTCAACACGGTAACATGGGTGCTTTCGGTGACGGATACGTTCGAAAGTCCATCCGACAAGGTGGACAAACCGGATACCACCAACGCACTGAGTACAACAAGCGCATTCTGCGCATTGCCAGCACGGAAGATCATTCGATCACACCAGCTGGCGGTTTCCTCCACTACGGTGAAGTGAACTCCGACTACATTCTCGTGAAAGGCAGCGTCCCTGGACCAGCCAAGCGCTTGATTCGTTTCCGTGATGCCACCCGTGGCAGCGACAAAACGCTTCATCCAATCGAAATTACGTACGTTAGTACAGCATCCAAGCAGGGGGTCTGAAGATGAAGGTGAATGTTCTCGATATTACCAATACAATTTCTCAAACAGAACTCGACGCAGGTCGACTTCCAGATGTCTTCGAAATCTCGGTTTCAGACGGCAAGAAGGTCGCTCTTCCAGCAGCCTTCGAGTCAGAGATCCGTTTGGATCTCGTCAAACTCGCTATTGCATCAAGTCGTGCAAACCGCCGCCAAAAGTACGGTTCCCGAGCACACGTCGGAAAGCGAGCGCCAATGGCTGGTATGAAGCACTCCGTCGAATGGTGGGGGAAGGGCCGTGGTGTGTCACGTATTATGCGTCGCACAGGTCAAAGCCGAGCAGCTCAAAATCCTCACACCAAGGGTGGACGACGTGCTCACGGACCAAAGGTCGAAAAGAACTGGGGTCGAAAACTCAACCTCAAGGAACGCCGACTTGCTCGTAACTCCGCTCTTACAGCCACAACCTCTGTGACAACTGTAAGCGCACGAGGCCACCGCTTCTCTGAAGAGATCTCTACGCTTCCAATCATCCTCGGTAACTACTCCGAGGTTCGAGACGGTAAGACGGAAGAGTTCAGCATTGAATCCTTCAACCATGGCTCTGCCACTCGTAAGGTCCTCGCAATCTTCAACGAAATTGGTCTTGGTGATGATTTGAACCGAGCCCGAAATGGTCGAAACATTCGTGCTGGAAAAGCCACAATGCGTGGCCGTGTCCACAAAACCCCTAAGTCCATTCTTCTGGTTGTTAAGGAAAAATCCGGTCTTGCACAAGCCGCTCGAAACCTTCCTGGTGTCGATGTGGTCGCAGCCCGTGACCTTTGCGCTGAAGATTTGGCGCCAGGTGGCGCCATCGGTCGTTTGACCGTGTTTACCAAGGATGCCGTGGAGGCACTCAACTGAGGTGATGATGATGAACGCATACGATATTATCCTCCAACCGTGGCTTACTGAGAAATCGATGGAAGCTCGCACAAGCGAGCAACGTCTCGAATTCATTGTCCGCCGAAGTGCAACAAAGGCACAAATCGCTCGTGCGATTGAAACGATCTTCGAAGTCGAAGTCGCTAAAGTCAACGTACGAAACACAAAGCATGGCAAGCACGCTTCCGTAAAGCTTGCCCAAGGCTACGACGCAGAAGACGCAGCAATGCGTTTGGGAGCTTTCTGAGGTGATTTATCATGGGTAAGAGAATACGTGCACAACGAATGGGTTCCTCGCCACGCTATCGCGTTGCGAGTCATAGATTTCCAGGTGCGAACCGCATGCCTCGGGTGAGTGACGTCGTCGGTGAGATCACCGAATTGATTCACAGTCCGGTCCATACAGCTCCACTCGCTCGAATGAAACTCCCGAACGGCGACACCACTCTGGTTGTCGCTACAGAAGGTCTGGCCATTGGCTCCGCTGTTGCTATCGGTGACAGTGCTGCTCTTCGTCCAGGAAACATCACCGCTCTGGGCAACATCCCAGAAGGTACAGCAATCAACAACCTTGAACTCCGTCCAGGTGACGGTGGCAAGGTCGCTCGCGCAGCAGGAAACTCTTGCTTCGTCGAAGCCCGTATTGGTGACAAGGTCCGTGTACGCTTGCCGTCCGGAAGCCTTCGTGAACTCCCTGCCAACTGCAGAGCTACCATCGGTGTGCTCTCTGGTCACGGCCGAGATGAAATGCCTCTGCGAACTGCAGGAGCAGCTTACTACAAGGCTAAGGCCCGTGGTAAGCTCTTCCCACACGTCAGCGGTGTCGCAATGAACCCTGTCGATCACCCTCACGGCGGTGGAAACCACCAAGCCGTTCACGGTCCGAACTCTGTCGGTCGAGGTACACCACCTGGTGCTAAGGTCGGTCTGATCGCACCAAGCCGATCTGGTCGAGGACGAGGAAAGAAAATTTGAGGTGATTATGTATGGCACGCAAGAATAAGAAGTCCTTTATGACGCCCAAAGCAAGCCGCCGAAAGGCACGTAAGCGCTTGTCGACCACGTCTGGCCGAGTCAAGAGAGAATTCACCTACCGTGGCTACACGGTCGAAGAATTGTCCAACATGTCTCTTTGGCCAGTTGAAGATTCATCGGCTCCATCGGTGATCACCCTCCTCCCATCACGAGCACGTCGCTCGATGGCCCGAGGTTTCTCTGAGGAGAACGAACATTTCCTCAGCCGTATGCGCCGAGCCAGTGGTTCCATCGTTCGGACCCACCGACGCGACATGCCGATCCTTCCAGAATTCGTGGGTAAGACCATCTCTGTCTACAGCGGGAAAACTTTCGTTCCTGTTGAAATCAAGCCAGAAATGATTGGTCACTACCTAGGAGAATTCGCAATTACCCGCAGAGGCGTCGCACACAGCGGCCCTGGTGTTGGTGCAACTCGGTCGTCAAAGCACGTACCGCTAAAGTGAGGTGTTATGTATGGTTAAGACACAACAAATGGATCGCCGATCAAAGCGCCGTGCACTCCCTCAAAAAGGGTACACGCAACTCCTTCAAGGTAGCCGCCTAGCAACTGCACGCTCCACAAACGTGGACATGCACGTTAAGCACTGCTTCGAAATTTGCCGACACCTCAAGCGTATGAAGGCCGGTCAGGCCATTGCGTTCCTCAACGAGGTCCTTCGCATTGATTCCGACCGAGCAGACGTCCGCCGAAAGGCAGTGGCTGTTCCCTTCCGACTCGGAAGCGGTAACAAGAAGAAGAAGCGAACCGGACCTTCCATGGTCGGTCACCGCAAAGGTGGCGTCGGTCCTGGCCGATACCCCGTGAAAGCTTCCCGAGCAATCATCAAGTTGATTCAGAGCGCTATGGAAAATGCACGACATCAATACGAAGATGTGGATCCAGAAGAAATGGAAATCACTCACATCGCTGCCCACCGTGGTCAAATCAAGCGAGGATTCATTCCTCGTGCCCGTGGACGTGCAACACCTTCAAACCATTACCGTGTGAATCTCGAGATTTTCCTCGAAGACTTCACTGTTCAAGAGGATGAGTTGGAGGACGACTTCTGAGGTGATTGATTATGGCTGGAAAAAGAAGCACTATACGCACCATCGTTAACCGCAACGTCGAACGACACCTCGTCAAGGAATTCTTGATGGCGAACACCAAGCGCTCCGGATTCGGCGCTCTTGACATTCGTCGGACCCCACAAGGGACCGAAGTCACCGTTCACGCAGAACGCCCTGGAATGGTCATTGGCCGAAAGGGAAAAATCATCAACGAGCTCCAAAAGCGCTTGAATGAAGAATTCGACCTCGAGAACCCACGACTGAAGGTCGAGGAAATCGAAAAGGCGACCCTCAATGCACAAGTTATGGCAGAAAAGATCGCTTCCGCTCTCGAGCGTGGCTGGTATTACCGCCGTGCTGGACACAGCGCTGCACAGAACATCATGGACGCTGGCGCCCGTGGTGTCATCGTCACCGTCGCAGGAAAGTTGACTGGTTCGAGAAACCGAACACAGAAATTCATTCTTGGTCACGTCAAGTACTGTGGTGAAACCGCATTGCAACACATGGACGTCGGTTACTCAGTGGCCGTCAAGAAGCTCGGTACCATCGGATGCACCGTCGCTATCATGCGACCCGGCACCCGTCTACCTCACGAAATCAACATCTTCTCCAATGAAGATTTGCGAATTCAAGCAGAGCAAGCTGAACAAGCAAGCGCTGCTGCTGCTCCTAAGGAGGCTGCAAAGTGAGTTACGTATCCAACAGAGAGATCACTTCAATGAGCACAGAAGCTCGTGAAGCTCGCATGCTCGAACTTCAAGAAGAACTCTTGCAACTTCGTGCTGAGAAAGCATTGGGTGGTACGCCATCCAACCTCGGTGCATACAAGGCAACACGCCGGAGCATCGCTCGTCTCAAGACGCACATGAATCAGTGAACTACCAACAGGAGATGATTGATTATGGCAGCTATTTGTAACGTTTGCGGACTCCCTGATGAGTTGTGCATTTGCCAAGAAATTGCCAAAGAGCAACAACGAGCCATCCTTTCAACCGACCGCCGACGGTATGGTAAAATCGTCACCAAGGTGGAAGGGATTGATGACTCAGCGATCGACATCAACAAGCTTGCTAAGATTCTCAAGAACAAGTGCGCAGCCGGTGGAACTGTGAAGGGACGAGTTATCGAACTTCAAGGCGATCACAAAAAGAAAGCTGCTGGCGTACTCAAGAACGAAGGATTCAATGTGGAGGTGCGATGATATGACAATTTACAACAGCACCTGGATTGGCTCGATGATGAACGTCGTCGAATCCAACGACCCAACCCTCGTAGGTCGCTCCGGTCTCGTCCTTGACGAAACCAAAAACACCCTGGTCATGCTCGAAAACGACGCCTGCGTCCGAATCGGCAAGTCCAGCATTACATTCAAACTCGACAACAGCGATGTTGTCGTTCAAGGCGCACTGGTTGGTCAGCGCCCAGAAGACCGAACCAACCGAAAATACAGGATGGACTGATACTATGCGAGACATCGGAGTAGACGTGAAAAACCCCACCGACGAGTGGGACGGAGATGAAAATTGCCCCTTCTATGGTAGCTTGCGCCTTCGTGGCCAAGTGCTCGAAGGAACGATTTCCAGCCTCGGTATGCAGAAAACGATCACCATTGAGCGAAACAACGTTCGCTTCATGGAAAAGTACGAACGTTTCGAAAAGCGAACAAGCGCCCTTTCCGCTCACCTGCCATCGTGCATTGGTGAAGTCGCCGTTGGTGACACCGTGAAGGTCATGGAATGCCGTCCTCTTTCAAAGACGGTTTCATTCTGTGTCATCGAAATCAACGGGGGTGAAGCCTGATGCGTGGTATTGCAGGACGCCAAACCCGTGGTTTGCCAACCGCTGCACGATTGCACGTGGCTGACAACACCGGAGCTAAGGTCGTTCAAATCATTAACATTCTCAAACTTGGAAACACCATTCGACGTTACCCTGCTGGTGGCGTTGGTGACCTTGCTAAGGTTTCGGTCAAGAAAGGTACCCCTGAGACTCGTCGACAAATGTTCAACGCAGTCATTATTCGTCAACGCCGCCCATTCCGTCGAGTCGATGGAACCTGGGTTCAGTTCGAAGACAACGCTTGCGTGATCACGAACGAAAAAGGCGATGTCCAAGGTTCGGATATCAAGGGACCTGTGTCCCGTGAAGCCGCCGAACGCTGGCCAAGAATTGCAGCAAACGCAAAACAAATTATCTGAGGTGAAAGCATGGTAAAGAGTATGAAACCAGGAAAACAACGCAAGGCGCACTTTAACGCGCCCCTACACGAAAAGCGCAAGCGGGTAGCCGCACGCCTCCAACTCAAAGACCGAGATGAGCGGTTTGATGGTGTTCGCACCGTCACTGTTCGTGTCGGAGACACCGTAAAGGTCGTTCGTGGCGATCTCGCCAGTGGCGGAAAGCGACACGGCGGTAAGCGAGGAGCAAATCCACTCGTTGGAACTGTGATTCGAATCGATTCAGAAAAAGGGCGCCTCTATATTGAGGGAGCCAAGGCCTCCAAGGCCGATAACAAAGAAGAGGCGGTTCCGGTCCACTCTTCCAATGTCGTCGTCGTCCGTATGGATGAGACAGACAAGTTGCGTATGCAACAACTCACCGGGAACAGGAGCTGAAGAATATGGGAAGCAGTAACCACTTGAAGCGATTGGCCATGCCACGTAGCTGGCCACTCCCACGTAAGACCACCATCTGGGTGACACGCCCAGCACCTGGTGCTCACTCACTTGATCTGTGCATGCCGATCAACCTCGTCATCCGTGACGTGCTTGGTCTTGCTCACTCAACCCGTGAAGTTCGACACATCCTCCATAATGGACTTGCTAAGGTCGACGGACGAATCTGCAAAGACACCCGCCGTGGTGTTGGCTTGATGGACGTCCTCTCTCTTGGCGATGTTCACTACCGATGTGTTCTCGACCACAACGGCCGACTTCGTTACCGTCAGATTTCCGCAGCTGAGGCTGAATGGAAGATTTGCCGAATCGAAAGCAAGAGCACCATCAAAGGTGGCAAGACTCAACTCAACCTCAACGACGGTCGAAACATCCTCGTTGACGATGCAGCAGAGTACTCTTCTGGAGGCTCACTCAAACTCGCTTTGCCAAGCCAAGAGATCCTTGAACACATCAAGTTCTCTGAAGGCGTCCGCTGCTACCTCATCGGTGGTGCTCACGTTGGCGGCTTTGCAAACATGACCTCGTACGATGTCAAGCGATCCAGCATGCCCAATGAAGTCCAATTCGAAGAGTTTGGCACCGTCGCTACGAACGTGTTCGCAGTCGGTGATGCTACCCTCCCAAACACTGAGGTGGTTGAATGAGCGAGACCATCAATCCAATGTCTGTTCCTCGCATCACGAAAGTGAGCGTCAACATCGGTGTCGGTGAAGGCGGAGAGCGCCTCATGAACGCCGAGAGCGTCATGGAAATCGTAACTGGTGTCAAGCCACAACGAACCCTTGGCCGCATTCAAAACCGTGACCTCAAGGTTCGCCTTGGCGCACCTATTGGCTGCAAAGCAACCATGCGCAAAGAAGAAGTGATCAAGAAGTTCTTGACCGATGCTTTCTGGGTCCGTGAAAACACAATCCCACACTGGAACTTTGACCGTGAAGGAAACCTTTCCTTCGGTATCAGTGATTACACTGACTTCCCTGGACAAAAGTACGATCCAGATATCGGAATCTACGGCATGGACATCACCGTCGTTCTTGAACGACCTGGTCACCGTGTCAGCCGTCGTCGACGTGCAAAGGGCAAAGTCGGAATGGACCACCGTGTCACACCCGATGAATCTCGAGCCTGGTTTGTTGAAAACTACGGTCTTACAATCATGGAGGAATGAATATGGCAAGAGATCATGGAGAACGAATTGGCCGAACCACCGGCTGCCGACGCTGTGGACGACGACGTGGAATGATTCGACGACACGGACTTCGTGTCTGTCGTCAATGCTTCCGCGACATCGCGCCATCAATCGGCTTCAAGAAAATGAATTAAGGAGGAGAAAGAAATGCAATTTGATCCACTCAACGACGCACTCATTAAGATGTATAACGCTGAACAAGCAGGTAAGTTCAATGTCGAACTTTCACCAGCTTCGAAGTTGTTAGGCAATGTCTTAGAAATCATGCAAAAGTCTGGCTACGTAGGCTCCATTGACCGAATTGAAAACGGTCGAGGTGGCACCTACACCGTCGAACTTCGCGGCGCAATCAACCGATGCGGCACGGTCAAACCCCGTCACAGCATCCAGCGCCAAGAATACGACCAATGGGAAACACGCTACTTGCCTGCCCAAGACTTTGGCCTTTTGATTTTAACAACGAACTCCGGCGTCATGCATCACTACGATGCAAAAGACGCCCGTATTGGTGGTAAGCTTCTGGCTTACGTATACTGAGGTGAATATTATGGTAAAACTCGACAGAATCGAACATTTCGTAACCATCCCTGAAGACGTCACAGCTACGCTCAGCGAAGATGGCGTCGTCTCCATAACCGGACCCAAAGGAACCTTGTCCCGCACATTCGTTAGCACCTCATGTAAAGTCCATGAGAGTGAAACCGGATTCATCGTGCGAGTCGACATGCCCCGCCGCAAGCAACGTGCTTTGGCAGGAACCTGGAACGCTCACATCAACAACATGGTTCAGGGTGTGACAGCAGGCTTCACTTACAAGTTGAAGGCCCTCTACTCTCACTTCCCTATGACCATGGCAGTTGAAGGCGACACATTCGTCGTCAAAAACTACTTCGGGGAACGTGTCCCTCGACGATCCGCAATCCTCAATGGCGTTGATGTTAAAATCAGCAACAAGGTGGAAGTTACTGTAACTGGTATCGACAAGGAACTTGTTGGCCAAACAGCAGCAAACATCGAACGTAGCACCACGATCAAGAACCGTGATCGACGTGTGTTCCAAGACGGGGTTTACCTCATCCACAAGGAGTGATATGAATGGCAGAAGATTATGAAACAAAAACCGTTGCCCAACTCAAGGAGCTCCTCAAGGAAGCAGGCTTGCCAGTCTCTGGTAAGAAGAACGATCTCATCGCTCGACTCGTCGAAGCAAGCGAAGCCGCTCCTGTGGCCGAAGCTGAAGAAGAAACATGGGACGATGAATCCGACTGGGAAGAAGAGGCCGTTCAAGGCCACGTCGCTAAGCAAAAGCCAGTCCTCGCCGAGGACATGAAGGCAGCGCTTTCCCTCCGTGCAGAACAAAAGAAACTAACTCCGTCTTTCCGACGAACCGAATGGTTCCGATACAAGCGATTGTCTCGCTCCGGATGGCGTGCTCCCCATGGTATGGACAGCAAGCAACGACGGAACTACAAGTACCGAGGTTCCCTTGTTCGTGTTGGTCACGGCAAGGTCGCTACGGCACGTGGATTGCACCCATCTGGCTTCCATGAAGTCATGGTGCAGAACACAACTGATCTCGAACCAATGGACCCCGAAACCCAGGCCGCACGTGTCGGCCGCAGCGTCGGTGGCCGCAAGCGAGAACACATTTACTCACGAGCCGATGAACTCGGAATTCGTGTGCTCAACCGAAGGAGGGATGTTTGATGCAAATCACGAACCAAAAGCGACTCGCTGCACGACTACTTGGCTGTGGAGTTCACCGTGTGTGGATTAACCCATCTTATGTTGACCAAATTTCCTCGGCCGTTCAGACCGACGACATTCGTGAATTCATCGAAGAAGGCTGGATCAAAGCCAAGCCAATCAAGGGAACTTCCCGAGTCCGTGCCCGTGCACGTCTTTTGCAAAAGCGCAAGGGACGACGCAAGGGTCAAGGAAAGCGAGCAGGTACTGCCAACGCTCGTAACCCTCGTAAGAACCGTTGGATGCGCACCATTCGCTCCCAGCGACGTGTCCTCAAGGAAATGCGAGAAGACGGCACCCTGCTCTCTTCTCAATACCGTCGCTACTACCTCAAGGCCAAGGGCGGTTCATACCGTTCCATCGCCCACCTGCGCTCTCAGATGACCATTGAAGGCGTAACCCTAAGCGGAGGTGATGAGTGATGCGAGGTACACAACGCCGATCCATCTTCCGCCGACGAAAGGCCGGTCTCACCGACTACCGTCGCCGTCTGAAGCTCCTGCGTGGACGCAAGTCCCGCGCTGTTGTTCGAGTGTCCAACACCCGTACAACCTGCCAACTGGTGGACTGGGAAGCCTCTGGTGACCTCGTCAAGGTGACCGTCACAGGTTCTGACCTCACCAAAAAGTACGGATGGCCAGAAGACTTCTCTCAGAAGTCTGTCCCTGCATCCTACCTTGTTGGCTTTGCAATGGGCAAAGCCGCTATGGCTCATGGCTGCGAAGAAGCAGTTCTTGACGTTGGCCTTGCTGCGACCCCAGTTGGTGGTCGTGTCTTCGCTGCGCTCAAGGGTATGGTCGACGCAGGCCTTGACATTCCTCACGGGGAACAAGTCTTGCCTGAAGAAGACCGCATTAACGGTGCACACATCGGCGATAACATCGCTGACGCCGTTGCAAGCACAAAGAAATCCATCGAGGAGGCATACTGATGACAGAAGAAGAAGTTCAACAAATGGCCCCAGGTCTTATGCAAGCATATGCGCCTGAAGAACCCGAGGAAAAAGTCGAAGGTCGCCGTCCAAAACGTCGAAACCAAGACGATCCAATCCTTGCTCTACGAAAGTGGGTCCCACGCACACGCTTGGGTCACGCTGTCATGGCTGGAGAAATCCTGACCTACGAGCAAGCATTGGCCACTGGCCTGCCAATCCGTGAAGTCGAAATCGTCGATGCACTGATCCCTAACCTCGAAGACGATGTCATCAAGGTCAACATGGTTCAACGCATGACCGACAGTGGACGACGTGTCCGCTTCAACGTCATGGCTTGCGTCGGTAACCGAGACGGCTATGTCGGCTTGGGTATGGCTAAGGCAAAGGAAGTTGCAACAGCAATTCGTAAGGCCATCACCGCAGCAAAGTTGAACCTCATTGCGGTTCAACGCGGAAACGGTTCTTGGGAATCATCGTCTGGTCCTGGTACCTCGATTCCCTTCAAGACTCATGGTCGCTCGGCATCAACCCGTGTGACCTTGATGCCTGCCGCAAAGGGCAAAGGTCTCGTTATCGGTCAAACCGGTAAGCGTGTTCTCGACCTTGCAGGCGTCACCGACGTTCTTTCACGAACCAAGGGACAAACCCGCACAACAATCAATTATGCAGCAGCTACATTCAACGCTTTGCATAACCTCAACACCACCCGTGTTCCTGAGGAATTACGTGAACGACTGTTCATCCATAAAGGGAGGATGCTCGAATGAGTTGGATTGTTGTACGAGCACGAAGTAACGTGGGCGTTGAGCGCACCATCAAAGATACGATGTTGCACTTGAACCTGACCAAGGTCAACCACGCAGTGATCATCCCAGACAATGAACAGTACCGTGGCATGCTTCAAAAGGCCAAGGATTACGTCACCTGGGGCGAAGCAACCGAAGAACTGGTCGAGAAAATGTTGAGCGGTCGTGGCCGAATGGTCGGCGACGCTCCACTGACCGACGAGATCGTTGCAGAGCACACAGAATACTCAAACATGGCTGCCTTCGCTAAGGCCATCGCCTCCGGCGAGACCACAGTTAAGGCATGTCCAGATTTGAAGAGAGTCTTCCGACTCCACCCTCCACGAGGTCCGAAAGGATGGGGCGGCATCAAGCGCTCCTTTGTCGTTGGAGGCGCTCTCGGCCCTCGGGGCGAAGCAATTGGTGCGCTCGTTGAGCGAATGATTTGAGGTGATGATGAATGGGAACAAAAGCAAACAAGCATCGTGGACGCAACCGATACCATGGCCGTGGCAAGAAAGCTGGTCGTGGAGCAGGTAAGCGTGGTGGCCGAGGAAACGCTGGTATCAACAAGCACCGCGTAATGACCAGAATCAAGTACATGCCCAACCATTGGGGCATGCACGGTTTCAACCGTCACCCAACGCTCCGGACCGTTTACATTACCGTAAACGTCAGCCAACTCGAAGATATGGCGGATGGTAAAGACACCATCAACCTCACAGAACTAGGGATCGACAAAATCCTTGGCAGCGGCCGAATTAACTCTGCCCTCACCGTTATCGTTGAGGAAGCAAGTGCAAAGGCTGTTGAAAAGATCGAAGCCGCCGGTGGGTCCGTGGACCTTGGCGACGACGAAGAACAGAACGAAGACTGAGTTCTTACAACAGAATGGACCTCAATTTTCATAACCACGTACCGCTACCAATAAAGGAGGATGAACAATGAAGCACAAGCCAATTCCATGGGCCGTTGCCTTGACAGGTGTACTCTACTGGGGTCTCCTCGTCTACTGGGCGAAAGATGATCTAAACAGCGTTGGCGCAGCTCGCGATGCCGCATTGTTCGGAATTGTCTTCTCTTTGGTTTATGTTGGCTACACGATGGCTTGCTTCCAATTCGATATGATTGAGGGGCTCAAAGATGTCCCTGTTATCGGGCGCTATGGTAAGCTCCTTGGATGGCTCGCAATGGTCGGGACAGCGGTCTTTTATGTCCGTCCTGAAGTCTGGCTTGAAGGGGTATGGGGCGGTTATGCAGACGGCGTAGGATTCTTCCTCGTCGGTATTTTGCTTCTTGGATTTGGTGCTGCTGCGGTCCTTACATGTTTCATGTGGGGCGGCGACAAAAGCAGCCGTTTGTACGCTCTACGACGCTTCGTAGACGTCTACCCAACCATTACCAAGCCAGAACGTCACGTTCGGTTCAACGAAAAGATGTGGACCACAACTTTTGTTCTCATCATCTACTTCGCCATGACCAACGTCATGCTCTACGGACTGTCAGGCCAAGCGCTTGACCTGTTCAGTGGGTTCCGTTCCATCATGGCCGGTGCTTCCGGTACCATCATGCACTTGGGAATCGGTCCAATCGTTACAGGTTCGATTATCATGCAATTGTTTGCTGGTGCGAAAATTATCCGTTTGGATCTTGGCGACACAGAAGACAAAGCAATGTACCAGGGTGTCCAGAAACTTCTGGTCCTGATCATGATTCCAATCGAATCGATTCCACAGACTTACGGTTTCCTCGACCCAACAGAAATGTTGATCGATACCTACGGGCTTGGTTGGGCTAACTTTGTCATCGTAGCCCAGCTGTTCGCAGGTTCCTACCTTGTGTTCTTGCTTGACGAATTGGTCAGCAAGTGGGGTATTGGATCTGGTATCTCCCTCTTCATCGCTGCTGGTGTGGCGCAATCGACCTTCGTCGGTACACTCTCACCTCTCGCAGCTACCTCTGGCGTTCCTTACTCCCTTCAGAACCCTCCATCAGGTACATTGCCGATGATTTTCTACATGTTCCGTGAAGCGACGAACGCTGATATGATTTCCAACAATGGTTTCGAAACGATGCTGCTGACGCACGTCAATCCGATTGCCGCCTTGTTCTCATCGATTGTTGTGTTCTTAGTTGTCGCTTATGCCGAATCCTCAAAACTGGAACTCCCCCTTACTCACGGTAAAGTCCGTGGTCATCGTGGAAAGTATCCAATTCGTCTGGTCTACGCTTCGAACATCCCGGTCATCTTGATGGCTGCTTTGCTTGCGAACATCAACATGTTCTCACTCCTCTTCTGGAGCCACCCAACGCTCTCTCAGACACCGATCCTCGGCCGTCAAGGTTGGGCTTCGGCATCGAGTTTCATAGGAACCTATGAAGCAGGCCAAACCACCGCTTCTGGGGGCTTTGCCTGGTATGCGAGTATGGTCAATGGTGTCAATGACTGGATGCTGCCATTGCTCAATCAACAGGGGGACGTGTTTGGGCATAGCCTGACGCAAATCATGGTTCACGTGGTGTTCTATGTCGCCCTGATGACCGTCGGTTCGATGGTCTTCGCGAAGTTCTGGATCGATACCACCAACATGGGTACTAAGGACGTTGCAAAGCAAATTGAACGAACCGGTATGCAGATTCCTGGGTTCCGTAAGAACCCCAAAATTCTCGAGAAGATCCTCGAAAACTACATTCCTCCGGTCACCTACTTCTCTGGTGCATTCGTCGGGCTGTTAGCTGCTGGTGCCGACTTGCTCGGTACGGTGGGTAACGCGTCAGGAACAGGTCTGTTGCTGGCTGTTGGTATTATTCTCAGGACATACGAGCAGATCCAAAAGGAACAGGCGATGGAAATGCACCCAATGATCCGTCAGTTCTTCGGCGCTGATTGAACACAGCACACCGAGGACGTTGGACCCCTGGGTTCACCTTTGCAAGAGCAATGAGATTCAACTGATGCTTGCTAAGCACTTACCTTGTGTGGACCCCATCAAGGGGGCCTAGAGGGATGATTCGGAACGTATTGATGTTCTGATGCGACCAGAAATAGTGGGCTTTGATGTGGTGCCAATGGCACGTTTCTCGAATGCCTTCCAAGTTAATAATTCGCTCAATGAAGGCTTGCAAATTTGGATAGTCAATGATTCTGCGTAGGTTGCATTTGAAATGCACAACATACACCAAATCGAAGCGAGCAAGCGTTGGGAACAAACACACATCCGCTTCAGTCAATTGCCCCTTTCCTTCCCCTACCAACCAATCACGGTTGGCCAGGTGGTGTTCCAATTCATCAAGTCGGTTGAATAAAGCCGTAACTGCCTCATCATAGGCGTCTTGGGTACGAGCGAAACCCGACTTGTAGACGCCATTGTTGACCGCCTCGTAATTCGCATCGATCATTGCATCGATTTCTTCCTTCAGGGGCTCTGGGCACAAGCTCGTGCCGTTTCCAAGTCCTGACTGTGCCAATGTGTCAAGCATCCTGATAATTTCCCGACTTTCATTGTTGACGATGGTTGAATGTTTCCGGTCCCAAAGGACAGGAACTGTACCAATCCTTCCACTTTCCTTCCAGCCTGCAAAGGCTCGAGCATAGACGCCTTCCAAACTCTCCTCTCCGTAGAGTGAATCCGCTGTTGCCCCTTCTTCTTCCTCGTTGAAGGACCATGAACCATTTGGCTTCATCCTCCAATCCACAACATCTGTGGTGATGTGATCTTCAAGACCAAGGAGGGTACGGGCGATGAGGGTTCGATGCGCCCAAGGGCAAGCATGCGACACATACAGATGGTATCTGTTGCTTTCAACATCAAAGGTTCCATTGGGTTCAATCTGGTCGCGAAATTCACTTGATTTACGAATAAACTTCCCTGAATCAAAGGCTTCAGTCCACGCACCTGCTTGTTCATCTGTCGGCTTCATGTGATGGGCCAACGAACGGCCTCTAATGAGGGCTGAGGTTCCGTCATGGATACTGTTGGGCAAAGGGATAGATTTCCCTCGGCCTTCGTTGAAGAAAACACCCTCACATGGGAAGAACAAGGTTGGCCAGTCGTTGGTGGAACTTGGGATCAGCACATGCCCACTTCCTGACTCTGGATGAGGACTGTTTTTTTTGCAACTGGTTTGTCAATTGCTTTTTTTTTCCAATTCTGGTCCTCAGAACGTTCGGTTTTTTGGACCCTCATCCAACGCCCATCAAGGTCATGCCATGATCGGTTTGCTGGGCACATGTGGACATGCCTCGTTGAATGAGGGGCGAGCATTCATCAATGCTGGTCGAAACGCCCGTTTGTGTACCCTTACCTTCGAGTGTTGCGAATGGCCATTTCGCATGCTTTTCGCAAGAAACCTGATGTGGATTGGCGGGCTGAATTTCACACCGTTTACCGACCAATGATCGGCGACTTAGATGTCTATCCAGAGGTCAACAATGGACGTCATTTTGTAATGTTCGATATGGCGCGATACCAACTGGCCTTCACCATCGGTTTGGTGCGCTACACAAGGAAACACAAACTGGCGTTTGTGGTTGGTGGATCTACGATTCGCTATCGAAAGCGAGTTCGCCCTTTCCGTAAGACATTGATTCGAACTCAGCTGGTTGGCATTGATGAGAAATTCTTCTATTTCCAACACACGGTGGAACAAGGTAATGCGGTGTGCTCCTCAGCTTTGGTGCGCGCTGGTTTGCGCCGTAAGGGTGGCACTGCTCTCCCTATCGAAGTGATGACTGACCTTGGCTTCGATGCCCAGCCATTCATGGAAACATGGGTTGAGCAATGGGCTGATTGGGACGATCAGCGCCCCTGGCCTGAAGCCCTTGAAGGCCCTCTTAAGGTTCAGTAATTTACCTCGGAAAAGATATTTTAAGAACATCATTGGCATCGGATGTCAAGAAAGAAATAGCGCCAAAGACTGACCGTTTTGTTGATGAAGTTCAACACCAGTCTTGAAAGAAGAACGTCCTGTGAAGGTGACCAATGAACCCATTCTTTTGCGGCCCTTTCTTTGGACATAGGGAAAAAACGGGTCTTAATAAGGAAAGTAGCCTAATTGGAGTTTATGCAGAGGAACAACACATGAACATTGGTCTGTTTGATCGTGTCACACGCTTGTCCACTGGACTTGGTGTTGTTCTCTTTGATTACGTGGCCAGCGCAGGTTGGGAAGTTGTCTTCCTCCTCTTTGGTGCCTGGAGCGTCATGACCTCTGTGTTTGGATGGTGCCCATTCTATCGAGTGTTCGGAGTCAATACCTGCCCAACCTCATTCAAGGCCACCCCAGATGCTGGGACCGAAGGATGAAACATTTTTTCCCTTTCTCGAAGCGTGCTTCTTTTCCATAGGCGTGCATTTCTCTCTGGCCCTTTGCGAGGGGCCGCCCCCTCTGATGATCAAGATGGTTGCAATGCTCGAACCCAGAAAGCCCTCATTCTGTATCGAAATCGCCTTTTAGGCCCGGTTCGGGGCCGTTTTAGAATCATTCCCCCTTATCTGCGCCTTTTGCCGGATGGATTTGGGGCGCAGTAGCCTTTTTTCTCCCTCCGAACCTGTCGGTTATCTTGATATAGGGGAGGTGAGTGGCCAAGTTGCTTGCGTAGTTAAGAACGGCGTTGGCGGCAGAGTCCTAGGACGATGACAGCCGCCATCCTCTTGACACGTGGAGCCGAAGCGATTGCGATTCTGAGAACCCTTCCCTCCACGGAAGCTCGCTCAGAGTCAGGTAGGTGATCGAGATTATGACGCATTAATTTGTGCAAGAAGCATTAGTGCATTATACTCTCGCCAATTTTTTTAGGACAGCAAATTCAAATGAATTTCAGCGACAAGTAGCCCAAGGATCATAACAAGAGAAATCTGGTTGATCCTGCCAGAGGCGACCGCTTTTGGAGTTCGATTAAGCCATGCGAGTAGAATGAATTAGATTCATTGCAAACTGCTCAGTAACACGTGGATAACCTGCCCTATGCTCTGGGATAACCTCGGGAAACTGAGAATAATACCGGATAGATCACAACGCCTGGAACGGTGTGTGGTTGAAAGGTCACGGCATAGGATGGGTCTGCGGCGTATCAGGTCGTAGGGGGTGTAACGGACCTCCTAGCCATCGACGCGTACGGGTTGTGGGAGCAATAGCCCGGAGATGGATTCTGAGACACGAATCCAGACCCTACGGGGTGCAGCAGGCGCGAAAACTTCACACTGCAGGAAACTGTGATGA
>JAPKCS010000044.1 GCA_028822845.1 Candidatus Poseidoniaceae archaeon | reverse complement strand
CAGACCAAGCTGATGGCGACAATGATGGCGTTGGAACGGCTTGTGACGGCATGGAATTAAGCGTTGATGAGAATGGAACCATTACAGATGGTGGCACCCCAATTCCTTCGATTGGAATGGTTGGAACTGCTGTTGCAATCAGTGCAGGATTCTTCATTGCCATTCGACGTGAAGATGAAGAATAGGCTCATGTACGGCCTCCACTCGTTTTGAACGCATGGACGTTGTTGAGTCAATGATCGAGGCAGCCCAACGCCTTTCAGCGATCTGTGATGCAGCCATTCCAGTGCTTGAGAAAAAATCGAGTGTTGAACACGCAACCAATCCTCTGAATTACGCCTGGCCTCATCATGTGCAGTACCTCGAGAAGTGGGGCGGCCTCGGCGCTACAACGCTGCTGCTCGGCATGAACCCCGGACCGTGGGGCATGGCACAAACTGGCGTACCGTTTGGTGCTACGGGGGTCGCTCGTGACTTCCTTGAAATTGAAGCACGAATCCTTGAAACACCAGCGAATGCTCATCCAAAACGGCCAATAGAAGGCATGGGGCTTGAACGACAAGAAGTTTCAGGAACCCGCATTTGGAACTTGATGGAAGACCATTATGGATCTGCAAAATCCACCTTTGAGCACCTGTTCGTGGTCAATCACTGCCCGTTGTTGCTGTTGGGGGAACGGGGCCAAAACATCACACCCAACAACGTGCCTGCTGCTGTGATTGCTCCGGTTCTCGAAGCCTGCGATGAGCACCTGAGGGAAGTGGTTGACATCCTTGGCATCACCTGCATCATCGGGATTGGAAAGTATGCGGAACAACGAGCGAGAAAGGCACTCAATGCTTCTAAGACCGGGGCTGGGACAAGCCCTTCGGGGCGTGAAATAACCATCGACACGTGTTGGCACCCAAGCCCAGCAAGCCCTTTAGCGAACAAGAATAATGGGAAAGATTGGCGGGAAAACGTCGTTGCTTGTTTGCAACGAAATGCACGATAAGCGTCCATCGAAAACCGGCGAACCTTTCAAGTGCTTAATGCAACACTTACTGTTCATGGCAGAACTGCAAATGGCATGGGAACAACAGCCCGCCGACCGACAATGGAAAAAACCTGAAGGCGATGACCCACGAACACTGTACCAAATGCTCATGACGAGCGTTGGCCTCTTCGGACCAAAGGATTGCTTTGGATACATCCCCGAAAAAGGCATGCCCCGCACCCACGTGACCTATGATGAATTTGGAAGCTTGTCGACTGCGGTCGCTCAACAACTCTCCGACCTTGGGATCTCAACCGGTGACCGAGTGGCTTTGATCCTCGATAACAGCGTTGAATGGGCTTCTCTTTCCTATGGAGCAAACGCCATTGGAGCAGCATACACCGCCATGTACACGCACCAACACGGTGCAGAGTGGGCGTACATTCTTGCAGACTCCACACCAACATTGCTGGCTGTTGCAAACCCAGGTGTTCTCGACAAACTTGTTGCGAACCTCCCCGCTGACGCAAGTGGTTGGCCAAGCGCTGGAATTTTGTTGATGGGTGAAGAACCCGCCAATGAACTTCCACCAGAAGGCATCCCCGTTCACGCGTGGACTGAGTTTGTCGCTGCAGGTCGTTCCTCAGAGAACACCTTCGAAATAGCAGACGATCCTTTTGCGCTCAACACACTCATCTACACCTCGGGAACAACAGGAAACCCAAAGGGTGTTATGCTCAGCAACTGGAACACACTGTCCAACATTCTGTGCGTACAATCTGCTTTCAAAATCTATGTCGGTGACAAAAACGCTGCGTTCTTACCATGGGCTCACTCCTTTGGAAGCACCTTTGACTTGCACTGGATGCTTCGCTGTGGAGTCCACATCAACCTGATTTCCGACCTCACTCGAATCGCAGATGAATGCATCGAGATCAAGCCTGCAGTGCTCTTGGCAGTGCCTCGTGTTTGGAACAAGTTCTACGACCGTGTCAACAGCCAATTTGCTGCATCACCGGTCAAGCGCTTCCTCTCCGGAAAAGCCCGCAAGCACGCTGCTAAGCGAATTGCCAAGGCTGGCGTTGAATGTGACGCAGTCCCTCCAAAAGGCATGCTCGACAAGTTCTACGACAAGCTCATCTGGTCCAAGGTACGGGCACGGTTCGGAGGCAACATTCGCTTCTGTATGTCCGGTGCTGCTGCACTCTCACCAGATGTTGCAGAATTCATTCAGTTGGTTGGATTCAGTTGCTATGAAGGCTACGGCTTGACTGAAACCTCACCTTTGGTTTCCGCAAATGGCTGGGCTGGACCCGGTATGTCCCGCTTGCGCTGTGTTGGCCGAGTGGCCAACGGTGTCAAGGTCACCATCGACACCAATGCATGGGACGATCCAGAACGACCAGAAGAAGGCGAGATCATCGTCCATGGACCAAACGTTATGATGGGCTACTGGAACAATGAAGAAGCCACAAAGAAAGTTATCATTGAACCTGGTGTGTTCCGCACTGGCGATCTTGGAAAACTCACCGACGGTTACCTCGCTATCACCGGCCGAGTCAAGAGCCAATTCAAACTTGAAAATGGAAAATACGTTTCACCTGCACCACTTGAAGAGAACCTGAAACTCTCTCCGTTTGTGGAACAAGCCGTTCTCGACGGGCGAAACATGCTTCGAACATACTTGATCGTTCACCCGAACATGCACAGCCTCAAACCAGCGCTCTCTGGTGCTGGAGTCGATGTCTCTGGAAGCGACGCTGACATCTGCGCACGACCTGAAACAGCCTCCTGGTTGCTCAATGAATTGAAGGCGAACAACATGAAGTCTCCAGTTTGGAAGGGTTACGAAGTTGCTGCAACACTCATTTTGGATCCTGTTGAATGGTCCACTGACAACGATATGTTGACGCCATCAATGAAGGTGAAGCTGCGAAACTTGCAAGCCCATCATCAAGGCGCCATCGACGCCATCTGATTCGGACATTTCCGGAACTTGGCCACATGTCAAGAAGAACCTGCGGTTTCGCGCCCTGTTTGAAGGTTTATGGTTGGATACCGGGTCGCCGGCGATTATATTATAACCCGCCGCGACAAATGGTTTACAATGATTGCAACTGAGAACAACAAACGTTCCTCGGTCAGCATCGATTTATCACAACCTCGGAAAGAACCACCTTTGCTGCCTAAAATCATGCAAAAACCATTGGGCATTGGCTGTGCAGTTGGCCTCAGCATGGGCGTCCTCAACACCATTGTTCTCGGCATCCCACTCCTGTTGAGCGTCCCCGTTGGAATTGGTCTTGGGCTCATTGTCTGTGTGCTCAGTTCCCCCGGTATGCGCCATGAACTGGCAGAGCGAAAACAAACCGAGATTGAGTACAATCAGATGCTCCTCGAACGAAAGGGACGAGCAAGCGTGTTCACTCAGTTTGACTGACTGGATGTTCGGGGTCTTCTTTGCGATCGAAGTCCCAAACACTGAGGCTGGCTCCTTCCACCTCTCGCTGACCGCATTGAACAATGAAAGGTGAACGGCGGAGGGCTTTGCTCAACACATGGGCACGGACTTCCAGTTGCTGCCCTTCCATAGCCACGACGATTTCTCGCGTGGTTGCGGGTCCATTTTGGCGCAGCCATCCCACGATCCAATCTGCTTCCTTGAGCGTTCGTTGACGCTCAGGACTCCATCGATTGCGCCCCATGCAAGAGCGTTGTTGGCGGAGGTGGATAAACCACTCCAAGACAAAAAGCGGCATTTATTGGGCCATGGAGTTTATGAGGGGTGCACAGGGGCGCACAAACGGGGAGAACATGGCACGCGAACTCATCAACATCGAAGGCGTTGACCGTAGCTTCGGTCCAGTCGATGTTCTGGTTGACATCAACCTCCTCATTCAAGACGGTGACCGCATCGGTATCGTCGGGCACAACGGTGCAGGAAAGACCACCCTCCTCAACACCATCAGTGAGCAATCCCAAGACGTTGGCGAAGTGCAATACGCCCCTGGAATCCGCATCGCCTACCTCACACAAATTCGAGACCTGGATTCTGATTCAACCATCGAAGAAGAACTCGGTCGAAAAGGACGGCAATTTCAAGAATTGGAAGAGGAAATTGCATCCATTGAAGCGCAAATGATCGAGCCTAGTTTCTATGATGGCGATTGGGAAGGGGTCATGGAACGCTACAGTGAGTTGCAACAAACCCTCGGAGAGAGCGGTGGCGGAAACGTTGCCAACATTGCCAAGGCGACCTTGACCACCCTCGGTCTTGACAAGCATCCAATGGACATGAAAGTGTCCAAACTTTCTGGTGGTGAAAAAGCAAAACTCGCACTTGCACGCCAACTGGTCGGCCTAGCAGCTGTCGATGTGATGTTTTTGGACGAGCCAACCAACCACTTGGACATTGAAACCACTGAATGGCTCGAGGCTTTTCTTAAGGAATTCAAAGGCGCTCAACTCATCGTTTCCCACGACCGTTACTTCCTCGACCAAGTGTGCACCCGCATCGTGGAAGTGGACAACCTTCGAGCATGGCCTTGGAAGGGGAATTACAGTCAGTTTTTGCGACAAAAGACCGCAACAGAGGCTGCCCTTGGCGATATGATTCACACGGTGGAAAAGAAAATCGCCGCCACCACCGGTGCACTCAAGCAAATGAAGCGGGCCAACAAGTTCGACAAATCGATCTCTGCTAAGCAGAAGATGATTGAACGCATGCAGAAGGAACTCAAAATCCTCCGGGCCAGAGTTCCAAAGAAGCGCAAGCCACTGATTCTGCAACTGGAAGCCACCGACAAGGCAAGCATGGATGTGTTCCAAATGGACGGAGCCACCAAGATCTTCGAAGGCCTCGACCGCCCGCTGCTCAACAACCAAGATTTGGAAGTCCGAAAGGGCGACAGGATTGGCATTGTCGGTGGAAACGGCCAAGGGAAAACCACCCTCCTGAAACTCATCAACGGTGATGAGAAGTTGACAAGTGGAACACGAGATTTAGCACCGGGTGCAGAAATTGGATACTTCCACCAAGACCACGGAACCCTTGACTTCAACATGAACGCAGTTGAGCAAATTCAGAAATTGAGACCGGATTTCAGTTATGGGGACATTCGTGCTGCTCTTGGTCGCTTCCAGTTCACGGGCGATCAAGTGACCACAAAACTCTCCCAACTTTCAGGTGGCGAACGGGCCCGTGTCGCTTTGCTCAAACTTCTTCTCGAAGAAAACAACCTCTTGTTGATGGACGAACCAACCAACCACTTGGACATGGATTCCAAAGACACGCTTGAAGAAGCGCTCATCGGCTACGAAGGCTCGCTCATCACCGTCTCTCACGACCGTTGGTTCCTCGACCAAGTTGTCAACCGTATTTGGGAACTGCAAGATGGAATTGTCACCGTCTATTACGGCAACTACACCGATTACATCCGAGCCAAAAAGGGCCTACCGCCCTTGGCAGAGGACGAAGTCTCTCAAGTTTGACCGGTTTTTGCCCGAGGGCTGATTTGATGAACCAACAGCCCGTGGCATCGGCATGGCCGATGAAGACCCCGTGTTTGAAACGACGACAGGTCCGGTCCGTGTCATCACTGCAGCTTCGCTGTTTGACGGCCACGACGCTGCCATCAACGTCATGCGCCGCTTGATTCAATCCTCGGGCGCTGAAGTGATCCATTTGGGCCACGATCAGTCGGCAAAGGCCGTGGTCGATTGTGCCGTTCAAGAAGACGCACACGCCGTTGCTCTCACCTCGTACCAAGGCGGTCACGTCGAGTACTTCTCTTACATTCGAGAACTGCTCGATGAGGCTGGCTGCGAGCATGTACGCATCTTTGGCGGCGGTGGCGGAACCATTACACCGCCAGAAATCCGCACCCTCCATCAATCTGGAATTTCCAAGATTTATTCGCCCGACGATGGACGAAGCATGGGCTTAATGGGTATGATTGAACACTTGATGGGCCAAGCGGCAGAAGTCGATCTCATTGCAGAAAAGCGCCTGGCAAGTTTGGATGGTCCTGTCACACCTGAAGACATGGCCAAGGTTGGGTTGTTGCTCACCTTGTCAGAATCTGCTGACGATGCTACATTCAAAGCGACGCTTGAAACCTGCCGTTCTTCTTCTAAAGATGTACCAGTGATTGGATTCACCGGAACGGGTGGCGCTGGAAAATCAAGCCTCTTGGACGAATTGATGCTGCGCATTCAACGGGATAACCCCGGAAAGAAAGTCTGTTTGCTGTGCGTCGATCCGACACGAAAGCGAACCGGTGGTGCACTTCTTGGCGATCGCATTCGAATGAATTCACTTTCCAACAATGACCTCTACATGCGCAGCCTTGCCAGTCGAGGCTCTGGTTCTGAAATCAGTGCGAACCTCGACCGAGCCATCGATGTGGCCAAGGCCGTGGGCTTCGACCTTATCTTCTGTGAAACAAGCGGTATCGGCCAAGGCAGCGACGCCATCACTTCAGTGGCTGACCGTTCCTTGTACGTCATGACTGCAGAGTTTGGTGCCCACACTCAACTCGAAAAGATTGAGATGCTCGATGTTGCCGACCTTGTGGTCCTCAACAAGTATGAAAAGCGAGGCAGCGAAGATGCTTTGCGAGCCATTCGAAAGCAGGTTCGTCGCAACCGAAACAAGTTCGATGTTGCGGATGAAGAACTGCCCGTCGTCGCAACCATTGCCAGCCAATTTGCTGACGGTGGCGTTGATCGATTGTGGCAAAAGTTAGCCATCATGCTCGACTTTGAGGCATCAGAGCCAATCGACGCCATGGGTGAACGCAAAGGCGTGATCCCTGCCGAACGCATCGCCTACCTTTCAGAAATTGCAGCAAAGGTTCGTGAATACCACGCTCAAAACAACGCAGTCGCTGAACAATTGCGCTTGTGCCAACACCTCGAGACCGCAGCTGCCCACGCCAAAGAGCGTGGAGCAAGCAAGGTCGCTGCTGACCTGCAAGAACAAATTGATGAAGTCCTCGAAACCATTGCCGATGCACGAGCACGCCTCGTTGCCTTCCGTGACTTGGCTAAGCAATACGCTACTGGCGAATTCACCTACCATGTGCGTGGCAAGCCATTCACCGTGCAGACGACCACTGAATCACTTGCGCATTCTGCCATCCCTCGTGTGGCTTTGCCAACCTTTGCCGATGATGGGGAACTGTTCAACTTCGTCACCAAGGAAAACGCACCCGGTCATTTCCCTTACACCGCTGGCGTGTTCCCGTTCAAGCGAACCGACGAACTGTCGGCGCGCATGTTCGCTGGTGAAGGCGAACCTGAACGGACCAACCGTCGGTTCCACTACCTGAGCCAAGGCCAGGACTACGTTCGACTTTCAACTGCGTTCGATTCAGTCACGCTCTACGGGCGGGACCCTGCACGACGCCCTGATATTTGGGGCAAGGTCGGGAATTCCGGCGTCAGCATCGCAACAACCGATGACGCCAAGCGCCTCTATTCTGGATTTGATCTGTGCAATCCAAACACCTCGGTCAGCATGACCATCAACGGACCTGCGCCGATGATTCTGGCGTTCTTCCTCAACGCAGCCATTGACCAACAAATCGAAGCGCATCTTGCTGAACAGGGCAAGCCACTCAACCTGCTGGACAGCGCCTACACCGGCGACCTGCCTGAAGGTCACAACGGCTTCGGATTGGCCACAGTTGGCCGACGCGGCGATGAACTTGTGGACGCAGCAACCTATGCTGAAATCAAGGCCCGCACCTTGCAAACCGTTCGCGGCACCGTTCAGGCAGACATCCTCAAGGAAGACCAAGCGCAGAACACCTGTATTTTCTCGACGCCTTTCGCCCTCAAACTGATGGGCGATGTTCAGCAATACTACATCGACAACGGTGTGCGCAACCACTACTCGGTTTCCATTTCAGGCTACCACATCGCTGAGGCAGGTGCAAATCCAATCACGCAACTCGCCCTCACTTTGGCGAACGGGTTCACCTACGTCGAATACTACCGAAGCCGAGGCATGGACATCAACAAGTTCGCACCCAACTTGTCGTTCTTCTTCTCGAACGGTCTTGACCCTGAATACACGGTCATCGGCCGAGTCGCTCGACGCATCTGGGCGATCACCATGCGGGACATGTACGGGGCTGATGAGCGCTCTCAGAAATTGAAGTATCACATTCAGACGAGTGGACGTTCGCTCCACGCTCAAGAGATTGACTTCAACGACATTCGCACAACACTGCAAGCCTTGCTTGCGATCCAAGACAACGCAAACTCCCTCCACACCAACGCGTACGATGAGGCCATCACCACGCCAACCGAGGAAAGCGTTCGCCGAGCACTGGCGATTCAACTCATTGTCAACAAGGAAAGCGGTTGGACGAAGACCGAGAATCCAATGCAGGGCTCGTTCATCGTCGATGAGCTGACCAACTTGGTCGAGGCTGCAGTCTTGGAAGAATTCGAGGCAATCAGCCGCCGAGGTGGCGTGCTTGGCGCTATGGAAACCATGTACCAGCGTGGTAAAATTCAGGATGAATCAATGTACTACGAGCATCTCAAGCACGACGGAACCCTGCCAATTGTTGGCGTGAACACCTTCGAGAATCCAAACGCTCAGGTGTTCGATGAATCAGCTGCTGATGATTTCGAGATGGAATTGGCCAGAGCAACCCCCGAAGAAAAGGAGAATTGCCTGGCCCGTGTGACCAATCGACAAACCTCAGACGCAGACGCTACCGAGGCTGCGCTCAAGCAGTTGCAGGAAGTTGCACGGCTTGGTGGCAACGTGTTTGAAGAATTGATGGAAACCGTGAAGGTCGCCAGTTTGGGTCAGATCACCGATGCGCTGTTCAACGTTGGTGGGCA
>JAPKCS010000043.1 GCA_028822845.1 Candidatus Poseidoniaceae archaeon | reverse complement strand
TGCTGGTCGAGATGTCTTTGAAGCCATTCCAAAAGGTTCCAACACGATTGTCGTGCTCGAATCAACGGTCTATCCTGGCGTCACCGCCCAAACATGGCATCCGATCATCGAAGAATTGGGTCTTGTGATTGGTGAAGATTTGGAAATTGCCTATTGCCCCGAGCGTTTCAATCCTGGAGATCCAGCTCACGGGGTGCGTCAAGTGGCTCGCGTCATTGGATGTTCAAACCCTGAAGTCGGCGCTGCATTGGTCGCTCTTTATCAGAAATTAACCTCAGAAGACGTCCGCTATGTCGGTAAACTCGAAGTTGCCGAGGCTGCGAAGGTCATCGAAAACGTGCAACGCGACATCAACATCGCCCTCGTCAACGAACTCGCTCGAATATTTCCCGCCCTTGACGTCGATGTCGAAGATGTTCTTTCTGCAGCAGCGACAAAGTGGAACTTCCACCGCTACACGCCCGGCGTCGGCGTTGGCGGTCACTGCATCCCTGTTGACCCCTATTACATGATTCAACGAGCAGCCGATGTCGGTGTACCTGCAGGACTCATTACCGCAGCACGAGCCGTCAACCGCTCGATGCCAAGCCACGTCGCTGGCGTACTGAGCGACATCATGTGGAATGCAAAAGTACCGGCCGATGACGCCAAGGTGCTGCTGCTTGGCTGGTCCTACAAAGCAGAAGTTGGCGATCCAAGGGAAACGCCTGCAGAACCTCTGGCTGAAACACTGATGTCGAAAGGCATCACGGTTGGCGCATGGGATCCACACCTCGATAACGACATGTTCCCCGAGGGCGTTGTCGCTGTCTCTGATATTGAAAGCGCCCAAGGCTACGACATGGCCGTGCTCGTCACCGCTCACGAAGCCTGTCTTGCCCTCGACTGGGCCAACCTTCTCTCAAGCATGCGAACCCCACTCGTCTATGATGGGCGCCGAGTGTTAGATCTCGAGGCATTACAGAGCCTGGGTTGGAGTACCTTTGCCGTTGGAAAGCCACTGGTGAACCACCAATGAAGTACAAACTACGTTGCCTCGGAACCGGGGACATCATTGAGGACGCCTACACATTGCATCACACCGACGGAGCGCTCTTGCGCGCCATGTTCAACGGTCCAATGGAAATCAAACCGCTTGAAGGCGTTTGGAAGTACCTCGATTGGATCCCAACCTCAACCTCCAATGACTATGTTGCTGGAACCACGACCTACAAGGCAGAAGCTCTTGGTAAAGCAATCGGCATGACCAACCTGTGGGTGACATTCCATGGCTACTGGCCTGAAAAAGGGGGCCTATGCCCCACTGGGAGTTTCAAAGACATGGAAGCGGTTCCAACCATCCAGCGCCTGCGTGACCACAATTGCACAGGTCTCATCTGTGCGAGTGCCGGCAACACGGCGCGCGGGTTCACCCACTTCTGCGGTCTCGATAACATGCCGTTGATCGTGGTGGTCGGCAAAGATCACGGGCACCGAATATGGACCAAAGCCGGCCACCCAACCGATTCGGTCAAGGTGGTTGTGGTTGAAGACGGCGACTACTATGACGCTCAAACGGTTGCAAAAGGCATCGCTAAGGTTCTCACTGGCTGGCAAATGGAAGGCAGCGTCCACAACGTCGCTCGCCGAGACGGCATCGGCTCACTGCTGATCGATGCTGCTTTTGCCATCGGTCAGTTACCCGATCATTATTTCCAAGGCATCGGCGGTGGACCCGGTCCGATCGGTGTGCATGAGATGGCAGACCGCTTGATTGAATCAGGTCAGTTTGAAGGGCCGGCACCCCGTCAGCATTTGTCACAAAACGTAGAGCATTGCCCCATTCACAACGCGTGGCAAGCAAAGCGAGACCATTTGATAACCGAAGATTACCCGCTGCATGACGTCGAAGTCTATTCAGATTATTTGATGAACAAAGGTCCTGCTTACGGCGAAGTCGGAGCGGTCCACGACATTCTCAAAGCATCCAACGGTCAAACCTACGTGGTCGAACGCGAGGTTGCTATGGTTGCAAAGGACCTGTACGAATCCATCGAAGGCATCGACATCATGACACCAGGCGCAGTGGCATTAGCAAGTTTGCAGCAAGCTTTAGCTTCTGGAGAAGTCGAACCATCATCATGCACCGTGCTCAACATCAGCGGTGGTGGCGTGGAACGTCTCAAGCAAGAACATGAAACTGCAGTCGTGGAGCCATGGCTCAGAGTCACCAAAGCAGACGGAGCGTCAATGATCATTGAGGCCCTCAAGCACGAATGAACAAGGTGTTGTTCAGGCGGTACGGCCAGCGTCGTACATCTCTTTCATGCTGCCATCTTGGAGCATTTCAAGAACGATGTCAGACCCACCAACAAGTTCACCGTTGATGAACACTTGAGGCATGGTTGGGAAATCGGACCAGGCGCAAACCGAGGGGATGGCGCGAGGGTCGCTGAGGATATTGACAGCGGCAAAAGGCTCGTCGACTTGTTCAGAGAATTGTTGCATCACTTGTGCAGCGCGGCTCGAGAAACCACATTGAGGTTCATTTGGGTTGCCTTTCATAAACAGCACGAGGGCGTGTTCATCGACGATTGCTTGCAATTCTTCAGGTGTCCAGTCCATTCATTTCACTCCTTTTTGATTTTGTTGATTCGGCGTATGTGCACGCCTTGTCCGCCCCCATGGGGGTCGAATGCTGTGTCGCCGGCCACCTCGGCCTGAGCGGGCGTCATGCACTTGAGGTCAAGCGCATGAACGGGGTGAGGAATGTGTTGTTTCATGACGGCCAGAACTGTCTTTTGACGTTGCAAAGGACGCACTCCATCAAAAGTTGAAGAGATCACTCGCACATGAAAGTGGTCGCCAGAGCCGTGGAGGTCAACGACTTCGATGGTTGCCTCAGGCACAGCTTTGCGCACTTCTGCTTCCACCCATTCACTGCTGACCATACTGACGCCTCATCTTGTCCTGTGTGTTGATGGCTTTGAACCTGCGCTCTTCGAAGCGATGCTTGAAGGGCTGGGGAAGTCACCAAGTCACATGGACGCGGTTTCAGTTCAGGCCAATCCCCGCAAACCCCAGATGGGGCGGGATTCGGCATGGCTTGGAGGGTCTGATCTTCTCGCTGTCTTCCTTGCCTTGTTTGGCCAAGTGTTGCTGACGCGAGCGCTGAGCACCGAGAACTTTGGCCTCTTCATCATCGTATTCGATGCATTTGCAACGCTGTTTTTAATCGTCGATTTGGGTCTACCAACACTTCTTGCACGCGATGGGGCCAAGGCCTTGCACCGTGTGTGGCCGAGTATTTTCAGAATTTATCGCCTGCAAGCATTGGCGTTGCTTCCGTTTCTTCTTCTCGCAGCAGTGTTCACTCCGTTTGTCGATGAGGCATGGCGCGAGAACGCTCCGCTGTTGATGCTTTGCGCAGGAATCGCTCTGCTTCATATCGCATCTTATGCGCCTCGGACGGCTCTTCGAGTTGGAGGCGAAGCGCGTCTTGAAGCCTTGACGAAATTAGCAGAACGCGGCGTAACTGTGGTCGGTTATGCCGTATTGTTTTGGCTGGGTTCACATTCCGTGACGATGTTTGCTCTGTCGTTCTTCATCGGCGCCTTGGTCGGGTTAGCCGCGTCACTGTGGTGGTCAAAGAGCGTGCTTCAACCCCATGCGCGACAAGAGGCGGAGGGGACGTTGGGTGAAGTGTGGGCATCGAACACCTCTCTTCTCTTGCATGCACTTCCGTTCGCAATTACCCTTGGCGTTCTTCCCTATGTGGTGCGCATCGAGAAGTTCATCCTCGGGGCCACGCTTGGGCTCGACACAGCAGCGTTGTTCCATGTCGCTCAGCTTGCTTGGTTGGCAGGCCTGGTGATTCCACAAGCCATGCGTGCGGCTTTGTTGCCTTTGTTGGGCGAACGGCGCGATGAACCAATTGAATTCAACAAACAGATGAACCGGTCGCTCGATCTTTGCTTTGCTCTGCTTCCGTATGGCTTGTATGGTGGTGCGGCCATCGTGTGGTTTGCTTTACCCGTCGCTTTTCCGCTTGAATACACGGATGGAAGCCTTGGAGGTTCAGCGGTTCAACTGTTCATGGTGCTGCTGTTTGGTTGGTGTTGCACAGTGCTCGCAACGCCGACCTACACCGCTCTTCAAGCCGGACCTAAACCCTGGCATTTCACCGGCTTCATTGCCGGTGTCGTTCTGTTTGCGGCGGTTTTCGGCGGTTGGTTGATCGGTTGGCAAAGCGATGTCTCGGTCGGAAGCGGCTTGTTTGCTGCCGCTGTAGCCTCGAGCGTCACGGCGGGTTTCATGCTCTGTGCCTCGGTTGGTTTGGCAGGTGGACCAACGTACCTTCAACAGCGCTGGAAGGATTGGATGTTTGGCCTCGGTTTGTCGCTGCTGACGTGTTACGGACTCGTTGCTGGTTCCTTGGTCGCCCTTGTTGGCCTCGGATTGTTCGCTTTCACGCCACGAGGTCTTGAAGCAGTTCGTTCCACTGAGCCATCACATGCGGTTGAGTGAACCGTTCTGGCAAATCGAACCCTTGTTCCCATTTGTGCTTTAATGCAGCCTCACAGGCATCGGCTAGACCCTCAGCAGTCGCCTCCTCGACGACGCATATCGGTGGCAGGAATTCAGCAACATCGCCAACATTGAGCGAGACCACAGGCGTCCCACATGCCATCGACTCTTTTGCCACCAGAGGTCCAGATTCACGTTTTGAAGTGATCAACGTGAGGTCTGCAACGAGCATACGATCCCATACGATGGGGCGGGGTTGCTGCTTGAGGGTGGTGATTCCGATGATCCAACCGCGGTGTTCCAACACTTCGCCGCACCTGAGGGCCAGCATGTGGTTCTTCTCAGGACGTCGAGGGTCGGCAGGAAACAACAGGTCCAACTTCGATCTTCGCCAGCGCTTTTTGGACGGTCGCATTGGTTTGAGCCATTCATCCTCCACCGCCATATGGCAAGGAATCATCGAGAGCGTCGCTGGCTCACGTCCAACTTCGAGCACCCGCTGTTCAAGCCGTGAAGAAACAGCAACAAGCCTGTTTGGGGCTTTGATTAACTGAGCGAGATGTGCACCAACTGAGCTGTGATCAAGGCCCACGTCGATGTCCCAGCCATGGACAACCGCGCTCCACGGGATGTTCCAACGGCGAGCAAGGTGGTTTGCCAACACGCCTGCTGGCCACAGCGTGTGGCATACAATCGTCTCGGGGCGCCAGTCGCCAAGCCATGCTTCGATGGGCCGAGCCATCCGTCGCATGCTCCATTTGGTGAGGCTGGGCAAAGGATGTTCTGGCAGTGCTGTGAAGCGAGGGGCGAAGACATCGAGGCCACCGTGTTCAAATGATTTCGGGGCTTTTGCTACGCCCGTTAGCGTCGACCTGCGTGCCTCTTGATAGCGCAACATTCGTGGAAGCGTGTTGACCACCCTGACATCATGACCTTCTTTTTTTAGCGCAAGGGCATGGTCGGCAACGAACGTCCCTCTTGCAGCATTTGTCGGCAGAGGGTACAACAACGACACGAGCAAAATGCGCATGAAGCTCCCACCTTCTCATCACCCTTGAAGGGCTGTATGAATGACGTCAAGGTTTTCGCTCAAGGACGCTTTGTCATTGAACAAACCTGAACCAACCACACAATTGCTAACGCCCCATGATTGGAGCATGGCGATGTTGTGGGCTTTCACGCCACCGTCGATTTGAATTTGTACGGGGCGTCCACCTGCGGCAACTTGCGCATCAATCGCTGTTTTGAGGGTTCTAATTTTCTTTTCAACGGCTGGGATGAAGGATTGACCTCCAAAGCCAGGGTTGACACTCATCACGAGCACCAAATCCAATTCAGAGAGCACTTCAAGCGCAGCATCCACGGGTGTTCCAGGGTTCAGCACCACGCCAACAGTCGCTCCAGCATCTCGAATGGCCGTGACGAGGCGATGCAGATGCGTGGTCGCTTCAACATGGACTGAAAGGTGATTGCACCCCGCATCAATGTAATCCTGGAAGCACAACTCTGCGTTTGAAATCATGAGATGTGCATCGAAGACCGCTCGGTCTCCAAGGGCCTTACGAAGGGATTTGATCACGGGTGGTCCAAAGGTGAGGTTCGGGACAAAGTTCCCGTCCATGACGTCGAGATGCAGCCAGTTCAGCCCTGCATCAAGCGCTTCGCGGCAATCGGTAGCAAGATCGGCCAAGTCTGCCGTGAGGACGCTGGGTGCAATAATCATGGGACCGCCTTGTTCATCCCAAGCGGGGCCTTGTGATGAGGATTTCGTCCAATTTTTTGTATGATGCAGCGTACAAAACCTCATAATGTCCGGGCCGGAGGAATGGAAAGGTGAGCCAATGGGTGAAGTGAGAGCGGTAACTGACAGCGAATTCGAAACGACCGTTAATGACAACAACTGGGTCTTAGTCGACTTTTGGGCGCCATGGTGCGGTCCATGCAAGGCACTCGGACCTGTTTTGTCTCAAGTTGCAGATGAGCGTGAACTCATTGTGGCAAAAGTCGATACCGATTCTAATCCAATGAACGCAGGCCGTCTTGGCGTGCGTGGAATCCCTGCAATGTTCCTTTACAACAACGGCAAACTCGTGAGCCAAAAAAGCGGCGCTATGCCAAAAGCATCCGTCCTAAAATGGGTCGATGAGCACATGGGCGCCGCCGACTTTTGAATCAGTCACTTAGGCTGGCTTTTCGTTGTTCTTGCTTCGCTCCAACTTCTCGTAGCAAGCGCTCTCGAAGCGCTTCATGAAGCCACATTCCTTCTTCTAATTCGATCAAAAGGCCGTGCTTTAGCAGGTTCTTTGGAGGCAATCCTTCCCAGCCAACAGCTTGGGCAAGCGTGGCCCATTGCATTGGTTTTTCAGCCAACGCCAAGGTTGCGAGCAAGTTTTGTTCATCAGGTGGGAGTGAGGCGAGAATTTCTTCATCCAAAAACCGGAGCCAATCCCCGTGCGTTGGTTGTCCATACAGTTCCAGCAACTCGAGGGCGAGTGGGTGACCACCGGTTGCAGCATGAACTTCATCAGCTTTCAGTTTCGATGGGTGGTCCAATTCTTCCAACCAAACCTTCGTTTCCTCGAGGCTTAACCCAGCGATTGGGTACTCTCGGACAAGGTCCCTGGTATGGACGTCTCTGCGGTCATAGACCTTGAGCGTGGTGCGTGAAATGAACACCAAACGGAGCGGTGCTTTGCTGGCAATTTGGAGCAACGCCCCGAGCAGATCCTTTGCTTTCTCTTCCATATGGTGGACATCGTCGAGGACGATGAGCCAATACGGCGGCGGCCCACCGGCTTCGTCCTTGAAGCGTTCACGGATGGTGCGAGCATCGGTCAGGTACGTCAAAAGTCGACGCCGCCAAGCATCAACATCGATTTTTCCACCGGGGCTTAACGGCAAGGTCTCGATGAGGTTGTAGGGGTCATGGGATTCGTCGATGCCAAAGCGATGGAGCAGACTCGTTGCAAGCCCAAGCGCTCTATCCCACGGTTGACAAGGGTACCAGCACACAGAGAGGTACGGATCTTCTTTGAGCAGTTGTTGCAACCAATGGGCAACCAAGGTGGACTTTCCGATGCCCGCAATGCCGTGCACTACGGCGCATGGTTTTCGCTCTTCGAACCATGTTTGCAACGCTTCAATTTCCTTTTCACGGCCGTGGACAGGCCTCGTTTCCGGAGGATGATTGTTGTATGTGGCGTGTGCGCCAGTCATCGCTGTTAAGCGGCCAGGGGCAGGGTGCTGGTCATCCGTTCGTTGGATCCGACCGAAACGAATGTCGCCATAGGTGAGCACGCCTTCATGTTGTGCGTGAAGCAAGATCTGTAAGAGCGAAATATCTGCTTCCAAACGGGCAGCAGCGTCACCTGCATGAAGTTCTAACAGTTCTCCTTCATTGTTGCGCAAGAGGACTTTGGTCTGACTCAAGTCACCGTTTCGCTCGGTCGCTTTTTGCCGCCCTTGTTCGCTTAATTGCCATGTTTTTTGTCGGCGGTCTTCACCGCGAACACTTCGGGTGTGCTCTTCAACGAGCCCATCTTTGAGCAGCGTTCGCATGGCTCTGCTGACGTTGGGTGGGTGCTGGGCACATGCTTCAGCGATACCGGGCCGAGTCAATTCAGGACCAACGACATATCGGTCTGTTTGTGATTCATGATCGTTCAAATGGAGCAGTACGCGGTCCAAGACCGCTACACTGACCTTAGGAAGACCTTCGCTCACGCCCCTTGCTGAGCGGGCTGCCTTCTCAAGACTTCCCTTGATTGGGTGAACTTTCCTTGCTTCGTTTGCTGTCATTTCTTTACACAACAGAACCACAACACCTTTTATGACGAAATGAACGGAATACCATGCGTCGGCGAACCAACGGCTTTCTTCTCGTCGTCCTGATGATGGCAATGGCGCTCACGCCGATTGCCATGGGTGCCGACTCAGACGGCGATGGGGTCGAAAACTCCGTTGACGATTGCCCGTGGTCTGCGGGCACCTCTAGCGTTGATCGTGACGGTTGTCCCGACCGTGATGGTGATGGATCTTCAGACTTGAATGATGGATGGTCAACTTTGAATCCAAATTTCCAAAATGAGTTTACCGCATCTTCTAGCCAGGATTACAACGATGTCGATTTTTCACCCGATGGTAAATTTATCGTCACGGCTTCAGAAGATGGCTTTGTTCGAATTTGGAACGTAACTTCCCACATCAACATCAGATCTGCCACTACTACCGGGGAAGTTACTTCCGTGTCTTATTCACCCGACGGCATGTATGTCGCAGCTGGAATCGATGACGACACAATGAATATCTTTTACACCAACAACCTTACTTCAGTCCACGGCTCTATCAGCGTCGATGTCGGTGGTAGCGACTTAGTCAACGATGTAGAGTTCTCTCCCGACAGCAGTTTAGTTGCAGTCTCGATCGGCCGCTCGGGAAACCAAGGGACCAATGGTCAAGTTTTCCTCATTAAGGTCGCTGATGGCCTCAAGTCAGGGAGTGGGATGAATCCCAACGGCGAGGACCGCTTCTATGATTCTGCATTTTCCCCGGACGGAGAACTGATTGCACTTGCAGGTAACGGCGATTTTTATATCGTTAACGTTTCTTCACGGGCAACAGTCTACACGTTAACCAACCCACCAGGTTCAGTGAATGCAATCGCTTGGTCGCCAGATGGCAACTATATCGCAATGTGTGGCGGCTGGGAAGGTTCAAGTTCAAGTTTTGATATGTATGAATTTTCAGGCTCCCAATGGGTCCGGATTTGGG
>JAPKCS010000007.1 GCA_028822845.1 Candidatus Poseidoniaceae archaeon | reverse complement strand
CTGTGGTTTTGATCTTCAGCGTCAGTGAACAACAATTCAATTTGGTAAGGGAGGTTCATGTTCGGTATGAGCCGCCCCAGTTCCAGCAAGACTGCGACGCCACTTGCCCCATCGTTGGCTCCAGGGATGGCTTCTGACGTTCTGTTCGGATCGGAATCACGTTCTGCGACATCCCTTGTGTCGTAATGAGCCACGAGCACAATCCTTGGAGTCTCTGAATCCACTGCGTTGTTGCTATGCCGTGCAACCACGTTGGTGAAGGTGAGGTTGTCTTCAGTGTACGTGTGGTTTTCGACATCCCATTGGAAAAGAGCATCATGGATCATCATTCGCACATCATGCGAAGCATTTGACCCAGTTGTTCTTGGGCCGAAGTTCACTTGTTGATGAACTGAGGTGTTGGCATTGGTTCCGTTGAACTCGAGATCATCGAAGAAAACGCAGGCATCGGCTGCGGCATAGGGTTCTTGTGGGATTTGGGATTGAGCAGTAAATGCGGTGACTGAGAGCAACAAAAAGGCCGTAAAAAACACCATTGACGGGTGTTTTTGTGACGCAAGACGACCGTCGGCCCGAGTGAGCATTAGTGAAGCCTCATAGACCCACTCTTAAATACCTCATTTCAAGTCGTGTATTTGTTAAGCAGTAATGCGAATGCCTGAGGTATCATCAATGTCGGAACCACGCTCCAACTCCGCTATCTTCTTGGTGGCTATTTTATTTGCCGCTGCCTTCACTCCAATTTTAACTCCAGCAGCGGCTTCGTCGGACGAATCCCTCGAGGTTGAAGCCTACAATGCGGGAGGCATCATCATCGGTGACATCGCCGACTTCGACCCCTCTGAAGGGCGAGAATACCTGATGATCGAAGAAGAAGCCCCTGTTGTTTCAGCCTTTTCTTTCCTCAAAAACGCCTGGATCGAACAAGGACGGCCCGGTGTAGAAGACATGGTTGTCGAACCTCAGACCTCGGCTCGGGCCTCTGGGCGTGCATGCAACCCTCACACCGTCAACGATCAACTCACAGTGCCAACTTCGGGTGGCTCGATTGACACCTATGTGGCAAAAACCACCAACACGGTTGCTTTCTTAGTGCAGACCGGTCGTACCCTCTCTTCAACAGTGCTGAACAACCTTGCATCTTCTTGGGACAGCACCATTTACCCAACAATGACCACTTATTACGGGAAAGACTACTCCGACGGCCGAGGCCTTGCACCGCCTGATGTTGACAATAACTGTCAAGTTCAAATTGTGATTTATGACATCGATGGTGCCTACAACATCGGTGGCTACTTCTCTCCTTCACTTGCTAATGCACGGGAAGCACTGTACGTCGACTATGCAGATGTCACCCTCTCATGGGGCAAATCAATTCTCGCTCACGAAATGGAACACTTGCTCCATAACGCCCAAGATCCATATGAAAACTTGTGGATTGATGAAGGGAATGCAGATGTCGCCATCTACCTCTGTTTTGGTGCCGATTCAACCCTGGTTAGCCACTTGAACCAGTGGACGGCTTCCTCAGAACTTTCAGTGCGATGGTGGAACCAAAGGTTTGCCGATTACGGTGCAGGATTCATATTTACGATGTATTTGGCCGACCACCTTGGTGGAGGTCCTGCTGTGCGTCAGTTGGTCCAAGACTCCGCCACAGGCGGATTAGGCGTCGAAAACTTGGCACTTTCTCCAGTCAGCGGGCAAAGCGGAATGCTGGGCCGAACAATGGGTGAGATTTTTGCGAACTTCTCCATCGCTGCTGTGCTCGATTCAAGCCAAGGAATCTATGGTTTCTCGAATCTCGATTTGACACCAACCTGTTCTGCTGGTTCGTTCTGTCGGGTTCAACCAGCCGACACCAATGACGATTGGAGTGGCCCTTGGTCCTCAACCGGACATTCGGTCGAAGGCTGGGGCATTCGTGCTTTCAAATTCACACCGGGTTCGGCATCACCTGCTCCGCTGACCATGCGCCTTACAGCAGATGTCAGTCAATTCGATGGGGTTGTTGTCAGTCAAGCAACGGCTGATGGACTTTGGTCCGTCACCGATCTTAACTTCCAAAACAATGTTGCAACGGCCCTCGTTCCTGGCTTTGGCAACTTGACCAATGAGGTTTGGGCCATCACGTGGTACGCTAGCACAGTCGCAGATTGCGACTACACCTCATGCGGTTCATCCTATCCACAAGGAACGGTGGACATTGAAGCAGCACGCATCACCTCACCAGCGAGCCTTACCCTCAACACCACGGCCCTAAGCGACCGGGATGGCGATGGTTCGTCTGACACCGCACAGATCGATTACGAAGTGTTCTCAAATGCCTTTTTCGAAGATCTAGATGTGACCATGACCGTGTTGGATGCATCAGGCATTGAAGTCGATCAATTGACCAAGCGAGTTCCCGCAGGTGGCGGTTCAGCCACAGAAGAATCCTTTTGGTTCACTGCTCCACTCAATGGCCAGTACACCTTCAAACTCGATATGGTGGACATGATTGGCACCACGGTGGACAGCATCACAACATCACCTCAAGTGCTTACCAATATGCGACCGACCGCCAATGGCCTTTTGGATCCAAACGCTTCTCAGACATGGGAGAATGTCCAATTCACCGGCGATGGTTTTGACGCATGGGGCCTTTCCCTTGACAATAATTCCTTGCCGTACCTCGATGCTCCTGTTGCCTATGCTTGGGATTTTGGAGACAACATGACCTCAGGGCTCAAGTCGCCGTTGCGGGCTTACGAAACGACGGGAGTGTACAATGTCACCCTCAGGGTGATGGATCAAGGGAACACTTGGTCGGACACCTCCATCATGGAAATCAACGTCAGCGACACATCTCCACCGTTGCCAATCATCACCGTGAACAACGTCGTTATTGAAAATGAAATCAACATCCTCACCAACCAACTGATCCTCTTCTCAGCTGCCCGAACTGTGGACAATGTGCCTTCAGACCAACTTGAATTCTCATGGGATTGGGGCGATGGGACTGGGGATGTTGGCACAGGTGCATACACCGTTGCGCATGAATGGGGCGATATTTCCGGCACCATCGTGAGTTACAACCTCACCCTGACTGTCTCTGACGGCATCAACACCGGTATCAAGGAAATTGTGGTGAATGTCAACAACAGGATTCCATTCCAGATTTTCTCTGACAACCTCTCGACCAACACCTACACCGCTTTGGTCATGCCAGATGTGTTCACTGATGAAGACGGTTTGATTGTGGCTTATGTTTGGTCGTTCCCCGAAGGTGTGAACCTTGACGGTGGCATCAGCGATCGCACTGATGATTTCACTCAGACCACTTCGAACAGTGCCAACCCAATGCCCTCATGGGATACACCAGGGCTCAAATCGGTTGAACTCATGGTCACCGATGATGATGGTAGTTCAGTGACCACGACGCTTAGCATCATGGTTTACAATCAACTTCCTGTCGGTGATTTCATTGTACGGACGACGGCCACAACGGGTTCTTCAACCATCGACTTCCGAGTTGAAGATGGCCAAGTGGACACGCCTTACACGTTCGATGGGCGCGATTCCTTTGATCCAGATGGCACCGTTGGCGATTCTTCTGATTTGACTTTCAACTGGACGTTTTCAGATGGCACCTTTGGTGACCGACCTCAAGTGACTCATTCCTTTACCAATCCTGGGATCCACAGTGTGATTCTCGTTGTCTTTGATGAAGCAGGTGAGGCAAGCACGCCGACCATCTTGACCATCGAAATGGCGAACCCTCTTCCGATTATCTCAGTTCGAATCCTCGACGCTTGGTTGGATGGTGAAATGATCACTGACACCACGACCTTTGATGAAAACACCATGCCTGACATGTGGTCACGCACCTTCAATGAAGCAGGGGATACTTATGCAGCTCCTCACATTTTGCTTTACTTTGACTCCGACGGCACTCGAGATGGCGACCGGATGTTTGAGGGGAAGTACATTCCACTCGAGGCAGAATCGCCTGATTGGAACGGATTGGTTCAATATTCATGGGACTTTGGCGATGGCACGCCCATCGATGACAATCCATCTCCATGGCATGCCTATACCCTTCCAGGCGAATACACGGTTTCTTTGACAGTCCGGGATGCATTCGGAACAGGGGATGTTAGCCGTGCTACATTCACTGTGATTGTCGACCACCCGCCTGTGATTCACAACCTTTTGATTCCAGATGAATTGTTCTCGGAGGACTCCAACTCGTTCGGAGCCAACATTTCAGACCTTGAAGTTGACTTGGGGGTCGCTCTTTACCGAGACACAAATGTCAATGATGGTTCCATTTCTGACCGGGATGAATCCCTCGAGCCTGCACTCTTGGTGCGTTGGGATTTAGACATCGAAGTTGATGAAAACGCCAACGGCGACCCTGCTGATGATTGGGTTGAGCCCCTTGTTGGATCGGCCACTCGTGTTTCTGCCACCTATGAACAACCTGGCATTTACACGCTGAAACTTGAGGTCTGTGACGGCTTGGACATGTGCACCATTCTGTTGTACGAACTCGAAGTAAGTCCTCCGCCAACCGAACCGCCTTCGCTCTCCGACTTTAGCATTGAAGAGTGGAAGACTTGGACGGCTGAAGCGGGGTCGGACCTTGCTACCTTTGTTGCTTTGATCGCCGTTGCTTTGATCCTTGGTTGGTTGGTCATGCGTGAACCTTCAGACCTTGAAGATGAAGCAAAACAAGCTGCTGAAACCTATGCTGATGTCGAAGTCGTCGAAAGCCAAGGCGGCTTGCTCGGCATGGATCATCACGCACCTCCACCTGCCCCTGGCATCCTCTCGAAGGATGAACGGCGCAGCGATGACAGTGGTTACGTGCGACCTCTGCGTCGACGCGGCTGACCGCTACTACCTTCAACCTCCACACGAAGGCAAGGATGGGTACGACCATGAGTATGCAATCATTTGGTGTTTCTTCACTGACGATGCTCCTGTTGCTTCCAATCCTTGGAGCGGTCTTTTCTTCACCGATTTTAATGCCAGTTCAAGCTGCTGATGCTTGTCAGGGCGACACTCAAGCCATCCAATGGAATGAGACCATGCAACGGATTTCAGAGGTCCCCCATTGGTCCGATTCATGGGATTATTACTATGATGAGCAGTACTATCCTGAGTCAGAGGCGTCAACCAACTCCGAGGATTCACCTTCGTCAGAGGACAAACCTGATGATCAAGAAGTGCCAGAAGAGCCTTGGATGTATCAACAAAGTCAATGGAATTTGCCTGTCCTTGAACCGTTGGCTACCAGTCACTACACAACCATGCTGATCGGGAACAACAGCGTTGGTTCCCTGAGGTTGAACCTTTCAGCCCTTCATCGAACCACGATCTGTGTCACGTTGCAAGACACGGATTCAAATCCAATCGAAGGTGATGTTTACCTGCTCACCAGTTCTGAATATGACTCTTATTCTTCATCCTACCAATGTGCTCAGACTGCCTCTTGGTATTGTTTCGGTGATGGTGACGTTGAACAAGCCTTGAGTGATATCCCACCTGAATGGCGAAGTTGGAATCCACTGGGTTGGAAATCCTACAGGGATGCCCACGAATACGAACGTGTGAGTTCAGTTAACTTTGCTTTGAATCTTGATCGACCTGAAGTGTATTCACCTCTCTGGGGTGGCAGTGACTGGCAAGATTTCTACATCGTCGTCGATGCGTGGGATAACATCCATGACGATGATGCCGAGGCGCCTGGGGTCACCATTGCGGCTGATGTGACCATCATTACGACCGAACGCTCGTTGATCCTTCCTTCCTACACCGTGGCCCTTGCGTTCATGGCTATGTTGCTGGGTGCACTCGCCGCGCCTTTCCTTCTAAATGCAAAATACATGAAAGCAGGGTTGGCTCCAAAGGAGACCACTGATGGCCTCGTTCCGTCGCTTGAACGTCCTGCAGAGTTGCCTCAATTCACCCCTCACCAATCTGGTGGAGGAAGCATGCCTGTGCCGCCGCAACTCATGCCAGCGCCTGCTGAACCTGCGCTAAACCCCTCACCACCAAGCATGGCACAACCTGTTGAAGATCAACCTGGGGTCGAGGCAACAAAGGCCTACGATGTCAGCCCGTTTGATGTTTGAAGGGCTCAGTATTCTAAGAGGTTCCAAGCTTCTCTCAAGTCTCGAACATTGACGAGTCCTTTGTCTGAAAGTCGGAATTCATTTCGCATGCTTGCGTAAACCAGGGTTTGGTTGAGGACGGGGGCGTGCAAGCGTGCCCAGTCGCCACCGTTGCCGAGGGCCATGGCAGCAAAGTCGACCTTCTCATTGACCATTGCATGGGTTGCTTCAACGATTTGAAGAGCGTCTTGATGATCATTGACGGTGCCGCAGAATTTGACGAGGTCGCCCATTTCTGCGTTTGTTTTGAGGAGGTTCTGTATTTCTTCTGCACTTGGTGTGCTGTCGGTGTCGTGGATGGATGCGATGACTTTGCATGAAGCTGCTTTTGCTGCTTTCATGAGTTTTGCACGGGTGTCGGCATCGATGGAAATTTCGAGGTCAACCCATGTGGCTCCGGAGGCGATGCCTTGTTCGAGGACGTTGATTCGCTGGTCTTCATCGCCTGAGAAGTGGCCGCCTTCACGCACTGGGCGAGCGGCAAAAATCACTGGGAGCGGGATGCCCTCTTTGAGGGAGGTGATCGATGTTCCAACATCGATGTCGGCGAAGTCTCGGACCGGCCACTCGCTTGCTGGTGGCATGGTTTTCGTGATCTCTCCTTCTTCATTTTGTGTGACAGTTGGCTCTGGTCGGCTGAGGTACAAACGGTCGAAGCGAACTTCGATCATATCGGCGCCGGCTATGCCAGCGCGTGCTGCTTCATCGAGCATTTCTTTCACTGTTGTTCCTTCAAGGGACACACAAACCAAGGGGTCAGCCATAACTTTCCGACTTAGGCCCGCTTCTTAACGCTCTCGTATGGTTAGGCTCCGTCCCTCCCAAGGAATCGAATCAATTCTCGTCTCGAAAAGCCTTGATTTTTCATGACCAAAAAACGACAAACTCTAAGGGTTCTGACCCCCTTTTTTTGGACGCCATAAATGGTGGTTTGATGTGTTTTCTGCACTACCTTTATACCCCCTCGTCACAGGGTAATATTGTTAGGGGAAGTGAGGTTTCAGAAATCGAAGACTGCGCCGCAAATTATGCCACGATTCGTGGCGTTTTTAATGCCAGTCTGCGACCGAAAAACCCACACCTCAAACACCCCCTTTGGAGGAATAAATTATGAGCGACGATTATGGTGCTTCAAGCATCCAAGTTTTGGAAGGCCTAGAAGCAGTTCGCAAGCGACCCGGAATGTACCTCGGCGACCCCCACGACGGAACGGCACTTCACCACTGCATATGGGAGGTCGTTGACAACTCCGTGGACGAGCACCTCGCAGGCCACACGCCAAGGATCGACATCGTCCTCAACCCCGATCATTCCGTTAGCGTGAGCGATTACGGGCGGGGCATTCCTGTCGGCGTGCATGAAAAGTACGGCATCTCTGCTGCCGAAGTCATCATGACGAAACTCCACGCAGGTGGAAAGTTCGACAACAGCTCCTACAAAGTATCCGGGGGCCTTCACGGCGTCGGCGTTTCAGCCGTCAACGCAGTCTCTGAGTGGATGGATGTCACCATCCATCGCAACGGCCTCACCTATTTCCAACGGTATGAAGCCGGCGTCCCCATGGCACCATTGGCAGAGGTCGGCACCAGCGAAGGCACGGGTACAACCATTGCCTTCAAGCCCGATTTGACTATTTTCACCGAAGTGACGGAGTTCGAATTCGATCAAATCAACACCAGGGTGCGAGAGACCGCTTTCCTAAACGCAGGTCTCATGATTGCAATCAGTGATGAGCGCAATGAGGAGCCTCACGTCGTGGAGCATCATTACGCGGGTGGCCTGAGCGAGTTCGTCGAGCAACTCAACGAACGCCGCGAGGTCATGCACGAAGAGGTCATCAACATCATCGGAGAGCAAGTGATCGAAAAGGGGCCCGTTGAAGTCGAACTCGCCCTTCAGTGGTCTGACGCCTTTAGCGAATCCATCATGTGCTACACCAACATCATCCGGAACAAGGACGGTGGGACCCACATGACCGGTCTGAGGACCGCACTGACAAGTTGCGTGAACGGCTATGCCAAGAAGCGCAACCTGCTCAAGGGCGATGCTCTTTCGGGCGAAGACGTCCGCGAAGGTCTTGCGGCAGTGGTCAGTGTCAAGCACCCTGACCCTTCCTTCTCATCACAAACAAAGGACAAACTGGTCAGCAGTGAAGTGACTGGTATCGTTCAGACCATCGTTTATGAGAAACTCGGAGAATTTTTCGAAGAGAACCCGAACGTCGCTAAACAGGTTGTCGACAAGGCCCTCTTGGCCTCGAAAGCCAGAGAAGCGGCCCGCAAGGCCCGTGACCTCACCCGCCGAAAAGGTGTCCTCGAAGGTGGCGGCTTGCCAGGGAAACTTGCAGATTGCCAATCTCGCGACCCGAATGAATGTGAAGTTTACCTGGTTGAAGGTGATTCTGCAGGCGGTTCTGCAAAGACCGGACGCGACCGTCGTATCCAAGCCATTCTCCCATTGCGTGGTAAAATCTTGAACGTTGAGCGTCAAAAGCACAACATCGCTAAAGTGTTCCAGAACAATGAGATTCAAACCATGATCCGGGCTTTCGGAGCCGGTGTTGGAAACAATCCAGACGACGAAGGGTCGTTCAAGACTGAAAAATTGCGCTATGGAAAAATCATTCTTATGACTGACGCCGACGTCGACGGTGCTCACATTCGAACATTGATGCTGACCTTCCTTTGGCGCTTCATGCGTCCTGCGATCATGGAAGGGCACGTCTACATCGCTCAACCTCCGCTCTACCAACTGAGCAAAGGCCGAATTAACCGCTATGCGTTCACCGATGAAGAAAGGGACGTCATCATGGATGAGTTACGCGGCGATAACCCCAACACAAAGATTGGCATTCAACGCTACAAGGGTCTCGGTGAAATGAACCCTGAACAATTGTGGTCCACCACCATGGATCCTGAAACACGGACAATGCTGAAGGTCACCGTCAAGGAAGCGGAAGCAACAGACCGCATGTTCGAAATTCTAATGGGTGAGGATGTTCCTGACCGTAGGGCGTTTATTGAACGCCACGCTAAGGAGGTGACCAACCTTGACATCTGATGATACTGAACCGACCCAAGAAGACGAAGAAACTGCGGCAGGTGGCACAGTGCTCAACCATTCACTCAACCATGAAATGAAGACCTCGTACATCAACTACGCCATGTCGGTGATCATCGGCAGGGCCCTGCCTGACGCTAGGGACGGTCTCAAGCCCGTGCATCGACGTGTTCTTTACGGAATGTTTGAAGGTGGACATACCTCTGAAAAGAAGTACAGTAAGTCTGCTCGATCCGTTGGAGAAGTCATGGGTAAGTACCACCCGCACGGTGATCAATCCATCTACGATACCATGGTCCGAATGGCGCAAGAGTTCTCTCTTCGCTACCCACTGATTGACGGCCAAGGAAACTTCGGCTCGATTGATGGCGACCCGCCTGCAGCAATGCGATACACCGAATCCCGTTTGGACCGAATCGCAAAGCACATGCTCGATGACATCGAGAAGAAAACGGTTGATTTCCAACCAAACTTCGACGATTCAGAACAGGAACCAACCGTGCTGCCAGCTCGATTGCCCAACCTTTTGCTCAATGGGAGCGATGGAATTGCAGTTGGAATGGCCACACGTATCCCACCTCACAACCTCACGGAAGTCGCAGGTGCGATCCATCTCCACGTCAGCAAAATCGTTGAGGCTGGTGAAGAAAGCACGTCCTTGCCTCAAATTTCGATTCAAGAGTACATGCAACATGTCAAGGGGCCTGATTTCCCAACCGGTGCTACGATTCACGGTATCGATGGTATCATCGACATGTACACCCATGGCAAGGGGCGTTTCCACGTCCGCTCACGCTGTGATGTCCTCGACGATGAAAACGGCAAGCGCATCATCATCACAGAGATTCCATACCAAGTCAAGAAAGCAGACATGCTTGTTCACATCGCAGAACTCGTGAACAAAGGGATCGTTGTTGGTATTCGAGACATTCGAGATGAATCCTCAAAAGAGGGCATCCGCGTGGTCATTGAAGTCAAAAACAACGCAGATCCTCATGCTGTTTTGAACCAGCTGTTCAAGTCAAGTCGCTTGCAAGAGTCCTACTCTGCCAACATGATGGGCATCCTTGATGGGCGCCCCGTGCTTCTCACCCTGCCCGTGATGATCGACACCTACGTCAAGCATCGCGAAAGCATCATTGAACGCCGTGCACAATTCGAATTGGAAAAAGCACAAGCTCGTGCTCACATCCTTGAAGGTCTCGTCAAAGCACAGGGCCGAATCGATGATGTCATCGCAGCAGGTAAAGCAAGTTCCAGCCGCGAACAGTTCGAAAGCGTTCTTCAGGGCACACAAACCATGCCCGGAATTGAGGTCTTTACGTTCACAGAACCTCAAGCCAAAGCAATTGCAGAGCGACGGTTGTACCAACTCAGTCGACTGGATGTCGATAAGGTTCAGAATGAATACTCTGAACTTCAACTCAAAATCGCCGACCTGGAAGACATTATTCAATCCCGTTCTCGACGCCTGACCATTCTTCTTGCGGAACTCGATGCAATGGTCGAACGGCACGGCGATGAACGCCGTTCCTACATCGACCCAATGCCACTCTCAATGGACAGAGAAGACCTCATCGAAGAGCGAGCAATTGTGATTTCATTGTCTGAAGACAATTACATTCGCCACTTACCAGTCGAATCATTCAGGGTACAAAACCGTGGAGGAAAGGGACTCAAAGGCGTCACGACCAAAGATGAAGATTTCCCTAAATCCATCTTGACTTGTTTCAGCAAAGACCGTTTGTTGATTTTCACTGACCAAGGGCGCGTTTACGGTCTCAAGGCTTGGGAAACCCCTATGGGCAGCCGTTTGAGCCGTGGATCTCACATCCGGAACGTCATTGAACGAATCAGAGACGATGAGCGTGTGGTTACCATTCTCCCGATTTCGAAGGAACTTCAAGAAAATCCTGAAGGTCACTACTTGATCTTTGCAACACACGAAGGCATCGTCAAGCGTTCGAAGTTGGAAGATTATACCCGCATCAACAGAAACGGAAAGTTTGCTTTGAATTTCAAATCAGAATCAGATACACTCGTTGCCGTTCGTGCAGCGACAGGCGATGATCACGTCGTGCTTGTCTCAAAGCGAGGCAGAGCTTGCCGCTTCAAGCCAAGTCAAACCAAACCCAACACCGATGGCACAGTCACCATTGCTCTGAAGGTTCAAGGCCGAGTCACCGCAGGTGTTCGAGGCATGAGTCTAAAACCAGGCGATGAAGTTGTTGGCATGATTGCAACCTCCAATGAAGAGACCTCTGTTCTCACCCTATCGAAGTACGGTATGGCAAAACGAAGCCGCCTTGGTGATGGTGATATGCACGACCTCGTGGACGAAGAAGGCAACACGACCTTCGATGAAAAGACTGGGAAGAACAAACAATACCGTGACGGTTACCGTAAGACCAGCCGTGGCGCAAATGGTGTTTTGACCATGAAGTTGGATGAGGAACAAGGCGATGAAATCGTTCGCGTTCACACCATCCCAGACGACCTTGATCAACTGTTCTTGTTGACCTCCAAGGGAATGATGATCCGAGTGCGTGCTAACCAGACCAAAGCCACCAGCGGAAAGGCAACGAAGGGAACACGGGTTATGGAATTGAGGAACAAAGACAAGGGTGGTTTCACAGATGAAATCATCTTCTCTGCTCGTCTTCCATCCATCTTGGTTGAAGACGAATTCGAAGCAATGGATACGGACAACGACGGTGTCGTTACCCGTGAAGAGTTCGAGGCAGCCCAGGCTGTTGAGACCGTCCAATCGAGCGAAGAAGAGTGACGCTTGCGCAGCGACGCCTTCAAACATGACTCCCGTTTGTGGTGGAACGCACGGGCCCTCGTTTGGCCAGCAAGGTGATTGTTAATGGATGAGCGTTCTTTGATTTATGATTGGAATAAAGTGGACTACGACATTGCTCGAAATCCAGCAAATCACCCGCACGGTGTTTGGTTTGATGACGAGACCCTGCGCGATGGACTTCAGAGTCCCAGTGCACGCAATCCTACCATCGAACAGAAGATTGAATTGTTGACATTCATGGAAGAATTAGGCATGCAGAAGGTCGATTTGGGCCTGCCTGGTGCCGGCCCTTTCCATCTTGAGCACATCGAAGCCATGGTCTCGCACATCATCGATCATGATTTCAAAATCAGGCCAGGTGCAGCCGTTCGGACCCTCATGAACGACATCGAACCTTTGGTGGCCATGCAAGAGAAATACGGCGTTCCAATCCAAGCAAGCGCCTTTTTGGGCACCAGTCCAATCCGTCAATACACTGAGGGCTGGACCATGGAGAAGCTTCTTTCGACAATGGAAACAGCAGTCTCATACGCTGTTGATCACGATGTGCCAGTGATGTTTGTCACCGAAGACACCACCCGTTCGAAACCAGAGGATGTCAAGCAAATCTACCTGCGAGCTATGGAACTCGGTGCACGACGTTTGTGCGTTTGTGATACCTGTGGACACGTCACTCCAAACGGTGTGAAGAAACTCCTCAACTTCATCGATGAAGAAGTCATCAAAGATGGTGGCTATAAACGCCATGAGATTGAAGTCAATTGGCACGGACATCAAGACCGTGGTCTTGGCGTAGCGAACAACATCGCTGCTGTTGAAGCAGGTGCAGACGTGATTCACGGCACGGCCTTGGGCGTCGGTGAGCGAGCCGGCAATGCCCCACTCGATCAGACACTTGTCAACCTCAAACTGATGGGAGTGATCGACAATGATTTGACAAAACTTGACGCCTATGTCAAGAAAGCCCACGAATACATCGAAGTTCCATTGCCTCGAAACTACCCCGTGTTCGGTGAAGATGCGTTCGAAACAGGCACAGGTGTTCACGCCTCTGCTGTCATCAAGGCCATGCGCAAAGGCGATGATTGGTTAGCAGACCGAGTCTATTCTGGTGTTCCAGCAGGTGATTTCGGCCTCAAACAAGTGATCCGAATTGGTCACATGGCTGGACGTTCAAACATCATTTGGTGGTTGGAACAAAACGGCTACGAAGCAACAGATGGGCTTGTCGCACACCTTTTCGAAGTGGCTAAGCGTCAACGTCGAAACATGACCAATGACGAAATAGAGGCTGCAGTTGCATCCTTTGAAGCGTGATTACGCCTCGTTTTCTTCTTCAGGTTCAGAAAAAGTGTCATCCGATGGTTGATGCTGAGTCGACTTGGAGACGACCCATTCTGAATCAACACCGCCGCCCTGTACATCGATGGCCACTTCATCAATCTCAGTTTCTTCTCGCCAAACCGCATCGTTTTGGGATCCGCAGACAAGGAAGCGCCGATTGCCATCAATTTGGTCTCGAAGCAGGCCTATATGCCTTGAAATTGGTAAGAAATGACCAACAGCCATGCCGGCTGCTGTGAACGGATTGGTTGCTGCCCCGATGAGCAGACCATCCTCTGGTGCGACAATATCAACGGTGAGTCCGGGATTTGCAGGATCGGAAATCGTCGCAATCACTTCGCCTTCACGCATCACGGACCCTGAACTGACGAACATGTCCAACAATCCGCCTTCTCCTGCCCGCAACCAGTGGGAGCCACTTGCCAACATTCGGAACCTTGGGCGGTTGGGGTTTCCGGGAATCATTCGCAGGGATTTGAGCACATTGATGACACCTTGAAGGGCGACGTTGACAGATTCATGGTCTAATAAGTTGGCACCACCACCTTCGTAGGTGATGGAAGGAATATCATTGGCGATTGCCGTTTTTCGAAGTGAACCAGAGGGTGGCTTTGAATCGAGAATGATTTCAATACCAAAGGCTTTGGCAAGAATATTCGACCCCGGATGGGCCAGGTCAGCACGAATTTGAGGCATGTTTGAACGTCCCCTTCCAGCGCTGTGTATGTCGACGATGGCATCGGCATCATCGAGGAGGTGCTTCCACATTTGAGCGGCGACGCGGCGGGTTGTCGAGCCTTTGAAATCACCAGGGAATTGTCGATTTAAGTCCCTTCCATCCGGGAAATAGCGAGATTTCGATCGGTAGCCTGGTAAATTGATGATGGGGACAATGCGGAGGGTGCCTGCCATTTGAGTTGGGTCGAGTGGCTTTCCAAGGTCGGTAAAAGCGTTTGAAAGCAGGTGTGTGCACGCCGATGGACCCGTCAGTTCGTCGCCATGGACACCACCTAGGACGGTGATTGTTGGTCCTGGTCTGGCACCGTGAAGGATTGTCACTGGGATTGGCCAAGGATCGCCAAGGTTTGTTTCGAGCAAGGGCAACGAGACTGTCCGCATTGTCCCTGGCTTGATTATTTTTCTATAGAATCGGGTGTTGCCCCACTCTGCGCTGCGGTCCCAGTCAGAACGGTCCTCAAGTTTGTGAGCGTTCATTGCTTCCTGGATGGCGTTGCGTCGTCGCTTAGGGAGTTCGTGAGCCACACGAACTTTTGTCTTACGGGATCCCTTTTTCCCCGCCATGTCCATGACAACACCACACCCCCCATGAACACTGCGTTGTTTTCCATTGTTACAGCAAAGAAAACAAGTGCTTGGGGGTTCACCGGAGGGTATGGGCGACCTTGGAGTTCAACGGCAATACGCACCTTCCTCAATTTGTTTTGGTTGTGGGCCCGCCAATGAGTTGGGGCTGCAAATTGACAGCCATCGCATTGACAATGGCTTGACCATGGTGTACACTCCTGAGCCACACCACCAAGCCTTTCCGGGGATGATCAACGGTGGCATCATTGGTACCCTTCTCGACTGCCATGGCAATTGGACCGCAGCGGTCGCTCTGATGGACGCGAACGGTGAAAAAGAGCCTCCATGCACCGTTACGGCATCCTACTCAGTTCAACTCCGTCGCCCTACGCCAACCGATACCCCTCTGCACATCACAAGCCAAATCACCTCCATCGAAGGTGACCGAGTGAACATTGAACTTCTTCTTGAGGCCAATGGTAAGGTCTGTGCTACGGGCAAAGGCTTGTTCGTTGCTGTCAAAGAAGGCCATCCCGCCTACCATCGATGGAGCTGATTGCTGTATGGTTCGGCCAAAAGCCGAAGCGGCCAAAGCCCTTCATATGCTTCGAGACACGGTTCTTGAGGTCATGATTGACATGCCCATTTGGGCTGAAGCACCCGTGAATGACCTCCGAGAAATCCCCCTCGGTGTGCTTCGGAAAAACGCCACACAAAGGCACGGCGTGACTCGATGGAAGCGGGGTGTTAATCTTGATTCAATGCAGGTATCGGACGTTGAGGTGATCGACCTCCACCCTCAGTTGCTGGACCCCGAGTGGAGTGCTTATGCAGCGTTTGTGCTCCATCATGAATACATTCATGCCCTCGGATTCAGGCCGCACGATTCGACTTTCCGTGCGCTTGAACGGGCTTGGCCTGGGCGTTCTGCTGCAAAGCACGCCAAGGAATTCACAGAAAATCTTCGGCGGAAAAGAGCCGTCTGGTTGTGGCTTTGCACCACATGTGAGCGCACTTATCCACGTCAGAAACCATCCAAAGGTCGGTATCGGTGCCGTCGATGTTCCACTGTGCTTGTCGACCGCCCCAACGCCATTCAAGAGTGAACCAAACCACCATTGAATTCAAGCCCAGAATCGTTTAGCGTTTTCCATGGGCACTGCTTCACCATGGAGGACTCGCGTCTGCCCAGTTGTGTTCAGTGCCCTCCTTCTTGGTTTACTTATGGGGCCTTATGCAGCGGTTTCAGCATCGGTAACCGTCGGCGAATCTTCCCTGTACCTCTCATGCGTGGAAGATGATGATTGCCTTCTCTCACCAACGCCAATCGGTGAAGAAGTTGTTTCTGAAAGCGTGTTCGCTTCTCCAGCACAACCGAAAACCGTCACCATCGAGTTTGACATGGCTCCCGCTCAAAGCGAACTCGCCCTGTTACCAACCGTGCTTGCACGAATGGAGGTCGACCTCCGTTTTACTGGCGATGCAACCGGTGCAGCCCGCCCGGCGCTTGATCTATCTTTGATTTTGGGTCAAACGGTCACTGAGTGGGAATTCGATGGAGAACCACTTCCTGGTCAGGGTTTGAATGAACCGTTTGTGCTGGTGGATGAACCGCTTAATCTGAACGGGCAACGGCTGCTTTGGCCAGAAGATCCCGTTCGCTTGCGGCTCACGTTCGTGCTTGATCGGCCAGGCACATGGGAACTTCACATGCGCGGGAACTCCTTTCTAGAATTAAACATCGAGTGGTCTGAGGACATCGATGGACGCAATACGGATGAACCGTCGAGCGAATTGGAGCCTCGGCAAACCGAGTTTGAAACCACCCATGAGGGTGCACTTGTCGAAAACGACCGTGACTGCTGGTCGTTCGAGGTTGAGCAACATGAGGTGATTGGGGTCTTGGTTCGCTGGGAGGCGGTGCCGATTGAAGTGGCGCAACCCCATACGTTGCCGAACCTCTTCATGCCCAACGGGCGAGAGGCTCCGGCGCCCGAAGTGGTCGTTTCAGAAGACGAGACTTCGACCCGAAACACATACCGTTGGCGGGCCTTACCTTTGGGGCAATATTCTCTTTGCTTTGGTGGAATTGCAGGTAAATTCCAACCCTACACATGGACGGGTCAATTGGCGTTTGAAGGTCTAGGGCCTCTTGACCCCAGCGGGTTCAGTGGCAGTTCATTTTATCCTGCCGGGTCTGCCTCATTGGGTGATGAAAGCCGGGCCGTCGTTTTGACTGAACACGGCTATGCCTACATGTTGATGACGGTTTTAGCACTGGTCGGATTTGGTTTAGATGGGTTTCGGCATTCAACTTCCCTCGCCTTGAGGTTCGGTGTTTTCGCACCGGGTGTTGTCCTTCTTCTCCTCGGAGGGGTGCTTCATCCGCTGTGGGCTGGAGCTGACGAAGTGCAATTGGATGGAGAATACACGTTAGATGATCTTGTTGAAATGCGCCTTCAGCAACTGTGGGATGCATCCTACCCTGGTGTTCCTGAACAGGTGCTTGTCACTCAAACAGGTGCAACATGGGGTATGCTTGCAGGGGAACGTTTGCAACTTCGCCTCGTGGTCGAGGAAGCACGGCCAATGGACGACGGACGGTGGCAACTTATCGTGCCTGAAATTGAAACCCTGCGCCTCGATGAAGCCATCTTTGGTCAGGTGGCTCGCGGTGGTGTGCAAACCACAGATGAAGGCTTGCTGGAGGAGCAAACTGTTCGCTTCATTCTTCTCGCAGGCCGCTCTTTATTGCTCGACTTATTGATGTTGGAAGGGTTGCTCGTCGTGGATGAAGAACCGACTTCTTCGGTGTTTCATCTTGACACAGAGATGGTCGATGCACCGGCAACTGGATCGGTGAATGTGCCTGCTTGGGGGACCCGCCCAGCCTCAATTAGCGCGAATGATTGGGTTCTGCTCCAATCTTCTCTGTTCCCTGAGCAAATATCGGTCTCGCTTTGCGATTGTGATTTGGACCTGTTGGATGTTCGGTTCCAGGCCTCGGATGGTTTTGACGCCTCGGATGTACCTCAAGGGTTGGAACTTCGCAATGCTTCAGGATTGATCAATGGTGCTGGCACCATCGCTTGGATCGGCTTGTTGATGCTTGTGGTGTGCGCACGTATGGAACACCTCCGGCGCAAAAAGGCACGAAGCCTGGCACACGCGATGTTCGATGAATCCAGTCAATGGGTTTGATCAGAACTTGGTCCTGGCCTTTTCCTTGGCGTCTGCGACAACTTGGTCGCCATCTTTCTTTGCACGGGTTGCAGCCTTCTTGATTTGGGCTTCTTCTGCTTCCGTGATGGTTCCATCTTTGGAGGCGGATTTCACAGCAGCTTCGAGGTTCATCTTTGCAGCGTCCTCCTCGGTGATGCCAAGAATTTCTTGGAAAGAGCGAAGTTCAACGAGTTCTTCTTCGGTGATGATGCCATCTTCCCAAGCAGATGCGTAGGATTCAAGCAAGAATTCACTGTAAGCCTCTGGGTTGAGTAATACATCTCGGATCAATCCATGATCTGGACCATCATCTGATTCAGACATTTCGAGAATGGCAATCGAGCGACGAACTTCCTTGACAGCCATGTCCTTGAGACCGTGGCCGGCCCAAACGCCACCAGCGGCGACAACGGCTGCGGCGAACCAGCGCATAACGTCAGGATTGACGAGTTCTCCGGGTTCGATCAGATGGAAAATACCGAGCACTACCATTGCAGCACCACACATCACTTCCACCCAATCGTTCAAATCAGGTTCATCATCAAACACGGAAAGGCGTTCGTCTACCATGCTTTCAACGTCGTCTACCGTGCTTTCAACATCGTCGGTCATAATTCTTCTCACGCAAAGGTAGGTCTTAGGGATGTCGGATTGAACGGGTTGAGGCGTTGTCCTTTTGGACTGTTGGCGCAGGAGGCAATCCATGGAGGCGGAAGGACGAGCAGTTTCGGGGCTTGATTTGCCCCCAAAACTCTTGAATTTCCTGCAAAATAATTGGGGGATCACCCACCTCCACCCGCCTCAGCAAGAAGCGATGCCTAGCGTCCTAAGTGGAACCAACACACTTCTCGCGATTCCAACTGCAAGCGGCAAGTCACTTGTTGCTTACATCGGCATGATGAAGCGTTTACTTGTGGACGATATTGGTTCGAAGGCGGTGTACATTGTCCCTCTGAAAGCCCTTGCCAGTGAAAAATATGACGACCTTTCACAGATGTGTTCAGCCGTCGGCTTAACCGTCGGATTGGGCATCGGCGACGCTTCCGCTGAAGCACGAAAAATCGATGAATGTGATGTGCTTGTGTGCACATCAGAAAAATTGGATTCGCTTATGCGAAATCGTTCAGAGATGATGGCGAATGTTTCGATTGTGGTCGCTGATGAATTTCACCTCATGAACGACGGCACACGTGGACCGACATTGGAAATCAACCTCACACGTCTCCGCCATCTGAGGCCCAAAGCTCAGATTATTGCGTTGTCAGCAACGGTTGGGAACTGTGATGAACTGGCCAAATGGCTTGAAGCAACGCTTGTCCTCTCTGATTGGCGCCCAGTCGCTTTGGAATACAGCACCTTCCATGACCTCCACCTCGAGCCCCGTCTCGTTCAATCTTCTGCCATGAGTTCAGATGGTGATTCGCTCCAACCACCTCGCGACATCGAAGGACCGAAATCACATCCGACCTGGGTCGTTGTCAACGATACCCTCGATCAAGACGGGCAGGTTTTGGTGTTTGTTGGGACACGAAGAAGCGCTCAATCCGAAGCATTGAAACTCTCAAAGCGTGTTCAAAAGAAGCTTACGAAAGAAGATCCAGATCGCCTGAAACGCCTTGCTTTGTTTGCTGATAGCCTTGAGGGCGGTCAACAAACAGCGATGGCCGAACGTCTGGCAACTGCCATTCGAGGAGGCGTTGCCTTTCACCATGCAGGCCTTACACACGGCCAAAGAAAATCGATTGAAGGTGCTTTCAAGGAAGGTTTGTTGGTTTGTTTAACCGCTACGCCAACCCTTGCCGCCGGTGTCAATTTACCTGCACGGAGGGTGCTTGTTCGCGATCTGAAGCGTTGGGATGACGGTATGAGCCGGCCACTCCCGGTCATGGAAGTTCGTCAGATGCTCGGGCGTGCTGGACGGCCGAAGTACGATGCCTTTGGCGAAGCATGGGTGCTGTGCAAAGGGACGGATGGATGGGCCATTGCCGATGATGTGAGTCAGAGGTACTTTTTCGGACCTGTCGAATCAATCACCTCCAAATTAGCAAGTGAACCAGCACTGCGCACTCACCTGCTTGCAGCGATTGCCACTGGTGGTTTCCGTCACCGTGGTGAACTGGGTGACTTTTTCCAAGCCACCTTCCTTGGTGCCTCCGTATCGCCAACCTACCTCAAAGAACAACTCGACGGCATGCTCGATTGGTTGGTGGCTGAGCGCTTCATTCGCCGGGTCGGTATCGATGAAGCCTATGCAGCGCGCCGTGCCGACGAACATGCTGGTGCGGGCGGATCTGAAGATTGGGACGATACCATGCCCATTTGGGCCACCATCGCTCAAAACACCGGCGGTGTTGACCTTCAGCCGGCCAATCAAGTGCGTCACACCAGTGTGCCAAAGAGCAGTTCTGCTTTCACACAAGCCACACTTGGCTTCACACAAGCAACCGACCTCGCCCAAGTGGGTGGTTGGGATCATCCTGCAGGCGTTGACCATGACGGCATGGTTTACGAAGCCACCATGATGGGTGAGCGTGTGACACAAATGTACCTCGATCCACTTTCTGCCTCGCAGTTGCGAACTGGCCTGCGCCGTGCAGTACGTCGCCTTGTGCGTCAAAACGCACCTGTGACTGAGTTTAGTTTGCTTCAACTAGCCACGACAACCCCCAATTTCAATTCGCTCTGGGCCAAAAACAGCGACATGGAGGCGAACTCGATGTTGTGGTTGAAAACCAATGCGATTCAAGAAGAATTGCTCACCGATGTGACCCTTGAAGAGCGACTCTTGGGGTATGTCAAATCAGCTTGGATGCTGGAAAAGTGGACCGAAGAGGAAACGCTCAGGGACATTGAAACCGACCTCGATGTCAGCCCTGGCGATGTCCACCATCGTGTCGATTTGATGGGTTGGTTGCTTGCAGCGGCTCGCCAAGTGTTGCTCACAGACGATGTATTTTCAGAAGATCATCTCGCCGAAATTGATCAACTTTCAACGATTATTGATGTTCTTCGTCAGCGAATCCGTCACGGTTGTAAGCCAGATCTGCTCAACCTTGTCAACATTAAACACATTGGCAGAGCGAGGGCGCGAGAGTTGTCAAAACTAGGTTTGCGTTCTCCCAAAGACGTTCTCCAAATGACACGAAAGCAACGCAGTGAGTTGCTTGCTCTTCGAGGCTGGGGCCCCCTCTTGCTGGAAAAAATCTTCACTGAAGTTGAAAAGGTGATTCAAAAGCAGGAAGGCGTTTCAACTTCGCTTTCAAGCAACCAAATTCACGATGATGATGTGCCTCTTCAAGGCGAATCACCATCGGATGATTGAAACTTCACCCCTTCCTCGGCATGGTATGGATGAAGTGCCGTTCCCACATTTCCTCTGGCAATCTTCCGAGCCCGTTATCGGTGCATCGTTGACTCAAGCCTTCCTGAAAAACCGTCCAACTGAACACTGGGTCTTGGTTGGTGAAGGGGTTGCTCAATGCCATGCTCAACTCTGGACGGCTTGGCACAGTGCGGTGCGTCGGCAAAACCGTGGCACATCATTGGCAAGGTCGCTTGATGCTGAATTCTTGAGGTACTTGTCGGGGACACATCACGTCTCAGAGGCCTTCAAGCGAGCAGGGGTTCGCGACGGTGATCAGAAAGGCTGTTTTCTGGCCTTACCCTCTCCAGATGGGCCAACCGATGTTCTTCCATTCTCCGATGGCGATGAACGCTCGACGTTGTCCGCACAAGCGGCTTTGCTCGCCGAAGCACTCGGATTGGAAATCATTACCGAAGAGCTCGAATGCAACGCTTCCGGTGCCCAACGCCTCGGGCTAGAACTGGTCGATTTCTCCACCCTCACATGCGACGCCCTGATTGGCCACATTGTGTCTGCAGAGTTTCATTCATGAGGCTCGCGTTGGAGCAGGGTTCAAGCACTGTTGGGTCCACCGTTGTTTCATGGTGATGAGTGCAAGCCCAACCGACGGTCATAAATCAGGTACCGGTCGATACCTCGAACAGTCCAAAATTCAGGCCGCATTGGATCAGGCTCAAGATCTGGGCGCATCCTACGCTGAGGTCCGATTGATGGCCATCACCGACTCAAGTGTCGCTATTCGAGATGGGAAATTAGAACGGGCCATTCCTGGTCAAGAGATTGGTGTGACGATGAGGATCCTCGCCGATGGCGCATGGGGCGTCCATTCGACCACCGATGTTCTTTCCCTCCCAAGCCAAGTCGAATCCACCGTTCGCTTGGCAAAGGCTGTTGCTGCCCGCAGAGCCTCCAAAGACCGCCCTGTTGCTCTCGCAGAGGTGCCAATCTTCGAAGATGAAGTTCACTGGAAACCTAAGAAGGATGTTCGCAATACGGACCTGGATACCAAACTCCACCACTTGATGACCCTTCACGACAGTGCAGCTGAAGATGATCGAATCGTTTCTGTGACCTGCGGTTGGCACGATGAACACCTCCACACTGAACTGCTGACATCCGAAGGGATGAACCGCACCTGGTCGTATCAACGTTCACTGATCAACGCCACAGTTACGGGCCGAGATGGCGACGATGTCGTCTCCTATAGAACAAGGCACGGTGGGCAAGGTGGTCTTGAGGTCATCGAGTCATGTGACCTCGGGGAACTTGGACGAAGCGCTCAAATCGCAACCCTTCGTCTGCTCAAAGCAGAACGCTCTCCGTCGGGTAAAATTCCACTCGTGGCAGACCGCGACCTGACAGGCGTCTACATCCATGAGGCATTGGGTCACCCTTGCGAAGCAGACCTTGTCGCAGCAGGGGATTCCTGCCTCGATGGCAAGCTTGGTCAAACCATCGGCAACAGCATTGTCACAGTGGTTGATGATCCAACCCTTCGTGACGGTTATGGCGCTCACCCAATCGATGACGAGGGCCTTAACACACGTGAAAAATGTTTGATTAAGAACGGTGTGCTCACCGAATACCTCAACCATCGAGAAACCGCTCATCACTTTGGAATCGATCCCAACGCAGGTGCTCGTGCTCAAGACGGACTTCACCATCCACTCGTACGAATGTCAAACACCCTCATCCAAGGAGGCACACACAACGACTTGGATGAATTGATCGAAGACATCAGCTACGGCGTGTACGCATGTGGCTCACGCGGTGGACAGGTTGACACGGGCCGAGGTTCGTTCCAGTTCGCTGCACAAGAAGCTTGGCTGATTGAAAACGGTGAACTCACAAAACCTCTCAAAGACGTCAGTGTCAGCGGTTTAACCCTTCAAATCTTGAAAGATGTTGATGGATTGACAAAGGATGCTCGCCTTGCAGCCCCTGGTTTCTGTGGGAAAGGGCAAACGGTGCCTGTCGGCGACGGCGGTCCGATTATGCGAATTTCTCAGGCTTTGGTGGGATGATCATGCTTCCAGATGACGCATTGGATCGCATCAACCAAGGTTGCCGCAGCATTGGCAACCTCTGCAAACAAGAGGGCGTTGCTCAGTGGGAAGTTGTGGCTTTCCAATCCTACGGCCACCAACTCGATATCGAGGCGGGTAAAATTTCACTTGCTGCCGGTGGTGGTGAAGGTGGGTATGGTATTCGCGTCTTGGAAGATGGTCGCTTTGGCTACGCTTACCTTGTCGATGCTGATTCAGCAACCCCTGCCATTAAGCAAGCGCTCGACATTGCTCGTGCTTCACCATCTGTCGCTGGTTTTGTCTTGCCAAGTGCGCAAGACGCAGCCCCTGTCAACGGTTTGTGCGATCAACGGATCCTCAACCTTGGACCAGAAGATTTGCTCGAGCAGGCTGATGCAGTGCTCAGTGAAGTTGCATCATTGGATGGTCGGGCCGTCGTAACCGGCGGTGGCCTTGGCGTCGGTGCGACTGCCTCTGCCATTCTCTCCAGCGAAGGCATCGACGCATCTGGCATCACGACTTCACATGGACTCGGCGTCCAAGTTTCGATTGATGCAGACGACGAATTAACCAGTTCCTATGAGGGTGATTCAGGTCATCGGTTGTTGCCTGACGTTCCTTCATGCATTGCGAGCGCAGTCAACTGGGCTCAAGTCACTCGAGGTCCAATCGAAGTCAGCAGTGAGCCTCATGAAGCACCTGTTATGATGACCAGTGAAGGTTTTTCACCCTTGTTTTCGATGGTTGTTCCTACCGCCGTTCGTGGCGATCGTCTGGTCCGAAATGAATCGTTCTGGTCCGGGAAAGAAGGAACAATCGTCTTGGCTGACGACCTCTCGCTCATTGATGATGGGCGAATGGACGGTGGCAAATCATCAAGCGCTCGTGACGGGGAAGGCGTGCCTACCCGTCGCCAAACCCTTGTCGATCAAGGGCGCCTCGTCGGTTCCCTCTGGTCGACCCGTGATGCTGCTCAACAGGTGGCTGAAGGTCGTATTGAACGCGCCGAAACCACTGGCTGTGCTGTCCGTGGAGGGCACCAAGCACCACCCGGCACAGGATGCAGCGATCTTACGATGACTTCGAAAAACGGCGGCCATGCACAAGACGCTCTCTTGGAACGAATGGAAGACGGTTACATCGTGCACAGCGTGATGGGAGCACACACTGCCAACCCTACAAGCGGTGACTTTTCAGTCACAACAAGCACAATTCTGCGTGTTGAGGGCGGTTCGATCCTCGGCCCCGTCAAACAGGCTGGGCTGTCTGGTAACCTCGCTAAGGCGCTTTCAGCAGATGTTCACCTCGGCGATGAGGTGCGTGTCCAAGGCTCGTACTCCTCTGGAAGCATGCATTTGCCAGATGTTCTTTTAATGCAAGGCTTGAGAGTTAACCCTGCGTGATTGACTTCTTCAATCCGCCAGTGTTTGCTGTTGGTCAAAAACTTCAACGGCATTCTTTAAGTCCCTTCGTCGGGTCTCTTTGTTACTATGGAGGTCAAGGGAGTGTACCAACTCAACCAATCCGCACGAAAGCCCGCAGCCTGTTCTCTGAACAGGATTCAAACGAAAACATCTGACGAGGTGCTTGTTTATGTCTGAAAAGTACGAAACGCACGTCAACGCCATTCTCAGTGAATGCCCTGATGCAGACCCAAAAGAGGTCGCCGAGGCATTCGCCAAATATGAGACGGAGTTCTACATTCCACCACAGGATGCTATGCGCTCAATCCTGCGTCGATTCAAAGGCGAACAATCTGTTCCAACCAACAAAAGCCCTTCACAGGGAGGATCTTCAGCCCCTCGCAACTCGAAGAAAGTCAGCCGTTTGAGTGAACTCAGCGGGGATGACAAAGACATCGAAATCGAAGTGGAAATCATCTCCCACAACATGCGGGAACAAACCATCCGTGGTGAGGAAAAGCAAATTGCATTCGGACTTCTTGAAGACAACCCTTGGGAAGAAAACGGAGAGAAAACCCGATGGGAGTACAAGGATTGGGGGCCAAGCGCAAATCTCGCACCTGGTTCGATCGTCCGCATCGAAGGTGCTTCGGTCAACGAATACCAAGGTCGAATGTCGCTCAACATCAATCAATCGACACGGATTGCCATTGTTCGAGAAGGCACCCGTCCAGTTGTTGCGCCAGGTGAGGCTCAAGAGATCAACTCTCTGCCAGCTGATGGCTATGTTTGTGTCGTTGGCCGAGTGCTCGCCGCTCGCCCTGATCAAATTCACAAGAAGGATGGTTCAGGTTCGCTCGACATCACACGAGGGCGCATTGCTGACGAGAGTGGAACGATTGGTTTCCTCTCTTGGGAGCCATTCGAACATGAAATCGGAAGCCTCCTCAAGATTGATGGAGCCCAAGTTCGTACCTTCAGGGACACTCCAGAACTGAACTTTGGTCGAACGACCAAGGTCGAGGTGTTCCATGACAAGAATTTCGCAAATGCCGATGCCTTGTCGCAACAAACCGTCCTGACCATCTCTCAATTCCGAGATGGAGCAAGGGACATCGATGCAGTGGTCCAAATCACTGAATGGGCCAAGCGCTCGTTCACACGGGATGGCGAAGAGCGATTCTTGTGGTCTGGTCAAATTGCAGATCCAACCGGTCGATGCAGAATGAGTGCATGGAGCGAATTGCCCATCACCGACGACAAGCTCCCGATGACGGTCCGTTTGAAGGCCGTCCGTGTGCGTGCATGGCAAGGAATTCCTGACATCACCGTCGATACAATGGATCAAGTGGAAATCCTCGAAGAAACACCGTGGGATGATTCACTCGACCTCACCAATCATACAGCAGAAGTCGATCTTCATGAAATGGCAACCGGAGGCAGCCGTGTTGGCGTCTCCACATCAGCCGTTGTGGTCAGTGTCCGAGAGGACTCAGGTTTCATTCAACGGTGCACAGAGTGCCGCCGTGTCCTACGAGAAGGCGCATGCGCCGAACATGGACCGAACGATGGAAACAGCGACGTTCGCTTGCGCCTTGTGATGGATGATGGGCGCTCAAGTGTTTCACTTCTCACCAACAAAAGCGCTACGCTTGGCTTGATTGGAATGGATGAAGGTCAAATGAAAGATGCGGTTGACGACGAGGGGCAGATGGCCTTTGTGCAATCGTTGAGAAGTCTTTTGCTCGGCCGAACCGTTCAGGCCTCTGGTCGAACCATTGTCGATGAACAAGGAGCAATGATGCTCGCCGATGATGCAACAATTATCGAAGAAGACGCAGGCATGCGTGCGACTGAATTGCGAGCCCACTGGGGGGTGTCTTGATGCAAGCAGGTGGACGCGCACGCCGACAACCGGCTTGGCACATGCTTGCTTCTGAATTCAGTGAAGCAACATTGAACGAAAAGGGATCGGGAGAGTATGACCCGTCCTTTGTCATCACCAAACTTGGTGCGAAAGTGAACCGTGTGATTGTTGCAGGTTTGCTCGAACGCTTGGAAGTACGTGAAACCTCCAACGGTTCAACCCTCTACCAGGGTCAAATGCGGGATCCTTCTGGCGTCCATTACTTTTCAGTCGGCGATTATGCTTCTGAATCAATGCGCGAACTGACCTTGAAACTCGTCGAAAAGACAGAAGTCGGTGAACCTGTGTTGTTGTTGATGACGGCGAAATCTCGCTGGTATCAAACCGATGAAGGTGCAGTTTACACATCCCTTCGTCCCGAAGAAGCCTGTGAGATCGATGCGAAAACATACGCACTCTGGCTCACTCGAGCCGCTGAAGGAACGCTTCAGCGAATGAAAATCCACAGTGATTCTCTTGGTGCTGAGCCTACCAAAGAAGGCCTCAGCGCTGCTGGTGTTCCTGAAAACATGGTCGAAGGACTTCTTTTGTCCCGCAACCACTACGGAGACATCGATACCGAGAATTACACCCTGAACGTCATGCAAGCACTGGACATTGCTGAAGGTCGAATGGAGGCAGCAAGCCAACCAGCTGCGCCACCACAGGCGAAAATCGACGGTGAAGAATCACCGGAAGGTCCTGCCGAGGATGATGCAAAAGACATATTGGTGGCCATTATCGGTCAACTTGACCAGGGTGACGGTGTTGATTTCGAGACCGTACTCACCAACGCGGGTGCTCGTGGCATCGATCGTCAAGTAGCAGAATCGAAACTCGATGAATTGTCAAATGAAGGGACACTCCATGAACCTCGATTTGGCTGGTTTAGAATCGTCTCTTGAGTTGTTTCACCCCCAACATTGAATACCCTCTCAATGCGTGCAGAGGACAGGGGTCAACTGCATGGCTGGAATAGATTTCTTTATTCGTCCCGCATCTGGGACATCGAGTTCTGATTGGGTACGAATACCAAATTGCGATATCCATGTTCGGTTGACGCGTCGATTGACACGAACAATCATTCGTGGAGAAGAAGGCGATAACCTACACGACGAGGGCTCTGAGTCAACTGTTTACACCGTAAGAGGTGAAATCAGCCTTGAAGATTACAAGAGGATCCTCAGCATGTTCCGCAGCGGCCAACCCTACGTCCATGATCCGTTCGAAGAACGCGACGTCAAGGTCTTGTTTTCTGTCATGGAATACGAAGGCAACAGTGAGAAATTCATGTTTGAATTGATTGAAGATATTGTTTGAGGTGATTGAATGCGGAAGTTAGACGAGCAGAGAGAAATTCTCTACGTCATCCGTACCCTCGATGTTTTGATGTCTTCTGGCGTTGGACTTGAAGCAGCACTCCATACCATCGGTACAGGTGGCTACGGGATCATTTCAGAGGACTTCTCCTCGATGATGGATCGTTTGCGAAAAGGTTCTTCCAGAGGCCTCGCTCAAGAACTCAAGGCCATGTTAAAGAAATCAGAAACCGAAGGCTACCGTCGGTTGCTCAACACCATGTATTCCAACGTCACGCAAAACACAGACATCGTTGAAACCTTGCGTAAGCAAGGTGTTCGAATGGAAAATGACCGAACTGAAGCTGTCAAGAAATACATCGAGGAACTCGGCGCAGTCCCTGAAACTTTACTCTCAATCGGAATGATTGGTCCAATCATTCTCGCCATCGTAGGGCTTGTACCTCAACTGCTTGGTGATGGAGCAGAGGCAATTGTTGGCTCGATCGATCAAGGCATGATCAATTCTGTTGTCAAAGGTGGACTCGTGTTCACGCTTCTCGGCATGATGATGATTGGCTTGAAGGCCCATACGAAGGACCCGGGGTTGTGAATTCATGTTGTTTGGATTGCTCGAGACCTTCAATGGTAGCCCTCTTTTACTCTACCTTTCAGTGATCGGTATGGCGTGTGCTGCAGGTGGTATACCACCCATGCTTGAACGCAAGAGGCGCCGTTCTATAGAGAATGCATTGCCCGGTCTTCTCGAGGGTTTGTCTGACACAGTCGGTGCAGGACGTGGTATTCAGGAAGCAATGATGGAACAATCAAGGAACTTACAAGGTCCACTTGGAGCTCTTTTGGTTCAGACCCTCGAAGAAAGCCACTCGTCCTCCTTTGATGCTGCTCTTTCGGCCTTTGCCGCCAAGACCCGTTCCTCTCAAGTCCAGCGAGTGATGGTTTTGATCGAGACGGCGATCGAACAAGACGCCCCATTGCAACAAATTCTTTCCGACCTTTCAATGGATTATGAACGCCTCAACGACCTCATGAACACCCGGGAAGAGGAACTTCTTGGCCGGGGTCTCTTGATTGTGATGTTTGTGTCGATCGGTTTACCAGTTCTGATTGCCTTCATTGTCGGTCTGTTTGCACCTGCATCGAGTGGTTTCCAGATTGACAGTTTCAACCAAACCTTTGCCCTTTTCTTTGGAGCCGCTTCAGCCGTTGCGCTCGGCGTTTCAGGACGCATGCTTGGCCGATTCAAAGATGCTCTTTGGTGGATGCCACTTTGGATTGCACTTTCTATGGGACTTTACCTTGGTGCCGTGGTTATGATTGGAGGTTAAACCGATGACTCAAACAATTTTAGAACAATATGGAACCGTGACGATTTACACTGAAGGAAACCATCCTTCTCCAATTTACCACGTCGACGGCGTTGCAGAACCAAACCCTCACGGAGATCTTCAACTCCTGCTTGATGATGACAACCTCGAAGAAGTCATGTACAACGGTGGAGAGCAAGAAGTCAAAGTTGCACATCGAAAGTATGGTATGTGCCGTACAAACCTCATTATCGACAATGAATCTGGTCTACAAATTGCCAAGAACATTGCCTCTTACACCAACGTGCCTCTTGGTGACGGCCCAGGTATGGTGCCCATTTTCGATGGTCGCTTGCATGATGGATCCCGTGTGAACGGTACCATCCCCCCGGTCTCGCCTGACGGTCCGACCCTCACCATTCGTAAATTCAAGGAAGACCCTCTTACGATGATCAATCTCATCAAGTTCGGTACGGTGAACACCCGGCTGGCTGCAATGATGTGGGTTTGGATTGAAGGCCTCGACAGCCGTCCAGCAAACTTCGTGATTGCAGGTGGTACTGGATCCGGAAAAACCACGACGCTCAATTGTTTGGGCATGTTTATTCCTTGGGACCGTCGCCTATTGACCGTAGAAGACACTGCTGAATTGCAGGTTTACCACGACCACTGGCTCCGCATGGAAACCCGAAGAGAACGTCCTGATGGAACCTCTGAGATCGACATGAATGATTGCTTGAAGTCGAGCCTTCGTATGCGTCCTGACCGGATTATTGTTGGAGAAGTACGTGGACCCGAAGCAGCAACTCTTCTCACAGCAATGAACACTGGCCACGATGGTTCATTCGGTTCACTGCACGCTAACACTGCCCAAGAAACAGTCACTCGAATGATCAATCCACCCATGAGTGTTCCACCAATCATGCTCAGTGGACTTGATTTGATTATTATCCAAGCCCGTCTTCACGTCAATGGCAAAACGGCTCGTAAGATCACAGAAGTGGCTGAAGTTGCAGGAATGGAAGGCGACAAACCTCGTCTCAATATCATCTGGAAGTACAACGCAGCGACCGACCAAATCGAAGAAACAGGTATTCCGTCAAAACTTCGTGAGACCATCTGTAAAGCAGCCGGTATTTCTCCGGATATGTTTGAGAAGCACGTCTCTCAGAGGGAAGCAATTCTGAATGATATGATTTCGAGAGACGTTGAGGACATCCAACGAGTCACGAAGTTGATTCAAAGTTTCTACGCAAGCCGTTGATCATCCACGGAGGCGAGCCAAGAGCTCATCGATGTGATCAATCTTTGAACGAGCGGATTGCACACGTTCTGAAGCATCCGCAACAGACGAACCAAGTTCAATTTCTGGTTCAGATTTCTCAGTGTCACTGACGGGTTTGAATGCTTCAGCAAGGGCCTTCAGTTCGAGGACAATTGCATCGACTTGTGTGTCTGAGATCATAATCCCTGGAGCGATGCGTGGTATTTCTGCCGGTGAGATAAATCCGAGTTCGGCTCCAATGATGCCAGCACATGCCAACACTCTTGGCCGTAGGTCGACGGTGTTGACATCATACCCTCTGGATTCCAAGAATCGGATGACGAGCGCTTGTTGAGGTTCGCTAAAGGTGCCTTCACTGCTTTCGAGAACGGTCTCGACGAGTTCCTCGAAAGCGACGATGTTGCGTTCCAAACGGTCGATGGTGTTTCGTTCACTGCTCTTCATGTGGACTGCGCCATGTTGTAGGATTCGAAGGATTCGGTTTCTTCGAGCGAGCGCAGGGTCTTGGAGGGCTTGCGCTTGATTGATATCGACATGGAGGTCAAACAAGGCATGAAGCCTTCCTGAAACGCTTGGAATGTTAAGATCGAGGCCCATGGAACCTCCGACTTCTTCGAAAGCCATCCGTGCCTTCACCAGGTCCCCTTTGTGGGCGGCTAGGGTGTCGTCCAGTTGACCACGCAATCCTTCTCGGGTGTTCTCGAACATTCGGAGTGCTTCGCGCTCTCTCCACGAATTTGGCATTGTGAACATGGCGTCCTTTTCTGCTTGGGATCGGTATTCTAGGCCCATCAGCGTCGTGCGAATGGAATCCTGGACAGCCGGAATTTCAGTGGCGAAACCATGGCCTTTCAAACTCTGGATAAATGCCTCAAGGTCATCGTTCTCACTCGTGGTGCTGACGGCAAGGAAATCTCGGCCTGCTGCTTCAATTTCTGCGAGCCTTGCTTGAAGTTCCAAAAGTGCAGCTTCAACTTCCAATGAATGATCCCCAGGTAGTTCAGTCTGTGCGACTTGAACCATCGAAGGGGCTTCTTCTACAGTAGGTTGAGTTGATGCAACACTGCGCAATGCTTTGTCCAATGTGGAGGCAATGGGTGCCTTGGAGACCGCTATGCCTTCTTGGGCAAGTTCTGTACGCAGTTCCGTTTCTTCTTCGAAAGTCCAACCCTCTGGGTGCTCAGACACAAACGTCTCGGCGGCCTCGATCACTGCATCGTGTTGGTCGATGATGACCTTCGGTTTTTGATCGGGTTGCGGCAAGGCTGCAGCCGGTGAAGGGAGTTTTGTTGAGTTGCTGCGAGGTCTTCGGAGGCTTTTCTTCACTTTACCCCACCCACCATCTTGCGATGCTAGAACGCCTGCAACTCGAATGAGGAGGGCTTGCTTTGCTCCAGAGAGTGGCAGTTCAAGAATTTTGCAAAGAGCATGGAGTTCATCCCTCGTCATCGTATCGAGTGATTCGGGGATCAATCGCTTAGCATCATGGTTGAGGTGGAGGTAAAGGCGTTGTCTTCTTGCTCTTAGAGAGCCCGATTTCTTGATGCCTAACACGGCGAGCAATTCACCGAGTTCATTGTTCATCAAATTCTTGATGCCCTCAGGTGTTAAATCCCATTCATCTAAAATGAGGTGTTGAATCAACCTCGCCCTCAATGTTTCAACAGACCCGCTTTTGGGGATGTTGTAAGCAACGGCGATTTCCTTCAAACCGTCAAACCTGGCTTGATAGAGTTCGGATAGCAGTTCCCCCTTGTCCACCATCACAGCACCTTCTGTTGGCTTTCGGCTCAAAGGAGTATATGTGCCTTCGCTGTGATGTGAAGGCCAAACAAGCGTTTCCAAGGATGATGAAGTACCATCAAAGTCGAAATCAAGAGTTGAGTCTGATGGTTAGCAATGGTTTCAATACCCGTCGGCTAAATCGTAGGTTATGGGCAAGACCGTCAAGGCGACGAAGATCGGATTGAAGGATGCTCATGAGATGGTTGAGTCGCTTAAACAAATGATTCAAGGAGATCTCCGTAAACAACGTTCTGGATTTGAAGATGCTCTTGCCTCTCGACTCAGAGAGGCGGAGAATGTGATCCTCGATTCATCGAAATCAAAAGTAGCGATCGTTGCCGGAGTCGGAGTTATGCGAAAGGACCTCGAACGAGCCCAACGCAAATTTTCAAAATCAAATAATGTTGAGGAATTGAAAGAAACACTCATCACTTTATCCAAAAAGTTGCGAAAGTTGCGGCTGACGAACAATCGAGTTGTTGCTTCCCTGGGTACGGTTTTGAACCCCACATTGTCGGCGGTGGAAGTTGTTGAACGGTTCGCATCGGATCTTCAACGCGAAGCTGGGACATGGGAAAGGCACGGACGAGAAATCGATGACGCCATCATGGAATTATGCCAGGACAACCAACCAGCAGAGATGGTTGAACTTGAAGCATACATCGAACATCAAGGGTACAGTGCCTTGCTGGGTGACGCTCACTCTTCTTCGGAAGAAGCTGAATGAACGGTGGTAAGATCGAGCAAAGGCGGACGAGCCATGCTGAATTCCTCAGGAAGACCAATGTGTTGACGTGGAATCTCGGGATGCTCATTTAGCATCATATCGAGAAGGATATGGAATTCCCTCAGAACATTGACCATGCCCATGTGGCTTTCTTCAACTGGACACACACGCTCTGCACCGGCTGTGACCGTTCCAGAATGATTCAGCGTCTCCATTCTCATTTCAAGACGCGGGCCTGCGATCTTGATTTTCTTGTTTATGTCCAAGACGCCTTCGAGTGTTTGATCGTCTTCAGAGCGGTTTGCTTCCCTGAGGATTGCAGCGATTTTGCGCTGTTCAACAAAGATACCAGTGATTCCATGAAGTTCCTCTGGAATTGAGGCCAAGAACGCCGCCTCCATTCGATGGGAGAGGTATGCGCCATTGTCACACATTGATTGAACACTTGCACTTGGAAAACCACTTCGGGAAACGAGCAGGGTAAACCCGTGAAGAGGTGGCGGAATGAAATGGGTTCGCTCTGGATTTTCACGTTGGAGTCCGAGGGTGTGCCGGCGTGCTTTGAACTTCAAGTCAGCGTGCTTTCCTCTGGAGACAATGTACCCGTCTAAGGTTTCTTTTTGGCGTTGTTCTTCCAACCACGAGGTGCGATCTTCGGGTTCAAGGGCTGCAAAGACTGGTCCTTTCGAGATCGAGTCGGCGAATGCTTGTGATTCCATCAAAATCAAATCGGCCCGGGAGCGTCTCATCTGTCGACGTAGGAGGACATGGTCACAAACAACGATTGCTTTCGACTGCAAGTATTCTGGCTTATCATCAGAGACAAGCACCCAAGTGGGCTCCCTTCGCGGTAACACGCCAACAACAGTCAAACCCTCATGGGCCAAGTCTTTCCATTGGTGAGCGCTCATTGCTAAGAGGTCGCCATGTCCATTTTGCAATGTCTCAATGGCTGTTTCCATGTGAGGAAGTTGCTTCATTACAAAGTCAAATCTCGTACGGTTTGTCTCGATTGTTTTCTCAATCTGTCGGCGTACTCCGTCCCCGTTTGATGGGGTGGTGAGAACCTCAAGGCGTACCTTTTCTGTTATCATCTCACCTCGGTGAAGATTGCTCCTCACATTACAAGGGCGGAGACTACCGGTTAAGAAGGGCACCGTTGTAGGAACATCCGTGGCGAACATAGGGTTGGAAGCAAGCGACCAGCTTGAAGTTATGCGGCTTCATGTCGATGCCGCCCTTGAGGCGCTCGTTGAAGAGGAATTGGAGAATGATGCTGGGCAGGTTGCTGAACTCTGCGCATCCATGCTTCTTGCCGGTGGAAAGCGTCTGCGGCCGCTGCTGATCTTACTCGCCCATGAAATCGCAGGCGGGCAAGACGCAGATGAGGTCATGCCGTTGGCTCTTGCCTTCGAATTAATTCATACCGCTACATTGGTTCATGACGACATCAATGATGAAGCCTCAATGCGACGCGGTGTCGAAACGATTCACAGCCGAGCAGGTTTGGCTAAAGCCGTGATCGCCGGTGATTGGTTGTTCGTCCAGGGGTTCGGTCTTGGCGGTCGCTATGAGGAAAAGATTGTCCGTTTAATGGCCAAATGCTGTGCAGATATTGCCGTCGCAGAATTTCATCAACTTGACCACGTCCTCAACCTTGCAACCTCGCCAGAGGACTACTTGTCAATCGTTCGAGGGAAAACCGCCGGACCGTTCGCCTCTGGCTGCCATGCAGCAGGCCTCGTAGCTGGTCTTTCTGAACAACAAGCCGCCGGACTTGGTCGCTTTGGGATGGAACTCGGTGTCGCATTCCAACTTGTGGATGATCTGCTTGATTTACGCGGCGATGAGCGAATGGGGAAACCCCGCGGCGCTGATGTGATCGAAGGGAAAATGACGCTTCCGTTGATTCATGCACTGACACTTTCCCATGGGAAAGAACGCCAACGATTGGCAGACATTATCGAAGATTTTGATGACAATGATTTCGACGAATTGATGAGGCTTCTCGAGCGTTCAGACAGCCTTTCTTACGCCGAAATTCTCGTGCGAACGCATCTTGAAAGAGCTGTTTTGGAACTCGACGCCTTCCCTGATAGCCAAGCGAAGAATTTGATGCTGCACGTCACCAACTACGTCATGGACCGCCACCTCTGAGGGATGCAATGGCTCGAAAAGAAATGAAGCATCGACAAGTGATTGTCATTGGAGCAGGACCGGCAGGTTCCGCTTGTGCCCAGCGGCTGGCAGAAGAAGGCCTTGATGTTTTGATGATCGAACGGCGTTCTATTGTCGGAAATCCAGCACAGTGCGGTGAATGCATCCCAAATTGGGGTGAAGTAGTCGGCACTTTTTCCAACCTCGAGGACCACACTTGGTTGTATGATTACTTTCAATTCCCAGACCGACTGAAACTCCATAATTTGGACAACATGCGCGTCTTCTTACCTTCAGGGAAAGCCTACCATTTTGATCTCGATGCCTTTGCTGGCCATCGTTTACACTTTGATGGGTACTTGGCGGACAAAGCCATTCATGCAGGAGCGGAAGTTCAGATGGAGGAGGCTTTGACAAAGATTCAACATCAATCAAAGGCAAATCGTGATGTCGTGGTCACCACCAAAGGCCGCTATACGTTTGACTTCTTAATCGATGCAAGTGGTTCTCTTGCCCACGTCGGGCGCCTCCGTCATGGCGATGATGAAAAATATAGACCACAGGACCAAGTGCCAACCATGTACGCTCAAGTGCAAGGGAATGTGCCTGAGACATTTGATGTATTCCTCGGTTCCGTTGCTCCATCCGGCTATGCCTGGATCATCCCCAAAGGTCCGAACACGGCCAACGTTGGTCTTGGCGTTCGGGCGGGGTACCTCAAGGGAAACTTGAAAGAACATCTCCAGGACTTTTGTGATGAACTTGGATTCGAAATTCTGTCTTGGGGTGGCGGATGGATCCCGATGGGAGGGCCGGTGAAAACCATGGTCGATGGGTCAACGCTCGCTGTTGGCGATGCTGCGGGTTTGGTGATGCCAAGCAACGGTGGCGGTATTTCTCAAGCGATTATTTCGGGATGCTTCGCAGCAGAAGCAATCCTTGACAACTTGAACAAGGGGACACCCTTGTCTGCTTATGAAACCCGTTTGCGTGCTTCAATGGGTCGAGCATTGAAGAACTCACTGCGAACGAAAAACTTCGGATATGCCTTCTTCAAAGGGGACCTTATCACTGAAGGCATCTTGAGGGTCCTAGGCCCTATTGGCGGAATCAAACGGGCCATGGAATGCGATAAACCGGTTTGGCTGTTTTAGCGTCTGCAGAAAACAAGGGCATCATGCCCTTTCCAATCGGTTGGTTCAAGTCCCATCGTTGACACAGCAGAACCATGCGAAGCATGCGGCGGGTGAAAAATGACGAGGCAGTGAGCCCCGTTATCGCCACCGTTTTGCTGCTTGCCATCACAGTAATGCTTTCGAGCATGGTGTTTGTTTTGATGCAGGGAGCACTCACAACCACCGAGAAGAGTGCACCACAAGCCACCGTGAGCGTTCGGGGTCTCTCGAATGGTTTTCACGTTGTTCGCTTGACAAGTTTGGACCAAACCATCGACCCCGCCAAGCTTCAATGGAACCTCGCTCCAGATAGCTTTGATGATGGCAATCCTTTGGGAGGGAAGGTCGCTGATGCGGATGTCTACGGATTGATTGGTGCCAACGTATCGTTCCACGATCGAGATGCTGGGTATTCCGTGAGCCAAGGCGATTATTTTGTCATCGATTCCACATCCATCGGTTCTGACTCCGGTACATGGCGATTCAAGTTAGTCGATACAAACTCACAAACAGTCTTGGTCAACATAATGTTGCCTCCACTGGATGCGTAATCAGCCGCCAATGAACGACATTTCGATTTTAGATTTAGGTTCTTTATGTTCCGTTCGTCCTTCTGAATAGCGATCTTCCCGGGCTGTCCAGATTGTTCGAATTGCGGCTTCGATGTCTGAAGCGTTCGCTCCAAGTCTAAGCATAGCCCGCAAATCATGGCCTTCATTGGCAAAAAGGCAGGTGTACATCGAACCATTTGCTGAAATTCTTGCACGTGAGCAATCACCACAAAATGGTGCAGTGACGGATTGGATCAGGCCAAACATGTGACCTTGTTCTGTTTTCCAGCGTTTTGCAACATCGGACGGGTGGTCTGGTGAAACTGGGCTCACTGGCCCGTATTTTTGAGTCAACAATGTTCGAATCTCTTCACCTGAAACTACGGAATCTAATTCCCATTGATTTGTGCTTCCCACATCCATGAATTCGATAAATCTCGGTATGATGTTGCGTTCAAAACAAAATGCAGCGATTGGTACAACCTGACTTTCATTGACGTTGCGTTGAACAACCATGTTGATTTTGACCTTTAGACCAACGTTGAGTGCAGCATCGACCCCCGCCATCACTTCTGCTGGAGAGTGTCGGTTATCACCCATCGATTGGAAAAGATCAGTGTCCAAGGCGTCAAGGCTCACAGTGACTCTGTCCAGGCCTGCTTCTTTGAGCGATGCAGCATGGCGCTTTAGCAGGACACCATTTGTTGTCATAGCCAAGTCGACATCACTGTTGAGGTCTCTTAGCATTCTGACCAGCTTTTGAATGTCCTTCCGCATCAGTGGTTCACCGCCCGTGATACGTAATTTGGCCAGTCCGAGGGGCATCAATGTAGAGGCGATTTTAGTGATTTCCTCATAGGTGAGAATATCTTCGCGTGGAAGGAATTCATGGTCAGCGCCAAAGTGCTCCCTTGGCATGCAGTATCTGCATCGGAAATTACATCGATCTGTCACTGAGATTCGTAGGTCCCTTAGCGGGCGCCTAAGCGAGTCTACGAGGGACATGGTCATCGGTAGGCGTCCTCGTTTTTTATGCTGTCTTGCAAGGGTTGATGGCAGAAGTGAAGGTGGAGCATCCATGGGCAAGCGTTGGGCAAAGCGCTGGACCTCAAGTGGCCCTGATCACCGAAGGAACAACCTCCTGGTCTCTAGGATCACGCCAAGCCCTTCCAGTGAACCGATTCACTGGGCGCTCCCGCCATCAAAAAGCCATCTCATTCGAAGCCTGCTTCTCTCTGCACAATCACCGACTGGAGTCGACCTTTACAACATTCAACATGCTGGTGAAGATGCTCGCTCCATGCGTCGATGTTTACAGCAACTCGGTGTGAAAATCGAAGACTTTTCTGAAGGAGGCGATCTTTTGCATCAAGTCAATCCAGTCAATATTGAACACAACCCAGAGGCAAAGCGATGGCGGGTTCATGGCGTGGGTAGCGGAGGTTTTCACCGCCCAGCAACGGTTCTCAATGCTGGGAACTCTGGAACCACCTTGCGGCTGTTGAGCACCCATGCAGCCCTTATTGGTGGCCCGGTGATGGTTGACGGCGATGGCTCGTTGAGGCGCAGAACATCAACGGAACTGTGGTCAAGCCTCGAACAGGCGGGCGTGACCATATCGATTGGCCTTGGTGAAGAGCGTTTACCGGCACTCCTCGACGGCCCCATGTTGGTGGCCAAGTTAGCAGAAGGCATCACGCTTGATATCAGCCGTTCCAGTCAGCCTCTTTCCTCTTGGATCCTCGCAGCACCAAGCCTCCCCTGTTCCACCACCCTGCGATTGGAAGGTGATGCTGTTTCGTCTCGCCATTCCTCCTTGAGTATGGAATTGCTGGAAGCGTTCGGCGGTGCATTTGAATTGAAAGATGACCACCTTGTCTTGATGCCTACAGCCCTCGTCCCACCAACATCTTACACAGTGCCAGGCGATGCTTCAATGGCTGCTTTCGCCCTCTTAGCATGCACAACAACGGGCCGTAACATCACCTTGATCGGCTGGCCAAACCCCCGAGATGCGATTGGGCATGAACTCCTCGAATCATCATCAGGTGTCCTTGGAGTTCACTGGGATAACGACCTTCTCACTCTGGTTGAAGCAACCGAGCCTGCGAACCTTGACTTGAGGAATGCCAATGATTTGCTTCCCCCCCTCGCGGCTGTGCTGGCCATGAACGCAGGCGGCTGCCTCACGGGTGCTCCTCACGCTGCTTTCAAAGAAAGCAACCGACTGACTCGAACGTCAGAACTTCTCGCACAATTTGGACTCAAAGCAACCGTTACTTCTGACGGTCTTGAAATTGAAGGTCATCAAATGCCTGCTCGTCCTTCGCTTCCAGTTGATACACATGGCGACCACCGTTTGTTCATGACCGCTGTTCTGCTTGCAATGAATTGTGGCGGAGACATCATCGGCCAAGATTTGCATACCATCGCTGATGAAGCATTCCTTGATCGCCTTACAGCAGCAGGTGTTGGTGTGGAAATGCTTGTGTTACCGCCACTTGAAGATTAGCCATGACGGCCAAAGTGATGGTCAAGCGCATCCAATGGGAGACGCAACGCAGTCGGCCGCCCGTGAACGCAGGCCCAAGGGTTTGGAATTCGGCGCATGTCATCGAGCAACCTTCGCATTTCAGGGAGCGTCAATTTCTCATTGGCTTTGACTGCACCTCGGCATGCATTCAAGAAAGCAAGGTGATCTTTTCTCTGGTCAATGGTGGTGAGTGGTGCACCATCTTCGGCTGTGTCTTGGAGAAGGTCAAGCATGAATGGAACAACTTCGTCACCATCAAGCAACTGAGGTGCTGCGGTCACAGCCCAACCTTGTTCCGACCCTTCAAGCTCAAAGCCAACCTTCCGGAAGGTCTCTTGCGCTGCATCTAAGCGAGCAGTTTGTCTTGGGTCCAAGTCAAGTTGGAGGGGCTCGAGTCTGGTTTGACTCGCCCAAATTGACTCATCGTTGCGAAGTCGTTCATAGCGAACCCGTTCATGGAGGGCGTGTTGATCGATCAAAAGCAGTTCATCTTCTGCCTGGACGAGGATGTAGGAATCAGCAAACTGAGCCAAAGGTTCCATGGCAGGAAGGTCATTGATGACCTCGCCAAGGGGCGATTCATCACTGGGTGAATTACGAAGGCCTTGTCCGGAGTGCCGGTGAAGTTCTCTCTCTGCCGGTGATAGAGCAGGAGCAGTTGGCCGTTCATCCATGCCCGGTAGCGTGTTTTGCGCTGCGGGTGCTGTTGATTGTGGTCGTTGCTTCATTGCCTTCTCTTGCTCTTCTGCCTCGCCACCATGGAGGTTGAGTTGAGCTCCAGCAGCAATCGCCCATGCCGGAGGGCCTGAGACCTGATTTGTTTGTTGAGGTAGAACAACCGTCGAAGTTCCAGCAGCGGCTGCGAGGGAATCAATCGGCTTTGCTTCCAGCGGTTGTGGTTCTGGCTGGGTTTTGAAGAGTTCCTGAATGCTTGGTGCTTGTTGCTGGCTCAGGCCTTGTAAACCAGGGATGCCGCCCGCTGCATCTGGCACCGTTGGCACCGATTCAAGCGTGTGAGCAATGGCTCGTTCAAGTCGCTCCAGCACCCGCCATGAATGCCGAAGTCGAACTTCTCTTTTCGTTGGATGAACATTGACGTCCACTTCGTTTGGAGGCAAAGTGAGCGCTAACACGGCTAACGGGTGACGCCCCTGCATCAAGCGGGTGCGATAGCCCCGGCGAATGGCTTGTAAAAAAGGTCCAGAAGCAACAGGGCGATCGTTGATGAGAATGTGAATGTCATCGCCCTTTCCTCTCGTGATGTCAGGGGTGCTGATCCAACCCGACCATTGTTCCTCACCGGGCGCTTCAGAATCGCCTGGTGGGGCGTCGAGGGGCAGCATGGATTGTGCTTGGCCGCCCAAAAGGTCGTACAAACGATCAGCCATGCCTTCAGATACAGGCACATCCAAAACGGCTCGCTCATCGATCAAGAGTCTGAAGGCGACATCCATGTGTGCCATGGCATGTGCGACAACGACATCGACGATACGAGCGTTTTCAGTTGCTGGTCGCCTCTGGAAAGCAAGACGTGCGGGTGTGTTTTGGAACAAGTGTTCTACATCAATACGTGTTCCATTCGGCATACCAAATGGTTCCACGACTCCTTTTTGCCCATCGTTCATTGCGATTCTCTTTCCTTCGGTTCCCTCTGGACGGCTTGCGATGCTCAATCCAGAAACCATGCCGATGCTTGCCAAGGCTTCACCTCTGAAACCAAGGGTGTGGATCGAGTGGAGGTCTTCCTTGCTTTTCAATTTCGATGTGGCGTGTCGATCGAGGGCTAATGGGAGGTCTGTTGCCACAATGCCGCCGCCATTGTCTTCAATGCGAATAAGGTCGAAACCTCCGCGTTCAACGGTGATGACCACGCGTGTAGCACCAGCGTCCAAGCTATTTTCCAGCAGTTCCTTGACGACCTGAGCAGGCCTTTCAACAACCTCACCTGCGGCGATGTGTCCGATGGTGGTGTCGTCAAGCTGAACGATTCGATTTGGTTCATTCATGGACATCATCTCCGAGTAGTTTCTTCAGTTGATACAGAGCATCATGTGCTTGCCGTGGACTTAACTCATCAACATCCAGACCTTCGATCCTCGCAATGAGATCTCTGTGTGCTTGCGGGAAAGGATCGACTTTTGTTTCTTCAGGCAATTGACCCATTGCGGCAGCAGCAAAGTACCCCATGAGGCTCGATTGCCCCTGGGCTCTTGCTGTTGGTGTGCCAGTTTCTCCTGCTTTTGCCCCCTGCGCTTGATTCTCTAAGAAGGCCAAGAGGTCAGTGGCCCGTTCAACCACCGGCCGTGGAAGGCCGGCAAGAGCAGCAACTTGAACCCCGTATGAATCATCACAAGGGCCATCTGCAACCGTATGCATAAACCTCAGTTCCCCATTGGCTTGCGCCACTTGAACATGGACGTTTACCAAACCATTGACTTCGCCTTCGAGGCCAATCAATTGGTGATAGTGGGTCGCAAACAATGTTCTGGCTTGAATTCGTTTACAGATGTCTTCAGTAACGGACCAGGCGATGGATAAGCCATCGAACGTGGAGGTCCCTCTCCCAATTTCATCCAGTAAGATCAACGATTTGGAAGTGGCTCGTCGTAAGATATGAGCGACCTCAATCATTTCCATCATGAAGGTTGAACGCCCTCGACGAAGGTCATCGCTCGCCCCAACCCGGGTGAAAATACGATCGACGAGGCCAATCTTAGCGCTGGTTGCTGGAACGAAGGAACCACTTTGGGCCAGGATTGTCAACAAGGCAGTCGTTCTGAGGTAGGTGGACTTACCGCCCATGTTCGGCCCGGTGATGAGTAGGAAGTTGCGTTTTTTGTTTAATTCTAAGTCGTTTGGGACGAACCCCGACTGTTGCTCAAGGGCCGGGTGACGTGCGCCTTCAGCTCGAATGATGCCCGATTCCACCATTTCAGGGCGATTCCATGCTCGCGTCCGAGCAATGGTTCCAAAACACTGCAGTACATCGATTGCAGCAACCTTACCGGCAATTTGCGCCAAGGTTTGCGCATCAGTTCTGCATGTTTCTCGTAGGTCAATAAACGCCCGGTACTCCAATTCCTTCGACTTGGTATCTGCAGTCAACAAGGCATCATCGCGCTGCAATAATTCATCGGTGACGTACCTCGAACCATTGGTCATTTGTTGCTTTCTCTTCCAGTGTTCTGGCGTTTTTGATTCATTGATCTTCGTGACTTCAATGAACCAACCAATTTGTCGGTTCATTCTCACTTTAAGTGAAGGTATTTCCAATTCTTTCTTGAGTTTGGTTTCCAATTCTGCAAACCATGTATGGCCCGATGCAGCAGTCTCACGCAAAGCATCGACCTTCGAATCAAATCCAGGGCGAAGCAATCCGCCATCTCGAACACTAAGCGGTGGTTCCTCGACAAGGGTTCTTCTGATGTTCTCGGCTGTTTCTTGCAGAGCATTGAGGTCCGATGAAAGGTGGAGCAGAAGCGGGTTTTTTGTTTCGGAGCAGAGGTTGATGATTGCTGGCATTCGTTCCAAGGCATCAGCGACGGCCAACAAGTCACGACCATTCGAACGGTTGTATGCCAATTGGGTGGCGAGCCGTTCCATGTCCCGAAGTCCTTTGAGGGCTTCTCGCAATCCGTCAAGCCTGCGAGCCGAGCGCGAAAGGGCTCCGACTGCGTCATGGCGTGCTGCGATTGCTTGCAAATCGGCGAGGGGGCGAAGAATCCATGTCTTGAGCAACCGACGACCCATGGCACTTCGGCAAGCATTCAGTGTTGAGAGGAGGCTCCCCTCGTACTCGCCGGCAAGCGTTGAGGTTAATTCCAAGTTCCTCAAGGTGGTTTGATCAAGAACAAGATGAGCGTTCTCTTCCATGACCTCAAGGTCCCGCAGTGGGACTTCGTCTGTGAGATGCATTGAGGCGAGGTAGTCTGCTGCTAGCCCTGCTGCTGCCAACGCCAAGGGAGCACTATCGAGGTCGATGTGACCTAAATCGGCGACTTTGAGGACCTTGGTGAGGCGGTCTCTTCGCTTTGAATCACTGGCTCGATGTTGGCTGATGGTGACACCATCGAGGTGTGTGAATAAGGCGCGCAGTGTCGCATCTTCTGCGTCCTTTGGCGAGACTACAATTTCGGTTGGGCGCCAGCGTAGCACCTCATCAAGCGCTCGAGAAAATCGGTCATCCCCTTCAAGGCTTGAAGCCCATGCCTGGCCGGTTGAAGCATCGATGATTCCAATGCCGAGTGTTTCCTTTGCCAGGCAAATACTGACGAGAAGTGAGCGATCATCGCTACCGAGTAAGGATTCTTCATACAGGCTTCCGGGGGTGTAGACTCGAGTGACAATACGTTCGAGCAACTTAGCGCCCTCTCTGAGTTCTTTTTCCTGTTCAGCCACCGTGACTTTGTGCCCTGACCGCAGCATGGTTCGAATGTTGTCCTCGAGGGCATGCCAAGGGAATCCAGCCATCTGGATGGGTGCATCTGCTTTCTTGTCCCGGGAAGTGAGAGCCAAACCAAGCACTTCAGAGCCGGTAACAGCATCTTCGTGAAAGAGTTCGTAAAAGTCACCCATTCTGAAAAATAAAACGGAGTCTGGGTGTTCCGCCTTGATGTCCATAAATTGGTCCATCATGCCCCGTTTTGTCATGCACCTCGGCCTCCTTGCTTCCGCTAGAGTTTTCGGTCGTGGCCGAGAGCAAATGAAGGTTCTCGACACGATGGTATGGAGATGGTGATTTCTCGTGGGTTCCAAGCGATTCTTTCATCGGCGTTGGAAGGTTCGGAAACGGTTGCTTACCGTCCATGCCATCACCAGCATTGTGGTCGTGAATACGGCCATAAACATGAAGTTCAAAAAGCCCCGGCCGCTCTCTATAGAGCCTGCTGCTGTTGTGTCGATGGTCATTGTTTTGACATCGCCAGAATCATCAACACCATGCAAGAAGATCAAATGGGTGCCAAAGCCACTTGCTTCAGCTTGGAATGTAAGGGGGCGTGAGAGTGAAAGCATCTCGGATTCTCCGTTTGAGATTCTGTGAATCGTTTCGCTTCCAACGTTGCCGAACAACCAAACACGATCGAGGTCATCAGCAACAGCTGTGACACTGATTGCTTCATAGTGGTTCATTTTCCCAGTTGCATCAATGTGGGTGCTGCCGTCTGTTCCAGCAGCGAACACCGTTGAGTCGCTGAGTTCGAGCAAGGTGTGGAAGGCGCCTCCTTCTCCGGTGTGCATTGTTTCGACTGTTGGTGCAACGGTTCCAGCGCTCCACTTGATCACTGCAACAACTGGTACGATGTTTGGGCTTGCTGGGCTTGACCCTTGACCGGTGGCGGCGTAGGACATGTATCCTGATGCGACCCAAAGGTCTCCCTTCAGGGCGGCAACATTTTGCCAAACAACATCGGCGCTGTTCGGCATTGCTGGGGAAAGGGAACTTGCGGACATCGAGTTACCAATGCTGTTTGCTGAAGACGCACCGTCGCCGATGACCCCTAAACCTCGCAGGGTGCTTTCCGTTCCTTCCTTCGTAACCATCATCCACGAAGTGCCATCTGCATGTGAGGTCTCAGCCAAGTCAATTATGCTGAAGTTCCCAGTTGAGTCGTCCACTTCAATGGTTGAAATGAGGGGTTCTTGGCTCGCTTCGTTCTCGAGGGAATGGATCACTTGAAGGGTATTTTTCGAGGGTGAAATCACCGTGTTACCATTTTCGAGGGTTGTCAGGAACTGGATGTTGTCTGCGCCGACTCCGTTGGAGGCGCTGATGATTTCTATGGCAGAGTTGCTGTCAGGCTGCTGGTAGAGTTCAACCCCGTCAGACGTGACGATCGTTGCCGTGAATGAATTATCGGAGGTGTAGGTGATGTCGAGGACCCGAGCCCCTTCATGGGTTGCGTTGTTGGATCCGACTTCAACGCCAGGGAGGTTGCTCGTGCCTTGAATAGCAACTGCTCCGAGCAGAATAAAGACCAAAAATCCGGCCATGGCAATCCATTGGAATTCGGATTCTTCCTCGAGGTATCCCCGCCATCCCTTCGCCATGAAGAGAAACAAACGAATGGAGCACATGAATGCTTTTGTCTCCTTGAATCGGAGGGGTTCAGTTCGGACATCGTGCTAAAACGTCCGCATGTGCCGAGGCGGAGAGATGATAAAGGAACCATCGGTCGCAAGGTTGCTTGGAGATTTAATTATGGCACGCAAACCAGCATCCATGTATCGCCGACTCAAAGGACCTGCTTACACACGACGTAAGTTTATTGGCGGTGTCCCGAACAACAGAATCCACCAGTACCACGTCGGAAACCGTGTTGCTGCGGAGACAGGCAAGTTCCCCGTCATCCTTGAACTTCGTTCCAATAACAACGTTCAGATTCGCCACACCGCCCTCGAAGCGGCCCGTGTCATCTCCAATTCGACCATCCGAAAGCTCGCTGGCACACAAGGATATGCTCTCCGGGTCCACACCTTCCCTCACCATGTGCTTCGTGAAAACAAGCAAGCAACCGGTGCAGGTGCAGACCGTGTCTCTCAAGGAATGCGCTGTGCATTTGGAAAGAACGTTGGTACAGCAGCACGTGTCAAGCGTGGACAACGTGTGATCTCACTGCAAGTGAATCCAGAATTCTACTTGACTGCCCGTGATGCATTGCGAAAGGCCAGCATGAAATTCCCAACCCCATGCACCATCCGTCTCATCAAAGGACACGAGCACCTCAAGGGTCTCATTTGAAATTCATTGGGCTTAGCCCAATGTCGAACAAACCTCTGTTTGTTGTGGCTTATTGGGCGAGAGTTCCTTAAGATAGAAGTGAAGCCACTGATACAGCAAACAACGGAGGTCAGAAGATGAATCATCAACAGTTGAATCACGTCTTTATCTGCGTCCCCGATTCACCTCACACCTTTCTTTTCTTGTTTAGGGAATTGGTCTCATGAGAGTCGCAATCCTTCTTCAAGAGCGTTGCAAACCGAACAGTAACGCATTCAAGTACTTGCAAAAGTATGCAGGATTGTGTGGTGGCGAATGCATTCAAGTCTACGAAGATCACTGTAAGATCCTTGAGTCTGCTTGCCCACCGTGCCTTATCCGAGCTAAGCTATGCCCGGATGGCGCGGTCAAAATCATCAATCTCCCTGAAGAACTCGATACCGACATGATTCATCAGTTCTCATTGAATGGTTTTCGTCTCTTTCGCCTCCCTGCACCTCGGAAACGTCAGGTTGTCGGGATACTTGGTCCAAACGGAATTGGTAAATCGACTGCCATCAAGCACCTTTCGGGATCCCTTCGACCAAACCTTGGAGATTGGAAAAACCCCCCACCTGATTGGGAGGATGTCATCACAATGTTCCCACGCGGTGAACTTCGGGACTATCTCGGCTTAGTTTCAGAAGGTAAAGTGACGATTTCGGTCAAACCTCAACACATTGACAAATTACCCAAAGTGTTTGATGGTGAAGTTCGAGAACTCCTCGAGAGGGTCGATGACAGAAATGAGATCGATACACTCTCTGAGCAGCTTGGAATCACGCATATTCTTGGGCGTAAACTTGGCGTTCTCTCAGGTGGTGAGTTACAACGGGTTGCAATCTGTGCGACCTTGCTCAAAGAAGCGGATATCTATTTCTTCGATGAACCATCATCCTACCTCGATATTTACGAGCGGATGCGAATGGTGTTGATCCTACAGGCATTGGCCGAAAAGGGCAAACGGGTTCTCGTCGTCGAACACGATTTGGCTATTCTGGATGTTCTATGTGATTTGGTTCACATCGTTTATGGAGAGAAGGGTGCGTATGGGATCTTTACGCCCTCTCGTTCGACCCGCACCGCTATCAACGCTTATTTGGATGGATTTTTGGCGGAAGAGAATGTACGTATCCGCGACAAACCAATTAAATTTTTGAAGCACTACGAACGATCAAATGAGCTTGGGAGCACCGTTCTCGAATGGGGCGACCTCGAAAAGAAGCTTGGAGATTTCACTCTGAGGACCGGAAAAGGTTCCGTTCATCGCTCAGAGGTCGTAGGCGTTGTAGGACCCAATGCGACTGGGAAATCCACCATGATCAAGATCCTTGCAGGTGAACTCGATTACGATGCTGGCTGGGTCTCCGACGGCGCAACAATTTCGTACAAACCACAACATGTGACTGCTGACTTTGATGGAAGCGTCCAACTTTGGCTCGACACCGAAATGGGTTCAAAGTGGCGTTCTGGTGAATTCAATGTCACCGTGATTCGTGCTCTTGGCGTAGATAAATTGCTACCGAAGCGAGTGAAGAAACTCTCAGGTGGTGAGCGCCAAGCGGTTGCAATTGCCATTTGCCTGGGCCGCGATGCAGACCTGTATCTGTTCGATGAGCCATCGGCTCACCTTGATGCAAACGCTCGTATGGTCGCTGCCAAAGCGATCCGCAAAACGATGGAAACGAATGACAAATCAGCCTTTGTGATTGACCATGACGTATATTTCATCGACATCGTAAGTGACTCGTTGCTCGTGTTCGAAGGCGAAGGTGCGGTACAAGGTTCTGCGAAAGGCCCGTTCCGACTTCGAGAAGGGATGAATCGTTTCCTTCAAAGCGTCAACATCACATTCCGTCGAGACCATGATTCAAAGCGCCCTCGAATCAATAAGCCTGCAAGCCGCAAAGATCGAGAGCAACGTGAAATTGGGGATTTCTATTCCTTTGAACACTGAGGTAATGGTGAGATTATGCCAGTCGGAAATCCACCACTTGGAGGGCCATTAGGCCGCTCGAGATCCAGAATCTCTGCCAGTGGATTGACGACGTTTCTTCGATGTCAGCGACAATGGTTCCTCGGGAGGAAACTTGGGCTTTCTGGCCCAACCAACCCATCCCAGGTGTTGGGAATTGTGATCGAAGATCAGTTGTGCGGTTTATTCATGCATCGGCCAGATGCAAGCATAGACTCACTTACATCGCTAAGTCTCTGGATTAACGAGAAAATACCCGAGGCCGCACAACGGGCTTATGATGATGGTTTGACCGCCTGGCAAGCATCGCTTTGGCATGCCGAAGGGTCTTCGTGGGACGATGTTCACGTCGAAGTCTTAGAAGAAAAACTCAGATCGGGGATGACGTTGTTCATGGAGGAAGTCAACCGGTGCCACAGCGAACATGGTGGCCCGTTTGTTGAACGCTACCGTGCTGACGACGCACCATTTGAGATTCCATCACCGGCATGGGGTGACGAACCTAAGTTCCCAGTTCCAGAAAAAGTTCGAAGTTTTGGAATGCGAACATGGGCGAAAGATGAACCGATGGTTTGGAATGCCCCTGGCGCACCTGTTTCATGGCATGAAGCCTGGGAGATCGCTCGCCCTTGGGTCAAAGATCCACGGGTTCATCAACCTCAACGACTGTACCATCCAGGTGGTTGGGCTGCAGGCGAATTAGACTTAGTCATGCGTTGGGATGGGCGGATACGCTTGATTGATGTCAAATCAGGAGATCCTACATCTCGGTTTGCTTCTTCCTTGCAGCACCAACTTCGATTCTACGCCTGGTTGTGGCATGAGACGCACGACACCATGCTCGTGGATGGTTTGGAAGGCTGGTACCTCTCTGGACCCCATCGGATTGAATACACACCTCCGACCCTCGAAGAAATCGCATCGATGACAGAAGAATTCTTTTCGGTCAATAAAGCGATGCAAACCATGGGTTCCGGCCCGGTCGCTCTCCCTGCTCTTCCAGGAGATGCGTGCGATGGCGAAGCTGCTGGTTGCCACTGGTGCAGCCTAGCACGGGATCAAGATGGCACCTTCACCAACGATGAATTGCTCGACAGCATCACATCGATTCGAGAACTGAACATCACTTCACCAAGTCAAACCCTTTCAGAAATACCGAACCGTGTCAACGTCCAAGGTTCTTTTACGGGTGCATGGGGTCCTTTACCAAACCACTTCAGTGAACCTGTCTTAGGTGCTATGCTGGTTGCAGGCGGCGTCCAGTTGACGGTTGAAGAAAGTGAACCGGGATCTTTTCCAAAGTTGCATGAAGGTCCAAAAGGGGACATTGTCATCCTCGATGCCCTTCCAGGCGTCTGGCGTGGTGCTCCTCGACTGTACCTCGATGCCAAAAGTGAGGTGCTTTCGTTAAGCGATGCTCAACAGCGGTTCGATGAAAAAGGCATAGATCTCAGTGCTCACACCACCCGGCTCGGACTTCTTCGAACCCGTGCCAACGTTGAGGGTGTGGTGCTGAGTTTACAGAAACGCTCTGGAGTCCGGTTGGATGAAAAGCCTTGGACCATGCTTTCAATGCACCTCTGGGATGGCAACCACGTCGTCGAAATCGCTGCCTTCGGTTCGAGCATCACTGGGCAAATGGAGTCGATTCGTCCCGGCGATGAACTCCAGCTCATGGCAGCAGAATTGGGCTGGCGAGCAGGTTTGCCTCAATTGAGAATGGACACAAGAAAGACCAGACTCACGTTGAAGTCCAAAACAGATTCATCTTAGAGTTTAAGAAGGCTCGGTGTAAGACATCGAGTTATGCCTGTCCGTCTTGCAGTTCCTGAGGTCGATGAGATTGGACCTTTCAATCGGTTAAGCGCCAGTCAAGTCAATGCGTACTCTTCATGTCCAAGGTTGTGGTTCTACGAAAAAGTACGCCGCTTCAAGATGCCTCAAATCCCAGTGCTCTTTGTCGGTCGAGCCGTTGAAGAAGCTTTTTGCCGCATGTTGCAGGAAACACCGGCCTTGCTTGTAGCCAATGCTTCGGCGGAAACATTAGCCAATATTCCTCTGGACCAAAGCGGAGTACCATCGCGTGAAACGGGAATGGTTTGGCCTGCAGATCGCTTATTGGCTTTGCCAGAAGAGATGTGGCCAGACGACCTTGATGGACTTCGTACATGGGCCCAACAACGCTTAGGGATTCACCTGCCGCGGGCTTTGAATGATATGAAAGTCGAATGGGAAAAGGACGAACGTAAGGCGGGCGATTGGTCGAGCGTTGATTCTGGGCGTTGCTTGGACATGTGCCTCAAGGGCCTTGAAATGCACCTCGCACAGGTTGAGCGATGCCATGTTGCCGAGGGTGGTCCGAACCTTGAACAATGGCGTGCAGGGGCACGGCCTCACTGGCCTTCGCCAGATGGACGCAGTTACGACCTTCCATTCCAACACCCGCTGGCACAAGAGGGTCCTGTGACTTGGGTTGAGGCTTGGGAAGTCACACGACCTTGGTTTGTTGATCCAAATGCAGGTAAATTCGCAATGAATGCGATTCACCCAGAACATTGGTTCCAAGGTGAATACGATCTTATCTACCGCTGGGACAATACCATCAACATTGTCGATTTGAAAGCGAGCGTAGGTGCAGGGGACCGTTCTGGAAATTATGTCGAACAACTACGAATGTATGCCATGCTTTGGTGGGTCACCCACGATCGAAAGGAAACGGTGGATGCGCTGGAGATCTGGTACCTCGGTGCTGATGTGATTAAGCCAATTGATGTCCCAACCATCGAGGAAATGAAAGCAATGGAATCCGATTTGAACAGCCTTTGGCACCAACTCAAGGTCACGAAGCCAAGCATGGATGAATGCCCACCTGAACCATCGCCAATGCGTGGCTTTGCACCGGGGGGCGTCTCTGTCCAAGCCCCGAAGACAAGCCGCTGTTCCCGCTGTGATTGGAACGCTATATGCCCGGGTGGTAAAGGTCCAAGTGAACTGCCAGAAGGTGGTTCAGTGCTCTTGCCGGGATCTTCCGGTTCGTTTGATTTGACCGCTTTCGGTTCCCTTGAACCTCGGATGACCTTGATCGCTGAGGTGTTCAGTGTGCTCGGCGGGGGTGAAGGAAAGCGCCCAACAATCAAAGTGGTCCAAGGTGGTCACTTTGCTCAATTACAACTGCTGGTTGACACCCATCAAGACGGTCAACCGGCTTGGCCTCAAGACCTAGCCAAAGGTGACCGTGTGAAATTGGACGGTGTCGTCCCTTCTGCAAATTACAAGGGGGAATTGCAGCTGAAAGTTGATCCACACGCCATTGTTGTTCACGCTGGGGAAGGTGAAAGCATCGACACTTCCTTGATGGACTTCAGAGCACGTTGGAACGTCACTGGGCGACTTGTGTATCGATTTGAAAAGAAAGGGGTCGGTCGGAATGGCAAATCTTGGCACAGAAAAGGAATGATGCTCTTGGATGCAACGGGTTCCATGAAAGTTGAAGGTTGGGCAGCGGATTGGGGTCCTCAATACGACCTTGCAGAAATTGGCGACACCTTGGTTGCTGCGAACATCAGTTTAGACGCTTGGGCAATCGATGTCAAAGGCCAAATCAATCGCAACTCGAAAATCCAAATCACCGAGCGCGTCGATCGTGAAGATTAACCGCCAGACGACACTGTTGTGACCAACAATGTTGTTTCAGCATTCAGCGTTGTAGCATGAGGGAGAACAACACCTTCGAAGCTCACAATCACGGTGGATGCAAGGATGCCCGCCTGGGCCAATGCAGCACGGACAGTGGTGTTTTCGGTGCACTCAACGGCTACGTCATGGTCTCGGCCCTGAAAGCGCACCTGCATGGCTGCCTGTCATAGCACCATGCTTATGACGGTGGCGCTGAACCACACATTACGGCCGAGATCGCATAGCCCGGTATTGCGGTGGATTCGAAATCCACTGTCCCTTGGACACGGGAGTTCAAATCTCTCTCTCGGCGCCAATTCATTGCACGATGACCTGATCGGCATCACATGTAGAAGGCATCTGGTGATTCTGTTAGTTCTGAAACGTAATCTTCTTTGTTTTTAGGAGCGAGGGCTGCCAGTTTCTCGGTCAACATGGCTTGAGCATCAGCAGGAAGTGCGATCCCAAGGTCAAACCATCCATCCAAGGCTTCAAGGAGTCGCTGAGATGCAAAAACATCGCCACTCGCTCCAACTGTGGTGGCTATGGCGCATGCCGAACGAACGCCGTGGAGTGGGCCCACTGAGGCCATTAATGCCGCAAGCCCAATGGCGCCAGAACGTGGTTCATCTCGTCGGACATCAACGCTTGATGCTTCCAGGTCGATTCGATGTTCTGCGCTTGATGGGACGACGAAGCATTCCTTCCTTGTCGGTCCATCCATCAGTCCAGCAAGCACGTAGAGTTCTTTGACTCCTTGTTCAGAAAGCCATGACATCAAGGCTTGGGCCATGCTCCCTTGATGTTCGGATTCAAGGGGTTGGGATGTGCCTGTGAGTGTAAGTATGCGGACTCCAGTTGACGATTCTATAGCGCAAAGTGAAAGATGTGGTGGTGAGAGCAAACCATTCTCATCTAGCATGGCCAAAGGAGGGAGTGCGGTGTGGTGCAAACGAGCTAACTCGGTGCACTGATTCACTTGAGTCAGCCCTTCGAGTGCGGCTTTCCCTACGTTCCCCACCCCTGGCAGTGCGAACAACATCATCCGATGATCGCCAAGGGTGTTGGGCTGTTTTATCCATTCGATGTGCAATCCCATAATTCCTCAAACGAATCGCGCCGCGCTATAATGTTTGATGTTCAAAAGGGGCTACGGGCCCCATTTAGGTAGGGTGCTGCTGAAGGCGAGGCTTTCACTCTTCTTCGGACGCCACATGGGCATCTTTCATTTCTTGAAGGGGGGGCAGTGTCGGTAGGCCTTCAGTCCATTCAGGTGATTCGACTTCGTACATCTTTCGGCGAATTGGAGCTCTGTTGTCTTCAGGTGACCACTTCAAAGGGGCAGCTGCTTGAGCCGTTTCGCCGCATGCGGGGCATGTTGTAGCGAGGGTCCATGCTTGGCAGGTTAGGCATTGTTGGAGGAGTTGTCGAGCCATATTTACACCACATTTTGTTGATTCTTTACTCACGGTAGGCTTCTGCTTCGCCACCAGCTGCAGTGACATGATCGAGCGAGGCGCTCGTCACTTCTTCCCACAAGGCTTCAGCGGTTTTGAAATCTGGAGCCCTTAATTCGATTCGATATTCTGGTGCACCGTTGTAATGGCAGGTGATTTCAATTTCTTCTTCTTCAGAAGTGTGTGATTCAGCAGCCATCAAAGCGTCACGAATCACCTCGACGCCGTTTGTAGCGTTGATGCTGAGTGTGAGGGTGCCGCGGATTTCGACAAAAGGAGGAATGATGTTCTCCATTGCAATTTCAATGAAGGGTTGGAGCCAGTCGCCTTCGAATCCGGCATCCTGAAGGGAGCCTTCATTCATTGCAGCTTCTTCAAAAGCGGTGTATAATCCACCAAAGGCATCGGCTAATTCTTCAGCGGAAGAAGCGATTTCTGCAGCGTCCCATCCGACTTTGTCGCCCAAGACCTTGAGCAATTGATGTGCACGTTGTTCATTCTTCCACTCTTGTAGGCGATCTCTGCGACGTTCTTCAGAGACCGATTTAAGCGAAAGTTCCAGTGAAGTGCCATCCTTACGGGTTCGCATCACCTTGCAAATCAAACGTTGTCCTTCTCGAACAAAGGCACGGATGTTTTTGACCCATCCGCTGGCGATTTCGCCAATAAAGATGAATCCTTCAACACCTGTAAATTCATCCAGGGAGACATAAGCTCCGTTTTGTTTGACGGTTGTAACCGAGACAACAACAAGTTCGCCTTCAGAGGGTGTGCTGGACGATTTAACTGAAGGCATGGAGGCTCAGCCTCCTTACTCGAGTGCTTCAACAACAGTGCAACCAATGAGATCGGCTTTGCCGCCAGATGGGTTGGTTAGTGTAGCGCCACAAACGTTGCAAGATACAACAGTGGTCGCTCGGGAGAAGATGGTGGTTTCGTTGCTGCAATCTCTGCAGGCGACTTTGAGGAAATTCTTTGCCATGGTATTCATCTCACTTGTCAATCAATTCAAACTTCTTAGCACGTTGGCAAGGTGCGTAATGCGCCTTACCCGTTTCTGTGCAACGGAAGAGAATGTTCACTCGCTTGGTCGGCTTCTCACGGCCTTCAGGCTTTGGACGTGGGAAACCACGGTATCCAGCCATAACACGGCGGAACCGGCGCTGACCCCAGCGAAGTTCGGAGGCGCGCTTTTTCTTCACACGCTCGATGGTATGCATAGTGTGCTTGCCAGCCGACGGACTGTAACGCTTTACTTGACGAGGCATTTTCACCATAAGAGCACCTTAAGCATTCGGTCCACCAGAGTCGGGTATTTAGAAATGCCGCATCGCACATTGCCATGGAACCAAGCCACTGCGTATGAAAATCGGGGTCGCTTTGATAAGAACAATGGCGGAGCCACCAGCATGGATGCGATGGCAGAAGCAGCCGTTTGGTTTTGGCTTCCCGCTGTGCTGATGCCCCTTGGCCTCTGGATTTCACTTTCTTCTAAAGAGGCCATGGGGCGGGCACTTGGACGTTGCCTCGTTCTCTTAGGGTTCGTTGGTGTTGTTCTCACCCCTTGGACTGTACCATCATCTCCATCGAGTGAAGCTGGGCATTTACTCGGGTTCATTGTCGGGCCATCGGCACTGCTTCTGGTCGGCCTCTACTTGATTGCGTTCTCGGGCAATGTGCCGGTGGGCCGCCTGCCCAAAAGCGACCGCCGCTTGGGTGTTGGCGCGACCATGATCGGTGTTGTTTGGTTTACAGGCATGCATTGGGGTGATTTCACACCGACTCTGAATGGCGAGGTAAACCGTTACTGGCTTGTCTTTTTGCCAACCTTCCTTCTTTTGATGACTTGTCTTTGTTCGGGCGCTGCTTTGTGCCTCAGGGTCATAGGTGTTCAACGAAGCACTGAATCAAATATGCTTTGGTTTGTTTCAGGATTTGTCTTCCTCTTGCTTGTCCTGGGGATGACCATCGATGGCCATGCTGTTGATTCCGCCTCGTTCCGATACCATCTGTGGCTTGCCGGCTCCGATCTCCTTGGTACAGCCGTCGGCCTTTCCATCTCCATCCTGGTGTTTGGTCTTGTCATTTATTGGCATGAACGTGGATTGCCTGAACCACAATCCGTCAAACCCCCTACGGATGAGGAATTAAATTTCGTCGCCAACATTGTGGCGGCCAACCTTGGAGGTGCTGAAGATGAGTGATGGCAAACTTGTGGTCACTTGGCGAGCCATGCTTGTTGCCTTCCTTCTCCCGCTGGTCTCTCTATGGGCGCTCGATCTCACCCTTGGTGGTTCAGTAGGCGCTGGTACCGATAGCCTTCCTCGGTTCGCTAACGCCCTGCTCACATCCTACACGCTCGGCTCTCTGCTTCTTCTTGGCAACCTCTTCTTCTATGCAGATTCCCGCCAACGCCCTCTCGCTCCTTTGATTGGTATGCTGGCAGCAGCCTCGATCGGTCTTCTTACGACGGTCTTCTTGTTGAACCAGGGCGATTTGCTGATGGAAGACAATGGTTCTGTGCGCGCTCAGGTGCTGTACAACCTCGTTCACATGTTTGTTTCAGCAGGAGCGATTCTTCTTGCCCTCGGATTGGCCTTAGGGTCCACTTTTGCTACGATAACGGCTCAAAAAGCGCGTCGGACCATCCTCGAAGAAGAATAATTATTGGCCAGCAAAGCGAAAACCACTTCCGTTGATTTCATAAGGAGGAGGTCGGTGGCCGACTTGAACAGGTGTTTCTATGTCAAAGGGTACTCCATCCAGAGGTAAGCGTCAGAAGACGGCCCACATTCGATGCCGCCGTTGCGGACGCAGCTCATATCACAAGCAAAAAGCCGTTTGCGCATCCTGCGGCTTCGGTGAAACTTCTCGCATTCGCAAGTTCAATTGGGCAAAGAAGAGTCACCGCCCTAAGGCTTGAGTGATTTTCCACTCTCGATGAAGCGGAATGGCTACAAAGCGCCACGATTTGGTTGGGTTGAGGCAACAGCATGTGCGGCATCATCGGTATCGTTGGAAGAGCAGGTTACCATGTTAACCAATTGATCTACGACGGTCTTACAGTTTTGCAGCACCGCGGCCAAGATGCAGCCGGTATCATGACTGAATGCGACGGTCAATTCCGACTCCGCAAATCAAATGGACTCGTCTCTGATATCTTCTACACCCGTCACATGCGTCGCTTGCAAGGCCACGTTGGTATCGGGCACGTCCGCTACCCAACCGCGGGCTCATCTTCTCGGGCTGAAGCTCAGCCTTTCTACGTCAATTCACCATACGGGTTGAGTTTGGCTCACAATGGCAACCTCACCAATGCAGATGAGTTGAACACCCTGCTGACCGATCGCTTCCACCGCCACATGAACACCAGCAGTGATTCTGAACTCCTTCTGAACATGCTTGCCGTTGAATTGGATCAACGCTCGAACAACATGTCGATTGATGGCGATCCACATCTTGACATCGAAACCGTTTTCGGTGCCGTACAAGGCGTTCATGAAGCCGTGATTGGCTCATATGCATGTGTATCCATTCTCTCCGGCTATGGCTTGTTAGCCTTCAGGGACCCTCATGGAATCCGGCCAATGGTGTTCGGAAAACGCCAAGTTGGTGAAGAAACAGAATGGATTGTTGCAAGTGAGTCCGTTGCCATCACCGCTTTGGGCTTTGAAGTCGTCCGCGACGTTGCTCCAGGCGAAGCGGTCTTCTTCTCGAATTCTGGTCATTTCTTCTCACGTCAATGCGCTGAACCTGTTGAAGCGGCGCCGTGTATTTTCGAATACGTCTACTTTGCCCGGCCTGATTCAGTCATTGACGGCATCTCAGTCTACAATGCTCGATTGAGTCAAGGAAAGCGACTTGCTGAACGTATTCTTGCTGAATGGCCCGACCACGACATCGATGCAGTCATCCCCGTTCCTGATTCAGGGCGAATAGCGGCATTGCAGATGGCTGAGACATTGGAAGTCTCCTACCGTGAAGGCTTCGTCAAGAACCGCTATGTCGGGCGAACGTTCATCATGCCAGGGCAAGCCTTGCGTGAGAAGTCTGTTCGGCGTAAGTTGAACGCAATTGAGCATGAATTCTCTGGAAAGAACATTCTGCTTGTCGACGATTCGATTGTCCGTGGTACCACGAGCGCTCAAATCATTGAGATGGCACGCGATGTAGGTGCAGCAAAGGTGTATTTTGCATCAGCAGCACCCCCTGTGCGCCATCCAAACGTCTACGGCATCGATATGCCAGCCGTTACCGAATTCATTGCGAATGGGAAGTCCATTGATGAAATCAACGACATCATCGGAAGCGATCGTTTGTTTTACCAGACGCTCGATGACCTTGTTGAAGCAACCAAGATTGGCGACGCACCACCAAACCGCTTTGATACGAGCTGCTTCAGTGGAGAGTATGTCACTGGAGACATCGACGCAGCCTACCTTGAGCGCCTCTTTACTTCCCGAAACGATGCTGCTAAACGAGAATCTTCTGAAGACGACGAAGTGATCGATATGCACAATGACGGATCTTGATTCGTTGCTGATGGCGAACCCAACGTGTTGCCCCACCTCCTGTGATGGTTTCATTCAGCACACGAAAGGGATGAGGTTAATTGGCATCAGCCTGTGAACTTGCCCATGGTGCACACCCGTCTTACGCAGGTTGCGTCCAAGCCTGAGCATAAGGTCACTCAATTGTGCCTTTCCTCAAGTGGGACGTTCTTAGCATGGGCAGAACAAGGAGGCCATGTTGGCCTTGGTTCACTCTCAGCAACCCACTCCATTGAACAGACCAGCCGTTGGTCTGCAGGTGGGTCGATTGTAGGCCTTTGCATCAGGGGTGAACGTGCCTATGCGCTTGACGAGGTAAATGGCCTGACCTGTTTGAATAAGGACGGTGAATCGGTTTGGAGCGTCGATGTTCCAGGTGGCGGTTTTTCACTTCATCAAGGGCCAAATGACATGGCTGTTATCGATGCATTGGGGCGTTTGCACCGTGTGGGCTATGATGGGTCCTTCACCAATCTTTCAAAACGCTTTGACGGTGTGATCAAGTCCACCTTTGTCGGGGTCCATCTGGTTCTGGCTCATGAAGACGGGCGTGTTCAATCCCTCAAAGGCTCAGAGGTTGTTTGGCAACGAACAACCCGCGGCGAAGTCGGCGAAGCAATCACGGCCCTCGGGGAAGATGCAGCCGGTCACCTCGTTCTTGGCCGAGAAGGCTACGCACTTGTCGATGGCGACGAAGAAGCGCTTGAGATGGAAACATGGTGCCTTGAAGGCCAAGGTTTGCTCGAACGAAGCGACCTTAGCACCCGTTTGACGCATTGTGTTCCTGGCTATGATGGTGTGATTTGTGGTTTTGACGATGGCCGCGTGACCTGCTACAAAGAGGGAGCGCATCGAGATTTGCTGCAAACGAATTATGCTGTTCAAAACATACTGGTTCGGGGTGAGCACGTGGTCGTATCTTCATGGTTTTACTTATTCGGAACCACTGAAACTCAAGGCTCATGGAAAATCGAACACCAAGGCATGCCAACCCTTCTTGTTGGTTCAGCAAGAGGCGAAGTGTGCTTGTTTGCAGGCGAAGACCAAAACGACTGGACCGATCCAGAACCGATCGGTTCTTTTTCCCTGACAGCAGACATGATTGAAACGGATCCATCTGAATTGACAGCGTGGTTCCAAGATGACCCGTTGGCCGTCTCCCTTTCGGCTGAGGAGATATATAGAGTTGATGACTCCGTTGATAAATTGCTCACAGAAGATGAACGAGACATGCTCGGTCAACCCGTGGATCACGGAGTTGAAATGCTTCAAGATGCACTCGGTGAATCCATCGAAACGGACCTTGATTCACAACAGATGGGCACGCTCAATGTTGATTCGGAAAGCCTGCTTGATGCGATGGACGATGCGATGTCAAACATGGCCATGATGCCTGATGAGGATTTATTCGATGCTCTGAATGAGGAAGTGGTCGCCCCTATTGCCCCTGTGCCTCGAGCAGGCGATGATCGAGAACTTGTCTGTGATGAAGATGGCACATGCATTGTTGTTCTCGATGGATTGGCCAGTGAAGATGTCCAAAACCGAATTGTCATGTGGTCCTGGGTCGACGCCACGGGAAAGGAGATAGCAACGCAACCACAGGTGAAAGTACGCCTTTCAGCCGGAGTTCACAGGTTTGAATTACGAATCTGTGACAGTGAGGGGCGTTGGTCGAGTGATGCCCTCCAACTCACCTTAAAGCGGGCTTAGACTGATGAAGGGGAGCTCTGTCGGAGTTCCATGGCCATCGTTGATCCCTGGGTGGAATACTTCTTCGTTGGTGCCCTCCAAATGCGATGCTCGGTGGTGACTGACCGCTTGACCGGTGACACGGTCATCATCGATGGGGGCAGCGAACCTGAACGCCTCATCGCATGGATTGATCGCTTTGAAGGACGGGGGCCTGATTGGTCAAACGGACCATTGGACCGCTCTGAATTTGAAGGCCTCGGCCAGCCAGAACGAAAAGTTGTGGCGTTGATCAACACGCACGCTCACTTCGATCACAGCGGTTACATACCAGACTTACTGCTCCATTATCCAGTCAAGTGGTACCTTCATCCAGATGATACCTATCTCCAATCCTTAGCGCAATCTTCAGCCCGCCGCTGGGGATTTGATGCACCGGCTCCTGCACAAGCAGACGAGCCATTGATCGAAAAGGAAACCATGGTGTTCGGTGCTCTGAAGTTTACCATTCTTCACACCCCGGGACACACACTCGGTGGATGTTGCCTCAATTTACTGGTTGAGGATGGTCCAGATCATTTGTTTGTTGGCGACACCCTCTTCGCAGGTTCAGTCGGGCGCACAGATTTACCTGATACGGGTGGCGATTTCAACGTCCTCGCCACTTCGATTCATACTCAATTGTGGCCGCTTGCTGCAGACACCATCGTCTATCCGGGGCATGGCCCCGTGACCACAATTGGACATGAGCGTGCTACGAACCCGTTTGTCGGAGAGGGAGCGGGTGCTCAAGGCTCCTATGGGCGTGGCAAGTACGCCTGATCACGCCATCATTCCAGCAAGTGTGGATTGAAGAACGGGGAGGGCATCTTCCCATGTTGCAACGATTCCGTAATCGGCATGCTGGAAGATTGGTGCATCAGCATCTTTGTTGATGGCGACGATGTACTTCGAGGACCGCATACCAGCAAGGTGCTGAATGGCTCCGGAAATACCGACGGCGATGTAGAGGTTCGGGTTGACTGTTTTTCCAGTTTGACCGACTTGCATGGAGTGAGGAATTGCTTCCCACGTGTCCACAGCAGCTCGTGAAGCGCCAACAGCAGCCCCGATGGTGTCTGCAATGGCTTCCAAGTGAACAAAGTTGTCTGGGGAGCCCATGCCTCTTCCACCTGAAATGATGATGTTTGCTTCAGCGACATCGAGACGTTGAGAGGCTCGAGCCATGAATTCTTGCACAGCTGTTGCCATGTTTCCGGTTGTGTCGACGACAGCAACATCGCATGAACCGCCGCTCGGTGCAGCATCGAATACGTTTGCTCGTACACTGATCACAGCAGGACCAGATAGGGCGACGGTTTGCATTGCTTTTCCAGAGTAGACGGGGGAGGTCAATTGGTTTCCATCGATGGCGACCACGTCTTGGACGACCGAAATATTTCGTCGTGCTGCAATCCGTGCTGCAAGGTCTTTCGATTGTGGCGTGGCTGAGGTTAGGATTGTTCCAGCAGGGGCGATGGCGTCAATTGCCGAAGCCCATCCTGCTGCATCATAGTGGTTGAAGACATCTGATTTGGCAGCGATGACTTTGCTTGCTCCTTGAATGGAGGCAGCAGCATCTGCAACACTGGCATCGGTGCATGGCACGATGATGATTGGTGAACCACCCAAGGCTTGGGCGGCGGTTACAAGTTCCGAGGTTGTGGCGTGGATGGTTCCTTTTGCGATTTCAGCAATAACAATGGTTTCAGTCATATTCTTCACCTCAAATAACGTTGGCCTCATCTCGGAGCAGACGTGCGACTTCAGCCGCAGCGGCTCCACCTTCGTAGGATTTACCCGCTGGCTTGGCAGGGGGCATTGTGTGTGCTACAATGGCAACGCTGGAGGGTTGAATGGCCACGGTTTTCACCTCGACCTTTGCTTTCTTTGCTTGCATGATTCCTTTCACATTTGGTTTGCGAACCTTCATGTTTCCTTTGTCACATGAAATAACCGCTGGAATTGGCACGGAAATCCGAGCATCGCCGCCTTCGCTTGGAGCGACGACGGTAATGCCGCCATCGAAAGCCACTGAGATGACGTTTGAAACTGAAGCCCATCCCATGCGTTCTGCGAGACCTGGTCCTGTTGAGCCAGCACCGGTGTCAGCTGCAGATTTACCGCAGTAAACGACTTCTGCACCAAGTTCGCTAAGAACTGAAGCAATGGCGGTTTGAAGGGAGTTTGAATCATGGTCTCCATCGCTGTCAATTCGAACGATGTGATCAACGCCAATGGCTTTGGCATCCTTGAGAACCTTGTCAGCACCAGCGCCGCCGAGCGTTAATGCGGTCACTTCCCCACCGTTTGCTTCGCGGTGTTGCAGTGCAGCTTCCACAGCGAACTCGTCGTAGGGGCTCATCACTTTCTTGACGGCAGAGAGGTCAACGCGGTCGCCGGAAACGACGATTTTAGCATTGGTATCAGGGACTTGCTTCACGAGAACGATGATGTTTACCATAGGGGTCACGCTCCGCCTCAAAGAGGGGATGTTTCTCTCGACATGAAAGGGATTGATGAACCTTAGCCCTCAAAGGATTTGCATTTTCGGTTGGAAGATTGGAGTCGTTCACCGAAACATTTGATAGCCGTCGATGCCATCCTCAAGTTCCATGTCGATGAAGAAACACACAGAGCCCACGGATGAAGAACAGCGCCTTCTTGCAGCATGGCGTACCTTTTTTGAAACTCACTGCAAAGCCGACTTCGCAGCTCTCGCCGAGATTGAAGACAGCGTGTGGGGCTTTGAGATCCAATGGACTGCCCTCGAGGCGCATCAAGGCCTTGGCCTTGCCTTCATGAGCGATCGTCAAAAGTGCCTTGATTCAGGGACCCTTGTTTTGGAGGAACAATTTGCGCTCCATAACTTGGAACCTCGGCCAGTGATTCGGGTCGCGGGGTTTTCAGAACTCAACCGCTATCACATCGCAGACTTGCGAATGCGCGACAGAACCAGGTTTCTTCGTTTTGATGCAGTGGTTCACAGCACCAGCCGAGCGATGGGTTGGTTGAAGCGTTCGGCCTATTCATGCCGTGAATGCAAGCACGAATGGATCGAAAACGAACAACTGGCCCGTGCTCGAAGGAAGTTGGAAATCTGCCCGATGTGCATGAAGAATGGTATCGCCTTTTTGCGCGATGGTGGCAAGCACGAAGACCTACCCGATCCTCGTAACTTTGGCATGGACCTTGAACGGAACTATTACGAAGATGTTCAATACATGGAATTGTTTGATCCGAACAGTTTGCGAAACGACGAACTTCCCGAAGATGTCCCGACCATTATGGCGGTCGTGACAGATGAATACGTCAATCAATTCCAACCAGGGCAATGCTTGACTGTGAATGCATCCATTGGTTTGGACCATTTACCATCCCGAGATTATCTTCGCGACACCCGACGAATCCTTCGTTTGGATGTGCACAGTGTCGAAGAGGGCTTCTCCCTCCATGAAGAGTGAGTTCACTTCCGCAAACGGTTCACGGCTTCCAATGTTTCTGGTTTTGCTTCGAAGTGGGCAGCAACCGCTTCCAATCCTCGGCTGATGCCTGCTGCGACACCCAACTTCGCATCGAGTGGGTGAAGTGTGCCATCGGTGACTGCTGCTTTGAACGATGCCAAGTCGGTCCATGTTGACGGTTCGCCAAATTTAGGATTCGGTGTCACGACGATTTCACCCCATTCGGGCAAAACGACATGCTCTGCGAGTTCATAGACGGGTGAATGCTCATCCTCTGGATTGAGGTAAGCATGTTTTTTCATCTTGTTCCGCAGGATGTTTTCAGCATCGTGCAACAAAATCGCACCTGACGGATCAGACTTACTCATCTTGTGATCGAAACTTTCCATACGGGTTCCGGTTGCTTTGAGTGAGGAGATGATGGGGGTGTGGAGGCATGTGGCTTTTGACCAACCCCACTTTGTGGCGACATCGCGCATGAACATGTGCGCTTTGCGTTGATCCATGCCACCGAGCGCGATATCGATGTTCAGTTCGAAGATATCACTTGCTTGCATTGCAGGGTAGTAGAATTTGGAAAGGTCATGATCTGAAGAAGCTTCATCTCGGCCCATGATGGTGAATGTTTTTCTTACCATTGCGAGGGTTGCACCTTTCGAGCAACGGAGGACCCGGGCCCAATAATCGCCATTATCCATCAGCGTCGATGCCCATAGGAACCTCAACTGTCCGGGCCCATCGCCCTCTTCGGGATGGCCAAGAAGCGCTCGGAAGGTTTCTTCCATGTACGTAGCCGTGGTTTGGATGTCATCCATCACGCCGTTGAATTTGTCGTTCACCCAGGCATGCCAATCAGCCAAGAACACCAACACATTGGCATCAGCATCAAGCATTCTTCGCAATTGCAAGGAAAGGACCTTCCACCCGATGTGTGCTTTCCCTGATGGTTCAAAACCGACATAGCAGCGAATTGTACCATCGCCACCAAGACTGGTTGAGTCAGCAAGGCAATCCACCAGATGGGAAATCCCGACGGTCTCATCAACGCTTCCAACCATCAAGGCAAGGCGCTTTTTCGATTCTTCATTCAGTTCAGCGATCCTTGGGCACTGTTCGGTGTACGGTTGAAGGACGGCTTCGATGTCCATACCATGCACCTCAAGTGATTCAAAGTAAGTCGTTGAGTTTCTTGACCTTGCCTTCTGAAGGGGCTGTGCCGGCGTCGATCATTGTTTGGAGTTCATTGATCATAGCGTGAGCTTGGTCAATGGTTTCCTGGGTGATGCTGTTGCTCATTGCCATGGACTTGTGGGCCATTTTAATGGCTGAACGGGCCTTGGAGAATTTCTTTCCTTCTTCCTTGGCTTTGTCGCCACGTTGTTTTGGCGTGTATCCGGTTGCTTCGTCTAAGAAAGAGGAATACCTTTTGCGAGATTCCATTGCTTCTTCACGACCACCTTCAGCGCTAAGGAACTGAGACAGTTCGGAGCCTTTGAGTTGTTCAACATCAAGCGCCAGTTTCCCGTCGCTTCCAAATTCGCCACTGATGCGGACCATGATGCCATGCGTGCCGGTGAAAACGCCACCAGCATCAACTTGTAAGTCGTTGAAATATTGAGCTGCCAACTGTGATAGTCCAGCATTGCCGCCCATTTTTTTCTCCAAACCGCGCTTAACTGCGAATCGCTCCATAGCCACTCCAAACCGCTCTTGAACATAAGGCTCACCGTGCGGGATGGAGCGCTTTGAGCGTTGATAAGTTCTTTTCAGCGGTCGGAGGGGTTTTGTCCTCCAGCACGCTGGCCAATCCATGCGAAAGTTGCTCTTGGCCTTGACAATGTTGCTCCTTATGCTCGTACCGAGCGTTCCAGCAGAGCCTGAATCGTTGATTCAACTCAAGTTGGAAGACACCCTTGAAGATCAAGACATTGGCATCAACACAGGGGCGGTTTCTCCCGACGGCCTCACCGTCTTAATCGCTGGTGAAGATGGATACGCTCGGCTCCTCTCGGCCTCGAATGCAGGAGAGAGAAGCGGCGACATTGAATTGAATTCAGGACGCTCTCAATCCTTCAACGATGTCGCATGGCATCCTCGTGGAAACACGGCGCTGATGGCAGGCGATCTTGGCATGGCAATGCGTTACTCTTCCGAAGATTACAGCATTGGCCCGGTCAATGGATCTGGTACTGTGTTTGGACTTGATTTGACCACCGTCGAATGGCGGCCAGCAGGGGATTATGCTTACTTTGGTGCCGTGGACGGCAGCATCTGGCAATTTTCTGAAGGAACGGGCTTGATCGCTCTGGAGGGGAGCGGGAACTCAGAAGTGACCGACATCACTTGCCACCGCCAAGAGAACATTTGTATCGCCACCACCTTGAGCAACGGAATGGCCGTCATCGATCAGACTCATGGCATCACCTTCCTTTCAGGCAGCAGTGCTCAAACATGGATTGGCGTTGATTGCGCGGACCCAACCCTCAATGAATGCGTTGGATTTGCAAGTGGATTGAAAACTCAAGCCATCCGTTTGGATTTGGTTGATGCCAGTAAATCAACCACCGAGAACCTAATGCAATATGGCTCCCTTTCAGGTGATTTCACCGCCGTTTCCCGTGGCCATGACGGAAGCACCCTCATTCACATGGCACCCTTTGCCACCGTTCGTCAACAACCATTGATCTCTGAGGCTTTCGCTCAGATCATCGCAGAAGATGCGGCTGTTTGGGATCCAGTCGTCGCAGGTCGCTCAATCTCTGTTGTTTGGGAAAACGGGCATCGTGAAGGATTCATTATCACCTCATTCGGCAACATCGTGTCCTTTTCTCCTGATGTTGGGGTTGAAGTCGATAACAGCCTGATGACATTGGCAGTCCTCGCAGCCGTTGTTGTAGCAGTGCCAGGAACAATTCTGGGGCTGATTTACATGAACAGCAAAACCATGCAACGTTGGTACATGAATTGGCGAAACCGTTCCAAGGACTGAATTGCTTTCATCGACTGCAAAGAGGGTTAGGTTCTTGAAGCGCCTCTGTTCACCAACAGATGAGAGGGTCCTATGGAACCATACGAAGGCGTTGATTTTTACGATATTGAAAGTCTCTTGACAGAGGAAGAAATCATGATTCGCGACATGGTGCGCGATTGGGTCGATGAAGCAGTTCTCCCCAAAATCGAACACGCTTGCGCAGAAGGGATTTTCCTCGATGAATGGCGGGTTGCATTGGGCGAAATGGGTGTCTTAGGTGCTCCGCTCAAAGGCTATGGCTGCCCAGGACTTTCCTATGTGGCCTACGGTCTGATTTGCCAAGAACTCGAACGTGGCGATTCTGGCCTCCGTTCCTTCGCTTCAGTCCAGGGTTCCCTCGCTATGTACCCAATTTGGGACTTCGGCTCAGAAGAGCAAAAAAACCACTATTTGCCTAAGTTGGCTTCAGGTGAATGGATTGGATGCTTCGGATTGACCGAACCAGATTACGGCTCCAACCCTGGTGACATGATCACCAAGGCAGAGGACATGGGCGACCATTACTTGCTGAACGGTGCAAAAATGTGGATCACAAACGGTTCAATAGCACATGTAGCTGTTGTCTGGGCGAAACTCGACGGCGTGATTCGAGGATTCATCGTCGAAAAAGATGATGAGGGCTTCACCGCTCCTGAAATGAAGGGAAAGCATTCCCTCAAAGCGTCGGTAACAAGCGAACTTGTGTTCCAAGATTGTAAGATCCCCAAGGACCGCATGCTTCCAGACGTCAAAGGACTTCGAGGTCCTTTCTCGTGCTTGAACAACGCCCGCTTCGGTATTTCATGGGGCGCACTCGGGGCAGCAATGGCGTGCTTTCACAGCGCTAAGACGTACTCCCTTTCCCGTATCCAATTCGACCATCCAATCGCCTCCTACCAACTCGTTCAAAACAAACTGGCATGGATGCTACGTGAAATCACCAAAGGCCAACTTCTCGCTTACCACCTTGGTCGAAAGAAGGACGAAGGAACATGGATTCCTGAGCAAATATCCCTTGCCAAGATGAACAACGTCGATGTGGCATTGGAAATCGCTCGTGTTGCACGTGACATTCACGGTGCCAACGGTATCCTAGACGAATACCCAGTGATGCGCCATATGGCAAACCTTGAATCGGTCAAGACCTACGAGGGAACCCACGATATTCACAACCTGATCATCGGACGTTACATCACAGGTATCCAAGCGTTCACACGAACCATTTGAGTTCCTGACTTGTGTTGGCTCACAAGGATTCAACCTCTCGCAAAAATCATGCGTGGGGCTTCAAAACGGCTCAAACCTTATTGTTCAACGATGAGTAAGAGTAGGTATGGTAGAAATTGAATGCCCTCATTGTGATGGAGTCATTGAATTAGATGACGGTGATTTGGGATTGTTTGAATGCCCATTGTGCCAAGAAGATTTCGAATGGAACCCTCAAAGGACTCTTGCCGATGAAGAATTATTCAGGCCGTTTGATTTTTGGATTGGTTCACTTGTGCCCTTCCTATCGACATGCATAGGCAATTTTCTTTCACTTGTTCTTTTACAAGACTGGGATATTCTCGTTGGGTGGATGATTTCCATTGGGCTTTGGCCAACTATAGCCGTTGGAATCGGTATTTACGGAGTTATGACAATGCGCAGATTGTTGTGGTTAGGTGCAGCGGCATCGCTTGCAATTTCAGGGACCCTCTTCTTGATCATCTTAGCGTTCATGTTCATGTGGTGATGGAGAGGTTGTCCTTGGTCGAAGGGAAATTAAACCATCCTCAGCCATTCATCTCAACGTTTTGTGCCAAGAATAATCGAGGACATAGGTCTTCATCCAAAGGGCCAGTTGGACTGCGAATTTCGGAGGATTCGATCCAAGTAACTTCGTCTTGCGAATATTGAAGGTTATCCGAATGCTAAAACTGGAAAGATAAATCTGCAACGAAACAATGCCGAACAGGGCATGCTGATGCTAGGG
>JAPKCS010000042.1 GCA_028822845.1 Candidatus Poseidoniaceae archaeon | reverse complement strand
GCTTAGCGGTATAGCACCTCATTGGTAATGAGGAGGTCGCGAGTTCAATTCTCGCCGGTGGCTCCAGTAAAGATGTCGAGGTTATGCTTGTTCACATGTGTCCCAAAGAGAGGGCATGAGGGGACCTTGAAGTGGAAGAAGCACGGCAAAAGCAACGTACAGGATGACGAAAAGTGGCGCCGAGAGAGAGATTTGAACTCCCGAATCCAAAGGAAACACGATTTCCAGTCGCGCGCAATACCAGGCTATGCGATCTCGGCTTGTAACCCGGCGACTCGCCTTCTGCGTTTAATGCTCACTGATTACTTCTCAAGCCATTCCCAGACAGAACAGGCGAAAGAACTCATATGTTGACCGCTTACGCCGTCCATGAGCGAGGACGGGGAACCCGAATCAGCCGTCATTCTTCATGAAGATGAAGTGGCAGAGGACGGTTTGGTGACCACGGGCGTCCATGGCGAAATGCCATTTAGGTTGAGGGATTTTGAGCCTTTCTTTGCTTTCGCAAACATCCACCCCATCGCTCAGCCCCTCGATACGATTCAATGCGAACTAAAGTTTCAGGTTCGTTTAGCCCTACATGAGTGGGAAAGGGGGCATTGGATCACAATCGCCCTTGGTGCAGTGGCTTTCCTCCTCGGCTCCCTCTCACCAGAAATCATGAGCGGTGGCGACCCAAAGGTCATCGGCGCTGAAGGAATTCAAGCGATCTCAGGGTTCGCCTTTCTCCAGATCCTCATCTCCATCATCGTATGGGGTTGGTTTGCAATCCAGATCTGGAGTAAATTTCCAATTATGCGCACCCACGCAATTTCCTTGTTGGTGTTCTGGAATCTTTTCGTGCTCGCTCAAGTCCTGTACCACCAAACCAATCCTGCCTTCCCACGAAACATCGTCCTTTCTGACACGATGATTGGAACACTGATCGTGTTGGTTGTCCTTTTCTTCATCTACTTCTTTTGGAAGGCTGTCACTGAAACCCGAGACATGCACATCGAGGAATACCACCTTCACGAAGATGTCCGATTGATGGAAATGGAAATGGCAGAGCACTCCCTGCGTTCTTGGGGAGTCTTATTGGCCACTTGGACCGGTGTCACCATGCTTTCAGCATGGGCAGGAGCGCATTACATCGCTGACCGAATGGGAGGGGACCTAAGCCTTCTCGTCCTCCACATAGTCTCAGGCCTCGCCTCCCTCCCTGTGTTCATGATGGTCATTTGGTATCCACAGAGGATGCTGGGCCAAGATACAGTTGTCCGGACAAAAGCAGCCATTGCCGCTGATGCAGAGTTAGCGCAGGCAGGCAACCCGGACCAACCTCGATCAGGTTCTTTTTGCCCTGAGTGTGAGGCTGAAGTGACCGTCACAAGAAGCGCAAAAGGCGATCTTATGGTCCCCTGCCCCACAAAGGCATGCACAACAAATTCCACGGTTGGAAAAGCCTGCCCCACGTGCAAAGTTACCGCACCAACTCGATATGATTGTCCATCATGTGGCATCAACGCCCCCGTTCTGGATTTCTTATCTGACGTGGAGGCTTGGTGATGAATTTTAAGCAACGAAGAGAGGACTTCCCTACCCTCCGGCTGGAAGACACACCAGCGTACCTCGATAATGCATGTGTCACCTTGAAGCCTGACAGCGTCGTTGAGGCTGTTCAGGAGTATTACACGGTCAACCCAGCGTGTGGTGGACGCTCGGCTCACCGGTATGGAACAAAAGTATCACAGGGCGTTCGAACTGCTCGAACCAAAATTGCATCCTTCATTAACGCCGACAGCCACAGTGAGGTCGTGTTTACTCGCAACGCCACCCACTCGCTCAATCAGGTTGCTCATGGACTTGAGTGGAACAAAGGCGATGTCGTTTTGACTACGGATCGAGAACATAATTCCAATTTAGTCCCTTGGCTCCAGTTAGAGCAAGAACAGGGCATCGACCACCGAGTTGTGAAATCACATCTCGACAACACCTTCAATTTGGAAGCGTTTGAAGCCGCTTGTTCAGATGCAGGATCGAATTTGAAATTGGTATCGATGGGCCATGTTGGAAACTTGGATGGCGTATGCCTCCCAATCAAAGAGATTACCAAAATCGCTCATGACCATGGCGCACTGATGTGCGTTGATGGTGCGCAATCAGTGCCCCACATGGACGTCGACGTAAAGGCACTGGACATTGACTTTCTAGCGTTTTCACTCCACAAAATGTGCGGACCTTCGGGCATGGGTGCTCTGTGGGGTCGATACGATCTTCTGGATGGACTACGCACCATCCAAGCCGGTGGGCAAACCGTTCAGAATGCAACCTATGATTCGTTTGAATGGGCTCCACCACCGGGTCGATTTGAGGGCGGGCTGGGGAACTTTGCAGGTATGCTTGCAAGTGGCGCTGCCGTTGAATACCTGTCAGAATTCGACATGAGTGCCATTCGAGAGCATGAAGTGAAATTAAATGCAATCATGAGTAAACCCATTCGCGACCTCGACGCAGTGGACATCATTGGACCAGAAGACCCTGCCCTTCGTGGAGGCATTTGTTCAATTCTGATGAACGATTTGCCCACGCACGACATCGCGATTTTACTGGATGAAGCTGCTGGTGTCATGGTTCGAAGTGGACAACATTGCGTTCATTCCTGGTTCAATGACCGTGGTCACCTCAACGGTTCGTTAAGAGCATCGGCCTATTTCTACAACACGGAAGAAGAAGCAAAACTTTTTGCAGACACCTTTGAAGAAGCAGTACACGCCTTCAGTTGATTGCTATGGATGAGAAATTCAACTGGCCAGATGCCACCGAGTTACCAACCGATGAAGGTCCCTCGGCCCCACCATCTGTGACCATAGCAATGAAACATCAAGTGACGAGTTTACCTCCAATTGCACCGGCTCCGGGATCGATGTTGCAAGGGCCGAATCATTTGGATTCTGACATTCAAATGGCCAAGCGTATTGTGAGTTTTAGCCTCGCTTTACTGATGATTGGAAGCCTTGCTTACATTGGTTTTATTCTGGTTGATGTTGGCGAAATAACGGGCTATCGACCGGGCAATGGTGCTTTAGAAGCACAAGAAGTGTATGCCGATATGATCCAACAGGACCAAGTTTCATTGGATGGCTCTGGTGTGACGGTGTGCATCGTTGACTCCGGACTCAACACTGAACATCAAGATCTCAAATCACTGAAAGTAACCAAATGGAAAGATTTCGTTGGAAGTTCATCCACCCCTTACGACGACCACGGTCATGGCACCAGCATGGCTGGAATTTTAGTTGCAGATGGATGGATGCAAGGCATTGCTCCCAAGGTCGACCTGTTGATTGCAAAAGCGTTGGCTGAGAATGGGTCCGGCGATGACGGTGATGTCGCTGAGGCCATCGATTGGTGCGCAAGCAATGGAGCAGACATCATTTCCCTTTCACTCGGCGGTGCCCCAGGCATCCTGCCGTTCAACTTTGGAGCAGGACGTTCGTCTGCACAGGCTGCTGAGGACGCTGCTGAGTCCGGAATCTTTGTGATCGCAGCAGCAGGCAACGATGGGGGCCAGGATGACGATGGTGATGTTGCGACCCCGTGCAGCGAGACATCAGTCATTTGTGTTGGTGGTGTGACACAATCAGGAACCCACTGGGAGGGATCTTCAGTCGGTGATAACAACGGGCGGTTGTGGCCGCTTCCGATCCTCACACCGCGTTCGGATCCGCACAAGAAGCCAGAGGTTGTGGCACCTGCTCAATCCGTTGCCGTCATCAACAAGGAAGGGACTTGGTCGTTAAGCGATGGAACAAGCGCAGCCACTGTTTACGTCACTGGAGCGATTGCTCTGCTGCTCCAAAACAATCCGGAACTCGCTGCGAATGGTTCCCAAGGAAGCATCTCGAACATCAATCAAGTCAAAGAATTGATTCAACAATCCTCACTGCCAAAAGCCAACCAAGAAGGACACGACGATAATTACGGGTACGGACTGCTTCAAATCAAAGCCCTCATCGAAGCTGCAAACCCAGAATCCGAATGAATCAGCGCTGTGTCATGGCCACAAGTGTGCCACCAAACAAGGGCATGAAACCAACGTGATGGGTTGCACTGGATGATTGAATCAGTTCAATCCAAGCGTTGAATCCATCGACCAGTGCCATTCCGTCGGCATCATCTGGCTCGACATCGCCAACAGGCATGTCGGGTTCAAGCGTGAAAAGAACGCCACCCGTTGCCAAGAATGGAAGCATCATTTCGACATTTCGGGCTCGCACGGCTGAGGTCCCATCGACAATAATGGCATCCGCTTCCGGTTGAATCGGGGCTTCTCCGACCTCAAGACCGGTGGACGAGGCGGCTTTCCAAGCCAGTGTTTCACCAACGAGTGCATCGAGCACACCGACCACGATTTTGGTGTAAGATTGAGCATCATGCCGAGTCATCAATCGATGAAGAATCACGGCAAACTTAGCACCGTTTTCGATGATGTCATAGCGTTCCGGAGTGAAACCATCAACGGTGAATAAATCATAGATCCAAGCTGACCGATGACCGATGCCACCACCAACTTCGATGACCCGGTTTGGCCTCAACCGGCCGAGTGCATCCCGCAAACGACGGTGAGCGGAAATCGACCATGTCGAAAGGCCCATGTGTTTGAGTTGTCCACCTATGTTCCCCGCAATTTCAGGTTCATCCCTGCTTCGCAATGGATCTGCAGAGAGCAACTGTGCGAGGACATCCGCTTTGTCCACCGGGGAGGCGGGGTCTTCTGCGGTGGCCATGAGATTGCCTCAAGTGGCACCCCCTTCAAGGCTCGCATCAAACCGTGTGCATGGCCGGTGACTTCAAACGAGAGTGATTCCGCGCCTAACACGGGGAAGCAGCATGGATGAGCCGGAAGAAGTGGAAGATTTCTTTGAGGAAGAAGAAATCTTCTTGGAAAACGCAGTCCATTGCCCCGTCTGTGACGACATGACTGGTCACGAGATTCTTAATGAAAAAAGCAAAGGCACGGGCGCAGATTATCTCGTCAAGTGCATTGATTGCAACAAAGTTCACACCGTTCACATCCGACCACCACCCGTCGTTGAAATTCCGTTCGTCCTCACAGAAGGACCGTCCTCAAGCATCACAAAGCTTGAGATTGATGCGGATGAAATGATTGAACTCGAAGATGTCTTCAAAGATGGCGAAAAACATTGGAAAATCAATCAAATCGAACTGAAGAATGGACGGCAGGCCAAACGGGCCGAAGCAACCCTTATCGCAAGAGCCTCTGCTTTGCGTTCAGACATGGTACGGGTAAAAATCACCATGACACGTGGAGAAGAATCTGAATCCGATGTCTTGATCGTTTCTGAGGATAAAACCTACACCGCTGGATTTTTAATCGACTTGGATGGAATGGAGTGGCGCATCCGTGCGATTCACACAGGACGAGGACGAACCTTGCGAGGAACCGTTGACGCACCGGACATCAAGCGAATGTACCTCCACGAACCTCCGAACCCGGAACATTTCGAACCACGCACCCCGCGCGAACGACGTCAAGCATGGAAAGAAGGACGTTTGGGATTCAATCCAAACCCTGTGCTACCAAATGAAATCATCAAAAAAGGCGTCAAGCCTGATCACAAGAAGCACAAAAGGCCTCGACGCTGATTACGGTCGGTTGGTCCATGGCATCAAGAATGCCTTTGCCACTTGTGCACCCACGGTTGGGTTTTCCTTCAAACGACGGATGCTGTACTCATACCACTTTTCCCCATAGGGGATGTACACTCGAGTCCGATGGCCTGCTGCTGCTAGTTTTCGCCTCATCGGCCCACGCACTCCGAGCAACATTTGGAATTCATAACCAGGACCTTTGGAATTACGATGAGCTCCTGCGTTCGGTCGTGGATCTTCAATGCCAGGACCCATTCCGTGAGATTCAAGCGCCGATGTTGCGTACTTGATCACCGGAATGTCATGACTGGCGATGGAACAGTAAGCGCCAGCAGCCAGCATTCGATCGATGCATGCATTCGTTGCATCCACAATGTCTTGGTAGCCAGTGTAGGAAATCTCTTCCGGTTCCAAATAAATGCCCTTGCAAATCCTGTAATCGGCAGCAGGGCCAAGTTCAACTTCCAATGCATTGATGTCATCGAGGGTTCGAAATAAACGACCTTGGAGCACGGTGCCAACATTGGTCAGACCTTGTTTGTGGAGATCCAGAACCACCTGTATGGTGTCCGTGGTCACCCGATGGTCTTCCATGTCCAAACGTACAAACATGTCACGTTCATGGGCCATTCGAACAATTTTTTCAATGTTGATCATGCCTTGCTTTTTATCGACCAAGAGACCAAAAGCCGTTGGCTTGATCGAAAGATTGGCATCCAGTTGATGTTCAGTGATGGCATCGACGACACGAACATATTCATCGAGGAAGTATTGTGCTTCAGCGATTGAAGTAATTTCTTCACCGAGAACGTCGATGGTGAAGCATGCGCCTTCAGCGCTTAGACGCTTCATAATGCCAACCGCATCCTCGAGCGTTGAACCAGCGACATAGCGACGAGAAACCCAGCCTACAAACCATTTCGGCATCCGCACAGTAGCGGCGACGACGGTTCGAGAAAATAGACCAACCATGACTTCTCCCAACTGCATGTCAGCACAGGAGATTCTTGAGGCTTGTTGCCTTAATGCTTGGACACATCAGTTCATTGGACCCTGTCAAGCACACCTTGACGCTTCAACAAAGGAACGCCTAACTGTTCTAAATGATCCCGGATGGCCTTTCGTTGCCATCCTTTGAAGGCTTTTTTGTCCATTGAAAAGACAAGATCTCCGTTCGGGAAGGCACGCTTGGTGGCTGCAAACGCAGCATCAATGGATTGGCGCCACAATCCACCTGGAGCACCCCCGTCTTCCGGTGGTGCCTCAAAGGGCAAAGCATAGGTTGCCAGCATATGGCCAAGCCAAACGCCGTCATTGGAAGTAATTTGGTTGCCTCGAGGAGCGTAATGGCCTCCGCCAAGGGTGATGAGAACCGGCTCACCAGCGTTCTTTTCAGCATCCCATTGGCCAATGCCTTCGCCACCATCAAGGCCGAGTCCATCATGAATCAATTGCCCGAGCAGTTGTGCAGCACCCAGATGGCCCCATGTCGCAGCAGTTGAGCCGACTTCAATGAAAAGACAAGGAGCATCGAGCCATGGTCCGTGGTGGGTCACCTCGAGTGAAATGTCAAAATTTTCACCCAAATCAGCACCTTCAGCTCGTTGTAAAAGAGAACGCCACCAAGGTCCGAGGCGGGGCGATGGTGGTGGTGCGTCACCGGGTTTTCCACCGAAAGGTGCGGTACCTGACGGGTCGAGTTGCATGACGCCGATTGGATGCAGTGTCAGGCATGCACGTCCACTTTTAGCAACGTGGCGAGATGGGAAAATCACTTCTGAAACATGCTCACCAGTCGCCTTTAACCAACGTAAATCAATGTGGTCTTCCCTCAGTACACCGTCTGGAAAGACCCACATTCGAACTTTTTTAGAGGCATAAGCAGGAGCGCCTTCGACATCCGTGAGTTGTTTCCAGGCACCAAGCGAACGAACCACATCGGCCTGATTGGTCGATGCAATGTCAGCGCCGCTAACCGCAATCAACACCACGGATGGTACGCTCATACCCTCACCACGCCTGAAGGCCATTTGATTCTGTTGCGTGGGAGGATTGACAAACCACGCCACCAAGCAAGGTCCATGACGGACGCCTTACCACCCAAGGTGCCGTTTCACGGACTCACGCTTCAAGCACATTCGAAAGGCTACCTTGCCGTTGGAATCGATGGGGAGTTTCTTCAACTGGATGAGGACCTTCTGCCGGTGGATGAAGTTCGAAAGCCGTTCCCGATGGCTGTCCGGCATACCTGCCTGGCTGACGGTGTTTTTGTCGCAACGTGGATCGATCACGAATTGCTCATGGCCAGAATGGCTGCGTTTGACTGCTCAAAGGCGATCATTGACGGACCTGAGCGGGGTTCGTTGAGAACCCGCACAACACTTGACTCAGCACAACACCCGAGCGGTTCACTCTGGTCCCATGTATTGGACTCTGAACCACTTGCGCTCTGTGGCCATGATGGAGGGTTTGCATTTGTCCTCTACAAGAAGGGCATTTACGCAATGGGCAACGATGCTGGTGAACATTGGCGCATTGAATTGCCCATTTGGCCAGAACTGAATAAACTTCCACGCGCCAACGATGTGGTAACGGCCGCATTCGATAACGGATTGCTCAAAGTATGGTCACGTGGAGGCGGGACACAAGCGTATGATGTACAGACAGGAGATCTGGTCTCCACAAGCGTGAATCACTATGATGGCGTCCTGGAGCATGTCTACTGTCAACACGGCCAAGAACTCCACGTCTACGATAATGGATCGGTCGTCTGGCATTCCAAAGGGGCAGCGCTCGTTGACGCCAAATTATCAGGCCCCGTCCAGCATGCTTTCTGGAACGAAAGTGAGCAAGCGTGGAGGATTGCAGGTTGGCGAGAAGAACTTCTCCTCACCCTGGATGGCCTCAAAACCGCTAAAATGGAGGAGATCCCAGTCCATATTTTGTTGAAGAAAGAAAAGACCTACCTGCTGTTCAATGATGGTAGCTGGTTGCTTTCCAACTTCTAACCACCGAACCTTCCACGCTTTTGGACCAAACGAAGCATAACCATGTTTATGTCCTATCCCTAACGCATTGAGCCTATGGATACAAAAATAACCGTCATCAGTGGGGTTCTTGCCCTGTTGATGGTGACGAGTGGAATGATGCTTGTCAACAACGGTTCAAATGAAGATCCCGTCAATCCACAAGATGATGTGGGTGCTGAAGAAACTGAATCTCAAACAGTTGACCTGACCCCTGTTATGCTCTTGGCCCAAACCCATGTTCATGACTGGGATAACACCTCAGCACACATTACTGGTTTCGTTACCGATGAGTCCCCCATCTCCTCCATCGTCACGGTCCTTCTGATCGACATGACCGATTCAACCACGCTGACGTTCAATGCCGCACCTGATGCCCAAGGGCAGTGGTCAATCGACAGCGGAAAAGTGCTCCCAGGGACTTGGGTCGTACAAGCAAGCGTCGTTGACGACACCAACAAGACAAGCCCGCTAAAATTATCTTCACTGACCATCATGCCTCCCATCGAGAACAATGTTCTTGTGACATTTTACTGGCTACAACCTGCTGAAGGTGATGACCAAGGAACAATCACCGGTACAATGCTCCATAATTTCCCTCAATCATGCTCCGTCGAATACCATCCACTGGGGCAAAGTCCTGCACGAATTGTTTCGGGTCAAAGCAATGCCACAACTGGTACCTTTTCGATGCAAATCAACACCTCCTACCACAACACAGAGGGCGATATTGTGTCGGTATGTGGCCTCTTTGAACCATCAAGTGAGAGCATCCGTGTCAACCTTCCAGTGCCTCCAGTGCCTGAGGGCGATGCTGACAGCGACGGCGTGATGGATGAGGCAGATCTCTGTGACACAACGCCAGAAGGCGAACCTGTGTACGCTACGGGCTGCTCTGAATCAGAAACCGATGACGACCTTGATGGAATCATGAACGACAAAGACCTCTGCCCAGACACACCTACGACCCAAACAGTGGACAGCGACGGATGTGCAGAATCTCAAAAAGATGCCGATAATGACGGCGTGAACAATGTTCTGGACCTCTGTGACGGCACACCAACTGGGGAAACCGTCGATGCTGATGGTTGCTCTGACTCACAAAAGGACGGCGATGGCGATGGCGTCAGCGATGCTGTTGACCAATGCCCCAACACTCCGACAGGAGATGTCGTTGGAGCGG
>JAPKCS010000024.1 GCA_028822845.1 Candidatus Poseidoniaceae archaeon | reverse complement strand
CCTGCTGAAGAAGAAGCGCCTGCTGAAGAAGCACCTGCCGAAGAAGAAGCGCCTGCTGAAGAAGAATCCACTGATGATAAGATGTGCTCAATTTGCATGTCAATGAATGCACATGACGCTACAGAATGCAGCGCATGTAAATTCGCCTTCGCTTGAGAATCACAAGAACCAATTGTGGTCCTTGATTGGACTTGATTGCGTTTGGCCTTAACGGGGAAGAACCCATTGCGGCCATGCTTCATGGTCAGATGAACTGCTAACAAGGATGAGCACTGGTCGGCCAACCCCACTCAGAACGTCGTTGAGGGGCTGGGCGGTCGATGGAGGAATCACGCCGTCTCGCATGTCCACAGCGAGCCATGCGCCAGGGTATTGCCCCTTCCAAGCATCCAATTCTGCTTCAATTCCTTCGGGAGGGATTCCTTGGCGAACGCTTGCAATGAAGCCCCAACCAGGGGGGCAACGACGCTCGGCATCGGTCCAGAGAAACATTCGAGGAGGGCGAGGAAGGCTAGCGAGTTGATCCAATGCTTCCTGTTCAGTCACGCACACTGGGCGGTTGGGCATTGGCATAGGGACGGAGTGTTGCCAAGTCGGGTCAATGTCCAGTGGTTCCCGGCGACGCATGTTTCACTGAGACAGCCTTTCATGTTTGAAACCTCGCTCATACCGTTCTAAAAGATACCAATATCGAGGCATAAACAAACCCAACCTTCATGCCCCCCATGTGCTGCCCTAGAACCATGGCCAATGGCAATGCTCCGCCACCACCGCAACCACCGGGCGGCTCCATGATGGTGATGTTGGGTGTCATGGTCATGATGACCCTGTTGATTCTCAACGGTGATGTCCGGATTTATCTTGGCAAAGTTGCCGACCCAATCCTGTCACCAATCCTCCCAGAGGAATCCTTTTTCGTGTTCACTGTACTCATCCTTGGGACATTTTCGATGACCATGAACACCGTGCTCCGGAACGTCTTCACAGATCCAATGGCACAGGCCCACATCGGCCACCGTCAACGCCAAGTTCGCATGATGATGAACGATGCTCGTGTCAGCAGGGATCCTATTCTTCAAGAAAAAGCAACCACCCTTCAACAGCAAATGATGCCTGAACAATTGAAGGTTCAGATGGGTGCTATGAAACCGATGATGTTCACAATGGTGTTCATCATTGGTATCTTCGCATGGTTAACCACCGCTGTTGAAAACTTCCGAGTGGATTATGTTTCTCTACCTTGGCATAATGAATGGAACCTCCTTGGCGATAAATTCTTATTTTTCCCCGCTTGGATTTGCACTTACATTTGCATGAGCGCTCCTCTTGGCCGGATTGTCGACCGTCACATCAAATTGTTCAGGTACCGTTCCCACCCAATGGTGAGTTCTGGTGAATCGATCAAGGAACCACTGCTTCACCTTGTGGCCAGCCAAAACAAACCAAAGAACGCAGAAGCACAACGCCGTCAACAGCGAAGTCAACGCCACTCATCCAACCGAAAGGCGAGCCGTGCCAAGAACAGCACTGAGGAGGCTCCCAAAGAGGAATCTTCTGCTTCACTCGAAGTCGCTAAGGAATGCCCTGAATGTGGCATGGACATGATCTCCACGCTTGGCCCACGCACAAAGCGTTGCGATGTGTGCCGCCACGAATGGGTGTGAGCATGGTCCGAATTACGGTCTCAGGCCACCCTGGCAGCGGCACAAGCACCCTCGTAAGCGGTTTGATGGCGCACTTCAATTGGACCTCGCTCAATGGTGGCGAAGTGTTCAGAGGAGAAGCACGTCGCCGAGAACTCACGCTTGCTGAGTTTGGGGAACTGTGCAAGACGGATTTAGAAGTCGACCGTCAACTCGATGCCCATCTGCAAGATCGGATGACGAGCGAAGGAGCAGAGGACATTATCGAATCACGGCTTTCCGGATGGTGGGCCTACAAACTGGAATTGGATTGCGTTCGATTGTGGATTGATGTCAATGATGAGGAACGTGCTCGTCGTGTTGTTGGCCGGGACCAATGCACTGCCGAGGAAGCTCTGGCAGCCAACACAAAGCGAACTGCGGTTGACGCTGAACGCTTCATGGAGTTGTATGGCCTCTTGCCGGAGCAGCGCGAACCCTATACCATAGTACTTGATGCAACAAATCTCAGCAGAGAGGAAGTCCTCGCTGCGACGATCAAAATTTTGGAGGCTACCCCATGACACAACACACCCTTGACACATCCGCAATGACCAACGAAGACGTTGGTAAAATGCCCGATAGCCGTACGGTTGAGGAACGCCTCGAAGGAGGTTTCATTCTCCTGGACAAAGGCGCTGGACCTACTTCTCACCAAATCGCAGCATGGATTCGAGACCTGTTTGGTCTTGAACGAATGGGGCACGGAGGAACACTCGATCCGTTTGCAACAGGCGTGCTACCGTTGATGGCTGGAAAGGCTATGAAACTCACAAAGAAGATTTTGAACCATAAGAAATCCTACATCTGTGTGTTCCGTTTCGCTCAAGAAGTGGACGATGCAACACTCAGCAAGGTCATGAAGCAATTGACCGGACGCGTCTACAACGTACCTCCAGAAGTTTCTGCAGTCAAGGTGCAAGTCCGCACTCGCAAGATTTTCGCCTTCGACCAAATGGAGCGCTCAGGAAACGATATGATCGCTCGAGTCCATTGTGAAGCAGGTACCTACATCCGTACCATGGCCAGAGATCTAGGTTTGCTCCTTAACATGAAAGTCACACTCAAGGAACTTCGTCGAGACTCCTCTGGAGTGTTCACCCTTGATGACTGCGTCACATTGCCTGAACTGGCAGACGCTATTTGGCTGTGGAAGGAATGCGACAAGCCTGAGGCACTCCTCCGCATCATTCACCCACTGGAAAAACTCATGCTCGATCTCCCTGCTGCCACAGTAAAGGACAGTGCAGCTGCTGCATTGGCCCATGGAGCGCCGTTGCTTCGACCTGGTTTGGTCGACATCGCAGCAGGTGTGAAGTCCGGCAAGGAAATTTACATTCAAACCCTCAAAGGTGAAGCTGTTGGCGTCGTCTGCATGACGACTGATTCCGACGACGTCGCTGCAATGAGCGAAGGGGAAATCGCCCGTCCCAGCATGGTGCTGTTGGATGGCGATGTCTACCCTCGACGTTGGAAGTCACCTGAGTGAACAACAACGTCGGCGTGATCAACTTCACGCTTCGATGTATTCTTCGTAAATATATTCTTCAGTTTCGATTCTTATTTTCAATACAGACATGATTCCCACTCCACCTTGTCAACCGAAGTTGAACGGTCCCCACGACCTCAAAGCAAGTTTTTCTGAGACGGTCCCATTATCAAGTTTGAGGGCGACTTTCGCGTTATCCGACATGAGGGATGTGAACGGGGCCAGAAATGGCGGGGTGACAATCAAACCGTCAACACAAACCAAATTGGCTCGAACTTCATTCCAATTTCTTAATTTTAGCAGGGGCGAGGTAGCCAAAGAGTCCAATGATTGCAATCAATCCGACAACCGATAATCCATAGAACAGACCATCGCTCACTTCCATGGCACTGGATGCCTTATCGGTTGTTGAGGAAGAAGGTTGAATTTCCACAACCACGGTGGCTTCGTTGTTCGTTTCATCGCCTTCATCGATTTCGAGTCCTCGATCGACGACAGCCCTGATCTGGACCAGACCTGTTTCTTCAGGAACCGACCAGTCGCACGTGACCACACCCAATTCACCAGGTTTCAAAATCGGCAGAGTGCCGATGGCCATGAGTTCAGTGTTCACCTCACATCGAACAGAAATGAGGGAAGCATCGGCTTGTCCGTTGTTGCGAACAAACACGCGGATTGCAGCAACATCACCAGCTTCAGCCGTACCATCACCAACGTCAATGCTTTCGACAACAAGGTCTGGAAGGGCCATGACTTCCAAATCCATGGTTCGCTCTGTGCACGAACTTTGATCACAAATCGAAACCAAAATCGAATGGAAACCTGGAGCAGGTGCATTCACTGTAATGGTACGGGCCTCCATGTCAATGGTGGCCCAACTGCGGTTGGTGCTTGCTGTGAGGTCGTTGGAATCAATGTCCGTGTAGGTGAAGTCAAGCGAGGTTGGCACGGAGAGTTGGACAGGAATGATCGATTGGAATTCAGTCAATGATGGTGCATCATCGACGGCTGACACTGAAACCATGAACACCTCGCCCCAACTGTTGCCTGCTTCATCCAAAACGGTGGTGGTGATTGTAGCAAACCCGGAAACATCAGGCATCAAACGGACACGCACATCGCCCTCTGTCAAATCAATCTCAACGAGAGCGGTGTTGGTGTTGGTGAAGGAAACGACGAGGTTTTCATTGAGGGTTCGGTCATCTGTGCACCGGTGAAGGAATGGGAGGATGCGTCCACCTCCATCTTCAATGAGGCTTTGATCTCCGACTTCCATACATGTTGGATCTTCATCCCAAGCGACGCTGTAGCCACCAGTGATTGCAATCGAGGACACCTCAAAGGCAGTTGTGCTGGCAGTTCCTTGAGAATCCCAAGTAAACCATGCCTTCAGTTGAATTTCAAGTGGGGCAGCAGGGTCGTGCAAATGGGCTCCAATTGGGAAGGAAAGAGACAAACTGGTCGAAAGTTCGATCGGTTGGTTGGTCACAAGTTCATCGTTGACAAATAACAACCAACGTGAGTACGTTGGGTCAAGACCGTCAAGGTCACCAAAGATCCGCCCGTTGAGTGTGAGCGTAGGGTCGTTGACATCCACGGTTAGTTCGCTGATGCAGGCATCGATGGTCGAAACCCTCACCTTGGTGAACGCATGGTCTGGAAGAAGCATATGTTCATCCATTGACTCAAAGGCTGAAAATGATGTTCCATCGCTTGATGAGGCGTATTCTAAAACCACATCATCCAGAGACTCGTTTTCTAGCGTGTAGTGAACACGGCCAATCCGTTGATTGGGCGGTGTTTCGATGATGGAACTTGTCCATTGACCCGTGGCGCCTTCGGTGCTGGTTTGAAGGCCACAAGAGGCATACCCCATGTTGGCAGAATCCCCACTGGTCAAATCAAGAACAAGAACAGGGGTTTCGTGAGCATCATAGACCGTTGAGGCTTCAGCGACTTCCCCGCCGTACCACGGTGTTTGCATGGTCACTTCGACGCCAACCGCATCCAAGTTCAGCTGGGAGTCATCGTTGGAGCCCACGGACTCATAATTGGCGGTGACAATGAGGTTCTGCAACGAAGACCACGTCCAAACATCAAGATCGCTGATGTTTTCTCGCCAATAGGATCCAGACATGTAATCCATGGCCCCTTGGGTGTGTGAAATCGTGGAAAGAGAAGTGAAGTTACCGTTGTATTCCAATGAAAAGCGGATTGAATCTTGTGAGAGCGCGCTGGGTATTGCAAAGACGAACACCAGGCTCACATCAGCAATTTCGTACTGGGTCGAACCTGCAGCATTGAAATTGGTTAATTCCATTTCTGGGCCCGACGACCAAGAATAGGATCCATCAGGTGCATACAGAGAATTGTTGGAATCGGTTGGCGTCGTTTGAGCCCAGAACACCACCTTGTCGAGGTTCAGAGGGCGGTCATGAACGAGCGTTAACCGAGCGTCAGCGACCATTGACTCGGTGTGAACTGCGGGTTCCTGGGAAAAAGAAGTGTAGGCATCAAGCGACCACTCAGAGGCTTGTGTGAATTCACCTTGCGGAAGAAGATCGACCGAATTAGTTTCGTGGACGGAACGTCCTGAAACACCGGTCAGCGGTGCTAAAATCAGCAACGCCAAGAGCGCGTAGGGGACAAGCCTGGTACCGAAAGAAGGTCGCATGGTTGTCCGATAAGGTCGAATGCACTTGAATGCAAGGGTTCCACGGTTGCCAATCTTCGCTGTCGCTCATCAGTGAACGCCTACGGATTGTTGAAATACCACGCGCTTGACGGCGAAGTACCTCTCATGGCTGTGATGGTGTAGGGGTTAGCACGGCAGATTGTGGTTCTGCCAGCCCGAGTTCGATTCTCGGTCACGGCCCTCTTTACTCTTCAGGGTCAAGCCTGCGTCCATTCAAATCGTTTTCATCGATTGTATGGCCCATTCGCTCGACCTTTGTTTCAAGGTAGAACCTGTTCTGTTCTCCGATGCCAACCACCAGTGGTGTTCGTGAGACAACATCGATGCCGTAGGAAATCAATTGCTCTGCTTTATCGGGGTTGTTGGAGAGCAATTCAATGCGGGGAATACCGAGCGCTTCAAGCATTGATGCTGCCATTTTGTAATCTCTTCCGTCACCAGGCAGGCCGAGCATGAGGTTGGCATCGAGTGTGTCAACGCCTTGATCTTGAAGATGGTAAGCCTGAATTTTGGCATGCAAGCCAATCCCTCGGCCTTCCTGCCGCAAATACAGAACACAGCCATAGCCACGCTCCACGATGGATTTCATCGACCCCTCAAGTTGCGGACCACAATCGCAACGTGTGCTGCCGAAGGCATCGCCCGTCAGGCATTCAGAGTGCAGGCGGACGAGAACGGGGTCTGGCCCGCTCATATCGCCGATGGTAAGCGCCACATGGTCCAAGCCAGTTGAGGCTTCATGGAAGACTCGTATGTTGAAATCGCCATACACTGTCGGCAGTTTCGCTTCGCTTGGAACGTCATCACGATCCACGATTGGAGGGGTCATGCAGCCACCTCAACGAGGAAACGATACTCTCCTGCGTCGCTTTCTATAGAAACTAATGTGTGACCAGAACGTTCGATGATCATTGGCAGATCATGGAGTGTTTCAGGATCGTCTGCCCACACCTCGAGCACCTGGCCCTTGTTCATCGTCGAGAGAGCTTTTTTTGCTTCTGCCACAGGGACAGGGCAAAAGAAACCAACGACATTCAATCGATGGGTTGGCTGAATGGATTCAGCGGCGCCCAACTGCATCACTTCGACCACGGTTGTGCCTGTCCGTTCATTGGTATGAATTGCACCATGCGAGCAACTCCTTGACCGTTCAAGTTGGGGCTGTCAACATGTGCTTCCTACCGCAAGTTGATGAGGAGGAACACCCACGTTGCATCATGGTGTCCACCGCCACTTCGTCACAAAAGCCAGACGATTTGGACTGGTCAGAAGTGGCCCAACTTGGCTTGCGTTACGCACGGATTCCACTGGCGTTGCTGTGTGTCGAGGCTTTTTACTGGTTTTTGACCATGCCATCGGACACCTTGGTACCGATTCAAGTTTCGGAGGCATGGCTTTGGCATGGACTTACCAACCTGCTTTACGGCGAGGGAGCAGCGACCCTCGGGATGCACAATGGATGGATGACACGCATTGAATTGAACCATGTCGATTTCCCCGGAAGTTTCAATCACATTGCCCTGTATGTTTCCGATGAATGTGCAGGCGTGCATGAAATGATTTTCCTTTCCACCCTTGTAGCGATGACAGAAGGGGTACCACAGAAGATCAAGATTCGATCGATCCTTGTCATGTGTTCAATCATCTACGTGTTGAACTTACTTCGTTTGGTCATGTTCTATCCAATCGCCATGCAAGATTGTGTGGCCTTGCCCAACGATGCTGCTTGCCTCACTGGCATGTGGAATTGGCATACTGCCGTGTATAAATGGGGTTTCCTCGTTGTGTTGGTCGGCATGTGGTTGGTTTGGTTCTGGCGAGTTGGCGGACCTGCCCGCACACTTGATGCAACCTCAGGCGCTCGAGGTGAATGGCGGCTTGTGTTCCGTAAGATTTGGGCCAAGCAACAACTCGCTTTGGTAATCTTGGCCGGTGTTTTGATTGCGGCAGGGGCCTACAATGTCACCAGCAATGTCGAGGCGATGGAAGCGAGGTCAACCCTCGACACCTGTAACATCCTTGATTTGGTCACGTCAGAGTGTGGGCAAGCTCAGAACCGATGGGACGATGCCATCGGTTATGCCTGGTCTCTATCGGCACTCGGTTTGCTTGCAGGAGTCATTGGGGGCATCGAAGTGCAGCGTCCAGACGAAGAAGGAAAATGGCCAACCAAGCAGGCTCCAGTACAAGATCAAGAGACGGTAACAACATCGCCAAAGTCACGTCACAATTCCGCTAAGAAAGGGTCTTGGAAAAGCCGAAGTGAAGAAGAGTGAATCACTCGACAATGGTGGCAGCGACACGCTGTCCAGACATTTCTCGCTTTTCAAGCGCCTTCATCGCAAGTCCAACCTTGCTTGTATGAATGCTGATGAAGGTTGAGGAACCTTCGAAATGAACGTCTCCAATCGCCATGGCATCGCAACGAAGAGCATCGGTAAACCATTGAGAGACAGCTCGAGATGAGCCGGCTTGAGAAGGTTCGATGGTTAATTCGAGGGTCACGAATCCGAAGACGTCTGCAGTTTCGCCAAAGTCATCCTGTCGCTTGACGATATCGCTGGTCATGCCTTCTGGAAGTTCAGGAGTTTCGCTTTCGATGATGTCCAACCCATAGGTCACCATAATTTTGGAGAGTTGGGGGGCGTCATCGCGTGAAACAAGGCTCCATGCTTCGCCTGTGCGGCCAATTCGTCCTGTGCGGCCAACCCGGTGAATGAATGAATCAAGGTCGACGGGAAGATCGTAGTTGACAACGAGGGTGATGCCATCGACGTCAAGACCACGAGCCGCTACGTCGGTAGCCACGATGGTTTTGAATTCGCCAGCCTTGTAGCGAGTGAGGATTTTCTCACGTTGGTTCTGATTCAAATCTCCGTGGAGGCCTTCAACAGAAAAACCATGCTTGTTCAAGCGTTGAACTGCCAAGTCGACCATGCGCTTGGTGTTGCAGAAGATGATGGTTTGGTCTTCACCAGTCATGCGTGCGAGCAAACGCCCGAGGACCCAAAGTTTGTTGCCTCGGCCAATTCGAACACTGTACATGTCAATCGGGGGAATATCGAGTTCCTCGGTGTTGGTGAGGACAAACTCAGGATCGTTCATGAATTCATTGGCAGTATCGATGATTTCCTGAGGGAAGGTGGCGGAGAAGAGGAGTGTCTGTGTTCGACTGGTCATACGCTCCATGACCCACATGATGTCAGGGAAGAAACCCATGTCCAGCATTCGGTCTGCTTCATCGAGGCAAAACAAGGGAGCGGCTGCCAAATCAATGTGGCCACGTTCGCTCATGTCCATCACACGGCCTGGTGTGCCGACGATGATGTCGACTCCCTCACCGAGGGAACGTGCTTGCTTTTCGAGGTCAGTACCGCCATAGACAGTTTGAATCGAAAGGCCAGTGGTACCTTGCAGAGCGACCAGTTCCTGAGCGACTTGGTTTGCAAGTTCACGTGTTGGGGTCAAAATAAGTGCTTGAAGGGTACCAGTTGGTTGGCAACGCTCGAGGATAGGGAGACCGAAAGCTGCGGTTTTACCCGATCCAGTTCGGGCTTGTCCGATGACGTCGAGGCCGCGACGGGCCAATGGAATGGTGTCTTTCTGGACTTGCGTAGCGTGGGTCCATTCAAGATCGGCGAGGCCTTTCAACAAAGATGCTGGTAGGTCCCAAGAATCGAAGCGGGTTTTGGTGAACATGGTATCATCTCCGTCTCGGTGGTTAGAGTGGGTCGCCGAGACGGTGGTAACCCAATCGAGTGGAATCAGTAGTTGTCGCGTTCTTTGATTTCTTGTTGAAGAATGCCCATCCAATACTTACGTGCATTTTCACGGTTCATTGGACGCTTTGTTTGGCGAACATGTTCGAGAATGTATTGTCGGAACTTGAGTGATTTGTTGCGGTTGATCCCCTTAGGAGTGATTCCATCCCACAAGCGGTCAAACTGTTCTTCTTTGTCGTTGAATGCACCTGAACTCATCGTAAGTACCTCTAAGCAAGCCGCCCACTGATACTCCCTTCTTAACCATGCCGACATAAAAAGAGTGAACGATGCGGCAACGATTGCCAGGAATCAGAAGTATTCATCATCTGTTTCAGGCTCTTCATCGACGAATTCATCGTCGTATCCCATCATTTCGTCTTGAGAAACCGCACGGTAAGCGCCTGGTGCTTGTTGGGCCGCCGTAGCCTCTGCAGCGGCCTTTTCTTTCGCCGCCTTTTCTTTGGCCTCAGCGGTGTCAGGTCGGATTGGGTCGAGACCGATTTGAACGCCATGAGCTTCCGCAATTTCTCGATCGATGGCAGGGACGGCAGCGGCTGGTGCCAACTGGGCATTTTTCTGCGCCTCTGTCCCCTCGATTGAAGCGTCAAAGACCATTTCCTTAAGCGAGGCAATGATGCTTCCTTCGGTCTCGGTTTTGAGCAGGTCGATGGCCATTGTTCGAAGCACATCTTCGCCGAACAGCCGTGGCAATAAATCCACACAGGCTTTGCGAACTTGAAGATCTTTCGAGGTGGAGCCTTTGACAACCAATTCCCTGGCTCGACCATGGTCGGTGTCGACCGATTGAAGAGCCTTGATTCCACTCAAGCGCACCTTAGCATCGACATCAACCATCGCCCGTTCGGCAAACACTGTTGCGATTCGTGATTCACGCTTCGCAAGGCTCGGAAGCGTCCGAGCTGCAATCCTTCGAACTTCGACGTCAATGTCGTTGAGTGACCAGGAGATCAAGTCCCACACAGGTGACCCACCACGTGAAACGACGCGCCTAAGCAAACCTGCAGCCTTACGACGCAACTTTGGATCTTCTTCGAGCAATAAGGTGTCCACATGGCTGACGACGACTTCGGGCCAAGTTTCACCCAAGGCATGCAAACCTGCCCAAGCAGCATCAAAGCGCTCCCGTTGCGATGAGCGAAGTTCATTCCCAAGGATTGTTTCGACTGCTGAAGGGAAAACAGGGGCTGTGAGTGTCAAGCATCGACTTGCTGCAGTGCGAACTTCGGCGTCAGTATCATCGAGCAGAACGGAGAGCCAGTCAAAGAGTTCGTCAGATTTACGAACTGCTATTTCGGGAAGCACCTCGAGCGCTGCGACCCGTACATCCACCTCGTCGCTTTCAAACGCCAACATAAGCGCGCTGTGAGCATCATGTATCGAACGACCTTTCAACCGTCCCAAGGCCCGGACGCCAGCCGCACGACCGTGGGTATGGTTTTTGTCTAAGTAGCGGGATTCAACCTGATCGATTTCGCCTCTGGCCAATGGGAGAATTTGTCCATCGGGAATGCTGACCCAAGGGCCTGTTTGACTGACAATCTTTTTGTCGACGTGCTTTGTTGTAGCAACGTTCAACGGAAGACCGGTTCGAGGGTCACGGGCAATGTACTCACGTGTCAATCCAAGTCCTCCAACGCGGCGCAACAGGTCGTAAGGGATGAACCTATGGACGACGCATTCATTTTCACGCTCGAGGGTCTTTGAAGAATGTCAATCGTGCCAGCGTGTCAAAGGCACGCAAGTCTCTTGAAGCGCCTACGGAGTCCTCGTCCATGGCCACACCCTTGGCAAAGCAAATCGCCTTCGTTTTTTGGGCGGTTTTAGCCATGTTGCTGATGCCATACACCGGTACAGTTCAACCTTCGACGATCGAAGCGTTGAATTCAATCGATGAGCCGATGGAAGTGACCGCCATTTCATCTGGATTCAATGCCAGTGATGGTTTCACGCCTTCCAACATCACCGTGAACAGCCACGATGGTGAGCCTGCCCTCAACCGCCCAATCATCAATTTCCAAACAGTACCATCGCCTGCCATGATGTTCCGGCGAACTGCTGGTTGTTTAGCCCTAAACGAGGGGACCGGTGATTCTTGGCTCATTGGTGGACGCTATGACCCAAATCCAAGTGCATCAGGTGATGAGGAATCGACAAATTTCATTGAGGAGTTCCAAATGGGCAACCAAACTTGGAGCCCAAACACTGACACACTCCCCCAAGCCCAGGCATATCATGAATGCGTCACGGTTGAGGGGAAAATTTACTCGATTGGTGATTATCATCCCTTTGTGACCCCTGAAGTTCGAAGCGAAGGCATCGTCCACATCTACGACCCAGACACCGGCAATTGGACCGATGGAACTTCAATGCCAGCCACAACTGGAGTTGGTCTCGCAGGCATGGACACACTGAATGGTTTCATTTACGTAGCGGGCGGAGTCAGTCGACAAGATCGTTCGGATCTATCAAACCGGACAATGCGGTACAATCCTGCCACCGATGTTTGGGACTCCATGGCCAACATGAGTGCCCCTCGTCATTCATTCGAACTGGTAACATACCACGGTAAATTGTATGCGCTTGGGGGTTTTGTTCGTCTGTTTGACGCTGCATTGAATCAAACCACAACAGCCCCTGCCAATCACACTGAGATTTATGATCCAGTGACCAACATGTGGAGCAACGGGTCTGATTTACCGTTCAAAATAGCCGCACATGCGGCTGTGGTCCACAATGACGAAATCATAATCGCCGGTGGTGTTTCAAGTTCAGGTCAATATGACCAAGTTCGAGGTTACAATCCCTTCACTGGAACACTCCACGCCCATGGCGCCCTCCACACCTCCATGTATGATTTTGATTTAATCAATGTAAATGGCTCGTTACTGTACGCAGGTGGTGATGAATCAACCTGGCGCTTTAGTTCATGGAGCACCTCGTATTCAGATACCTCTGCAGTTCATGAAAACCCCAGCAGCCAATCTGGTTCGCTCCTCTCAGACATGTTTGACCTTCGCACAGGGAGTGAAGGCAGTGCAACACCGCTTTGGATTGATTTTGCGGGCATCACACCTCAGAACACTTCCCTGAAAATGCAGTACAAAACTGGAGCAAGCATTGCGGATATGAGCAACGGACTTTGGCGCCCGCTCGGGCCAAATCAAAGTTCAGAATTCCTTGAGATTGGAAACCATACCATCACCGATGCCAATCTTGGAGATTCATTGATCCAATACCAAATCACATTTGGGACAAGCGAATTGAAAGCTTGGACCACACCCACATTGGATCACATCAGCGTTGGTTCAGAGGAAGCAGGGTTCCTCACATCACCACCAAGCATATTGAACCCGAATGCAGCAGTCACCGTCGTGGAAACCTTCCATTCATCCTATGCAACCTCTTCGACCTACACATTAACCATTCAACCAACCAATGAAGACGGCTACAGCATTGTTGGTCTGGACACTGCGGTCCTTTCCTACGACCCGGCCACATCGTCCCTTCTCATCGAGGATCCAGATGGAATGATTCGGACAGGCGACCTGTTCGCCTCCCACACAAACGGACCTCAAGGCGACACTGTGGCTTGGTCGTTCGCCGTGAATGATGGTGTCATGACACCACACCTTCGCATGGGTGTTGGTACAGCAGGGATGCAGAACACAACCCACATCGCATCAACAAGCACCACCATTGACAAACAATTGAAAGTCGAAATCATCAACCTCACATCCAGTTTTAGCAGCGAAGGGGGTGCTTCGGTCGAGGATGGTGAGACCTATCCCGGAGATGCACCGATGACTGCGATGGTCGATCATTCATTTGCAAATTCAGCGGCCAGGTTACTCAATGGCCTCATCGAGGCGAGGATCAACGTCGATGTTGTGGCGACCCAAGCACTTGGAGGTGCATCATACACCAACCTCGGCGCTTGGACAACACTGACCACTGGGGAAACGACAGCGATCAATGCCTTGATTCCAAACGGTACTTCAGGTGATGCAAGAATTTGGCTCGAAGCACGTACTTCAGATGATTTAGAACTCGTGGTTCTTGCTTACAATCAGAGTGTCCAAATCAACATTGAAGCGCCCGTGCTGACCAGCACCACTCCAAACATGGGGGCTTATTCAAATCAGCAAAACCAACGCTCTGTCTCCCTCACCTACAATGATGTAGGAGGGTTTTCAAACCAGACCCTCCAGGGATTCCTTTGGATTGAAGGCATCCATGATACCTCGAGCAACGGTGCAGCAGAACAGACTGAATACCAAACCCATCCTTTTGCACTGACCAACCTCGATAATGAGTGGACGGTCACGTTTGTTGTCAATGATTCAGTCAATGACGACCATCAAAAGGTCCGTATTTGGTTGAAAGGAACAGATCTTGCCGGTTACAGCATCGGAGAATCATCTGCTGCCAATGGAACACTTGGATGGGAAAGCCGAACGCCATCAAAGGCGCAGGTTCTGAACTACGTAGCCATCGGTGAAGGGCAGAACCCAGACACGGCACGGTTGGAGCCAACCAAGGCCTTTGGATGGCGAGTGGAGGTGACCGATACCAACAAGCTGAGCGACATCACCAGAGTGACCATGCTTTTCGGGAACGATGCAACCCTTGGCCTAAGGTACAACGCCAATCTTGACACCTGCGAAGCCCTCGATGCACGAATTCAAGCTGCTCCAACATGCACAGCAAGCGTTGGTGACACCATTGTCATCGACTTCCATGCCTCCATCGACTGGACGTTCGCCACCCCAGGCACGCATGATGGAAGGGTCGAAATTATCGTTGAAGATTACGATGGCATGAACTCAGTTCTGTATGAGCAGCAATGGACATTGGAACGAGAGATGAATGTGGTTCTTGAATCATTGATGGACATCGAAGGTGCGGCACAAGGCGACATCACCGAAGGTTGGAGCATCGTATCTGGTGAAACAATTCAACTCAATGCCTCGATGTATCATGCGTTGAGCAACACCAGTTACACTGGACCAGTGTCCATATATTGGAACGGTAAATTGCAAAGTGACACTTGGTCGGGCGGCACATCAGGTGAAGCAAACGACGGGGCCTTATCCATCGAATTCCAGGCCCCTCTCGGTGCTGGCCTTTTGTTTGAAACGACCCTCAGTGTTTGGGATCCATACGCAATCAAGGAGTTGCTCACCATTGAACTTCCAACCCTTCGAATCGATGGTGAAGCACCACGTCTGTTGGATTCGACATTGAGCACTGGCTTTTCACGCTTCCATCTTAGCAGCGTAGAAATTGGAGTCAACATCGAAGAAGCTAACCTTTGGTCTTCGAACCTCTCCCTGACCTGCCAGGTGCGATCCTTGGACGAATCTTGGCCCCTGCTGACGCTCAGCAGAGAATCATCGACCGTCTTCGATGGAAAGACAATGTTTGCCTTCCTGTTCGATTTCAGTGCTCTTGGCGATCCGTCCTTACTCTCGACTCAAGCCAACATTGCTTGTTGGGCTGAAGGGAGCGATGATGCGGGATGGGAACTTGTTGCCACAACTGGAAATTCGGAATTGGATCCTTGGTTGGTGCTGCCACTGAGCAATGTTGGACCTGATGTTGTGATCGACGGAGTCGAGGTGACAGGCAGCAAGGAAGCTGGTGGCACCATGCGAATTGCAATCAAATTGGTCAGCGCAGGAGAAGCAATCGATGAACCATTCAACATCTCGATCTATGCTGAGAGCAACGGCGAGCGGTCCCTTATTGGGCGCGAAGTTGTTCCGGAAATCGGCATGAACACCGCCAGAACCTTCCGCAGCACCATCGATGTTCCAAGCGGCACATGGACGCTCCATGTCGAAGCTGATGCCGAGAAATCCATCTGGGAAGTCAATGAAAACAACAACGCCTGGAATCGAACATTTAGCCCTACAAGCGATGGATTTGGCTCGGGCTTGGCTCTTGTTGGAAGCGGCATTGGCGTGGTCTTTCTGGCAGGTGCAATCCTGCTTTTCAAACGCAAGAATCCTTCTGATTTGGAATCTGATTTGAGCCAACCAAGTCCAACCGCTACAGCGACATCGACCAAGCCCCTCAAAGGACCACCAAACCGTAGCACTGAACCAAAACCAAAACCTGCTGGCTTGAAAGGACCGCCTGGACGAACGCCCTCTGTTTCCGATGACACAACACCCATGATCGATGGAGCGGCAGCACTCGATGCTCTCGTTCCCGAACCTGTCGATCAGGAAACCGATTCAACCGTTGGCCCAACCGTAGACGAGTGGTCTCAACTCCCACCGGGTGGCGCATACGACTACGGCCTCGACGAAACGCTGTACATCGGCGAGGAATGTGGCACATGGCGCATGAATGAAGACAAATCGTTCACCAAAATTCAGTGATGAAGCCATTGGCTTACCTTCTTCAACGGTGAGCACTTGTCGACAACCATGGCCCATGAAGACGTTGAAGATGTCTTGAGGGTGCTCGCCATTTGCTATAGGGAAGGTTCGACCCTTGATGCTCTTGATCTGGAACGCATCATGTCGTTTGACATGGATTGGCTATCGCCAGAAGAGGCAGAGCAGAGTGTCCAAGCCCTGATCGCTGCAGGTTGGCTGACAGGGCAGGAGGATGAATTGTCACCGACTGTTCCCCTCGAAGGCGTCACCTCGCCGTTGGGATGGTTCCCTCGACCGTCCAGATTGGTCAAACCGTGCAAACCCGAAAAGAGGCAAGAATCGCTCAACATTACACCTGACACAGAAGCCAGGTCAACCCCACTCCCCGAGACATCAGCCCGACCACAGGCACAAAAACCAGCACGACCAACCCAAGCGGATTCGAATGACCCACGGGCTCGGCTCACACCTCGGCTCACCAAATTCATTGCTCGGCAATCACAACTGCCAATCGAGGAAGTTGAGCGAAGGGCGCAAAGGAAGGCAAAGGCGCTCACCTATGCCAGCCATTGGGCATGCCTTGCTCTCGTTGCAAGAGAACAGGGTTTGGTGATGGACGACATCACCGCTGCTCTTTCTGTGTACTGATCAGCCTTCGATGATGGTTCCATCACCGACTTCAACAACTTGCTCTTTGTTACGGGCGGACAGTTCGACCAAGACCGGCAACAAAATCAGAGAGAGAAGCAAGGAAAAGAAAACGGTGACTGCTGTAATCAATCCAAAGTCCTGAATCACCGGCATTGGTGAAAACAACAACACCATGAAGCCGAAACCAGTGGTCAAAGCACTCATGATCAAAGCCACTCCAGTGGTCGAGAGCGCCGCTCTCAAGGCTTCCCAATGGGTGTCTCTTCGAGCCAATTCAACTTCAAAGCGACGCCACATGTGAATCGAGTAGTCGATACCAATCCCCAACGTGAGTGCGGTCACCATGACCGTCAGAACGTTCCACTTTAGCCCGAGGGCGACCATCGAACCGGCAACCCAAAGGGAGGCGAGTCCAACTGGGAACAGAACGACAACTGCAGGGAGGATGCGCCGTGTAAGCAACAACAAAACCACGCTCGAAACCACGAGGGAAATCAATGTGGACTTGACTTGTGAAACACTCAATCCATCAAGAACAGTTTGCAGAACAACGAGGTCCCCTGTCACGTGGAGTTCAGCATGATCAACCATGTTCTCTCGTAGTGTGCCTCGTTCTGAGGCCGAACCGAGTTCTTGTTCCACTTGCTTGATCACGCGTTCGGCTTGAGTCGAAGTTGACGCCTCGACACGAACCTCATTTCTTAGGAAGGTAATGCCATTTTCATCCAAAGCGACGGCTTGCGAAACCCGTTCTGACCAGGTCTCACCACTGATGGCATCTGCCACTGAATCGTTAGCCGCAAGGTCGTGGAACACCGCTGCGAGGTTGATATCTAAACTGCTGTTTTGGATGTAGACATCACCGTCGAACACCTCTAAGTTGTGAAGTTCCCCAAAGCTCGTGTTTCTCAAAATCGCATCTCGCAAGACAACATAGGGACCTTCGTAAGCAGGCGAGGGAATTCGTTCGTCGGTACCTACGACATCGTGGTTGGAAGTGAGATCGGCGTGAAGCCCTTGTATTTGTTCGAGAAGAATGGAATCACCTGGTATGTTTGATTCCCCTTCAATTGGTTCAAAGAGGATGTACAATAACTTCCAGCCTGCACTGTCGTAATTCTTATCCAAGTCATCCCGGACATCCATGATTTCCATTTGGGGATCGACGAAATCGCCGAGATCGAAATCTGTTTCGAGTGAAGCAGCCCCGAACACGGATGCTGCAGAAATCAAAATGGTGACCAAAAGAACGCCAACTTGTTGCTTTTGTTGAAGCGCGACAATACGATCAACTAATTTTGGCATGGTGATGGCTTGAGTTTCCTTTTTCGAAGCAACGGTGCGGAAAACGACGTGGAGCGAACCGACAACGACCGTGGCAGATACGAAGGCACAAACCACACCAAATGCAAGAGCGTAGCCAAAGGTTGCGAGCGGGGGCAACGGAGAGATCACGTTGGCCAAAAAGGCGGCAACAGTGGTGGTGACAGCGAGAAGCAACGGAACGGACAAGCGGGCACACGAACGAAGCCATGCTTCTGCCGAATCATCATGCTCCTTTCCAATGGCAGCGTATGCCCGTTGAAGGTGGATGGCGTAATCGATACCAAGTCCAAGCACCAGTGGAGCGACAGCGACCTCCAAGGCCGTGAATTGTGCTCCAAGTAAGTTCATGACACCGTAGGTCCAAATGAGGGCAGAAGAAAGACCAATCAGCGGAAACAGCACATCAGGAAGGGACCGGAAGGCAATGGAAAGAAGCACAACGACCACAAGCAGGGCGAGGACGACAAGCAGGGCGAGGTTTTCGAAGGTACCTTCATCAATGTCGTAGGAGATCAAATCCAAAGAAACAACGCCGTAATGAAGGGAAGAGTCTGCTGATAAAGTCGCAAATTCATTGCGTATTTGGTCTTGGAGAACCTTTCTATTTTCTTCATTCATGTTCGGGTCGACTTCGAGCACCCAAAGCGTTGTGGAGGCGGTTGGAGCAGCGCTTCCGTTCCCGGTCTCCAAATATTCACAGGTTGAATCAAGATTCAAGTCCTTGTTGAGCAGAGCTGAGGAAGCGTAGGTCGCTGCTGAAAGCAACTGGTCATCAGTCGTCATTGAGCAGGTCGTGTCTTCTTCAAAAATCAGATCAAACATCTGTTCCCAAGAATCAACACTTCTCAGAGGCGTCCCATTGCCTTCTTCATCGAGGCTCAGTTGGACAATGCCTGGAGCGGTGGTCCACACGGTGATGAAACCACCACGGTTTTCAGATGCGTTCTTGATGATGCTCAAGTGTTCATCCATGGCGTGGAGATTTTCTATAGAAAGAATGTTAGAACCGTCATCTGCCTTCACTTGGACAAATAAAGGTCGTGTTTCGTTAGGGAAGTGCTCGTGGATTCGCTCATGCGCATCGTTCGCTTCTGATTCTGGTGCAAAGTCAGCCAGATCGGTGTTGAAGTCAGGGGGTGAGGTGACGAGGTGGCCCATGAGTCCCAGCGTAACCAATCCACTCACGATGAGAATGACGACGGCCGAGCGCCGGAACAATCCAGCACCTTGGGCCATCTTCTCCTCAAGAGCGGATGTATCCATGCCTTCTCCACCGCAATGCACTACAAAAGGAAGGGGGTGGTTGAGCATCAAGACGGGTGGCTTTGAAGCGGATATGGTCCTCCCCCAGCCCGAATTTATTCGAGGAAACAGTGTTTATTTCCGACCAACCGGCTGGTCCTTTTGGGAGAAGGTTCAAAGCGAGTAGGCCAGTGGGCGAATTGGTCATCATGCCTGTGAAACTGCTCCTTCGAGAAAAGAACGAACTGCGCCTCCGCATTATTGGCGAAAGCCACACCGCTTTGCAGATGCTCCGTGAGCGACTCAACGCACACAAAAGTGTGGAATATGCAAACTACTTCCCTGGTCATCCAGAACTTGACGATCCTGAGTTCTACATCCGAACCAAAGGCAAGAGCGCCTCCGACAAGGTCCTACGTGACTTGGTTGCTGGACTCGCCGATGAATTCGAAAAGATCACCCTTTGAACGGGGTATTACTCATGACTGCGTGGACTGATTCACTGGCTGAGGCCATTGGCTTGGATGGCTACGCTACGAAAACCGACGGTGTTGGCGGTGTGCTCAAAGCACGCGTCACAGATTTCAGGGTCGAAGAGATTTCGACCACCGTTCATTTGGATAACAAAGGACGCTTCACCGTTGCCAAAATCACGTTGACCAACTGGGAAACAAATCGATTCTGTAACAACCTGGCAAAGGCATTGAAAATCCCTCGTAACCGTATTTTCTTTGCGGGAACAAAAGACAAGCGGGCAGTGACGCAACAGTTGTTCGTGATCGATGCCCCCCAGAAAAAGGTCGCAGAAGTTGAAATCCCCGATGTCGAGATCGAAGTTCTCGGGCGAACCCATCAAAAAATTGGTTTCGGTAACCATCGAGGAAACCGTTTCACAATTGTGGTACGAGGCTGTGCTCATGATGATGGCACACCGATGACCAATGAGGACGCCCTCGCTGAAGTCGAACGAATTCAATCGGAAATGGCAGATAAGCTTGGCGAGAACACCTTTCCAAACTGGATTGGACCGCAGCGGTTTGGTGCAGGCCGCCCAGTGACCGCCGAAGTTGGCAAGCACGTGATTGCAGAGGATTGGGAAAAAGCGGCCATGACCTACATCGCCATGGAAGGTCCAGCAGAAAACGATGATGTCCATGCCTTCCGGGCTCACGTTCGTGAACATGGTCCAACTGAAGAAGGGCTCGCATTAGCACCTCAGTGGCTTGGTTTCGAACGCCGAATGGTCGAACATCTCTTGGTTCGAGAAACAGATTTCGTTGGTGCCTTCAAGAAGTTGCCAGGAAACCTCCAACTGATGACCGTTCACGCCTTACAATCCGTAGTGTTCAACAAATCGCTCCATGCTCGAATTGACGCCGGTCTGCCAATCAGCCGACCGATCGCTGGTGATCTGGTTGGCCGCATTGATGAGAAGGGACAACTGGAAGCAACAAGTTGTGTCATTGTCGAAGAACGAACGCTTCCTCGGATCACTCGCAACTGTGAGATGGGACGGTTGGTCACCACTGGGCCATTGCCTGGAAGTGAAATTCAAACATGCAAAGGTGCCTCAGGTGACATTGAAGCACGCATCATCAAGAGCATGAGCCTCGATGAGGCAGATTGGAACGTCGAAGCAATCCCAAGGTTATCGACGCGGGGCACACGCCGTGCCTTAGTCACTGAATTCACCGAACTGGCCATCGATACTGTGCCAGTTGCAGATGATGAATCAATGGGTGAGCGTTGGAAGGCCGGACCCGGTGCCGACAGTCGATGGCATCGAGAAGGGGCATGCATTCGCTTCCGCTTTGTCCTCTCAAGCGGAAGTTACGCCACAACCCTGCTTCGTGAATTCATCCAAGGGCCTTTGAGCCAACTTTGATCGTTGCTACGAGCCTGAGCATGAACGCTCAAGCACAGTGAAAGAAATTGATTTCAGTGAGTGACGAGTCACTCAGGATTGAACTGAACGTTTGGTTCAAATGAGGCCCATGGAAAGGACTTCAATTTCGCCAACGCCGTGGAGTTCAGCCATGCGCACTTCGAGAGCGTCAGCAAGGCCTTCACGATCGTCCATGACAACGTGAACCTGAACAAATTTGAGACCAAACGCTAGGGGCTTGACCTCAACATGTTGAATGTTGTAGACATCATCGTTCATTGCGGTGATGGTGGAAGCAATCCCGTCTGCGTCAACGTTTTCGACGTTGGAGTCAGGATTAATTTTGTATGTCATTACTACCATGCCCATAATCTCACCTCAGGGTCCTTGGAATTGGCAAGCTGGACAGACGTAGAGAACGCCTTGGTTTCGGCAACGAGGGCTACGGCCAATGGGTGCAGCGCACCCTGGGCATGGGAATGTGGTGGAACCGACTTCTTCCAATGGAACGCCGGACGCTGTGCAGTTTTTTGCTCTCTCACTCATAGTAGACCCTCAGGACATTTCGCCCACGCCCTCCCCTTCTTTATGGTTGCGTGCTCCATCACCTCAAGACATGCTCGACCGAGGGTGCTCATTGCAGGAGTGATTCCAACGCTCAGCACCTCGTTTAGCGGTCTAAAACCACCATTGAACCATCAAGACCGGTGCTGATCACCAATTCTCCGTTCCGTTTTCTGCACCACCCGTTTGAGATTCGGAGAATATCGCCAACTTGGACGCGTTTGGTTTGTTCGCCCCAAAGAACCAGCCCGATGATGCCAGATTCATCCCGCCCACAAGCGGCGGCGACGGGCCCGGTGAAGCGGGTCGAAGCAACCCTTCGAATTGGATAGACGCGTAAAACAACAAGTTCTACCCGGTGAACAGGTGCGTTGGCACGCAAATCAATGATGTGTTGTCGGGCAGCCCTTGGTTGAACTGGGCGTTGCTTTGTTTTCGAAGGATGGTTCATGCCTCAAGGGTTCCACCTCAAGGCGCTTCAATCTATTCGTCTTTTTTACGTCGAACTGAAAACGAGGACTGAATAATTTCTGGCCCTTCATCCACATCATCGCCACCCAATTTCAAATTGAGTGCTGTTTCATAGGAATGGAGAACTGAGAGTTTCTTGGCCTTCCAAGGCTTGAACTTTCGGCACACGAGGAAAACCTCTGAAGAGGAATTACGTGAAGCATGCGGTGAAAAACGACGTATGTCTGCAAAAAATGGTTTGACAGCCATGATCAACTCTTCCACACCAACGCCCTGGAATAATTTGGTTGTAAACGATCCACCCTTGCACAAAAGAGGCAAGGCGAAATCAAACACTTGAGCAACCAGTGTCATGGCAACTGCTTGGTCCATGTCCCACTTTCCGGTGATGTTGGGAGAAATGTCAGAAATAATTGCGTTCAAAGGTCGACCGGCGAGTTCAGCCAACATTCGTTCTTGTGTGTGCGGCTCGGTGATGTCGCCAGTCAGCAACAAAGCCCCTTCAACACGTTGGCATGGTTCCAAATCGACGCCGAGGACGAAGCCTGTTTCCCCAACCAGTTCCATTCCGACTTGAGCCCAACCGCCAGGATGGCAGCCAACATCGAGAATGACATCGCCTGGACTGATGAGGTCGAAGCGCTCTTGAATCTGCTTCAATTTGAAGGCAGCCCGGGACCGATAACCGCTGGCTTTGGCTTGACGACGCCACGAATCTCGTTTGTGATTTTCAATCCAATGGTCAGCCACTTGACACCCTCCCCAACCATGGTTGAATTCGACCTGTTCAAGAAACCTCGCCTCAAATACCATTCAAACAAAGGGATGAAGGAGGTTGGACGCTTCGCCGAAGCATGGCGGGGGGTACAGATCGACAGTACCGGCCAAAAGGGTGGCTGGTCCTCATGCTCACCGTCGGATTGTTGCAAATGCCAATCTTAGCCCAAGCATTGGTGGTTGATACTGAGACATCACTCGCAACTGGCATTGAGACAAACCTCGGAGGACGCAGTCTTCTCGTCGAGGAGTTAACCACAACTTGGTGCCCCACATGTGCAGAAATCGACCCTTACCTCATGGGCGTATCCGACGCACATGGATCCAGAATCGCTCTCATGGCCTATCACCCAAGCGATGGAGAAGATGCCTTCTCACCGCCTGCCTCGAACCATCGCATTGAGCGGTTGAAAGCCGTCAACCCTGATCTGCCCGGCACACCATCGTTCATTGTCGAAGGTCGAGCATTCCACACAGGAACTGAGGCTTGGGTCGACGTTCAGCGGGACATCCTTGATGCAGAGGTCGAGCGACAGGCATTCACGAAGCTCCAATTCTCTGTCAAAAGCAATGGCGATAACATAACGGCAACGCTGCTGGATTTCGATGGACACGCCAGAAATAATTCACACCTTGCCTTTATCGTTCTTGAGCATGGAAAGGTCGTACCGAAAGGGGCAATCAATCCAGGTGAATCAACCCGTGATCGTGTGGTCATTGCGACCGCTGAATGTGACATAGCAAACGGAAAGGTCGTTGAGAGCATTGACGTTCTTGAAGCGGTGGCCCCTGAGGGATGCACGACTGATTTTAGCATTACATTCGAAGCGCTTGAATCGTTCAGTGTGGTTTTGGTTCATGAAAACACACTCGAAGCGATCAATACGGCCGAGGATCTTGGGAGTTACGGAGCAGTGGAATTTGCTTACCGAGAACGCAGTGAAACAGAATCATGGAATTTGGCTTGGGTCGTGTTGCTCTGTGCTGGAATGGCCGGCCTCCTCATTCTCCCTAAGAAGAACAAAATCTCTCCTTAATGTGAATAATATCCCGCTAAATGTGAATTTACTTCCGGAAAGCGGAAAGCGGCGATGCATTTTTGCAGAGCATTGATATGCGAGGATAGACAAAGAAGGACCATGGAAGAAACATGGGAAGATGTCACAAGGCAGGAGAATGAACCCCTCAAGGAATGGGTTGTGGAATTCCTCGTCACCAGCGGTGGAAACAAGAACCATCATTTGAGCACGCTTTGGGGTGAGGATCATGCCGATGTACAACGGCACCTTCTCGCAGAATTGAGGCGGATTTACAGTGGCAGCGAACGCATTGATGTCACGGTGCTAAGGATGGAAGAGGTCAGCACAGAAGCCGATGCTCTGTACTTCGAAGGGTGCTTCACACCGTGATCAAAGTTCAACGAAATACACTTCGATGACTTCGCTATTTTGGAGCAGGTAATCATCAAAGGAATCAACTTGGTTTGCTTCGGAAGCTTCCGAGCCATCTGTAATGACGTGCATTCGCATGCTGTGGGTTTCATTGACTCGGTGGTCAAAGATACCTGTTTCGTCAAAGTGGACGCCCCAGATGTCGAAAAATACGCCGAGTGAGACGTTTCCACCATCGTTCATTTCGATGTGCAAGGTGCCCGCATCGTTGTGGGTGTGAACGGCATGCATGTTCGCATCTTGTTGATTGCAAACGCCGCTGTTGATGCCGATGCCAGCTGGAATTGTTTCCTTTACGCCTTCAACGAACACTTTCAGTGTCACGTGGTCGTGGCGAGCCAAACCATCGTGGTCGAGGCAAACAAAGGCGAGTGGATCTGGTTCATCAGCACTGGACCAGAGGGATTCAACTTCATCCAATGCAGATTGTTGGCTGAGTAAAATCACCAGACCTGCAATTGCTACAGCGGTGATCATTCCCCAAACGAGACGTTCTTGATTCAAACCAAATCACCTCATCAGTCATGCCACTGCGTTTCGCCGTGCATGAAGCGGAGTTGAAGGAAACCCGCAAGTGCCACAACGTTGGCCAAGTGAGCCATGGTGCAAAACTGACAAATCTTCTCCATTTCAATCTCATAGGAGACCAACAGGGCAATCACCCCGAGGCCAGCAAAAGTAACGAGGGATCCCAAATCGATGAACCGCTTGACCCAAGGAGCGTTTGGCTCTTTCGAGGACGAATAAGCCAAGAACAGCAAAGCCGTGAAGGTCACAAAGCCAACCATGCCCCAAGACAAGCTAGGCAAATATGGCACGGTGTTGTAGGCGCTGTTCCCAATCACATCGTCACATGAGAAAATCGTTTCAGAAGCACAGAATTTGGATCCTTCACTGACCTTGGCATGAATCCACTGTGTTTGAATGGAAACCGCAAGACCTGCGAGCAGGGTCAAGTTCAAACCGCTAAAGATTCGACCTCTTCGAGTCTTGAGCGATGGAAAGCGTTCAGAAAGAGCGCTGAAAACCCCTTCAGTACCGGGGAGGATCATTACGAGGCCAATCAGGATCGGGACGCCATAGGCCATCAGAAGAAGGGTTGTAGCCATCTCAGGCACCACCGTTATCTCGAGTCACTTGGGTGATGATTGCATCGATGAAGGTGTTTGAGTCACCATCACCATTGACGTCTCCAACATCGGTTCCACCGTTTGAAGACCAAGCGATGATACCATCAGGTGAGATCAAGAAATAGGTTGGTGTGCCTCGGATGTCCCACTTGTCCATGTTGTCTTGGTCCAGGTCATCAACGTACGTCACCTCATTGTGGGCTGAACCATCTCGGTTAGCGCAATCGGAACCGCCACACTCTTCACCGGTGACTTTGTCCCTAAAGGCGACGATTTCGTCTCGAGAGGAATCATGGCCTTTGATGTCCAATTGTGTGGCACTGGCAAAGAAATCGACGTGGGCTCCGTTCCATTCAGGATTGTTCTGATTGAAAATCTCGGAAGCCTCACCGTATAACTCAGCGGACCGGACACAGTATGGACAGTCGGTGTCCATGAATTCGATCATCACCCAATCTTCAGAAACATTGCCGTCCCATGCGGTGTCGAATTGAGCAGAGAAATCGAACGATGACCATCCATTTCCTGAATAGGCAGCACCGTTGAGGGCAGGTGCCCTTTCGCCTTCTTTTGTTCCAGTGGGAACGCTGTTTGTGGTGAAAGCGAGGATCAAGATTCCAATGAAAAAGAGTGAGGTAATCTTCAACAATGCGTCACTGCGGGTGCTGGCTTCTTCATCATATGTGTGTTTCATTTGTTCATCTCCTATCCAGACCAATTTCTTCAATGAGGGCGAGGGCGGTGTGCCTGATGGCTTCTTCGCTGTTGTAGCGCACATCAAATCCTGTTGAAAGCATCTTCTCTATGCCAAGCATGGCACGAGGGATGTCGCCAGCCCATCCACGATCGCCACCAGTGTACTCGATTTTAGCGCCGTGGCAACCAGTCGTCTCCACAACGATCTCTGCGATTCGACGCACTGAAGCAGTGTCATGGCTGCCGAGGTTGTAGAGGTTCAGTGGAGCATCTGCAGAGGACATCACGTGAAGGATACCTTCGACACAGTCACCCACTTCCATGTAGGACTTCTCTTGCATTCCATTGCCGAGCACTTCCAGTCGGGATGGATCGTTCTTGAGTTTGTGAATAAAATCGAAAATCACGCCGTGTGTCCCACGCGTGCCAATGATGTTGGCAAAGCGGAAAATGTAGGCTTGAAGTCCGAACGTCCCCACCCAGCTGCTGATGAGCCCCTCGCCTGCTTGCTTGCTCGCTCCATACAGAGAGATTGGTAGGCAAGGACCGTGGGTTTCTGGCGTTGGTAATGGAGCATCTTCTCCATAGACCACCGATGAAGAAGCAAAAGCAATCTTAGGGACATCGTTTCTTCGCATTGCTTCTACGATGTTGTAGGTGGCGAGCGTGCCTTGTTTTAGATCGGTATCGGTGATTCGGGTGCCCAAGCGAATGTCTGGGTTCGCTGCGAGATGGAACACGCAATCGATGCCAGCCATTGCTCCCATGACATCGTCAAAGACAGTGACGTCGCCGTGGATAAGGGTTGCTTTACCGCTGTCGAGGTGATGTTGAATGAAGGAGACATTGCCTGAAGAGAGGTTGTCGATGATGACGACTTGGTCCCCACGGCCAATCAAACGGTCGATGAGATGTGAGCCGATGAAACCTGCTCCGCCCGTGACCAATGCTCGCATGTCAAGAAGAAAGAAGCCCTCCGTATGAGGCTTTGCTCCCGGTGTGGAAACCGTTTGCATTAAGACCGTAGGGGTGAATGATTCGGATTGCGCACCATCGAATGGTGTGCGGATGTGTAAAAATGAGCAAAACAACCCCAAAAAAAGAAAATGAAAACCTGGACATGAACAACAACCTGTTGGTCGGATATGTCCGAAAGAGCAACGCTGGTGGCGCCCTCAAAGTGTCCATCAACACGAGCGCTTTCGGCGATTGTGCGACCTATGTCACAAGCGACGGCCAAGCCTATGTGCCCCTTGTGATCTCGTTGAACGCGCTCGGTAAAGTTCTGAGCGGTGAGCGAGCAGTGACCACCCTCAGCCAACTACAAGATTGAACGGCCTTCTCAGCAAAGACGTTTCCACCTCATCGAAGATGACCGCCTGCCAAGCGCAGGAGCCGTTCTCCTTTGGGCTTCGGCCCAATGGAGGACCCCACCCCCCCCCTCCAAAACAATGAAGAACCGCAATGTTTGAATCTATACGACTAAATAGGTCTATGCGAGCCGATAAATGGTGAAAACTATGTCACAGCAGGAGCCATCGCCCCGCTCATTTGTTGTTGCTGGCATGCCCATGTACAATGAAGAAGAGACGATTGGCACCGTCGTGACAACCGCTCTTCGCCATGTTGATGCTGTGATTTGCATCGACGATGGGTCATCAGATTCTGGTGCTCGGATTGCCGAAGCATGTGGAGCAATTGTGTACCGACACCGCTCGAATCGAGGCTACGGTGCAGCCCTGAAAACCCTCTTTATCAAAGCTCAAGAAATGGAAGCCACTGCTTTAGTGGTGTTGGACAGTGATGGACAGCATGAAGCAAGTGATATTCCTAAACTTCTGGATCCTATATTGTCCGGGAAAGCCGATTTCGCAATCGGTTCACGGTTCATCAATGGTGGTGGAGGAACGGACATGCCGGCTTATCGACGCCTTGGCATCAAAGTCATCACCGCGGCCAGCAACCTCTCAAGCGATTTGGGTATCAAGGACACACAGTCTGGATTCCGGGCTTTTTCCAGTACCGCTTTGGAGCGTTTGCGGTTTGATTCCGAAGGAATGGAATTGTCCCTCGAAATGCTCGAGGATGCCCGGGAAAAACAACTGACCATCATCGAAGTTCCAACGGTCATACGCTATGACGTCCCTAAAGGATCAAACTTCACCGCTGTATCACACGGGTTCACTGTTCTCACTTGGGCCCTGCTCTCACTTTCACAGAAGAAACCGTTGCTCGTTCTTGGACTCCCTGGCGTTGGACTCTTAGCGACCGGTGCTGCAATGGGATTGAACGTCGCACAAGGCGTAACCATGCAACTTGACAGCATTGTCGGACCGGGTCTTTCTGCCGTCTGGATTGGTGTCTTAGGCCTCTCTCTGATGGCAACGGGGCTGGTTTTACAGAGCGCACGTGGATTTCTTCGACATCTTCTGGTTCGCGAATTCGGCTTGGATTAAAACCTCAAACTTTCATCCAAACCCAGCCGCTGAATGAGTATCCTTCAAGACCCTGCTAATCATGCATCAGCCATGGCAAGCGGTTCGAGCGGGGATGAAGGGTTCCTTTCGAATTTGTTTGAACCGCTTGCAAATTTGCAAAACCGCTTCACATCCTCTTCGATGCGTCGCCTTGACTCAATGTACGGCACCATCCTCGCATCACCGATGATGGTGGTGGTGCTTCTTGTCATCATCGCCGGTGTTTTTGCAAGCCAAGGTTTGAATTTCCAGGAACAAATCGATGATGATGTCGAAATTTTCCTTCCTGATGGGGCTCCTTCAACAGAACTGCTCCTCGAAGTGCGCGAAGAATGGTCGACCGATATAGCGGTCATCTACATTCAAACACCCAATGCCATGGATCCTTCCTTTACGACCAACATCACCGATGAGATGTTCCTCAAGGAAATAAGTTGGATTGAAGGCGATGATGACAACGCTAACGGGGATTCAACCGGCAGAGGCATCGATTATGCAAAAGACGACCGTGGTCGCAGTGATGGCGTGTTATGGATCATATCGCCAGCTCAAGTGATCAAAGAAATCAATTCCGCTGACGGGCGGTTCAACAATTCCCTCTGCGTCCATGGAATTAACACCCGCATTCCTGTTCAAGTGGACTGTGACCTCCCCGGTGGTGGCCGATACGCAATACCAGATCAACAACGCATCGATCAGATCATCGAAGAATCAGACGGTGCCTTTGATGCGTTATTCAAGGACACCAATGACATGGATTTGTTCTTCGACAGCGACGGTGACGGAAACACCACCAATGACATTGATGGTGACGGCATTTGGGACACAGCAGCAGTCCTTGTTGGGATGAAAAGCGACCTTTCCGAGACCAATGATTTCGACGATTTTAGCGAGTTGCTCGCTCATTTCCAAGAGGTCATCGATGCAAGGCCAGATGAATACACCCAGACCGATATGACCGTGACGGGATTGACCAAAGTCTTGGAAGATATTTCTGATGCCATCTATGAAGACTTATTGATGATTTTACCGTGGTCGGTCTTGTTTACTATTTTGGTGATCACCGCTCTTCACCGTTCGCTCAAGGTTGTCGTGATTACAGGAACCCCCATCGTGATGGCGCTCGCAGTAACGTTCGGAAGTTCCGTCATCATGGACATCACGCTGACGCCAATGATTGTAGCAACGTTTCCTATTCTGATAGGTTTAGGGGTGGATTATGCCTTGCACATGGTCAATCGAATCGAAGAAGTTCGGCGAAAGGAGATTGACAAAGCCAACGATGAGAACGCCCGAAGGCGTCGAACTGGTGAGGCACTTCAACCCGTTCCTGATTTGTGGGACATCAATTTTTATCGAGAATGTGTGCTCGAGATGACTCGCTCCACCGGTGTGGCTGTCTTCCTCTCTGCGATGACCACCATCATCGGTTTCTCTGTGCTGATCGCCCCAATGATCGTGCCAATCGCTCCAATTCGCTCGGTCGGCATCACATTGGTCATCGGTATCGGCTCAACATTATTGTTCAGCATCATTCTCGTGCCTACGCTTTCATGGCTTCTGAAGTTCAATAAACGAAGCAATCCATCGGTGTGGAAAAACATTGGTACCTGGCCTGTGAAGTGGTTCTTAGCGATTTTGTTGGTTTCGGGGAGCGTCACGGCTTACGGTGTAGCGAACTTAGACACGATGGATGAACCGATCACTGGCTCCTCAGAAGCACCTGACGGGATTGACTCGCTCAACTCCTTAGCCAAATATTCCCGTGAATTTAGCGGTGGACAAACCTCGTTGTTCATTTTTAATGCTGAAGAACGGACCGCTGAAGCTCAGGCAAACAACACGGATAACATCCGTGACCTACCTGTTTTAGATGCCATCGATGCTTTGGAACTTCAAATTGATGACGTCGATGAGACCAACACCACCAGCATCATCACCTTCCTGAGAACGATTCCCGCAACGATCACCCTTACAGATGGAGTCACGCTCTACGAAGGCAGCCTCTGGGATTTACTTCACGACCCGTGTTGGGAGAGCAATGACCCAATCGAATGCAACGTCTGGCTTGGCCTTGAATTAACGGGCCCCGATGGTCGGAAAGGCCTTCGAAAGGACATGGTGAATGCGGTCTTTGACACATTGAGTGAAGAAGTGCGTTCAATGCTGTTGAATGAAGGAGGGACGAAGGCAATCGTTTACGTCACTCAGCCATACATGAACCTCAATGTCGCAGGGGAATTGCGCGACGAAATTGACGGCTTACTCTCTGAGGAACCCGATGTTGCAAAAACAAGCACTTCGCTGCTCACTGGAGGCCTCCCTGTGTCCCTCGACATCAACGATGGCATCCATGACACACAAACCCTCACCACAGTCGTAACGCTCTTGCTTCTGACCTTGGTGTTGGCCATCGTGTTCCGATCGCCCCGATTGGGAATCTACACCATGATACCGGTGGCAGTGGTGATTTTGTGGCAACCGTTGTTGATGAAAAGTGGAGACGTCAATGTCAACATCTTCACCGCAATGATTGGAACGATTGTCTTTGGAATCGGAGTTGATGATTCGATTCACGTTATGCACAGAATCCAAGAAGAAGGTGAGACGCCAACCGGCATCGCCAACGCCATTGAAGAAACAGGTCAAACTATTTTTGAGACCACCCTCACGACGATTTCAGGCATCGCTGCTGGCTTTTTAGCGGCCTTCCCAGGCTTGGAGAACTTCTTCATGATCATGTGCATGTTGATCTTCTTCGCCTTCATCACCAGCGCCTTCCTGCTGCCTGCGATCATCACCTTCGAACACACACTACGCAGCAAATTACGTGGAGAAGATGACTGGAGAGATTACGGAGAAGGAATCGCTTTAGCTTCACCGATTTCAATGAAACCGCTTGATGCCGTGTTGGAACAATGATGCGAGGCATCCATTGTTGACCACGGATGGGCCAGCATTTCGTGACTTTGAGATGTGGTGGGCAGGAACTTTCACGCACTGGAAGGTTCGAAGGTTGATTGTTTGGTCAGGGATACGAAAAGGGTGGAGGGAGTAGGGAGTAAGCCCCTTTCTGTTACCTTTCGGTGACCGCATTCAACTTAGCATCCTACCTGCCCCTCGACGTGCCGTGTCAACGGGGCTGTTTGGACTTGCTCCAACGGGGTTGCTCGTCTCATCGACAACAAGGCAATCTCTGTTTTTCAACTTCATTGTACACACCTTGCATCGTTCGTTTCTGCTGCATTGACCTGACCATTTCTGTTCTCTTACTTCTGTAAGCCGTTTGCACTATGGAGAGGGGACTTTCCTCAGAGTCGAACTCTGTCAGCG
>JAPKCS010000006.1 GCA_028822845.1 Candidatus Poseidoniaceae archaeon | reverse complement strand
AGTCGTAACAAGGTATCTGTAGGGGAACCTGCAGATGGATCACCTCCTAAGAAAAACCGGAGGCTGGAGTTCTTTGTCGAACTCCAGTCTCCACCCTTTTTTTGGCCTATGCCACTTTACTTTTTACACCGAATAGAGCATGCGCTCTTTCTCGATCACTTTCTTTCAATGGCGTCAATTCGCCAATTTTTCTGCCATCGTTTTACGGAACGTCAACAGGCGCAACCTTGGAGCTTCAGTGTTCACCGTAATGGTGGCACCACGGTTGAAATGCACTTCATCCCAACCATCTGGTACGACATAGCCTCGATGCATGTCTGAGGTGATGGTGGTCGCTGCTTTGGTCCAATCCATCCACGCCCAGGGCGTTTCTGTTCGCACTTCATGTGGAAGGTCACGTGCAACCACGAAGTAATGGCCATCTGTTTCTTCAATGGCGACCTTCGACTTGAGTGTGGTTAATTCTTCAATGCTAAGCGCATGGTTTAGCCACGCACCTTGTCCGAGCCAAGTGGAAAATAACAATCCGCTGCTTTGCTGTTCACATTTCTTGTCACCACGGCGAAGGTGGTACTTGCTTGGAGCGTATTGGTGGGTGTTTGCGATCAGGAGATCATTCATGGCAGGATCTGTCGTGAATCGGTTTCCAGATGTTGAATCGATGATCGCTTGCAGTCGGGGCAAATCATTGACGATTGCTGTTCCTGCCAAGGCGCGGCGGACATCCTGAGCGAATGTCTCGACGTTCGAATCCATGTAAAAACCAAAACTACCTTCAGGATCCTCTTCCCTTGGGTGTGAATTGACGCCCATCACGGGTGTTGTTGCATCGATGTTGTGCGAGATGCTCGTCAGCGTGCCATCGCCACCAAGGACGATGACTAAGTCACGTCCAATGAAATCTGCTCTTCGTACCCTCTCTCGTGCACGAATGTCGAGTCGGAGGCCTCCCAGTTCGTCACTGCATCGCTGGAGTTCGTCGGTGATGATGCCAAGGCTTGCGTCATGCACGGCTTCGAAGTTTTTCTTGTAAACAACCAACACATCCGACACGCTTCGCCCTCCTTGATGATGCCACGGGCTGCTCCCTCTTCAACACGACCTTTGTCAGGATACAATATTTCATTTACCCTGTCCTCCGTCATCTAAGTATGGAACCCTCTGAATGGGATGAGACTTATACCAAAAAAGGGGAACAGACTCCTGATAGTGTAAATTTACAGGACAGTGTCGTTGGCGGTAATGTTCACACAGGGGATGTGGTGGATCACCATCCCCAACCGATTATTATGGGTCAAACCGAGAACATCTTCGGAGGGCACCAGCCGCCGATTATGATTCATCAGAATCCATCCTCTGCCCCCAAAGTCATTGGGATTTTAGTGATGATTTATGCGGTCTTCGGGCTCTTTGATTTGATCAGTTTCGCCAACCCCGTGTTCTGGAAATCACCGATGCCGTTGATTGCAGCCTCAGTTTTGGGATTAATGTTCAGCGCCTGCCTTGGTGTCGGTGGATTCATGATCATGAATTACCAACGCCAAGGCGTGATGTTGGCTTTGTCAATGTTGCTCCTTCTCGCCATCGTAGGTCTCGTTGAGATCAACGCAGTGGTGGACGTAGATTTTTACGATGAAATGCTCGAAAGCGGGGAAATCACACAAGAAGAGTACGATGCTGTGTCGGTGATCGATGCTGGACTCATCAGCACAATTGGTTCGATCATGGTGGTGGTGTGCAACGCTATGTGCATGGGTATTGTTGCCATCCCTCTGATGGTTGCCAACAATGGATTGGATCAAAGCAAGATATTTGGCTGAAAGGCTTAGCCTCTCAGTGCACCTCGCTCGCAGGACCTCGTACCCTTTCTGAAGGCTGAATCTTCACGATTGAAGGGATAGGAATCATAACCGCAGCCCCCCATGGAGGTGCATGGAACTGCAGGGTGCCGACCTCGATCGGGGCTTGTTCAAGTTCACGCTACCCTACACATGGCGTGGTTGGCTTGGCTGGTGTGTTGTTCTCGTTGTGATGGTTGGCGCCCCTTTTGTGTCGCCTGAGGGTGTGTTCATCTCACTGCTCATGTTGTTGGTCTTGGCCACTCTGTCCCCCACATCATTGGAGGCGGAATTGTATCGGATTCGGAAAAAAGCACCTCAGCCAGAGGATTTAGAGGCACAAGCGCTCGTTTCTGGTTCCAACATCACCGATTGGTTTTACGGGCAGAGTTCCTATGTTCCAACCAATGATCCAAGCGATTGGGTCCTTCCTGCACCGGGGCCCTCTTCTTGGTTCATGGCTCGCCCGTATCACGCAGACCCAAGCAACAAACTTCTTCCAGAACATCCGATACGAATCGGTACACCTACACCTGCTATGATCTCCAGTTATGGCTTGTTCATGCTTTGTTTTTTGATCGGAGTCTCCATTCTGGCGATGCTCGGGATATCTGCAGCAAAGGAAAGCGCAACAACATCCGATGACCGATTGTTATTGTTACCTTACATCACCATGGGGATTGGGTCCGTTTGGTTCGTGCTTGGTTACTTGAAGCAGCGGCAACAAAGCGTCATGATCGACACCTCGACCTCAGTTATTCGTTCTGTAGCTGCCGGTTCAACAGAACTTGTTGGTCAGGTACGCCCAACATACTCTGGCGCCTTTGATGTTCTTGTCGACGGTCATCCAAACCGAATGGTACCGGGTTGTGTGTCCTATCATTGGACCTATGAGGTGCTTATTCGAGAAAGCAAAGTCACCTACAGGAATGGGCGGCGCAAGGTGCAGTCAACCCAGCGCTGGCACACTGTACGTGGAGAACACAATGACAAACCATTCATCATTCACGACGGTACAGGTGGAATGTACACACGGCCCTCAACCTTTGCCCGGAAAGATTGGGGTGGTTACATCAAGCGATGGGAATCCACACACAGGGATATTGTTCGTGATTTGTATTTGGGCTCCACCCTTGGGCGCTTGTATCGGCGCGGTGACGTCCTGCGCCATCGATGGACCATCCATGCCCTGCGCATTGGCAACCCTGTCTATGTGCTTGGTACGGTTTCCACTCGGCCTGCTGAGGAATTGGAGTGGCCTGGTGTCTCGGACGTCTATGAGCGTGAAATACCCGTTGTTCCAAATTCAGATTCCAATTCGTTTTGGGATTCAGAAAAGAAAAGCGAGGTCGATTACAAACTGCCCGTGAAAAACGCTCGTTTGCACATGCTTGGCGACGATGCCACGGCCATGCCTGCTATGATCAAAAGAGGGACTGAGTTGTCGAACCTCGCCCGTCTCCGATCAAAGACTGAATTGGTGTTGATTCCGATCCTGACCGCCTTTTCAGGTGTTTGCATGCTGTTGTTTTTGTGACAGTGAGGTTCATGACCCACTGCGTGGTCGGGCAAACATGGCAGAAGATGTTGTAATCGTAGGCGGAGCAAGAACACCATTTTGTGAATGGGTTGGTGGCAAGCGCGGGGATGGAAAAACCGGTGGTTTGCTAAAATCTCTCAGCGCTCAAGACCTCGGTGGAATTGCAATAAAAGGCGCTCTTGAACGAACCGGAACCGACCCTGCGTCGGTTGATCATGTCGTGATGGGCTATGCACTGCAAACCTGTTCGCAATCCATCTTTGGTTCCCGACATGCTGGTCTGAAGGGCGGTATACCGCAAGAAGTACCAATGTTGACGCTTTCTCGGATTTGTGGTTCTGGTGTGCAATCGATTGTCACTGGTGCCCAGATGATCATGTTGGAAGAAGCTTCCACCGTGGTTTCAGGTGGTATGGAAAACCTCAGTCAAGCCCCCCACGTCATGCGTGGCGCCCGTGATGGGTGGAAATTAGGCCGTTCACCCAAAGTCGAGGATTACCTGATGACCAACTTACAGGACATGACCTGTGGCCTCTTTATGGCTCAGACTTCCGATGAACTGTGCAAGCGAAAGGGTGTGACGCGAGAAGAAATTGATGCGTATGCCGCCCTCTCACATGCTCGAACCACCGCTTCGATTGAATCGGGGCTCTTTGAACAAGAGATTGTCCCAGTGACCATCAAAAGTCGCCGAGGTGAAACAACAATCACGCATTTGGACGAAGACCACGTTGTCAAGAACTGCACAGAGGAAAGCCTCGCATCGCTCCCAACGGCTTTTGGCCCGGAATCCTTTGTGACCGCTGGAAACGCTTCAGGAATCGTTGATGGCGCCGCAGCAGTTGTGATTAAATCAGCATCCCGAGCCAAGTCTGATGGCGATGAACCACTGGCAAGGATTGTCTCATGGGGCATCGTTGGCCTTGATCCGGCCATCATGGCGTATGGTCCAGTCCCCTCGTCCCTCAAGGCACTGGAAAAAGCAGGCTTGTCGGCAGCAGATATCGACCGTTGGGAAATCAATGAAGCCTTTGCAGGCCAAGCAGTTGCCTGCATCAAAGACTTGGGCATCGATGTCGAGAAAGTCAACGTCAATGGCGGTGCTGTTGGTCTTGGCCATCCCCTGGCAGCCACTGGGACTCGACTTGTCTTGACCTTGGCCTACGAGTTGAAGCGAAGCGGTGGCCGATACGGTGTCGCTACAGCCTGCATTGGTGGCGGACAAGGCATCGCTATGATCATCGAATCTCTTTGATGGTGATGCATCAGGGAAGACACGGTACCAGCGTTTATTTTTCTTATTGAGTTCCTTCATAGGACCTTGGATACACCAGTATAAAAGCCGGACGAGAAAGGCCATGGCATGAAGAATCCCTTCGAAGCGATGAGCCATGCGAGCGTCAGCCGTCCCAAAACGGTGTTTGCTTTCGTCGTGTTCGTAATCCTCGCTCTTTCCTCGGGCGCTATGCACCTCCAATTTGACAACAGTGAAAATGGTTTTTTTCCCGATGATGAAAACGTCCGACTGCTGGAAGAGATCGAGCGTGAATACCAAGCATCGATTGATTTTGTCCGTGTGATTGATGACATCGAAACAGGATCCCTTCTGACCAACAGCACATGGGAGCAGTTAGCGCACATCGAAGCTACAATGCTGGATGACAGCAATTTTGCACCCTACCACTACCCGTTGTTTGGCACCCAAGCGAACAGTGGCATGGCGGGCTATGCCTACCAGTGGCAAGTCTACCAAGACCCCGCATCTGCGGGTTGGCTTGACCCTGTCGAAACCGCACTTCAACAGGTGATGTTGGCTGATGGACAAAACCTCACCAGCGCCCTTGATGCTCTCAGTGCAGCATCGGCACTTATTCCATCAGCTTCTCAGATTTCTGGCGAAGAACTGGCAGCGTGGGATGCAGGCGAACCGGAACTCTGGCTTGCTCGTTTGGACAGTGGGGCGAACCTCTCGTCTTCCATTGGCGCTCTGCTTGGCATGAGCGAATCGCTCACAGTCAACCGAACCCAACAACAGGTTGGCGAGGTGATGGCAGTCACCGGTCCACTCAACGGACAACTCGGTCTCCTTTCCGGTTTGCAATCCATTGATTACCGAACTGCAATTTTGGGTTCCCTTCCAGTCGCTGATCGCAGCGATGACCCTTGGAACTCCTCTGGGCCGGTCTTGACAACGCTTGTTGTCAGCACAGAACCTGGCGATTATGATTTGGATCTCCTTGGAGAAGTTCAAGCCAAAATCACAAATTGGTCCGAAGGCATGATTTCAGACCTCCACCAGGCCACAGGCGATGAAGAACTTCGAACTTTTTCCTTTTCGCAATTCAGTGAAGGTGCCAACTCGAACCTCGGTAAGGAGATTGGAACCCTCACCAGTGCCGCTTTGCTGCTTCTGGCTGTGATTCTGTGGTTCAACTTCCGATCTGTTCGGGACACGGCGTTCGTGATCTCACTGACCGTCACAGCCATCATTGCCACATACGGTCTCTCGGGTTGGTTGCAATTCCTCGGCGTCAACATGGTGTTCAATGCAGCCATGAACTCAATCCCTGTCCTCCTGTTGGCGATTGGTGTTGATTATGGGTTACACGTCGTAATACGGATCCGTGAAGAATTGAAACTTCTTGATGCTAAAGATTCTATAGAGCGGAAGACGCTGAAAGATTTTTCATATGAGGCTCGTCAAATTGCGGTCCGACGTGGAACGGTCCTGACTTCGATTGCGCTCGTCATAGCGATCTTCACAGACATGGTTGGTTTCCTCTCGTTCAGGTTTTCGTCACTTTCGTTCCTGCAAGTGTTTGGAACGGTGATTGCCATTGGACTTTTCTTGGTTTATCTTCTGAGCATTACGGCGCTTCCAGCCTTGATGTTGATGTTCCCGCCAAAGAAACTCAAGCTCGAGAAGGCCAGTTCAATTTCCATTGGCCCAATTGCCAACGGTCTTGCAAGGCTCTCCGGTTCACCGATGAAGGTTGGCGTGATTGCTCTTCTTCTTCTTTCACCGATGTACTTCGGTTTCCAACAACTGGAAGTTGGCTTTGATCAGCGCGATCAATTCGACGAGGATGTCCCAGTGGTTGGAGATTTCTTGTTGCTCTCTGATGAATTCCAAAACAGTCGCTCACCGCTTTACGTCGTGGTCGATGTCGATGTGTTCACCCCTGAAGGTCGTGCGGCTTGGCTTGCTGCCGAACAGGTGCTGTTGGAAAGCCCTGATGTCAGCGGAGCGCCGAGCGGACTTTGGAACGCTCTTCAGCAGGCACAGGTACGGGATTCGAGCCTGAACGCCCTTGTGATGGGCCTTGATGATTCGAATCAGACCACCTGGGACGACTTAGGAGAATACCTCTTGACCACGACCCAAGGGCGCGAACTTAGCGCCTCGTTCCTAGCCGCTAGCGGCCAACAAACCGTGATTTCGTTCCAAGCAGAAACCCTTGATTGGCAAGCAACAATCGATTTGAACAATCGGATGATCACCGCATTGGATGCTGCAGAGGAGGATTTGGAAGGCGATGCTACACTTCGAGTTGGCGGACGAAGTCTGATCCTTGCTCAAACAACCTCTGATGTTGCCGACTCAGCCATTCTTTCAACCGGAATCGTTGCTGCAGTGATTTTGTTTATGCTCGTAGGCATCCATTCGGTTCGTCAACGGGATCTTGTGCAAGGAGCAGCTCGTGGTTTTGTTTCTTGGGTTCCATTGATGATGGTTGTTGTTTGGGTCTATGGACTGATGGGCTTCACAGGGTATCAAATCAATTCACAAACCGTCACCATCGGGGCGCTTTCGCTCGGTCTCGGGGTCGATTATGCCGTGCACTTTTCCATCCGACTGGAAGAAGAAGTCGAACATAACCCAACGGCTGAGCCTCATTTCTGGGTTGCCAATGCTTCTGCAACCACCGGACGTGCTATGTGGATGGCTGCCCTGACGACGGCCGGTGGTTTTGCGGTCCTCAACTTGTCATCTTTGCTTCCACTGCGACTGTTTGGCCAAGCGTTTGTGGTCGCAATCGGCATTGCACTGTTGTCGAGTCTGGTCATTTTGCCGGCTTTTTACTCTCAATTCCTCAAGAAGGATGCTGCGAAGTACATCGCAGGTATGGCTGAGGAGGAATGATGATGGATTTTGCAGAAGTTATGTTTTGGGTTGCTTCAATCTGGATTCTTCCATTCTGGTCATTGATGTGGTTTGCGCCAAATCATCAGTTGACTCACCGCTTTGTTGGTGATTTACGCTGGTGCTTCATGCCGTTATTGATTCCATATGTCCTGCTCGCAATACCGGAAGTAAGTACAATCTTGCTTTTGTTTGGAACTCAAATGCCCACGCCAGAGATTGTCATCAGTTTGTTCGAAGATCCAAATGCAGTTATGCTCGCATGGCTCCACCTGTTGGCCTTCGATCTCTTCCTTGGACGTTACATTTGGCTTCGAATGCTTGCCGCAGAACGACCGCTCTATGTTTCAACGCCGATCCTTATCCTATGTATTTTGATGGCCCCCCTCGGTGTCACATTGGGTCTTGCTGCGACATGGAACAAGGTTGAATCACTTGATTCATTGCTTCAACCATCCAAAGTGCCGTCCGAATGAAAGATGGGATGGTTCAAAGCCTCGGCTGCGATGGGAATGCCATGGTGACAAGGAAGGACGGTCTTCTTGTTGATCATATCCCATTCCCTATGCCAGAAGGCCGTTGGATCCTCCGGCAGAACTGGAAGAAGTTGACTTTCCTCCACTGGGAAGTGGAACCGGACCTTCTGCGTGCCCACCTTCCAGAAGGGCTGGAACTCGATCTGTTTGATGGAAAAGCCTACGCTGGTTGCATCCCCTTTGTTATGGAGAAAGTTCGTCCAGCAGGCCTCCCAGCAGTTCCTGGCATCTCCACTTTTGGTGAATTTAACATTCGTACTTATGTGACAAAGAACGGCGTACCTGGCGTGTTTTTCCTTACCTTAGATGCACAGAGCAGAGTCACCTGCTTTTACGCCAATTGGCGGTATGGTCTTACTTACCGATACGCAAAGGGAAAAGTTACAGGAACGCTCGATTCAGGTTATTCCTGGTCTTCAAAACGAGCCAAAGGCGGGAGCGCCCTCTCGGGGTCTGCCAAGCCAAGCTCTGAAGTCCGTCAAGCAGAACCCGGCACCCTCGAATACTTCCTGTTCGAACGATACAGCCTCTACACCGCCCACAACAACAGGTTGCGTCACGGCTACACGCACCATGTCAAGTGGTCGTACACCGATGCGGTGGCTGATGTGAAAACGAACACACTCGTTGAAGGTTACAACCTTGGTATCGCAGATGTCACGGCACCAGATCTGGTGCACATGTCCGAAGGTGTTGAAGTTGTAACCTGGCACCTTAACCTTCTGGAGGATGAAAAAAATGCCTGAACCTGATGTCCTGTTGATGGACGGCGATTGTGGCCTGTGCACCCGTTCTGCAGTGTTTCTTCATCCCCGATTGAAAGAGAAGCAGAGTTTGAAATTCATTGCCATCGAAAGCGAAGAAGGTCAGGCGATCATTGCAACCTTCCCCGAAAAGATGCAACATGCCGACTCGGTTTTCCTTGTCCGTAATGGCCGTGCCTACATGCGCTCAGCTGCGGCACTGCGCAGCCTGTTGTACCTCAAGTGGCACTACCGTATGTTGTTCCCTCTCGGTTGGATCATTCCTCTGCCGCTCCGGAACATCGTCTATCGGCTTCTGGCCAAATACCGCCACATATTCTTCGCCAAACCTGAAATGTGCATCTTTCCGAGCCTCGCCCCCTAATCATAGGCCCAAGAACCAAAGGAGTGCTTGGCTTGGGTTCTCTTTATGAGCCATACATGGGTGATTGACTCCAACTGCTTTATCCATCTTGGTTCGATGGCACCAGATGGTTTTCTGAAAGATTTTACCGCTCTGAAAAACTCTGGCCGTCATGAATTCTTGGTCACGCCAGGCGTCCATAACGAAGTGCGTACCGTTCGTTTCCAACGGTGCAAGAACAAACCTGTCTTGCTCACGTCATTGGAAGCAGTGCTGACGACGGTAAGCGTCGATGAGGCCCAAATCAGAGGTTTAGCGAACCTCATCGGTGAAAGAGCATCACCACAAGATGTCGATTTGTCCCTGATGGTCTTGGCTTCTCAACTCACCCGCGAAGGGCGAGAAGTCGTCTTGGTGACTGATGACTTCAAGATGACAACGACCGGTGAAAAAGCAAACCTTGGCTACACCACATGCCCCCCATCGACCTTTATGCAGCGCCTTGCAGAACTTGGCCCTTCGAAAACACGCTCAACATTCAACAGCCTCTCTCGAAGGATCCGTGCAGCAGAAATGCGATATGCCATCAGTCGCGTCAATGAATACGACATACAAGCGAAGTTGACTTGGATGGTTGATTCGCTTATTTCCGGCCCAAAAGCCAAAGCGTCAACACCACGTCAGGATGCGCCTGATACAGCCGATGACGTTGATGTCATCCTTTCTTCCGCACTTCGACGCTGTTTGAACGGTGAACAAATCAAAGCAAAACACAGGAAGCAACTTGGCAATTTGCCAGAGATCTGTGCGCCAATGGTTGCGTTGGATGCCCACTTGAGCAGTCTTTCAACAAAGTCATACTCCAATGATGTCGAGGGTGCCTACCGAATGACATTGTTAGCATTGAGTGAAGGTTTGGAGGCCGTCGGACTCGGATTAGCACCGCTTGGTGAGCACTCTGCAGAATTAGCCAACACCGCTATTGCTGGTTTTATTCAAAGAACAGAAACCGCGTTGGGTCTCATGGCTAAGATGAGCGGTCAACGCGAATCAGCGCGACTTCATCTCTCTAGGGCGCTCCAAGCAGCCACCCTCATCGATGATAAATTCGCTGAGATGCACGGTATGCATCAATTGGGTCTGTTGGCGACGGGTTCCGATGATTGGGAACGAGCTGCACGTCTTTTCGAAACCGCCGACAGGCAAGCTCAGTCAATCGACAGCAACCGTTTGCCTTACCTTGTTCTTTCAGGCATCAACCGCCATCTCAATCATGACTTTGAACTCGCAAAGAATCACATCCAAGCAGCTCAATCGCTGGTGATGGCGGATAAAGCAGCAGCCTGCGATGCGTTGACTGATATTGGGACATCGCTTCTTTCAATCGATCAACCTGGTTTGGCTCTTGAGATCCTCGATGAGGCAATGGAATGTGCGCTTGAAACAGAACAACTGGAGCAGTTGGATGCCTTGGCAGAACGTTTGTTGATGGCCAATGCAGCTATGACTCAGATTGACACGCTCCATCATGACGGTTTGCGAGATTTACTCGATGGCCTAAACACGATTGCAGAGGCGTCCCATGAGGCTTTTCAAGCAAAGATCGATTCGATCGAACAGCGCGCTGACCTCCACATGAAGCCGCTCGAAGACACTTGGAGTGATTGGCAACCAGCTGACCGTTTGGTTCCTGAGGGGGAAGCATTGACCGTTGTCCGTTCAGAAGTTGATGAACATGAACACACGCTGATTGTGGTTCACCACGGAATCCTAGGTGCCCTTGGACTGTGGTTGCCCGAAGGCCGACTTCCTGTGAGTCCAGGTCACCTTCTCTCACTGGGCTCGAGTCGAGTCAAAGTTGCAAAACCCCCAGTGGCTCTTCAAGAACAACATCGAATCCGTGGTATCGTTGCCATCGAGGATGCTTCGGCATTGGATTTCATCGTTCCAACCGACGCCATGACGGGTCAAGATTGAATTTAGAAACCTGTAAGGTCAATGGTGTACCTCACGCCTACGAGGACAAGAATGGTGAGGAAACCTCTCATGATGGCTGGTTCAGACAACCGTTTGATTCCGAACACCGCTCCCGTGCGTGCTCCGAAAAAGGCCAAGGCTGCCAAACCTCCGAGGAACTTCCAGTCACTGTTCAGTTGTTGAATCGCTTCAGAAGGTAGGACGGCAAGGTGGGCGAGGATGGCGACTGGGGTGACGGCCATCATGAAATGCAAACTGCTGCCAATGGCCTGCCTCGGTCCAAGGTATGCAAACGTCCGCACAATCGGTACGTACACGACACCCGCTCCGATGGCCAAGACGCTGGAAAGAACACCACCAACGGCGGCCCCCATTCGCAACGCGAAGACCTTGACTGGACGTCCAAGCACTGCTTTACGTTCATCCTCTTCGACGTGCATTTTTGAGATGGTTTTGATAATGGCCCAGAGAACCATTGCTAAACTTAATGTTTTGAACACCGTGTCCAAATGAGAACCAAGCAGTGTGACGATCATGACACCGATGAGAGCTCCAGGTATGGCACCAACCAAGCCAGTTTTAACAACTGCATCGTCGACAAATCCTTTCCGTCGGTGAGCAAGTCCGCTGCCATAACTGACAACAGCTGTGAGTGTGAGTGATACGGCAATGATTCGCCCATCAATGGCCCATCCGGCTCCGTAATGCAAAATCGGGACAAAGAGCATTCCGCCGCCCATGCCCAGTGGGGCAAATGCAAATGCAATCAGGAACACACCGAGGCCGATTATGAGCATGACTTCAATCGACATTCTGGCGCACCTATGCCCGCCATAGCCGCATGCTTGATGATGTTGTCTAGGCGACCTTCAACCGCAGAATTGATAGGTTGGGGGGCCCTCCTAAGGCCATGGTTGTCCTGTTGTTCGTTGGTTTCTTCGGGCTCCTCGTGGGCACACTGGGGATGCTTTTTCTCTGGAGTTCTTGGAACCGTTTGGTCAGTTTGGAATTAAATGTTCTTGATGCATGGGCAGATTATGAAAGTGAGGTCCAAAAAAAGTACGAAATGCTCCCAAGCCTGCATAACATCGTAAAGGGTTATGCTGCTCACGAACTCCAGTTCTTCGAACAACTCTTTGTTGCTCGTCAGGCAGCATCGGGTGCCTTATTGGCTCAAAACATCGGACAATTGAATCAAGCACAAGGGGCGTTGGCTCAGTTGACGCCAAGTTTCAATGCACTCTCTGAAGCCTATCCTGAGGTAAAAGCAGATCGTATGTTTCTTGACCTAAGTCAAAGATTAGTCGTTCTTGAGCAAGGATTGGGTGAACGCCGTGAATTTTACAACTCTGTTGCAACTTCATACAACAAGGCCATTCAAATGATCCCAACAAACATTGTGGCTGGAATCAAAGGATGTAAGACACGATTGCTCATCGATGTACCTGATGCAATGCATGAGAACTATGTGATCACATTTTGATTTCAATCCCGAACAACAATTCAATAATCTGGTGGGCCGATGTTTCTGGTTTTTGGTTCAAATCCTCTCGCTGTTCGTCTCAGCCGTTGGTGTGCTCAACGCCAACGCTGTGTCCTCATCGGCTTGGCTGAAACTCTTCCAGATACCGAACCGATTGAACAATGTGACATTATCGCGCTGCCTGAACCCATGATGCTCTCCTCCCTTCCACTTGATGCACGAAAACCGACTGCAATTTTGTTGATCGATCCAAACGCTCTCTTAGGAGAGGCGCCCATCGAGGCGATACGAAACCATTGGGGTGACGTACCAATCCTAACGACCTTGCCGCTGGAAGGCGACGGTGTTGATTTGATCAGCGTTGACGATGTTTCTTTCACAGCCATGCAAGATCGCATTCGTTCTTGGGAGCGAAAGGATGGAGCCTCGGTGCTCCATCACTACCTTTCCTCAGTTCCTGCCGGTTCAGTTGTTGCAATCTTTTGTCACGACAATCCTGATCCAGATGCTCTTGGTGCTGGTTTGGCCATGTTTGAACTCGTTAAATCGATGGGTCTTACACCTAAGTTGCTCTATGGAGGGCTTGTCGAACACCAACAAAACCGAGCCATGGTCAGTGTTTTAGAAATTCCAGCTCGACGTTTGATTCTCGATTGGGAGGTGAACGATGTGCTCACTGACGCTGCTGTGGTCGTAACGGTTGATTTCCACCGCCCAGGTGCAAACAACATCTTGCCGGACGATTGTGTGCCTCACATTGTCATCGATCACCATGCTTCAGAAGGCGTTGCTGCAGATTTAGCGATGGTGCACCCAGAGTTTTCCGCCACATCTTCACTTGTTGCAAGCCTCTTGATGCAACTTGATTTCGAGATGACACCTCGCATCGCCACGGGTCTGGCCTTTGGGATTCGTACCGACACTCTTGGGTTCACTCGACAATTCAATCCAGTTGACATCCGTGCACTTTCGTGGCTTAATGCGTGGGTCGATTCCGACATGATGCGCTCTATAGAAGAGCCACCACGGTCCATGGCTACACTTGAAGCTTTTTCTGAAGCCCTGAACGCTCGTCAACAAATTGGAACAACGCTCCTCGCTCCATTAGCGACCTTGCCGAATCGGGATGCGCTTGCTCAAATTGCTGATTTCCTTTTGCCGACCGAGGGTGTCAATTCTGTGGTGGTGTTTGGAACCCGCAGAGGTAAAGTGATCTTATCAGCGCGCACCACTGATGAACAACTGCACCTTGGAAAGGTCTTTTCAGAACGTTGGGGCAATGGCCAATCGGGTGGTCATAAAGCGCTTGCAGGGGGTCAAATTCTCTTTGAATCGTTGTTGGACGCAGTCCCGGATGATCCCGAACAGGCTTCATCCGAAGCCCTCGCTGCTATGTCCATCGCCCTCAAAGATTTGTTCGCAACGGAGGAGTCCTCCGATGAGTGATGCTCCAATATACGACCGCTCAGAGCGCTTGCGCGTTCTTGGCACCGCTCACGTTTCGAGTTCCAGTGTTGCTGCCGTCAAGGCTCAGATCGAGGCTTTCAAACCCGATATTGTGGCTGTGGAATTGTGCGCTTCACGTCACGGCGCCCTCACTTCCAACCGCCGTCTCGACAAGGAAGGCTTGCTCAAAGTGGTCAAAGAAGGCAAGGCTCCCCTTGTGATGTTGCAATCCCTTCTTGCTGCTGAACAGCGAAAAATGGGTCTGGATGAAGGTGAACAACCCGGTGCAGAACTGTTAGCTGCTGTCCAATTGGCCGAAGAAGCCAACCTCGAGGTTGCTTTGATCGATCGGGACATTCAAACCACTTTGCGTAGGGCTTGGAAACGAATGAAGTTCCTTGAAAAAGGCAAAATCATGTGGTCCCTTCTCGGTGAGGAAGACTCCGAAGATGCACCTGAAGTGTCTCAATTGCTTGAAGATCAGGATTTGCTCTCTTCCCTGATGGAAGAGTTACGCACGTTCTCACCTGGTGCAGGTTCGGTTTTAATCGACGAGCGAGATGCCTATCTTGCCGGTAAAATCGCAGCATTAGAATCCAGCAGCGATAAGCGCATCCTCGCTGTTGTTGGCGCAGGTCACCTTCGAGGCATTGAAGCTCATCTGAATCAATCCACCCAACCTGATGAAGAAGCACTGAAAGAACTCGAGTTTCTACCGGTCAGAGGTCGTTTTTCACGCTCGATTCCTTGGATGATTCCACTGTTCATGATGGCCCTTGTCGCTTACTTTGTCTCGCAAGGTGACACGGTCGATCTGGTTGAATTGTTCACCGTTTGGACGGCTGCCAACGCCGTTTTCGCCGCTTTAGGTTGCTTATTGGCTCGTGGCCACCCACTGGCCATACTGACCGCGGCATGTGCCTCTCCAATCACCTCGCTCAACCCGACCCTCGCAGCAGGGTGGTTTGCAGGCTATGTGCAGTTGAAACTTCGAGAACCAACAGCAGAGGATCTTCAGAACTTCCTCAAGATGGACAGTTTGGGTATGTTCTGGTCCAACAAAGCTGGTCGGGTCCTGATGGTGACAGCATTATCCAACCTTGGCAGCATGGCTGGGGCTTGGGTTGCTGCGGCAGGACTTCTTGGCGGCCTTGGGTCTTAAGCAAGGGCATCCATGACTTTGAGCAAGTCAGCATGTTCATCGACATCATGAACTCGGAGAATGTCAATTCCCTCATAATGCGCAACTGCCGCTGCACCGAGTGTTCCCGCCAGGCGTTGACTTGGCTCACTGCGGTTGGTCAGCAATCCAATCATCGATTTTCGTGATACGCCCCATAACAACGCATAGCCTTCGATGCCTCGGAAGAGGTGGTGTTGTTGCAAGAGTTCGATGTTATGTGGTAATGTTTTGCCAAAACCAATGCCAGGGTCGAGGGCAATCAAATTCGGAGGGTGGCCTGCTGCTGTAAGTGCACGAGCGGTTTCGAGCAACTGTTCACTGACCTCTTCAGCGCAGTGGGTGTAACTTGGTTTGGCTTGCATGGTGCCTGGTGTGCCCTGCATGTGCATGATGCAGACGCCACATTTTGATTCAAGAACGAGTGAAAGCATTGCAGGGTCCCGAAGTCCTGAGACATCATTGATCAAATCAGCGCCAGCCTTGAGCGCTGCTTTTGCTACGCTTGGTCGACGGGTATCAATCGAAATAAATCCGTCCAGATTCGCTTTTCGCAACCCCTTGATGACAGGGACCACACGATGCTCTTCTTCGGTGGCACTGACGGCGTCAGCACCAGGCCGGGTTGATTCACCGCCAACGTCCAACCATGTTGCTCCTGCTCGCCACATTGCAAGGCCTGTTTCAATCGCGTCTTCTGGACTTGAAGCACGGCTTGCTTCATGGAAGGAGTCTGGCGTTACGTTGAGCACGCCCATCAGATGGCAACTGGCGCCTTCTTGGCGCTGCAAAGCCAAAGCAATCTGCTTTCGGCGTTCTGAATTAGGTCCGAAGGTGCCCTCCATGATTGATGCGAGGGTGGCAGAATTGATAAGTTGTGACTGTGAAGCCTTTCTATGTCGCAGGAGCCTACGGTTGAATCCTTGGGTTCTCATAGCGAACCTCGCTCTGCTCTCAGAGGCGCAGAAGATGAACGAAGAGCGGATTTGGCCACCCGCATTACCCACCGTTTTGGGATCAAGAATGGTCAACAGGAAATCTTTGATTTAATCAACAAGAAAGCCTACATTGGAGGCATTCTGATTGCTGGTTTGATCTTATTCTGGTGGGTGCTGATCACAGAGGGGAACGATAACATCGCCCTCGCACCGTCCTTCTTATTCGCTCTCAACTTTTCCCATGTCGCCATTACGGTTGGCGCTTTTGGCTTGCTTTCTTCTGCCTTCAAATCCTTGAGCCGAGAGAAAGGTCAGTTGCTGCCTTCCCTGATTTCAGGTGCCATGATCATCGTTTGTGTCTTCTTCATCTTCGAGCCTCTCGTCTACGGCTTTTTCACCAACGAACTTGCCCAATCAACGGGCCTTTGGAGAACCGGTCGCCTAATGATTCTCTTTTCGGGAGTGACACTCTGCTCCACATTCTTGGTTGAAGCCTACCTCTTGTTCTGGCTCAAAACCTTTTGCGAATCAGAAGGCATCAACATCATCGAACACGGTGAGGCAATCAGCATCAATGACAGCCCAGTTGTCGAATAACGACGGGTCGCTTTCTTGAATCATGAACGGGTGGCTCAAGCATGGCAGGAGAGCGATTGGATGTTCTACGCCTTGGTTACCGTCTTGGGCGTGACCCCCGGATCACCACTCACCTTGCGCTTGTGAGTCGTGCATTGGGAGCAAATCGTTTCCTTCTTGCAGGGGATGAAGATAAAAAAATGTTCGAGAACCTTGAATCGGTTGCTGATCGGTTTGGCTCTGGAATGTCCTGCGAACACGTCAAAGCACCCATGGGCTGGCTTCGTCGTTTCGTCGAAGAAGATGCAGGTGATGGAGAGCCCGGAGTCGCAGTTCACCTCACCATGTACGGTGAACCGTTCCGACAAGCTATCCCACGTATTCGAAGGGACCGTCCACTGGTTGTGATCGTTGGTGGAGCGAAGGTGCCAGGGGATGTGTACAAGTACAGCCAATACAATTTGGCAGTCGGCAATCAGCCCCATTCTGAAGTTGCAGCACTTGCTCTCTTTTTGGACGCCTGGCACGGAGAATCTGGGAGCGAACGCTCCTTCGATGATGCGCGATTAATCATCCAGCCGACGGCCAACGGCAAGCGAGTTCGTGATTTGGAACGGGAAGAGGAGTAGGCAGTCGCTTACTTGACTGCAGCAACCCCTTTTCAGGGGGTGTAAGAGGCCAAATTTACCTGAGGTGTCCCTTCGGTTTCAAACCCAATCATTATGGGTGTTCGTTTTCGACCAAAACTGATGACGGAATTCAATTTTGGTTCCGGCTCCTTTTCTCCGGGGGCAAACCGTCGAGGTGTCGCTCACCCACCCTCCTTCTTTGATGCGGCAGATGGGCTCGTGAATGGCCAAGAATTACCCGATGGTGCTCAAGGTCCAGGTGTGCTTCTCACAGCCGACGGCGGCCGCTACACGGGGACGCTGTTTGGTGCCAAAACCCATGGCGAAGGCGAATTGGTGTTCACCACCGGTATGATGGGATATCAGGAATCCCTTACCGATCCCTCCTTTGCCGGACAAGTTCTCACCTTCACCTACCCTTTGATCGGAAATTACGGGGTCCACCAAGGAGCATCCGAATCAGGATCTGTTTGGCCACGTGGTGTCGTTGTGCGTCACGCTATGACTCAACCTGATCACCGCTACTCCATTGGGACGGTTGGAGAATTGCTACGATCCCACGGTGTTCCAGGGATTGAGAACATCGATACCCGGGCCATCACCCGCAGGGTCCGAGAATTAGGGACCGTCCTTTGCGTCTTTGGGCCAGAAGAAGACGAGCAGCTTCTCAAAACACGGCTGCAGAGCCTCACATCTCCCGATTTAGAAGATTTAGTGGACGAGGTCTCCATCGACGAACCTGTTCTCTTGAATCCAGGTGCGCTTGATGACCTCGACCGCCCACTCCCCCGCCTCGGGGCCTTGGATTGTGGCATCAAGTACAACATTCTAAGGAACCTCTGCCGTCATTTCGAAGTCGTTTGGTGCCCGCCAAACACATCGTTTTCAGTTCTAAGCCAAGAGTATGACATCGATGCATTGTTTTGTTCCAACGGCCCTGGGGACCCCGCTCACCCGGGGAAAGCAGCCATCGCCCGTGAGACACTTGCGGCCGCAGTTCGTGCCAACATGCCCGTGATGGGCATCTGCCTCGGGCATCAATTGATGGGGCTCGCTTCCGGTTTGCAAACCTACAAGATGCGGTATGGACATCGAGGTGCCAATCAACCAGTTGTTGATCTCATCACTGGTTCAGTTTCCATCACCAGTCAAAACCATGGGTTTGCAGTCGCAGACCCAGATGCCGGTATGCTTGCCGCACATCCAAGCGGCGCCTGTTCGCCTCCTGGTGAAAACATGCATGGAGCAGAGGTACGTGTCCGTTATGTCAACGCCAATGATCGGACCGTCGAGGGTCTCGATCTTGTTGGTCAACCCTCGTTTACCGTCCAATTCCATCCTGAGGCTTGCCCGGGTCCACATGATGCAGCACCCCTTTTCGGACGGTTTAGAGACATCGTCGATGACCATCTTGGAGGTGGGGTTTGATGCCTCGCCGAGACGACATCAAAACCATCATGGTCTTGGGAAGCGGTCCGATTAAAATCGGACAAGCAGCGGAGTTTGACTTCTCTGGCAGCCAAGCAGTTCGAGCATTACGAGAAGATGGTTACGAAGTCATCCTGGTCAATTCAAACCCAGCAACAATCCAAAACGACCCTGAAATGGCAGATATTATCTACATCGAACCATTGATTCCAAGCACCATCCGCCGTATTTTGGAGATTGAACGTCCATGCGCCCTTTTGGCAGGCATGGGGGGTCAAACCGCCCTCAACATCGCCAGTGAACTTGCTCATGATGGAACCCTTGAACGCTTAGGGGTCGAACTGATTGGTTCGGACTTGGATGCCATTGACAAAGCGGAAGACAGAGAATTGTTCAACCAAGTGTGTGAATCGATTGGCCTTCCAATTTCGGAAGCAATTGCCTGCAACACCATGGATCAAGTTCTTGCTGCAGCCGACGAAATAGGCAGTTGGCCTATTTTGATTCGACCAGCATTCACTTTGGGCGGCCTCGGAGGAGGCACGGCTTGGGACACAGGGCAGTTGGTTGAAATTGCAACCCTTGGTCTTCGTAACTCCCGCATTAGCCAAGTCCTGATCGAAGAATCAATCCTTGGATGGCAAGAACTGGAATACGAAGTGATGCGAGACGGTGCTGACAATGCAACGATTGTTTGCACGATGGAAAACATCGATCCGATGGGTGTTCACACTGGTGAATCAACGGTTGTTGCTCCACTCCAGTCCTTCTCTGATGCGGATCATCAAGTGTTGAGGGATCAAGCTCTCAAACTCATTCGCGAACTCAACATCAAAGGTGGTTGCAATGTGCAATTTGCCTTTAACCAATTCACGGGAGAAATCCGAGTGATTGAAGTCAACCCGCGTGTCTCTCGTTCCTCGGCTTTAGCGAGCAAAGCCACAGGCTATCCAATCGCTCGGATGGCCGCTAAAATCGCCGTTGGTTACACCTTGGATGAACTTCCAAATCCGATCACCGGGGAGGGGACAACAGCAGCCTTTGAACCGACCCTCGATTACTGCGTTGTGAAGATTCCACGCTGGCCATTCGATAAGTTCAGAACAGCAGACCGAACGCTTGGTACCTCAATGAAATCAACAGGTGAAGTAATGGCGATTGGTCGGAATTTCGAGGAAGCCTTCCTCAAGGCATGGGCATCGCTGGAACAAGGGTATGCTCACCCACGCCCGCTGACACGTGCTGATGAGTCGGAAGGAGACGGTATGGCAGAACGGGCTCTCACTCAACTTCCAGACAGCACCTTGGTCGAATGGTGCAGGGTTGCCACCGATCGTCGAATGGGTGCTTTGATTGAGGCGTTCCGTCGGGGATGGTCGGTCGAACGGGTTCATGAAATCACTCGGATCACTCGATGGTTCCTCTATAGATTCGAGAACATCGCCAAAACTGAGCGCGCTATCACCGACACTCATGCCACACCAGCTGAGTTGACTCGTGACCAATTGAAATCTTGGAAAAGCCTTGGCTTTAGTGATGGACACATCGCAGATGCACTGGCTGGTTTCCCTGCAACAGGTCCGAAGTTCCTTCCATCCGGCCTCAATGAAGAAGCCGTGATGAAGCGAAGGCATGCCCTTGGCTTGCATCCAAGGTACCGAATGGTTGATTCTTGCGCTGCTGAGTTTGCTGCCAAAACACCGTACTACTATTCCACTTACGAAATTGACGACGAGTCCGGAATCGATGGACTGCCAAACATGAGCGAGCGCACCAAAGAGCGACTCGTGACTGTTGGGAGTGGGCCGATTCGGATCGGTCAAGGCATCGAATTCGATTATGGCTGTGTTCACGCAGTGAAAGCAATTCGAGCAGCAGGTAAAGATGCAATCTTGATCAACAACAACCCTGAAACCGTGTCGACCGATTTCGACACCTCTGATCGGTTGTATTTCGAACCGCTCACCCTCGAGTGTGTTTCCGAAGTGCTGCTACGAGAACAAGCCCACGGCATCTTGCTTCAATTCGGTGGTCAAACGGCGATTAACTTGGCATTGCCATTGACCGAACGTTTGCCTCTGCTCGCTTCAAAAGGCCTTGATCTGTCGATCATGGGCACTTCATGTGATGCTGTGGACGAAGCAAGCGACCGCAAGCGGTTCGAGGCCTTTGCCAAGAGGATTGGTCTGCTTATGCCCCGCGGTGCTACAGGAACCACATCAGACGATGTCCGAGCTGCTGTTGAAAAGATTGGATTCCCTGTTTTGATTCGCCCTTCGTACGTGTTGGGTGGGCGAGGTATGGAAATCCTTGCGAGTCAAGAACAAGTTGATGCTTACTTGTCAGAGGCTTACCTTGCCCCGGACAAGCCCTTGTTGGTTGATGAATACCTCGGTCACGCCACTGAAATCGATGTCGATGCAGCCTCAGACGGTGAAGAGGTCTTGATCGGTGCAATCATGGAACACCTCGAAGAAGCAGGCATCCACTCTGGTGATTCCACATGTTTCATACCCTCTCAAAACATTCCAGATTCAATGCTAAAGCGCATCGAAGAACAAACCAAAGCCATTGGGATCGGTTTGAAAATTAAAGGATGCTATAACATTCAATTTGCGATTCAAGGCGATAAACTCTACACGCTCGAAGTGAACCCACGTTCCTCTCGAACCGTTCCTTTCGTTGCCAAAGCAACCGGCCTACCAATGGCTCGGATCGCTGCCAACATCACGATTGGTATTCCACTTTCAGAACAGGTCATTCCCCGTCGCACCTCAGGTCAGGTCTGCGTGAAGGCTCCTGTGTTCCCGTTCATCAAACTCCGTGGGCTCGACCCTGCTCCTGGTCCTGAAATGAAATCAACCGGCGAAGTGTACGGTTCTGATGTTTCCGCTGATGTCGCTTACCTCAAAGCCAGGATCGCAACTGAAGTTCCTGTTGCCAGTGAAGGCGGCGTTTACCTCACCGTTCGAAACGACGACAAGGTTCGTCTGGTCCCGATCGCTAAGCAGCTGGTGGAACTTGGGTTCAATCTCTATGCAACGCCAGGTACCTGTGACGTGCTTCGAGAGCACGGCATACCTACATCTGTGGCTTATCGAATTGCCGACAAAAACCACCCTGATGCCTTAGATTTGATGCGTGAAGGAAAGGTTTCCTTCATCGTCAATGTTCCAACAATCTCAGGTGGTGCTGTTCGTGATGGCAACATGATGAGGCGGTTAGCTGTCGAATTGAACATTCCATTCGTTACGACCTTGCGCGGTGCTGCAATGGAAGTCGCTGCAATGAAAGCAGCAAAGGCTGGACCTCTCGAACCACGTCGACTGACCGTGCACTACTGATGCTCAACAGGCATCGTAAGCATCGATGATGTATTTTGTCAGCGGACTGGTCCATGCCAATTCACTGATGCCTGCTTCGCCTTCGAGGTCGTAAATACGAACGACGTCACGAACCCGAACGTTGCCTTCACTCGAACGAGCAACGATTGTAGCGGCTTTGACAGCCTTACCGGTGCCATGAGGATCGTAAACAGTGTCAAGTGCCTTAGTCAAGAACCAATCTGCTTTTCCACCTGCTTCGCCTTCGTAGGTCTTCTTGACCTTCTTAGGTCCAAACATGCCACCTGCTTTCTTCTTGGTTGTGCCTGCTGCAGCCTTTGATGCTGCAGCCTTTGTGGTGCTTGGTTTTGCTTTGGATGCTTCCTTCTTTGGCTTCCCTGCTTTTGGTTTATCTGAACTGGCGACGGATCGTCCTTTGAACTCCTCTTCAAGTTCAGAACGGATTTCAGATTCCAATTCTGTTCGGATGCTCTTTTCTAATTGCGCTCGTAGTTTTGATTCGATGACCGTTGGGTCTCCCTTCGCAGCCTTAGCAATAGCGTCATCTCGCTCGTCTTTCATGGCCTGCATGACATTGAGGTAGTGAGCTGCAACTTGAATGAGGGATGTTTCCATGGATGCTTCCAGTTGCATCGATACGACAGCACCGGATGAATCGCGCCACTTTCGCCATTGGAGCATGGTGTTTGCGTGAATATCAGAGCCGCACTTTGGGCAGAAACTTCGCTTTGGTGGTTTCAAGACTGGAATTGCACGCATAGCCTCAGGGTCAATTCCTTCGTGCTCACCGCTTGCAACATCGTGAATGTGAGTTGATGCTTCCATTCCATTGTCCATTGCTTCTCGGAACAAGCCTTCACTCAGATCGAGTTTACCTGATTGGATCAAATCCCAACCATTGGTGCCACGTACGACAGCCCGGACAGCAGCGTTTGCTGCAGGTGATTGGCCCCATTCGTGATCGGAGAGCAAAAGCGTTTCTTCAACCTCAGTCCCAAAGGCAGATGAAAGGTCAACGTCCTCGCCTTCTGCTGGTGCTGCAATGCCAAGAAGAATCGGATTTGCCCCTTCTTCGACTTTGGCAATCATGTCGAATTTTTCAGCCATCGAAAGGTCATCGCGGTGCCGGATAACTTCCTTGATTTGGTTGAGGTCGTGGCCTGTTGCCGTGATTGGACCCTGTCCTGTGAGGTCGTGGCCGCACGCGAGGCAAAACTTTGCCCCTGCTTCAACACCTGCTTCACAGGTTGGACAGTACACGCCGGCCATACTGCGTTATGGATGCTTACCTCTTTTGAAGGGTGATGGTCAATTGCCCCTATTTTGGTCCGAACATTGACCCCCCCCATTTATCGGAGGCTTCGATGAAAGGCGTGCACCGTTTCGGATTCTATTCCAATGACTTCGCACATTGGTTGAGCAATGAAACGATCTCATGTTGATTCATTTCTGCTAAGATGGGTGCGAGTCGTGGACCCCGTTCTTTGCCCATAAGTGCTGCATAGGCTGCCCTGTAGCCCGATTTAGGCGTGAGTCCGAGGTCTTTTGCTGCTTGTGGGATGCTGCTACCAATGCTTTCTGCGTCCCAGGAACAGGCCGCTAATGAACGGGCTAAAGCAGCGACGACTGTGCGATCGTCTTGGTCTAAGAGTTGAAGTGCTGCATCATTCGGAAGATTGAGGATGCTAATTTTCATTTCTTCAGGGAAATGCTTGGAGGCGATCCAAGCCCTCATCCGGTTTAAGCGGTCGACAAGGGATTGGTTTGGTTCGTTGATGGCTCCAGCTTTCCGTAGGCTGGCCCATACATCTTGGTCCGTTGATTTTGTCTGGGCGAGCAAAGCCAAGTGGCGGAACGTGACTGCTGTGGCTTCAGCAATGGTGCCCTCTTCGATGACTGCCATGCGCATTGCGCCAGCAGCATCTTCAATTTGGACGCGTTGCCGGCGAGTGAGGTCTTCATCAGCCAATTCAGATTCGAAATCACGTGCTGCCAACCGCTCATATTCGTCCGCCAGCGTGACGAGGCTCATTCCAGTGTCAAATTCAATCGCCTTGTTCGGCTTTGATTTAGCAACGAGTAAGCGAAGAATTTCTGGAGGCACCAATTCGAGGGCTTCGATTGGACCGATTGTATTGCCTGCAGAAGAGGACATTGCACCTTGGCCCTTGAGACTGATCCATTCGTAAGTAAGTGGATGCGGTGCTTCATGGCCAAGAATTTGAACGATTTCTCTTCCGGTTGCATAGGATCCTCCAGCAGCGCCGTGGTCTTTGCCAAACGGTTCGCAGGTGACACCAATCCAACCCCATTTAGCGGGCCAGTCGATCCGCCAGGGTAATTTCCCTTCACCCTTTGAGATGTCAGAAGAGCCTTCAACGCCGTGGCTGTCAAGCCAATGGACATGAGGGTAATCGTAGCCAGTCACCTTGACGCCGTCGAGGGACCCCTTTGAGTCCAATGGGCTCCAAGGAAACCAATCATCTGCAAGTTCACGGCTGGAAATTCGTTCAATTGCTTCACGTATCTCATCGGCTCGGTCGCATGCTATTTTGGTGAGTTGATCAAAGCGCCCTGCTTTGTAGGATTCAAGGTTATCAATGATTCGAGGGCGGACGCCTATCTGTTCGAGTGCTTGTAAAAATGGTTTCAAGAAGTGGTCGCCGTAGGTCCACCCTTCTTGCTCAAATCGGGCCCAATCGGGATTCCCATTCTTGTCGGGGGCTGGAATCGAGCCAAGTTGATGGCCGATGAACTGTTCAAACTCCGGCCCAAGGAAGTCATACACCTTACGAAGTGGATCTGCAGTATCAACAATAAATACGAACTCAACATCCAATCCTGCTTTCCTTGCCGCTCGAGCAATCATATCGCCAGTGAGGATCTCACGCAGATGACCAATGTGGAACTCACCGCTTGGTGTGATACCAGTGGAGACAATGTGCTTGTCACCCTTGTGGCTCAACGCCTTGGCTGCGACATCCGCCCAATGCATGCTTTCAACCTCAAACAGGTACGGCTCGAATGATGCCACGTAGAGGGACGCCATCGATTTCATTGCGAGTGGTTTTGTTGACCAGGACCACGGCTAGGCCAACTTCGCCACCGACGGCTTTGATGGCTGCGATTGTTTTGCCCATGGTCACGCCAGATGAAAGAACATCATCAACGATGACGACCTTCTTTCCAGAGACTTTGCCATATTTGTTGGAAAGAACACCTTGGCCCCCCTCACCCTCAACATTTCTGAAGATTGTGAACTCGGCCCCGAGGTTGCGTGCAACTTCATGTGCGAAGGTGATGCCGTTGATCGAAATACCGACCACCGTGTCGATGTCTTCCACGCCAAGTTCTTCATCTGCTACATCGGCCATAATGGTCCCAATTGCAGCGATTCGTTCTGGTCGGACGCCAATGCTGCGCCATCCGATTCGAACATCGGATGGATGTTCTTCTGTGCTCCCTTCAGCGAGCAGCCAAGAAATCGTATCTTGGGAAAGGGATAATTCATCAGCAATTTGCTGTGAATTCAATCCTTCTTTACGCATGCCAAAGGCTTGGGCTCTCAGTTCTTCGATGCTCAAAACCATGGTTCTCATTCAGCGGTAGGGACTCAACCACATCAATCCTTTGCCCGTTCGGTTCCGATGGCTTCAAGAAAGAGCGGCACAGGCCTTGACGCATGAGCGACTTTGATTACGAGTCCTTGCTCGATAGAGCACGAGAGAACATCCCTGAAGAAATCTCTTCGCGTTCACGATGGCGATTGCCTCCTCCACAGATTCTTATCGAAGGTCAAAATACAATTTTCCGCAACTTCAATGAAGTGGTCTCGATGATGGACAGAGACGATAATCACGTCTATCAGTACCTCCTCAATGAATTGGGAACTTCGGGTTCTCGTGACGGGCCACGGGCTCGTTTCAAGGGGCGTATCCCACCAAAGAGGATCAAAAAGACAATCGCCAATTACGTCAATGCCTACATCAAGTGCAGCCAGTGCCAAGCCCCGGATACGAACTTCGTGAAACAAGATCGGACCACCTTGCTCAAGTGCCAAGCCTGTGGTGCAACCCGTCCGGTCAAACTTTGAATTCGCTGAAGTCCTTTCTATAGAGGATTTAGAATCATAGTCTTTGCTTTCTGTGGCGGTTTCTGATGTTGTGCCCTGCATGGACCATACGCAGAACATAAATGCGAATGGCTATCACGCTAAACCATGCGAGTTACTGCCCTTTTGCTTTGTTTTCTTGTGACCACACTTTCGATGTCTGGTTGCTTTGGTGCGGATGAGCAACCAATGGTCGAAGAAATGGAAGCCGCAGTCAATGAAAGGATCTTCGTCACAAACGGTTCTGGGGAATCGGTCGACATTGATCCAATTCCAATGGATTTCGTATTCAGCGACGTCGGCGAAACCGGAAAGGAACCAAGCATTGGCATCACTTCAAGCGGTTGTATGTTCTTCATCGCAATGGAAAAGCCAATGCGCTCATGCGACCATGGTGAGTCCTGGGTTGATTCAAAAGACATCACACAGGCTCCGTTCACAAGCGATCCATATGGATGGGTCGATCCTGTAACAGACCGTATTTTCAACATACACATGATGGGTCTCGAATCCACTTGGATTGGATGGTCCGACAACGATGGCGAATCGTGGCTTGGCAATCCCCATGACTCAGGAACCACGCCATTGAACGATCACATCAAACTTGCAACAGGGCCTTGGGTCAACAGCGGCTTCGGTGTCATTGGTCAATTCAATCCAACCTACGAGACAGCGGTTTACTTCTGTTTCAACAAACTTGTTGGGATTTCTTGCTTCACGAGTTTCGATGGGGGCGCGAGCTTCGAAGTTGGCGGCAACATTGTCGGCTTGGCCTCAACCAATGGTGGGCTTCACGGTGCAATCACAACAGCTCTCGACGGCACAGTGTACCTCACACCTCGTGTGGCGACTCCAACTCTTATCTTCTCAAAGGACAACGGATTGACTTGGGATGAACGAACCATGGGCGGCGACGCCGGTACACCTGATCCAAGAAAGAACACAGAAGTGGCCACGGACACAGACTCCAATGCCTACCACATTTGGACTGGAGCAGATTTCGGAATTTACATGTCTCGCAGCGTCGATTCTGGTGACACATGGGAACAGAGCAGCACCCGAATCAGCCCTGTTGAAGTGGTTTCCTCAACCTTCCCACAAGTCGACGCTGGCGACCCTGGTCGCATCGCAATCACCTATCTTGGAAGCGAAAACGCTGAAGAACTGGGCCAGTCAGACATCGATGGTGGCAGTTGGAACGGCAACCCACACACTGCAAGTTCAAACATCTCCTATCACTTGTACGTCACCTACAGCCTGAACGCTCTGGATGAAGACCCAACCTTCCACACCTACCGTTTGTCTGATGATCCGGTGCAAATTGGGAGCATCTGTTTGAACAGCGGCGATTGCCGTGACATTGGTGGCTCCAATCGGAACCTGCTTGATTTCAACGACCTCACCATCGACTTGGACGGTCGTGTCTACATCGCTTTCGCTGATGGTTGCATTGACGCCTGTGCAACAGGAAACAACTCCCAACCTGAAGATTCACGAACAGGTCGTGGCTCAGTCTACTTCCTCTCGAACGGTCCAAGTTTGTATGTTGAGAAGGGCCTTCTCTCTGGGCTCGGTGACGCTGATGAAATGGAGCTGCAAGGGTCAGAAATGTGCTTAGCAGATCCATGCATGGCTGCAGAGCGTGATGAAGAATCCGTCGAAGAGTGAACCTTAGGGCTCATCTGGATCGATGCTCATTTGATGGTTTTCAGAGCGTTCACCGGTTTGTAGGTGATGCACCATTGCAGCAACGGCGTCTTCGCCTTCAAGCGTGTACCACACGCCTTCGGGATAGATGACAGCGGTTGTACCAAACTCGCAGAAATCCAAGCAGCCTGATTTTTGAACACGGATGTTCACCATTCCCGCTTCCCTTGCGGTTCGCTTGATGGCCTGCATGAGTTCCAAACTCCCTCGCCTTGCGCATGAAGGTCGAACAGCACCCTCGGGTCGTTCATGGCCACAGACGAACATATGACGTTCATAGCCTGGTTCCAAGCGTCCCTTTGGATCGGTTGGCATGCCTCACGCCTCCACGTTCATGGCGTTGATGTGGCGAGCAAAATCGATGTCTTTCGTTGTGATTTTCTCTTCATCATGGGTGAACAATTCGACAACGGCATAACCCCAGCCAAAGTGAAACTCGGGGTGATGATTTACGGAATCAGCGTGCAAAGAGAGGGCATCAATGAATGATTTTGCATCCGCAAAGTTCGGAAACTCGAATTCACGCATCAAACGCTCTTCAACGACAACCCATCCCTCTGGGATGTTCATTCAGTTCAACCCCAAAGATGGGAATCATCGCTGCCCTTGCTTTCCTTCTCGACCTTTTCATGGAGGTTCGATCGGCGCTTCATATCGTTGCGCTCAAAGGCAAGGAGGTCCTTGTCATCGATGTAGGCTGGCCGGGTGTGAGCAACCAACACAATGCGTGCAATGATGTCACGTGCCACGTAATGGGTGCGGCCATCTTCACAAAGCAATTCAATGCTTGATTTTCCTGATGAGAGCAGACGTCCTCTGATCCATGGACTTGCATCTCCAACGAGTGAACGGGCATCCATCAAAATTTCAATGATGTCATCGCGTCGTAGGCCGTGCCTTCGCTTGAGTAAATCACCATGGATGATATCGGCGACTTTATCGAGCTTTGGGGAACCCATCGATTTCCAAATCGGTTTAGCCCAATCTGGGAGTTCAATCTTCTTCTCAGACTTCGCCATGCGCAAACGTACATGGCGAGGCTACTTGAACCTCGCTCTTGCTTGAGATTGCTCCAATGTCGTAAAATGCTGGTTTTGGGGGTATGGCTTCTTGAAGGGTGGGCGACCGGCGTGAAGCGGGAGAACATTATGAAAGTCTCATGGCGCACACTTCCAACGGTCCTCCTTGAGGATGAAGTGCTTGACAAAGCATTCTCTCGGGCCCGAAAAGCCGCCGATAGAGTCGACGATTCTGACCGTGTTTATCGCGTCCGTAAACAGATGAGTCGAATGACTCAAACCGCTGCGGATGTTATTGCAACAACGTTAACCGATACGGTCAACGTGTGGCCATCGCTTGACCAGTCTCCTACATTCGACGTGGCCATGATCGACGCATGTGTTGGGTGCGATGATTACCGTCACCACCTCTCAATGCTGCAATGGGGCTCCAGGCAGGTGCTCAGCATCGGAGGCCAAAACGCCAAGAAAATCATTCGAACGGGTCGGACAGAGTTGATGCATGACGCTCGGAAAGAAGCCTACGGGCGTATTTCTTCCATCATGCGCCGTGTTGGACCATCGCTTGCATGGCTCAGTCAAGCACGTGAAACCCTCAAGCGGTTGCCTACCATCGACCAACTGCTCCCCTGCATCGTTGTTTGTGGAGCGCCAAACGTTGGTAAGTCGGCCTTTATCTCGGCGCTGAGTTCTGGAAACATGGAAGTGAACCACTATCCGTTCACGACCAAACAAATTCACGTTGGTCACTTCACTCATCGCCGTTTGCCATACCAGATGGTCGACACTCCTGGTCTTCTTGACCGTCCAATGCTTGCACGCAACACGATTGAACTGCAAGCGATTGCGGCGTTGGAACACATTGGTTCTCTTGTGTTGTTCCTTATGGATGAAAGCGAAGCATGCGGGACTTCTTTAGAAGAGCAAACGCATCTTTTGGAAGACGTGACGGCCATGCTTCCTGGCACCGATTTGATTGTTGTCACCTCAAAGGCGGACCTGTTGGATCCTCTTCCAGATATGTGGGCTGAAGTCACTGCTGCCGAAGCTGAATGGCGCGAAGATGGTTCCGAAGGCACACCGGACTTACCCCTGTTGATCGACCACAAGGACCGGATCACCATGTCTGCAACTGAATTCATTGGGATGGACGCCATGCGTATGGAAATCATTCGACGCATCAAGGCCGGACGAAACGTCGATCCAATGGCTTTGCCAGAAGGCTGGTACAGGCGAGATCAAGAGTGAACTCACATGTGTTCGATGGGCGCAATGCCCAAACCTTCCATGCCTGTTCGCATCATACGACGGGCAACTTCAGAGATTTGTAAGTTGAATGTGTTCACTTCACCCTCAACGACAATCATACAATCGCGATAAAAGGCATTGAAGCAGTTCGCCAAATGCAACAAGTGGTTCGCAAAGAGGTGAGGGCGTCGATCGTTGACTGCTTTTGCCAACACATCATTGTGAACAGAAAGGGCCCGAAGCAAACCAACCATGCCTTTTGACATCTCTTTTGGATGGTCGATGTTGGTGTTCTCCAGTTCCGCAGTCACATCAATGCCTTCCTTGTGGCATCGACGAACAATTGAGCAAGCTCGAACATGTGAGTACATGATGAACGGTGCAGAACCGCCCTCGAAAGCCAACGCCTCTTCCCATCGGAAGGTGAATCCTTTTTCTGGACTCACTTTGATGATGTTGAATCGGACAGCAGAGGTACCTGCAGCATCGGCAATCTCCTTGATCTGTTGATGTTCGTAATCGGGTCGCAATGCGCCAACAACAGCCGCTGCTTGTGCTTGTGCTTCTTCCAACAAATCATCCATGAACACAACATTGCCCTTTCGGGTCGACATTTTTCCTTCTGGCAACTTGATGAATGAATAAAACAAGACATCAGGGACTTTTTGCCCAAGTTCGGTTAAGGTCATACCGACTTGCTTTGCCTGGAGTTTGTGATCCTCACCAAGGACATTGATGAGGTCGTCACATTGTTGCCATTTCCACATGTGATAGGCGATGTCACGCGTTGCATACAACGACGAACCATCGCCACGTCGGAAAAAGAATTCTGTCTTCCCTTTGAGACCACGTGCTCCGAGGTCGAGGAATTCTGCACCGTTGTCAGCCGTACCGTGGATATCGAATGTTTTGAAGCGCTGCATCAACCGGCCCACATCGCCGTTGGTGACAAAAATTGATTCCTTTGTGAAGGTGTCAAAGTTGATGCCAAGGCGGGCGAGGGTTGTCAGCATGCCTTCAAGCACGGGTGTATAAGCGGCTTGGAAGTCATCCAGTACCTGTTGATCGCCGTGCTCACTTGCGTGAACCATGCGACCAATTTCCTTCTCAATGTCGTCCTTGTCTTCACGCTCTTGACGAATCACTTGAGCGGCTTGATACCAGCGGACACGTTCGTGGTCGGCTTTGCCTTTCCACTTTGGATTCAAAGGGTCTCTGCCTTCTAACGTGGCTTCCACTTCTTCTGAACTGAGGTTTGCTAGGGCCCAAGCAAGAACACCGACCTGCTTCCCCATGTCATCAACGTAATACTCTGCTCGAACTTCATTGCCATAAAGGCGGTGCAAACGAACCAACGAGTCGCCGAGGATGGCGTTTCGTGCCCGTCCGACATGGAACGGTCCGTTTGGATTTGCCGAGGTGTGTTCAATCAATATTTTGCGACCCGTTGGTTGCCGTTGGCCAAAAGGATGGCCGTGGGTTTCGGGTGAGGATAAAATTGTCTTTGCCAACCACGAAGGGTCTGCTTTGATGTTGAGGTAGCCAGCAACGGCGTTGACTTCTCCAATGGCTTCGTGTTCAGGCATTGCTTCAGCAAGGGCTTCAGCGATTGCTGGTGGTGCTTGGCCAAGTTGCTTTGCGAATGGGAAACATGGGAGCGAAAGGTCGCCCTGATCCAATTCACGCGAGGGTGCAAGCATGCTTCTCCAGTGATCGTTGGTGATGCCTACGTGCAGGAGGGCAGCCTCAATCAAGGGTTCAATCTCAGCTTTGAGCATCTGCATTTTTCTCACCTCACATCATTGGGTATCGGCAAAGGGCAGCAAGGCCACCAAAGCCGTGGAGTAACTGTGAACCTTCTTCGGTATCAACGGAAATATAGATTATTTCAGTGTTGCTCCTTTCACCCATTTTACAAAGTTCATCGATCAGGGAAATGTTGCTCAATTCCTTGGCGTTATCGCCTGATGCACTGCATGAGGGGCATTCGGGGAGTGGTTCCATTCGACCGACTGTAGCGCTCCATTCATGCTGGCATGAGCCGCATCGAAGTCCGAGCGTGTTCTTTCGCAAACCTTCCGAAACAAGCAACCGGTCAACAGCACCTTGTTCAAGAGCACTGCGAATCATCTTCTCGCCATAGGTTGCTCTTGGTGCAGGTTTGATCAGTTCTGATAAGAAAGCCGTCATGACCTGGCGTTCTGCATCGAGTTCAATTTCACCCATCAGTGATCCAGCGTTTTCAACCAATTCTCGTACGCCGCTCTCGTTTGAATAGCCAACATCGAAATGGGTTTTTGCAATCCTCTTTGTTACTTCGTGATGGAAATATTCATTCTTAACCACGAAATCTTTGGTGTGACCGGGGCCACCAATGATGATTGCTTGGATGTTCTCAATGTTTGGCAACCAGTAGGAAGATGCGTGTTCTGCAGCGCGCTTGAAGAAGTTATGAGCAGCCTCTTCGATGAGCCGTTCGAAACGCTGAGCGGATTGACCTCCTTGTCGGTGCTTACCCATGATGTTGGAGACAAGGTGTTCCTGTACGTGGATGCGCTTTCCTGAAGCGATTCCATACGCAGCTTCTGAACGGTCGATAACAAACAACCCGTATGATTTCTTATCGACCAACATGTCTTCGAGTTGTCCCAGTTCGAACACCGAATCGCATCGATATCGGAAGGACATAAGGGGCTGAGGTGGTTCTTCAACAACAACGTTGACCATGCGGTTTTTATTGTTCCCAATAATGATCGAGCCAACAAAAATAGCAAGCCCGTGTTCGCCAGGTCGTTTGTACCTAGAGAGGGTGGAGAGTGCCGATTCAATAGCGCCCTGGACATTTTTACGGGTGCCTTTGGATTTGATGTTGGCCGCTTGCCCGTGTTCGTTTTGCAGCAGAGAACGAGCATCTGAGATGTGCCGGTCGGGTGGGATGATGAGCGTGACCAACTCTGTACCGAACCCTTTCATTTCCCTCAAGTCTTCAAGGGCGAGTTTCAATCGAAGACGGCGCGTGGCGAGAGTTGCATCATCAGACATCGCTTGGCCTCCAATTCAAGGGCGTGGTTGAGGGGTCTTCAACTCTCGTGTGGTGTCGAGAGGTGACAGGCAGAGGGATGGCTGTTCCAAAGCCTTCTGCGGGGATATGCTCAAAGCATGAGCGCGCAAGGAAGGAGCGATGACCACTCGTCATGTTGTTGCTTTGGGCGGAAGCCTGCTTCGTCCTGAAGAAGCTGAACAACGCATCGAATGGTTCGGACGTTTGCGCCAATTAGCCGTCCACATGGAGGGAAATGGTCGGCGCTTAGCACTCGTTGTCGGCGGAGGACTTCCCGCAAGAGAGGGCATAACGCTCGCTCAAGTCTTGGTGAGTGACACCCACCGCCTCGATGAAATTGGCATCGCAGCGACCCGATTAAATGCCACAGTGATTCAACAGATCTTATTGGACATCGGTTGCGATGTAGCACCGATCATAGCCACCACCACCAGCGAAGCCGCAGCATTGATGGATGTTCACCACATTGTCATCATGGGAGGCACAACGCCTGGTCACACCACGGATGCAGTGGCAGTTGCCCTCGCCCGCGACACAGGAGCAAGCCATTGCGTCATTGCCACCAACGTCAGCCATGTCTTCGATAAAGATCCTCGACACCACGAAGACGCCGTCTCTTTTACCACAATGACCATCGATGAACTGGCAGAGATCACCGGCATCGATGAACCACTCGCTCCTGGAGCATCTGCTGTGATTGATCCTGTTGCAGTTGGCTGGGCCAAGGCATGTGATTTGCGACTCGCCGTGCTTGATGGTCGGGATCTTAATTTACTGGAAAAGGCCCTGGACGGCCAACCCTTCGATGGAACATTGATTGTACCCTAGGTGATGAACGATGGTAGATACAAAGAAAGTCAAAGAAAACCTTCAACGAATGACCAACAGGGTCTCCGCTACTGCTTCTGGAAAAGTCCAACCCCACAAGCATTGCCGGGTCTGCTTTCGCCCAATCAAACTCTCTTGCGAACCACGGGTTTGTACGGATCAAGCCTGCATGGATCGCAACGTGAGGGATGAGAAAAATCAGAAACAAATGCGGATTTGGATGTTCGTCTTTTTGGGCATCTTTGCCTTCAGTTTCATCGGACCACTTTTGCTCAGGTGAGGTTTTCAAACTCATCCAACATCGCTTCTGATGCTTGGATTGAGACGGTGTCGGTTATGCCTGCCGCTTTGATTTGATCGCCAAGTGCAAATAATTCTTTGAATGCCTCTTCGATGGATTTTGTTTGTTTCAAGAACCGAAGAGCAGGCCATCCACAATCGATGACACCCGGTTCATGGGTGCTTTCTTCCACCCAAGCAGCGCATGCATCGCCGTGACAGAGTGCCGAAAAGTTCTCGAGGTCGACCCAGAAGGTTTGACGGCTGCATACGGGGCAGTCCTTGCATTCAAGCGAGGCGAGCACCGTCAGTCCATGCGCACCGATCACATCGATGTCCCAGACCACAACAGAGGCTGAGACCAGCAGCATTTGATCGCTCTTTTTTAGAAAACTCCGGAGCACATTCCAAGCTGTTGCTTCTGAACTGAAGCATCCCAAGGAGAGGGCATTGCCGCTGTCCTCGATTGCAGAGGGGACATAGACCCGCTGGATTTGCTCCGCCATAGAATGGCCTTGGTCGGAGGGTGCTTGAAGGCTCGCTCAACGGCGAGTCCATTCGACCTCGATGACAGGGAGGCCACCGGGGTGCGGAAGTGGAGCGTTTGGCTTTTCGATTCGGACATGAATAATCGCCACTCGTTCGTTGGTGCTGATGAGGTCAATGACGCGACTTGCCATTTCTTCCATCAGAGCAATTGGCTTTTCACTTTCGAACATAACATGGTCAATTGCGATTTGTAAATCGGCATAATTGAGCGTCAAAGCGAGGTCATTGTCGACTTTTTCGTGAACCAATGTCGCCATGACGGTGAACACAAAAGGCTGGTCTTGCTCATGTTCAAACTCGTAATAGCCATGCTTGGCCATCACGGTGTAGTTTTCCAATCCAACACGAACGGTCATCGAATCCCTCACGCTTCGTCGCGCTCATGCACCCAAATAAGGTGATAGCCGAATTGAGTTTTCACCGGCGCAGACACGGTTGACAATTCGTTCTTCCAAACAGCTTCTTCGAACGGCGGAACCATCTGACCCTTGCGGAACCATCCTAAATCGCCTCCTTTCTGACTTGATGGGCATGTGCTCTTTTTGCGAGCCATCTTTTGAAAATCTTTGAGTTTGACAATTTTCTCTCGCATTTGCACAGCCTCAGATTTAGAGGGTACGAGAATGTGTGATGCCCAAGCGCTTGGTGCGACCATGGCCCAAGGGCTGAACACCACGCTTTCAAACCGTCGCTTGAGGTTTCACTTAAGCATCGGCGTTGTAAGCCAGCATTCGAACATAGGTGCCGTAGATGACGACTGAGATCCCAAGGGATTCTGCATTGAAACGGTCCATTGTGTCGAGGTAGGTGTGGTATTCCCAACTTCCGCTTCCGTAGCACACAACAGCTCGGCCTCGCTTGCCTTCTAAATCGTAAACAAATGGCCCGTGGTCTGAATTATAGGGCATGCCATCATCTTCGCCTTGTGCACCTGTGAGAAGGGATAAGACGATGTCGTAGCGCTCGTCCATGTCCGGATTGGCTTTCTTGTACATCTCAGTGATTCGTTCCATATGACCGAAATCATCAGCATTGTTGGTGAACAACGAGACTGAATTGCCCCGGATGGCATCAGCATCAACGTGGTTCATGTCGAGGTTGACATAAAGTCGCAAGTGATCGCGCAAGAACGCTTGATTTTCTGCGACGTAGGCACGGCTTCCGTACAACCCCTCTTCTTCACCACCCCAGGTGCAGAAGCGGAGTGTTCGTTCTGGGGTTCCGCTTTCGTTGGTGATCATGGCGAACTGTCGCGCCATTTCCATGACACTGGAAGTGCCAGATGTATCGTCGATGGCTCCCTGGCCGTGATAGACGGTGTCATGATGGCCACCAACCATCACCACATCAGAGGATTTTCCTTCGATGGTTCCGCATGGGACATAGATGGTGCGTTCACCATCATTGGTGACATCGATGTCCATGGCGATTTGGCCAGAGGCATTGATGACCACGGATTCGAGAATTTCACCAGCATCCTTGGACATGGCAATGAAGGCGATGTCGTTCGGGACACTTCCTCCATTTGCTTCAGTGATTGAATCAACGCTTGAGCCTTTGAAAATTGGTACGCAGTCATTGCCTTCGATCTTGCCGCAATTGTAATCCTTGTTGACACGAATCAACGCTGCAAGGTCATTTTCAACCGCTTTGACGTACATGGCGGTGTTACCGATTTTTGAGCCACCGCTTCGAACATAACCAATCGTGTTAGCTGCATCTTGCCACAGAGCATCATCGCTGCCGTTGCCGAGGTCTGTGACCGTTACTCCATCATTGAATTGGAACAAACCAGCACCAGAGAATCCTTGAATCACATAGTCGATGCGGTGTTGGAACTCGATGAGTTCACCCAGCCCAAATTGTCCACAACCGGAATTAAACAATCCTGGGGCGCATACTTGCAACGAAGGTTCGGCATTGACATGATGCATTGGGACTTGGTAGGCATTCAATTGAGTCTCCATGCCCATCTCTGCAAATTCAGACATGATGTACTGGGCAGCGTTTGCTTCTTCATCGGTGCCACTCATTCGTCCTTCCCAATCTGGATGGCCAAGGTCGACAAGGTTTTGAGCGAAGGTTTGTGCTTGATTTTGATCGAAGTCAATCAATTCATATTCATAGTCTGTTTCAAATCCAAGCCACGCAGGTTGGACCACCAAGACAGCAGAGACCATCAATGCAGCAAGACCGATGGCAATGGCCATTGCCATGTTGATCGGTCCGTAGACCGGTTGTTGCATGCGCATCATGAGGGTGGTTGGTTCATCGAAGGCCGTGAGGCTCTCTTCAAGTTCCATGGTTGTTGGAAGAGGGTTGGTTTGTTGCCAAATGTCTTCCTTTGGCGTTGATTCCAAGCGTTCAATCAACTCAGACTTCTTTCCACTGACTGGAAGGCCTTGCTCAACGAGCATGACCTTGAGTTCAGCAACGGTGTGAGCAGACAGACTGGCTTCGTCCATGGGTGAGGGTTACCGTCGCTCATTGAAGAACTCGGCGGTGGTCAGTTCAGGGTATTTCTTCACCGGTCCAACGGCTTCCAACATCGTGGTCGAGGCCAATGTGGTCAAGAATACGTGCCACGACGAAGTCGACCATGTCGTCGATTGTTTTCGGATGATTGTAAAATCCAGGCGATGCTGGTATGACCACAGCACCCCATTGGGAGAGCTTTGTCATGTTTTCGAGGTGAACGGTTGCGTATGGTGCCTCACGAGGTACGATGATCAGCTTCCTGCGCTCTTTCAAGGCGACGATGGCGGACCGGGTGATGAGGTTGTCACCGATGCCTGCGCCGAGTTTACCGAGGGTGGTTCCAGAGCAAGGGCAGAGGACCACTGCGTCGATGTTTGCCGAGCCGGAGGCAGATTTTGCACCGATGTTTGCATCGTCTTCAAGCAACGCTCCTGTGGCTTCTGCGATCTCTTCTTTGGTGGTGTTGCATTCGTGCTTGAGGGTGATTTCGCCAGCGTTTGTCACCACGAGGCGGACAGGAATGTCCCGGGAGCGGAGGATTTCAACCAATCGCTTTCCATACACGGCGCCGGATGCACCAGAGATACCAACAACGATTTCGCCCATGATGCTTGGTTGAGGTTCTGCCTTTTATGGACTTGTTTACAAATGGAGGGGTGCGTTGGCCTCTAATTGGCTATAGAACGAATTATAGTGGGCCACGGTGGACACTTTCTTCCATGGTGGCTTTCAATGCTGAGACAAGTGCTTCAAGCGTGGTGGCATGGCCTAAACGTTGCAAACTGGTGGTGGTGTGTTCCTCAAGGCCACATCCTGCCAATCCTTCAACCCGGCCAACTGGTGTGTCGAAGTTGATGGTGAACCCGTGCCTTGACGTCCATCGCAAGAAGGAAAGGCCAATGCTGCTGACTTTTTTCCCATCAACCCAAACACCTTGCATGCGCTCATCCCTTGCTCCTTTGATTCCACATTTGGCGAGGGCGGCGATGACCCACGATTCAATCATCTCAATGATTGCAGCGACTGATGTTTCACCTGTTTGGTCCCACTTGAAGATTGGATAGGCGACGAGTTGGCCTGGTCCATGCCACGTGAGTCCACCTCCTCGGTCGACTGAATGGGTTGGATAGCCAGGCGGTGGTGCGATTCCATCGTTGCGAGCTCGTGGGCCGACGGTCACCATTTCGGGGTGCTCTAAGATCAGCAATGTGTCGGGGATCTCATCCTCGATCCTCTGCAACTGAAGGGCTTTCATCTGGTCGATGGCCGCTTCATAGGGCACAATGCCGAGGCGATGAACCTCGACTCGCCTTGATTCGACCATGCTTGGGCGTGCGGGACCAACTCAATGAAGTTTTGATGAAAGGGAAGCAGCCTATCTCAATCCTGCCTTCTTGCTCATCCGAATCTCTTGCACTAATTCTAAGGCGTATGGAGTCTGAGAGTTGATTGTGAGGATTCTATTTTCTTTGGTGGCGATTTTACTTCTCGCACCATTTGCTGGGGCTCAGGGTCTAGCTGAAGCACTGCAGGATTGCCCAGGTATCGTGGTTGTGTCCAACAGTGCAAGTCAGCAAATTCATCTTCAAATGACCGACGACCCAACAGAAATGTCTGTCATCTGGGCTACAGGTGGTCGAAGTATGAACCAAATTGTGGAATATCAACGGGGTCCTGATTTGCTTGAAGTCAATGCAGAATCCTACTGTTATGGGAATCATAACATGGCCTTCCATATGGCAACAATGACGGGACTTCCACTCGGTGAGGAAATTGAATATCGAGTTGGTACTCAAAACGCTCAAATGTCTGAATTCTACACTTTTACCACAATTGACCCGTCAGAAAATCATTTCGAGTGGATTTCGATTGCGGACCATGGTGATTCGAGCGAAGCACTTGATGTCTCAGAAGCCATAATCGCAGATGAATCCGCTCAGATGGTTACCGTTTCCGGTGATATCGCTTATGCGGATGGTGAACAATCGGCTTGGGATTCTTGGTTTCAAGAGCAACAAGCGAGTATGACCCAAATCCCTTGGGTGACGGCTGTAGGAAACCATGAGAACGAACCTGGATACGAATTTGCACCGTACGAACATCGCTTCGATTCGGATCAACAAATTGAAACTGAAACGTTCTGGTACAGTCGAAATGTTCCGGGCGTGCACATGACCTTCATGTCGACAGAGCATGATTATTCAGTGGGAAGCACACAATTTTCATGGCTTGAGCAAGATCTTTCTTCAGTGAATCGCGATGTCACCCCTTTCGTGATTGTGTACGGACACAAACCGATGTATTCCAGTAACAGCTACCATGGGTCTGAAGTTGAATTGCGTACGGCATTGGAAGAACTCTATGTTGCCCAAGGCGTTGATTTAGTGATCGCGGGACACGACCACTTCTATGAAAGAACCTGGCCAGTTTCAGGGGAAACGGTCATGGATACTGGTAAGGACAATCTCTTTTATCGCGGACAAGGACCGATTCACTTGGTTATTGGAATGGCTGGACGCTCTGCATACGAAGAATTAGACGAACCACAACCAGAATGGAGTGCGTACCGAGAAAACAATTCGTATGGCTGGACGAGATTGGTGTACGATGGAAATGACAGTCAACTCTCATTGACGCATTATCGAATCGATGGAACCATTGGGGATCAATTCACAATCACAGATTCAACTGTCATCGGTGACTCAGAAGATGCAAACATACTCGGGCTCACTGGTATCGATTCTTTATTGATGGTGATTGTGCTTTTGGGTGCTGTTGTACGCAAGCGATAAAGTTCCATTACAGAGGGCACGGTTTGTCCTTGGTTTATTTCAACCAAATTGTACCTCAGAAGGTAGCAAGGCGTCATTCTTTGGTACCGTGAAGGCAGCTATTTCCGCTGGATTGATTCTTAGGACATGAACGCACCTATATGTGCAAACCCTCGAATCAAAAAGCATGGATTCCTCTTCTATGTACGAACGGCTCCTCGGTGAGGACGCCGATGATTTTCTGCGACGAGCGAGTTTAAACTTAGCAATCTATGGATTTCTCACCCATCTTTTGTTGTGCATTCTCTATCAATTGAACATTCTTGAGATTGACTCAAACCTGAACACTTTTTTTGATTCATTCCTTGATTCATTGTACACACCTTTCTCCGTGATTTTAGCCTATGAGGTCTACGAACTCATACGAGCAATCCCTGATTCATTCTCGAATTCTGTTGGCAAGCAATTTGAGGTCGTCTGCCTCCTTATCGTGCGTGATATCTTCAAAAACTTGTCCGAAATTGACTCGGCAGGCAGTTTGTCGGTTGACTCAAGCATCGCCTTCTTGGCGGTTGAATGCGTGGCGTTCTTGGTTTTGTTTTTCACTGCGCTCCTCTTCAGGTCTTTCGGTTCGAAAACGAACAACAACCAAGACCCAGTTCTCAATTTGAAAACATTCGTTCAGCAAAAGAAAAACCTCGCAATGGTTTTGTTCGTCGTCTATGTTTGCGTGGCACTCTATTCACTAAGTTCGTGGACTTGGGGAGTTGTTGAAGGAGATGGAAGCGTGAGCAGAACCGTGTTCTTCTTGGACTTCTTTACTTGCCTGATTATGGCCGACATTCTGATCTTGCTCGTATCGTATCGTTCCACGACAGATTTTCCCAACCTCGCAAGAAACACCGGATTTATTCTGTCAACCGTCGTTCTACGAGTGGCCATCGGCACCACTGGATTTTCAGGTGCCACGTTGTTTATTCTTGGAGGAGGCCTTGGAATGTCGGTCTTGTTGATCAGCCAATTCTTCCAAGTCGAGGGTGATGACGAAAAAAGAGAGATTGCTAGCCAGCAATCCTAGAAGGCGAACTCACGCTGTCGTGACTCATTTCCATCAGTTAGCAAAGGTCCAAATTAGAATTGACCTGTTGAGCCAAACCCACCTTCGCCGCGAGAGGTTGTTCCAAGGTCTTCGACGCTTGTTTCAACCAGGGTGACCTTCGGTACGGGTGCGAAGAGCATCTGAGCAACACGCTCACCCTTTGCGACGGTGAAGGAATCTCCTTCGCCGATCCACGTGGCGAGGACCATCAATTCGCCTCGGTAGTCTGAATCGATGGTGCCAAGGCCGTTTGGCATGATCATGCCTTTCTTACCCAACGATGAGCGACAACGGAGTTGGCCTTCCCATCCAGAGGGAATGGCGGTAGCAAGCCCTGTTCTGATGAGTGAACTCTTGTGACGGACGACAATGGTTTCCTCTAAAGCGTAAAGATCCCATCCGGCAGCTTCTGCAGATCCTTGAGTCGGCATACGAGCCTCAGCGTCTAATTTAGCAAATTCCACAGTAAGTTCGACTCGAGCCATAGGAATCGGTCATTGACCACGGTTCTTGACGGTTGTGCAGGGTGCGTTGGCACCTTCTTTGAGGCACAGAACTTAGAACCCCTCGCTCGAGGATGGCCCATGAGCGATTCCGAAGGCGAGGCGGGTGGTCTGTACCAACGAATCACGACGAACCCACTGTTCCGCTCTTTCCTTCTTTTCTCACTGTTCCGTGCCGTCTATGGCGTTGGTATCCTCATTGTGACTTGGTTTCTCGCCAGCGAAGCAGAGGCCCCTCTTTGGGCTTCAATCCTCTTTTTACTGTGTTCAATGGTCTTTTCAAGGGTGTTGTTTCGCTTCCTCAAAAAGACTGGGAAGAGCCAACAGAACGACGACGCTGATCAGATGCTCGGTTGAATGATCAATCGCTCGATATCCTTGCGTTCGATGGGAACGAATTCCCCAGGTTTGAGATCATAAGCATCCAACTGCATTTCTTCGGTTGAGGTTCGGTGAAGTAGAGTGACCGGGTTTCCTAAGGCTCCGAACATCCGACGTATCTGTCGCTTCTTTCCCTCACCGATGGTCAACAGAACCACGCCTGTTGATTCGTGCTCGATCACTGCAGGCTTGCTCCAATACTCATCGCTGGCTTCACCGTCTTCGACGACGATTCGCACCCCCGTTCGGATGGCGTCCATGTGATCTTCTGAAATTGGTGTTGTTGTGTGGACCCGGTAGGTCTTGTTGACCGTGTGGTCTGGTGAGGTGATTCTGTGAACTATTTTTCCGTCAGTGGTCACCAAGAGGAATCCAGTGGTGTTTTCATCCAAACGGCCAACGGTGATCAGGCGTTCATAGGTGGTTGGTGCCATGTGCTCGCGAAACACCTCATACACCGAGTCTTTTCCAAGTGCAGATTCATGCGAATTAAGTCGAGAGCAGATGCAGCCAAGCGGCTTGTGGAGGAGGAAGTGGACTTCTTCGTCATGGAGTTCAAGCACCTTGCCTCGGTAGGTGACTTCCTTGGTTTTGACGTTGAATTGGAAGGTCATGTTCTTGACCACCGATCCGTTGACGGTGATCTCACCGTCCCAAATGGCTTGCTTTGCGTCAGCCTTTGAGGAGAAGACACCCGTCTTCGAAAGGAATTGATGCAGACGTAGTTTCATGACTCCCCTCGTCAAAGGCTGTGGTGGTGCCCTCTTAGCGGTTGCCGAGGAAGATGGTGATCAATCTGGCTTGTGAGGCGAGAACGCTTCTGCTGGCGGTGGACCAGCAGGCCGTGCAGGTGATTCATGCATCTCTTCATTCATCTGCATCGCAGTCATTGTTTCCAAATCGTCCCATGTTGCTTCTGCATGGGCGCTGGACCTGCTCCGCATGAACGCTGCAGCCCCAACGATCACACCGATGAGGAGCATTAAACGGAAGATGATGTCAAACCATGAGTCAAGACCAGAGGAGTTCGGGAATGCATCAAGGGCATTCGCAGTACCATCGTTGTCGGAATCGTATTTTCCTTTTGAGTCAAAGGGGAACAGGTCAGCGTTATCGCCGAGACCATCCCCATCGCTGTCAAGCCATTCGTATGCGCTTTCAGGGAATGCATCAGCACGATCGCCGACGCCATCAAAATCCGAGTCATCGCACTCGTTGGGATCTTGTGGCCAAACATCAGCGTTGTCACCGCATCCGTCGCCGTCCATGTCGCTCCATTCGAGTGGGTCAAGGGGGAAGGCATCGCTGTTGTCGCCGACCGAATCCATGTCCGTATCGTTCCATTCACTGGCGTCTGAAGGAAACAGATCGGTGTTGTCACCGTATGTGTCGTTGTCTTTGTCGCTCCAGTCCCTCGCATCGGTGGGGAACAGGTCTTCATTGTCTCCGTAGCCATCACCATCGCTGTCGTTCCATTCGTTGATGTTTTCAGGGAACGCATCGTTGCCATCAGCGTAGCCGTCAGCGTCGAGGTCAGGGCAACCAAGGGGTATGATTGACGTACCAAATTCGAGGAAGCAGGCATCACTGTTGTCACCAAACCCATCATTGTCTTGATCGGCCCATTCTGATTCATCTGCGGGAAAAGCATCCTGATTGTCACCAACACCATCTTCGTCGGTGTCTGAGCATTCATCTGGATTGTTGGGGAAGGTGTCTGAATTGTCTCCACATCCATCGCCATCGCTGTCCGACCATTCACTGGCATCGGTTGGGAAAGCATCGTGGCCGTCGACCACTGAATCATCATCTGAGTCGGGGTCCCTCGGGTCAGAGCCCGCCTCTTGCTCGTCTTGATTTGAGAAGTCGTCACCGTCGATGTCTTGATCTTCAACATCACGGCATCCATCTTGATCCAAATCGAAGTCATGCATTCCAAGAAGGCCTTGGGGGCATTCATCATCAAGGTCAGCGTACCCATCGTTGTCATCATCATCATCGACGTCATCCGTGCATCCATCTGAATCATGATCAGGTTTTGGCTCGCTGAACGGGCAAGGGTCCAACGCATCATTGAGGCCATCTTCATCGGTGTCCCGTTGTTCTGCAGAGCACCCTTCTGCGTCGACTTGAGCGCCAATCAGAGTTGATTGACAAGCATCATGACCGTTGGCTACACCATCTTCATCATCGTCTTGCTGAGCCCAATCACATCCGGTTAAATCACGATTGATGACGTCTTCTGTCCACGGGCAAGCATCGTAGGCATCCAAGATGCCATCGCCGTCCATGTCGCCTTCACCGAGGGATTCGACAGCGAAACGAGCGATGAACCGGTGCATCACCCGTGTGGGGTGGGCTTTGTCGAAAAAGAGATACTCATCAACGTTTGATGCGACGGTATCACCGCTGCTGCAAATCGGCAATGGAAGCAATGTGATGCCTCCACTGCATGCAGCATCTTGGGTGTTGGTAAGGCCAAGGGCCTCTTTATTCTGGAGGATTTTATTGAAGATGCTCCATGCATCAATGGTGTGGATGGTGATGCCAAGTTCAGTCGAGAGGTTCATTGTCAGCCCACTCAAGATCTGATTGTACCGAACCACTTCCTGGCCGATGGCCGATTGTTGACTTTGTGTTCGGCTCAGGATTTCAGGAGTTTTCTCCAAGGGTGGCAGGTTTGGAATCATGAATTCCGTAGCTCCGCCGTTCGTCAGTTGGCGGATGTGCGATTCCATATTACCGGCAACCGTGTCTGCATTCGCCGTACCATAAAGGAAATCGTTTCCACCTGCCCACAATGAAACGATCTCATTGCTTGGAATACTGGTTTGAACATTGGCGAAATAATTGGTGATTTGTGTGCCGACGTTCGGCAACAGAAGGTACGAGTATCCCGCACCTGTTTGTGAACCACCAAAAGCTCGATTGTCGCCAGCAGCAGCCCCAGAGCCAATTGTGGTCGTATGGCCGTATGCTTCACTCACGTATTCGATCCACACCTGGCCGTTTGAGAACCGACCCTGCCAATAAGGGGGGACATCGGGAACATTGAGAATGGAATTTTTCGCATTTCCCATGTCGCTTAATGAATCGCCAAAGGCCAATACATTCCCAATTTGAGGCATAACGCTGTTGTGAAAGACTGCAAAGGCATGTGTACCTTGAGTGAGGGTTGAATTGCTCTGATCGAGCACGGTGAAATAAAATCGATAGAATGTATCGCTGTTGTAAAAATGCTTCAACTCAATGGTCACATCTGTGACGGTGCCTGTGGCTTGGAACACTTCGTTTCCTTCGAGGATCACAGCATTGGATTCGTCTTTAAGTTCCCATTCATAGGACAGGATGCTTCCAAATGGAGCGTTTGAAACTGCAGCATTGATTTCAACCGTTTGATTGGACATCCATTCATAGGTTTCCGTCGAGATGTCCACTGTGGTTGCCCTTGCAGATGTAGCATGTACGCCTGCAATGCTTTGCAGCAGCAAAAGGGACAACACCGCTAGAATTCGTACCCGCACGGACAAGGCTAGGCCTCATCGGTTGTTATGACTTTGCTGTTTTCTTCAGCTTCGCTTCCTCAGTCCAGATTTGATTTTGGTGCCCATCGACCTTGGTTCCATCAGCGGTCGTTACTGATTCAATAATGTTGAAGCGGTCTTCAAGTTCAGTGATCTGTGTGGCCACGCTCGAGGAATTTGGTCCTTTTCCACTGGTATCGACATTCCATTCGTCGGCACCTAACTTCCGTGTGTATCACGTAGTGTTGTCATCACTGAGCCACCACTCAATACCGTTTTCCAAGAGAATTCCATCAGCCATGCCCATGGCCTCTTTTTTTGAGGTCTAAGTGCTTCTGTTGAATATAGGACCACAATCGACCTGGAAAGTGAGACCTACCGGTTCCCATTCATCTGCTCTTTGATGATGGCAAACTGCCATTGAATTCTTAGGCTGGGTCCTCTGTCATTGTTTTGTGTCTTGCGATGTTCTTCTGATTCAAACCACATTGCCGGGGGATTGGATGGAGGCCCTTGTTGGTGAATTCGAACTCAACCTTCTCGATGCGGGGGCTGCGTGTGTTCAACATCACAAGGTTCAGTCGATGTACCGTTGGGAGGGTGATGTCCACTCAGAATCGGAATGGCGCCTTTTGATCAAATTGAGTTCACCCGCACTTGAGGCGGTCACCACCCGCCTTCGCCAGCAGCACCCCTATGATGTGCCTGAAGTTCTTTCTTGGAGCGTCGATTCCAATCAGGAATATGGGGAATGGGTTTCTTCCGCTTTTACCGGAGTTGAGAAACATTCCTGAAACATTCTCAGTCATGGAGTGGAAACGAGCCTTGCGAAGGTGTGGAATTTACATTGGGAAACCGGCCTTTATAGTATGTGGCGGAAAACACGCTTTAATGATGCACTGCGCTACTTATGAGACCGCACGAATGACTCGGCAAAACGACCTCGAGCCACGCTCAACAAGGGGATATATTATACACTCTATCGGAAGGCCAATAAATTCCAGCGCGTGAAAGAAACAAGGGGGATACACAAATGGTAATCGAACATAGCAATACAGCCACACCCTCAGAAGGATTTGACGTCGACCTGACTCAAGAACACCTTGAACCCATGCTCCAGGCAAACCTCGACCGATTCGTTCTGTTCCCGATTCAGCACTCCGACATTTGGGAGATGTACAAGCAACAGATGGCCTGCTTCTGGACCGCAGAAGAGATTGATTTGGCTGAAGATCTCAAAGACTGGAAAGCCCTCAATTCCGATGAGCAGCATTTCCTCAAGCATATTCTTGCTTTCTTTGCCGCAAGCGATGGCATTGTCAATGAGAACTTAGGTATCAATTTCTCGAACGAAGTCTGCTGGCCTGAAGCCCGCGCTTTCTATGGTTTCCAAATCATGATGGAAAACATACATGCAGAAACCTATTCCCTTTTGATTGACACCTACATCAAGGACGACAAGGAAAAAGATCACTTGTTCAAGGCTCTTGAAACCGTACCTTCAGTCAAGAGGAAGGGCGAATGGGCCATGCGTTGGTTGTCCCGCAAGCGAGGCTCCTTTGCTGAGCGTCTGGTCGCTTTTGCTGCCGTTGAAGGTATCTTCTTCTCTGGCTCCTTCTGTGCCATTTTCTGGTTGAAGAAGCGTGGCCTTATGCCCGGACTCACCTTTTCCAATGAATTGATTTCCCGAGATGAAGGTCTGCATTGCGACTTTGCTTGCTTGCTTCACAACAAACTCCTCCGTGGTGCTGGAAACAACATGATCACCCGCATCATCGCAGAAGCGGTCGAGATTGAGATTGAATTCGTCACCAATGCCCTTCCTGTCTCCCTCATCGGAATGAACTCCATTCTCATGGAACAGTACATTCAATTTGTAGCAGACAGACTCTTGGTCGCTCTTGGAGCAAGCAAGATTTACAACGTCGTCAACCCCTTCCCTTGGATGGAAATGATTTCCATGCAAGGCAAGACAAACTTCTTCGAGAAGCGTGTCGCTGAATACCAAAAGGCCGGCGTCATGGACACTGCATCACTCGGAAGCGTCCAACAACGCTTCTCAGTTGACGAAGACTTTTGAGCCGTACGCGACGATATGAAGATACTGCGCAATCACACAATTTAGAAATGGAGGAAAAAATATGACCATGCAAGTAGTAAACAGAAAAGGAGAGCGAGAGGATGTGCGTTTCGATGCCATCCACGACAAGCTGCGTACCTTGACCTACGGACTCGACCCAGTTTGGATCGACCCAGGTCACGTTACTAAGCTGACCATCGAAGGTTTGTACGATGGTGTCACCACTCGCGAACTCGACCAACTTGCTGCTGAGACGGCCGCCTCCCTTGCGTCTCAACACCCAGATTACAGTCGACTTGCAGCACGCATCTGTGTTGACGACCTCCACCGTTCAACCAAGGAAACCTTCAGTGAAGTCATCACCGATTTGAGAGAATACATCGATCCAGAATCCGGCAAGCATGCGCCCTTGATCTCTGAAGAAGTGTTCAAGATCATCATGGACAACGCCGAGGTCCTCGACAATCACATCGACTACACCCGTGACCACAATTACGATTACTTTGGATTCAAGACCCTTGAGCGTTCTTACCTTTTGCGTTTGTTAGGCGAAATTGCAGAACGACCACAGCACATGTTGATGCGCGTTGCCGTTGGTATTCACCACGAAAACATCGCCAAGGCCCTTGAGACCTATGATCTGATGAGTCAAGGATACTTTACTCACGCCACCCCAACCCTGTTCAACTCTGGTACACCAACGCCACAGATGTCGTCCTGTTTCCTCCTGACCATGCAAGATGATTCTCTGGATGGGATTTATGATACACTCAAGCAGTGTGCTTTGATTTCCAAGTCTGCAGGTGGTATTGGACTCTCAATCCACCACGTCCGTTCGAAGGGTTCCTACATCAAGGGCACCAACGGCCAAAGCAACGGTATCGTCCCTATGCTCCGCGTCTTCAACGACACCGCTCGCTACGTCGACCAAGGTGGCGGCAAGCGAAAGGGTTCGATCGCAATCTACCTCGAACCATGGCACCCAGACATCCTCGCTTTCCTCGACCTACGAAAGAACCACGGTAAGGAAGAACTCCGTGCACGTGATTTGTTCTACGCTCTGTGGACGCCCGATTTGTTCATGGAACGCGTCGAGCAAGCCGCCGACTGGTCCTTCTTCTGCCCCAATGAATGCCCTGGTCTTCAGGACGCATACGGTGCCGAATTCAAGGAATTGTACGAATCTTATGAGGCACAAGGCCTTGCACGTGAGACCGTTCCGGCACGAACTGTTTGGGACAAAGTCGTCGAATCTCAAATTGAGACTGGAACCCCTTACATGCTCTACAAGGATGCAGCAAACGAAAAATCCAATCAGAAGAACCTCGGAACCATTCGCTCGTCGAACCTGTGCACCGAGATTATGGAATACACTGCAAAGGACGAAGTGGCTGTTTGCAACCTTGCCTCAATCGCTCTCAACAAGTACGTTGATCTCGAAACGAAGACCTTCAACCATCAGTTGTTGTATGATGTTACCTACCACGCAACTGGAAACCTCAACCGTGTGATCGATGTCAACTACTACCCGGTCCCAGAAGCACGAAACTCCAACATGCGCCACCGACCAATCGGTCTTGGTGTTCAAGGCCTCGCCGACACCTTTGCTTTGCTGAAGTTGCCGTTCGAGAGTCCGGAAGCTCGAAAACTCAACAAGGAAATTTTTGAAACTCTGTACTTCGCAGCGTGCACCGCCTCGAAGGACGGAGCGGTTGCAGAAGGCCCGTATTCGACGTTCCAAGGCTCACCTGCCAGCCAAGGTCAATTACAATTCGACCTTTGGGGCATGAACGACCACAGCGGTCGTTGGGATTGGACTGCACTGAAGAGCGAAATCGTAGAACATGGAATGCGCAACTCGCTGCTCTTGGCCCCAATGCCAACTGCATCGACCTCGCAAATCCTTGGAAACAATGAGTGCTTTGAAGCCTTCACTTCCAACCTCTATGTGCGCCGAACCCTCTCTGGTGAATTCATTGTTCTCAACAAGCACTTGGTTCGAGACCTGATTGAACTGGATCTCTGGAGCATTGGAATGAAGGACGAAATCCTTCGCCACAAGGGCTCCATTCAAGAGATTGAAGGCATCCCTGCATGGATCAAGGAACTCTACAAAACCACCTGGGAAATCAAGCAACGTCACGTCTTGGACATGGCTGCTGACCGTGGTGCTTACGTCGACCAAAGTCAATCGATGAACATTCACATGGTGGACGCAAACCCTGCAAAGGTCACTTCGATGCACTTCTACGGATGGAAACAGGGCCTGAAGACCGGCATGTACTATCTGCGAACAAAGGCAGCGGCAGATGCAATTCAGTTTACTGTTGAAGCCAAGAAGACAGAGGATCAAACCGTTGGTGGCTTAGCCGACCGAGCTGAAGAAATCTCCAGCCTCGAGGCGATTGCTTGCTCGCTTGATACTCCTGATGATTGCATGAGTTGCGGTTCGTGATCCTCAACCCGTTGGGCTGAGTTCAATCTTCGTTCCAGAAATCTGGTTGACCCTGTGGGTTTTCACTGGGTTGAACATACTGTTGCTGTTGCATTTGAGCGGCATACTGTTGCTGTTGCATTTGATTGGCATGCTGTTGCTGTTGCATTTGATTGGCATGCTGTTGTTGTTGCATTTGAGCAGCATATTGTTGCTGTTGAGGGTTCATCTGTCCAGGGTATTGTTGTTGCATGTAGACCGGGCTTTGGCTCGGGCCTGAGAGGAACAAACTGAGAAACATCATGAAGCAACCCATCGGGGCGCAAAGGACCCCAATCAGAATTGGGATTGTTAGAATTCCAAGAACAAACGTGACACTCCCAATGATGAGGAGGTTTGTGTTGGTCATCTTTTAGCCTCTCAAGCGGAATGGATGGCATGGCCCAACGTAGCCAAGACACCCTCGTGGGTCATCTCGGTCATGGTGGGGTGAGCATGAATCGTACCTGCTACATCTTCGAGCAGTGCGCCCATCTCAAGCGCAAGGGTCCATTCGCCAACCAGTTCACTGATGTGCGTTCCAACACCTTGGATGCCCAGAATTCGGTGATCGTCTTCACGGGCACAGATTCGGATGAATCCAGCAGATTTCTCTGCTTCCTGTGTCAGTGCGCGACCGTTTGCACCAAGTGGGAATTTACCGATGATGACGGGATGTCCAGCGGCTTCAGCTTCTTCTGGAGAAAGACCAACAGAGACGATCTCAGGTTCAGTGAACACGATGGCTGGGACAGCCACGGGATCGTAGGCTCGCTTCTTTCCAGCAATAATTTCTGCAACCATTTCCCCTTGGAAGGAGGCGACGTGAGCCAGCATTTCACCAGAATCACATACATCGCCAATGGCATAGACGCCCTTCATGTTGGTTTCACATCGGTCGTTGACCTTGACAAAACCTCGTTCATCGAGCGCCACACCGGTTGGGGACAAGGATGCTGAATTTGGTTTGCGACCGACGGTGACAAGCACCTTGTCGACGACCACGTTTTGCATCTTTTTCTCATCTTTCTCGTTCTTGTCGATGAAGTTGAGTTGGATTCGTCCATCCTTGGTCGCTTCTGTTCCCTTCGCAAACACGCCGAGATGGGTCTTGATTTTCTGCTTCTTGATGGAGATCTCCAACGGTCGTCGCAGTTCCTTGTCGAAGATTGGCAGCACGCTGTCCATCGCTTCGACAACGGTGACTTCAGAACCAAGCATTCTGAAGGTGATGCCCAATTCCAATCCGATGTAGCCGCCACCAACAATGGCGACGTGCTTTGGAAGTGTTTCGAGTGAAAGTGCTTCTCTTGAAGAGATGACATGTTCAGCATAAGGCATGAACGGAAGTTCAATCGGGACTGAACCATTTGCCAAGATGACATGGTCTGCCTGGACGATGATGGCGTCTTTTCCTTCACCGATTTTGACGGTCTTTGCATCTTGGAATTCGGCCCATCCGATGATGAGTTCTGCACCAGCGTTCTTGAGCAGGTGTTGAACACCTTTGTTGAGTCGAGTTACAATGTTCTCTTTCCAGTTGACGAGGTTCGCCATGTTGAGCTCGGCCGGTCCAGGGATTGAAATCCCCATGTGGCCGTCGTTTGAGGCATGCTTAGCCAAACTGTGGAACTTGTGGGCAGCGTGAATCAGTGCTTTCGAGGGGATGCAACCACGGATGAGGCAGGTGCCTCCAACCTTTTCACCTTCAACAATGATCGTTGAGAGGCCGAGTTGACCGGCACGAATTGCAGCGACGTAACCACCTGGGCCAGCACCGATGACGAGAACTTGACACTTTTTTGTCTCCATTTGAATCAAACCTCACATAAAGATGGTCGCAGGATTCTCGAGGTAGGTCTTCACCAGTTGAACCAAGGTTGCTCCGTCATGTCCATCGACCACTCGGTGGTCCCACGACGACGAGAGGTTCATCATTCGACGAATCACAACAGCACCGTTGCGGACAACGGCACGGTCAGTTGCATTGTGAACGCCAAGAATACCGACTTCAGGCTTGTTGATGATTGGTGTTGCACCGAGGCCGCCGAGGCGACCTAGGCTGGTGATGGTGAATGTGGAGCCACTGAGGTCATCCACACCGGCTTTGCCATCGCGAGTTGCGCTGGTGACACGAACCATCTCTGAGGCAGATTGCCAGATGTCCATGGCTTCGACGTGTTTGACCACTGGGACAAACAGTCCTCGATCGGTCTGAGTTGCAATTCCAAGGTTGATGGCTTCATGTCGGGTGACGACGTTGGCCTCATCATCGTAAAGGGCGTTGCATTCTGGGCTCTTAGCGAGTGCCTTGACCAGTGATTGCATGATGAAGGGCAGGTAGGTGAGCTTCGGAGCGCCCTCGGGTCGTGTTGCGTTGAGGTGCTGACGAAGGTCTTCCAAAGCGGTGACATCAACTTCCTCAAAGTAAGAGAAGTGAGGGATGGTCGAGTATGATGCAATCATTGAATCTGCAATCTTTCTGCGCAGGCCAATGACCTTGATGGCCTCGGTTCCGTTGAGTTCAACCCGTGCACGGGCTCCAACAGGTGCGGATCGGCTTGCACCGGATGCGCCTCCAGCGATGTGTGCATCCAAATCAGCATGGCTGATTCGTCCTGCGGGACCGCTTCCTGCCACATGGTCGAGGCTGATGTTTGCCTCACGTGCTCGTTGACGAACAGCGGGGCTTGCAAGTGCTTTGGTGCCGGGGGCTCGAGCGACTGCAGCAGCGGGTGCTGGCGCAGGAGCAGGAGCAGGTGCTGGTGCGGGAGCAGCAGGAGCCTTTGCGACTTCTTCTTTCACGGCAGGAGCTTCTTCCTTTGCCGGAACAGCCTCGGATGCTGATGCGTTTCCAGCGCCATCAACTTCGAATTCAATGCAGACAACGCCTACTGGGAGGATGTCACCGGCTTCACCGACGACTCTGGTTACTTTCCCGTCAACAGGTGAAGGGATTTCGACGGTTGCTTTGTCAGTCATGACCGAGAGAATAGGATCGTCTTCTTTGACGGTGTCACCAACGGCAACCATCCATTCAACAACTTCGCCTTCGACGACACCTTCTCCAATATCTGGCATTTTAAATGCAAATGTTCCCATTTTTAGTCCTCCTGTGTTTTCTTTATTGCTGCGGCAATTCGTTCTGGACTGGGCATGTAGTCCCATTCCGTGGTGTGAGGGAAGGGGGTGTCCCAACCGGTCACGCGAGTGATTGGTGCTTCGAGGTGGTAGAAACAGCGTTCCTGTATTGATGCACTCATCTCTGCACCAAATCCGCTGGTTTTTGGTGCTTCATGAACGATGACACAGCGACCTGTCTTCTTGATTGAGTTGACAACAGTGTCTCGGTCCCAAGGAACCAACGTTTGGAGGTCGATCAATTCACAATCGATGCCTGAATCCTTGATGGCTTGTTCACAGACGTGGACCATGGTGCCCCATGCGATGACGGTGCATGCTTCACCTTCACGAACGATTCGTGCTTCTTCCATCGGCACGATGTAGTGGCCTTCTGGTACTTCTGCATCCGGATGGTCGTTCCATGTAGGCACGTTGTGTGGGTCGCCGTAAAACGGACCACGGTAGCAACGCTTTGGTTCAAAGAAAATGACTGGGTCGTTGCATTCGATTGCAGCGGTCAACAAGCCCTTGGCGTTGTATGGTGTCGAACAGTACACAACCTTCAGTCCAGGCGTGTGGGTGAATTGTGCTTCTGGAGATTGTGAATGATGGTGGCCTCCCTTGATGCCGCCTCCAGCAGGTGTTCGGAAGGTGAGCGGTGCGGTGAACTCTCCACCGGATCGGTGGCGCACTTTTGCGATTTCATTGACAATTTGGTCATAGGCTGGGAAAATGTAGTCTGCAAATTGGATTTCAGCGACCGGTCGAAGCCCATTCAGGCCCATACCCATAGCGATGGCGGCAATGCCACCTTCGGCCAAAGGCGAATCGAACACCCGGTGCTCTCCAAACTTGGCTTGCAAGCCGTCAGTGACGCGGAAGACTCCGCCGAAGAAACCGACGTCTTCACCGAAGATCACGATGTTCGGGTCCTTCTCGAGTTGAACCTCAAGGGCTGAGTTGAGTGCTTTGATCATGTTCATTTGTGTCATCATGGTCACCTCACTTGCCGAGTTCCTCGCGTTGTTCTTGAACGTGCCAAGGAACGGTTTCGTAAACTTCGGTAAAGATTGTTGATGCTGGTGGGTAGGGGCCGCTTGCTAAATCCCCAAACTCACATGCTGCTTTGTAGGAAGTCATCACTTCGTCATCGATTTTCTGGGCAAGCGCTGCGTCGCGCTTTTCATCCCACATGTCGCTCTTGATCAAGTGGTTCTTGAGGCGTTCAATCGGATCGCCACCAGGCCAGCTTTTGTATTCCTCGCTTGGTCGGTAGGCAGAGGGGTCATCAGAAGACGAGTGAGCGCCTGTTCGGTAGGTGTACACTTCGATGTGTGTGGCTCCTAAGCCCGCAGCACCGCGTTGGCGAGCCCATTTGGTGACGCTGTAGAGTGCCAAGAAATCGTTGCCATCCACTCGGAACGAAGGGATGTCATAGGCCAGGCCACGCTCTGCAAAGGTTCGTCCACCCGTTGCTAGGTTGGCGTGGGTGGAGATGGCCCATTGGTTGTTGACCACATTGAGGATCACAGGGGGCTTGAAGGTGGAAGCGAAGTTGAGAGCGTAATGGTAATCGCCTTGGGCAGAGGTACCGTCGCCCAACCACGAAATGCAGACTTCATCATCGCCTTTGTAGGCGCTTGCCATTGCCACACCAACCGCCTGGGAAAACTGAGTTCCAACAGGGGATGAAATCGAGATAAAGCGGCCTTCCTTCCATGTGTAATGGACCGGCATTTGACGCCCTTTGACGTTGTCTTCAGTGTTTCCAATGCAATGGCAAATCATGCTGACCATGTCACGACCACGAACGAATTGAGCGCCAGGTTGGCGGTAGGACGGGAAAATCCAATCCTGTGTTTCAAGCGCCATTGTTTGAGCGATTGCAATTGCTTCTTCGCCCAAGGATCGCATGTAGAATGAGAGTTTCCCAGTCCGCTGCATTTTGATCATTCTGTCATCAAAAATACGCAGACGCATCATGTATTCGAGGCCCTGAATCAAGGTTTCAGCATCGAGTTTTGGATCCCACTCGCCGAGAGCTTCACCTTCATCGTTGAGGACACGGACCAAACCCACTGCATGGGGCACGGTGTCTTGAGCACTGCATGAAAGAGGGTCAGGCCGGTTTAAGTCACCGGGCTGTTCCTTGAATTTACCACCAAAATCAGCCTCTTCACCCGGGCGAAACGGAGGTCGCCCGATGGTGTACGGCGCTGTGGTGGCTGTCACTCTCTCGGTCATTGGTTCACCTCATTCCATCCTGCTCTTAAGTGGTGCCGGCGCGTCGTTTCCTTCGTTGGCAACATAGACATATGCACCGGGCATTGATTCCGTGTTTGTTGGGTCAAGCGTTTTCCTTAGCAAGAGGCCTGCTTTGAATGAGGAGCGAACAAGCGGACCGCTGGCAATGCCTGAAAATCCGATTTGGATGGCATGCTGCGCCCATTGATCGTACATGTCCGGTTCAGGGAATCGGTCGACGGTAAGGTGGCGCGTGGAAGGGGCGAGGTACTGCCCGATGGTCACCAAATCAACGCCAGCATCCCGTAAGAGGCCAAGCGTTTCTGTAATTTCTTCGTCAGTTTCACCAACGCCAACCATGACGGAGGATTTGGTCAAGATGTCTGGGCGCAGTTGTTTCGCAGCGCGCAAGATCTCAACCGACTGGGAGAATGAAGCTCGATGATCCCGTACCGTTCGATCTAAGCGTGGAACACATTCGACGTTGTGAGCGAAGACTTTGAGTGGGCTAGCATCCAATAAGTGCGCCAATGCTTCGTGATCTCCAGCAAGATCCGAACACAGCAATTCGAGGGTGACATGAGGTTGGCGTTCATGGACGGCTTGGATGCATTGTTTGTAGTGGTCGGCACCGCTGTCCGCTAAATCATCGCGGTTGACAACGGTGATGACGGCATGGCGCAAATCCATCGATTCGACGGCGTTTGCCAGGTTCTCAGGTTCATCGACATCGAGGGGTGGAGGGGTTTTGATTGTACCAACGGCACAGAAACGACACCCACGGGTGCATTCTTGACCTGCGATCATGAACGTAGCATCGCCGCTTGCCCAACAATCGTGGATGTTTGGACACCGTGCTTCTTGACAAACGGTGTGGAGTGTGTTGTCTTTCACAGCGGCTTTGGTGCTGTTGAAGATGGCTTGTTGTTTTCCAGATGGAAGAGCGGTTTTGAACCACGGAGGCAGGCGTTCTCGCTTTGGTTTGGGCCGAGACGCAGGTGGTAAGGTCTGGGCCATCGGGAGCGGTTTACCTGACAATGCATCACCCCTCTCGCTCCTTCCTATGGCTTGCCCATCAAAAAGGTGCGCCGTGAGGTGACTATCACGAATTCAGCCTCTCGGTCGCGTTGTTGTGTGGTGATTTGGCTTTGAACGAGCATTGATGACCCATGAGCACCAGCGCACATCATGGCGAAAGGTGTGGCTCTGGTGACCGGTGGCGGCCGACGCATTGGTGCAGAGATTACCTCTGAACTCATCGATGATGGATGGTACGTTGTCGTCCATGTCCGACAATCGTTTGATGAAGCCAACATCTTGTTGTCCCAAAAGTCCAACGAAAACGGTGGAATTGAATGTGGTTCTGTGGTGATTGCCGACCTCTCAACAGATGAAGGATTGGCTTCGCTGATCGAACAAACAAACGCCGCTATTTTGACACAAAATGCAGATGGCCTCGGTGCCCTCGTCCACAATGCTTCAATCTATAAATCAAATGACTATGAAGCAGTAAGTCTCGAAGAACTGCGAATGAATACCCGCATTCACATCGAAGTACCCTTCATGCTGACACAAGCGTTTGCGGCGTCGCTCAAGGCTGCTTCAGGATGCGTGATTGGGATGGTCGATACCTCGCTCGGACGAGCTTGGAAAGGGTTGTCACATTACACCGCTACAAAGGCTGGTCTTCGCCAATTAATGATGAACCTTGCAGGGGATTTGGCACCCGATGTCCGTGTCAATTGTGTTGCTCCCGGTGCGATCATGGCTGCGCCTTGGGAAGCCGAACATTTTGCTTCAGTGATTGAAAAGGTCCCTCTTGGCCGTGGTGGCTCTCCAATCGACGTGGCCAAAGCAGTCCTCTTCTTGATCCAATCAGACTACCTTTCAGGTCAAGTGTTGAATGTTGATGGCGGATGGACCGTCGCTCCCTAAGCAAAGGATTGCAGGGGTTTTCTTCAAAGCATGTGCTCGCGTCGCCTGAACTGCAGGGATGGCTGAGGTGGTCAAAGGCGCCGGGCTTAAGATCCGGTCCCGTATGGGTTCGTGGGTTCGTATCCCACTCCCTGCATTTTCTTTCCACATTGTGCACGCTTTCCTCCCCCCTCGTAGAGGGGGTTTGGGCGCACAAACAATGCAAAACCGTTTAACACTCGGTCGAGCAGGGCGGTACGGTGAACACCTCCATGACCTCTCTTTCATGCTCCAGCGGTCGATTCTTGGCGGTCCTGCTTGCCACCCTTATGTTGGGTGGTTTAGCACCTCTCTCTTCCAACCCTATAGCCGATATCGGTGCCTCAGATGAGCTCGCTGAACCTGCCCAATCGATGAATTCCGCCTCGTCATGTTCGACGTGCCAATCCTATGACCTGTACCTTGATGAAATGGACAGCGAAACCGGTGGCGATGGTTCGATCACCACGCTTGAACCATCGGGGGCTCATCAAGAAGAAAGTGCACTCGGTGGCGTGGAATTCCGCAGCGCTGAAATGATCTCTGACCTGTTGGTCTATGGGCGAGACAACACTGACAAAGTGACACTCACGCTCTTTTTGCAATTCGAAGGAACTTCCGGTTCCACTGCCGACGTGACCTATTCGTTGAAATCGGGTGATTCCGAAATCGACTCCGTTTCAGAGACCCTTGACGACCCGTGCACAGGAGGTACCCTTGGTACAGCCTCGTGCGCATGGACATCAACCATTGTTGATTTTGACGTCCCATCAGACGGTTTCATCGTTGCCAATGGGAAGCAACTTCGATTGAGCGTCGATGCTCAAGCCACCTGTGAAAGCAGCGGTGGTGGCGGATTTGGCGGCGGTTGTGAAGTCAACGTAGCCTTTGGCGATGTCGAACAGACCAATGGATACTCCAAACTGGAAATGAAAGCCAATGCGCTTGCAAACTCCGTTGTCAAGGTGCACCGTCCTGGCGGCGGCTTCCTTGACCCCGAAGTGACCGAATGGTCGCCTAACCACCGTCCTGATTTCCGAACAATGCAGTTTTCTGTCGATGTCCGAGATGCTTTTGGTCGCGATGACATCCAAGGTGTGGATTTGGTCATGACCACTCCAAATGGAGCAAGTACAGTTTTTGAAAAGTCATTCGATGATGACGATTTGAAACTCGACAACAATGGTTTGGTAGGGAACTACACCTATTCTTATGACGTCGGTATGGCTGCTGGTGAATACCCTGTCCAACTTGAAATCAGTGACGTTCAAGGTCACACCCTCGTGTTTGAGCACAGCGGCATTGAATTTATTGAACACGATGTTTACCTTTCGCTCCCGCAGAATCAACCAGACATCGTCTTGATTGCACCCGGACAGACCTCAAGCATAGAATTCATGATTGAGCACACCGGTGCGAGCGCCTCACAAATCGAGGTTGTGTTCGAACTTTCTCGCTCGCTGCCATCGACATGGTCTGACCCAGTATGGGATCAGCCTGGTGGATACACACTCTCTGGTGGCGGTACATTCGCTCGGCCTATTCTGAGCATTGATGTTCCTAACGACGATCTAACTTCTGCTCCGAACACCATTGAAATCGAAGCCCGTGCGTATGCTGAAAACACCGAGGGTCAAACCGTCGAAGTCGCTGTTGAGACGATTGTGTTGGATATCGAAGAATCCGATGTCCTTTCCCCGCCTCGTATCGCTGTGTTTGAAGACGACGAACATCAGAAGCAAATTGCAGATTCGACCCGCCCTGAAGCCTATGATGAGACCCTCTCGCATTACGTGGACTCTGGCGATGTCAGTGGCGATTTCTTCATCGATGTGTTCAACTCTGGTTTCATTACCGATGCATTCCGTTTGCGAGTGACAGATTTGCCTGACGCTTGGCAGTACAAATTCTTTGACAACGATACGGGAATGGAACTCACCGAAGAAGGGATCCACTCTTTGACACCAGACATTGGCTCGCATCAAATTCTCACCGTTCGAATGGAAGTGTTCCCACCATCGGAACGTGAAGCACAAGACATCGGTCTTGTGGCTGTCACCATCGCCAGTCAAGGCGACTCAGAGTTATCCACTCAAGTTGCCTTTACCGTTCATCGTACCTTTGGTGTTCTGGTGGAAGTGATTGCAGACTCTGACAGTGGAACGCTTGGCAACGTTGGTCCAGTTACCCCTGGTTCATCGATATGGTACAACCTTCGCATCACTGACTCAAGCGATACGGTTGGTCAAACCACTTGGCGAATCATCAACCCTGCTGACTTAGATCGAAACACAGAAGACAACTCGAATTACGCATCTTGGGATTACACATTGTCGAATGGTTCAGAATCAGACATCGTTGTGGTCTATCTTCAATCCGACCAATACGCAGACCTGAAGTTGGATCTCGAACTTGGTACCACGGTTGAAGCTGGAAATCACACGGTGTATGTTCGTGTGGTCGAAGAAGGCGTTGACGCTCAAGATGCCAGGTATTTCGACCTCCCTGTCACGGTTCAAGTGAAGGAAGATGTTCAGCCAGGACGCCTGGTTATCACCGACTCCAGCAGCTCATTGGTCCGGTTCTCCTCTGATGAGTTCCAAACCGTTGAGTTCATCATCGACAATCAAAACAACGTCCCACTCGATGTTGTGATCACGCTTGAAGAACCACAAGGATGGACTGCTTTAATCCGTGCCTCATCCGACCAAGTCGGCGGCAACTTCCTTCTTTTGACCCTGCCTGCCTATTCGAGCAAGGACTTCTCGTTGGCCATCACACCACCTGACAACCTCAAAAACGGGGAAACCGTAGAGTTTGAACTGAAGGTGACGCCGATGGATGAGGAAGTTCCCTATGACAGTGAATACACTCAAACAAGCAAGCATATTTTCAGCACTGCCTGTGATGGTGCTTCGTGTTTCATCAATGAACTTGTCAACCCTGAGCCACAAACCCTTGCTTTGGGTGCTGGTCTTTGTGCAGCGTTTGTGTTCGCCGTTTACCGTCGAGGCCAACGCTCAGCTAACATCTTCGATGATGAAGACTTTGAATTCGAAGAAGAGATGAAAATGGAACCACTCGAAGATGACATCCCTGCGCCTGTTTTGGAAGAGGATGACGACGATGATCTCGAACTTTTGGACGAACTTGACTCCCTTTGAAGAAAAGGGGTCCGTTCAACCGGTCTATTCGTGGTGCTGCGCTGGTAAAATTTCATTTCTTGATGGACAGTGTTTCTTTTTGCTGGTGAGCATTGTATGAACATCGTACCATTTCCCTTATCAGTCATCAAAACAGCCCAACCGCTGTGACAACCATGCGTACGCCTTCAACCCCGTCGAAGCCGCGCTCTCAATGGCAGATTCTGGAGCACCGCGACACCGCCAAATCGATCGCTTTGGTTGCGCTCATGGTGCTCTCGACCTTTGCTTCAATCCCATGGATTTCATTCGATGCTCTTGCGGCATCAGACCAAGATGGCGACGGTTTGACTTACGGACTTGAATACCTCATGAACACCCAACCCAATGATCCTGATTCCGATAACGATGGACTTCCAGATGGTTGGGAATGGCGGTATGGACTGGATCCTCTCTCCAGCAGTGGTGGGGATGGCGCAGTCGGTGATCCAGACGGTGACGGTATGTCGAACTTGCAGGAATATTCCTACCTCCAACCCACAAGCTGGGACGTTGCCAGCACCACTGGCGTGCTCGACAACGGCGTTTGGTGGAACGGAACGGTTCCAGTCAACGATTGGAATGAAGAAGGCGCTCTTCAGTACAACCGACCAGGTTGCGGCGACATCGGCAGCGATGGTACCGGTTCAGTGATCCTATGCGATGAAGATCCAATGGGCAACATTTGCACCAATGGTTTTGACGATGACAAAGACGGCTTTGTCGACTCAGCAGACCCCGACAACGATGGGGATGCAGATTGTTCATCCAACGACGATGACGGTGACGGTATCGAAGACGAAGACGTTGCTGGCTGGGACACAGATGGCGATGGTATGGATGATGGATGGGAGGCTGCAAACGGCCTCAATGCCACAAACCCAACCAACGCGGACGGACCAAACGGAGATCCCGATGGTGACGGCCTCAGCAACCTGATGGAATACATCAATCCGACATGGACGACCATGTGCGGTACCTCTCCTTGTTTCAGAAACGGTCCAGATGGGCTCGTCACTGAAACCACATCGCCTTGTGACCCTGTGAACGGTATCGGGCCTGGTGGGTGCGCCACTTTCACTGCAGAAGTCGATGGTATCACCTCAACCAACCCACAACGGGCTGACACCGATGGTGATGGATTAAACGATTCATTGGAAGCCTTGACTTTGCTCACCGACCCAACCTCTTCAGATACAGACAACGACGGCATCAATGACGGTGTCGAAGTTGCTGGTCAATACGGCAACCCTCCTCAAGCAACCGATCCTCGAAACAACAACACTGACGGTGATGCGTTTGATGATGGTGACGAAGACCTGAATTCGAACGGAATCGTGGATCCTGGTGAAACCGATCCAACCCGTCGTGAAGATTCTGGCGATGAAGACAACGATGGTATCCAAAACTGGGAAGAAAACCTTTCATGCACCCTTTGGGACATTGCTGATACTGATTTTGGTGGCATTGCCGATGGCGATGAACAGAACGTTTCTCACGGAACCGATCCTTGTGATTCCCTTGTCAACTTCGAAACCACAGTCGTGGCATGGAACAACGGTAATGGCCAATTAGAAGTTGCAGATGGCAGTGGATTCAATCCAGGTGGTGGTGTCGGTTGGTTCAACATTTCAGGCACGTGGACGCCCTTTGCGTATGCAACGGTGGTCAATGACCTCATCCAAGGTGTGTCAACGGCTCCTGGAACGGCAACTCAAGTTGCCAACCGCAACGGTTCCTTCTGTCACACCGATGCAACCGCCGATGGAACCATCGGTTCCTCACGCACATACTGTGACGACGATTATGCCGATTCAGACGGCGATGGTCTTGCAGACTGGCAAGAGTTGCTGGGTACGTTCGGATGGTTTTCCAACCCGACCCTTGTCGACAGCGACGGTGACGGGGCGAATGATTTCGAAGAAGTCTTTGGCAACACCGATCCGAACGAACCGTGCACGAACCTCCTTGACGATGATCAAGACGGACTGAACAACTACTTCGAGACGAGCACGGGTTGCGATCTGGTGTACATTGGCATCACCAACGGCTCCCTTGATGCCTGGGTGACCGATGATGCTTCAATCGACACTGACTCTGGTGGTGTTGCCGATCGAGAGGAATATTTCGATGGCACCAACCCCGAAAACGATCCTTCTGACGATTTGTTGCCATCAGATTTCGATGGCGACCTGATACCCGATGCCGTTGAAAACCAAACCGGTACGGATTGGACCAACCCTGACACCGATGGTGGCGGTATGATCGACGGCTTGGAATGCAGTCAAGAATTTTGGATCATCAATTGCCTCGGTTCTCCTTTCGACCCCTTCGACCCAACCGATGACCTGATCGCTTCTGAAGTCGTTTTCTGGGCCAACAACAGCAGTGGTGTTGTTGACGTGGATGGCACCCAACGTTGGCGCCAGTACACAAGCGACTTCTACACTGGAACCGCTTATGCTCACATCGCAGAAGTCCATCCAAGCGAACCAGTGGTTCTGCCTTCCTCCAATTTCACTCACCTTTCTGATATGGCGTTTGCCAACGACACGGTCGAATGGCTGATTACCTACAACAATCCATCCATTTCCGGTGGCTTAGTCCTCCCGGCCTCTTGGTCAAACATATCCTTCTACGTGGATACTGCTGCCCAGTTGGAACGGTCAAACGACACTCACAATGTCAACATTATCGAAGGTCCGATTCAAGAGGTGTTCATTCAACAACCTGAATTCTACTTTGATTGGACCTCGCTAGCATCAACGACTGTTCCAGGAGCAGGTTTTGCTTACGAACTTAACACGCCTGCAGAATTAACCGACCTCAACAACACACGCTCTTCGCTGTTCAACACCACCAATGGTGTGATCAGTGATTCTGGCGCCACAAACGCCTACGATACTGCATTAGCCCTGCAAACCTTCCTTGCAGAAGGCAATTCATCCACTGAATTCAAGCGCAATTACAACGGCTCTGGCATTCCATCCTCGGAAGACCTCAGTGTGGTCTTGGTTGAAGCAACCAAGGAAGGTACATGCAATGAATTCAACACGGCGTTCGTCACAATGGCACGCTTAGCTGGACTTCCTGCTCGCTATGTCAGTGGCTTTGCTGGAGGCACATGGAACGGAGACGGATACGCCGTCTTCCCTCAAGATCGAACGACCTGGGGCGAAGTACGTTTGCAGCAAAACAGTGCGAACGGGGACACCGAACTCGGATGGATTGCATTCGATGCGTGCCCACCTGCTGAAGAAATTGAAATCGTCAATCAAACCATCTCCTCCCTTGTATGGGACCGGGATGGTACATCGACCTTGAACGTCACTGGACAACTTCGGTTCTCAGAAAATGGAACGCCAATCCCTGAGCTTCCGATGGTCGGCTACCTTGTACCTCTCGCGGAAGCAGCAGGTGTCCCAGGTCCTGCAGCCATCGCCAATTACGAACTTGGTGCCGTCATCACCGATGCAAACGGAACGTTCGAAATTTTTGGTAGCCCTCTGGAATCAGGGGCACCAGGTATTCATCGCATTGTCATCAAGCACCTCCAATCGGGCTATGTCTCAGAGGATGGGATCATCTTTGATGGCTTCATCAACGTCACTGATGATTCGGTGATCAATCATACTGGACCAAACGCGATCAATGCACCGATTGTCGGCGCTGGCGCAACGACCATCATCACGGGCATGCTTTCTCTCGAGAGTGCTCCTGTACGCGTCATTTCGACCCTCGCCGAAGCTGCGACTGTCCCTGAAGTTTGGTTGAGTTTCACCTCCTCCGTGACTGGCGTCGTGAATTTGACATCACCTATTGGCTTTGATGGTTCATGGAGCATCGAAGTGGAGTTGGATCCGCTGGAAACCAAAACCAACCTCTCGGCTACCTTGGGCTTTTCCGGTTGGCAAGACAGTTCCGAACCAAGCATCACACCGCCGCAGTTCCACTTTCAACCTTCCACCAAATCCATCCTCCTCGATGTTCGGGATGCACCGACCTTAACCGCAACCCTCGAAGGACCCTTGGCCAATGGAAGCATTCTCCTCATCGATGACAACATCTGGCTGAACGGTTCAGCCGTCACTTCAGGCGCCAGTCCGGTAGCCATGACGGGTAACCTTTCGCTCTCAATGCGCTCGAACGGCAGCGGCTCTGATTGGATTGAAATGTTCAATCAAAGCGTCAATGGGGTCTTCTCGGTCCAACATTTGCTCACAGCCGCTGATGCACAAATTGCTGCTGGTGAAGTCGAATTACAGGTTCGATTCTTCCCCGATAGCATCGAAGCAACCGATGACGCAAACATGTCGACAGGAAACCCATACCTTCTGCGAGGTTGGCTTCAATTCAGTTCACTCTCCGTTTCTCAAATGCGCAACACAGACGCTGTTGTGTTGGTCTCGATGACCGACCACCGTGGCGTCGCCACCGATTTGCTTGCCTCTGGAAACTTTGATTTCACATTCAATGGGACATGGGTGAACACAACCGTCGACCCAGAAAGTGAAACAATCACTCTAAATTGGTTGCTTGATGCGAGCATGTATGCGGGTGATTACCCCTTGGACATCTCCTTCAATGGTTCAGATCTTTACCAACCATCAACCGGTCAAGAATCCGTTCGAGTTGCTGCCGAAGTTGGTTGGAACATCACGCTTGCACAGGATTGGACACACATCGGAAACTCAACCTACATCTTTGGCGACATCTTTGATGCCGTCCACACCAACAGAAAGGTGCTCGGTGATAACATCACAATGCTTTCATTGATCATGACCACCATCGAAGGTCAACCAATCGATTTGTCCCAGGGACTCCTGAACAACACCACCAGTGAATACAACCTGAGTTTCACCGTTCCAGTGACCAGCCCGTCCAATACATACGAGTTCATACTCAGCATGGATTTTGACACCCAAGCCCCAGTTGGCGGCCCTTATTACCGCTTTTTCGACACCACACTTCCCCCTGCAACCCCGACGGTTCCTTCCACTTTGGTTGGTATTGAATCAGAGTTTGTCGTGGTGGCTCAGCAACCAAACCTAATCGTTGAAGTCAATGGTACACTTAATTTCAATGCGACAGTGACCGACGTAGCGGATGATTCGAACATCAGCGATGCGTCTGTGGAATTCATCTTTGATTATGGAAACACCAATGTGTCCATCGGAACTGGAATTTCAGATCCTTCAGGCTTTGCCTCTGTGGGTTGGACTGCCTCTGGTATTGCACCAGGGTACTACAATGTCTTGATGATTGTCTATGATGACCTTTCGGACCCGTTAGCATCCGGTAACAGTCGACGTACTGGGAACTCTTCCCTGGTCAATGTGACGGTTCAGGTCCAAAGTAATTTCAGAATTGACAGCATTCCAAGCACCGTGACAGCGGGACTCAATTTCAATGTTCTCGGTCAAGTCTTGGACGGCGACGATGCAACACGGCCCTTGATTGCTCCAGTGGAACTGAACGCCTTTTGGCTGAGCAACCCCGAAGAGCTCCTCGTTCCTAAGTATCAGACCTCAAGAAATGGTACCTTCAACATGAGCATACCAACCGATTCAGCAGGCAATGGGACACTCCGTGGCAATAAGGTCCTCGTGATTTCATTGATCAATGGTTCTTCACCGTTCTATCTGACAGCAAGCGTACAAAATGGTATACTTGTCATGGGTGTGTCGAGGTTTGAAAACCTACAACCGCTGAACCCAATCATTGTAAATCGAGGCGAGGAAGTCAACATTACGGCTCGTTTGGTCGAATCCTCAAACCTCTTCTTACCGCTTGGTGCGTTTGATGTCGATATTAACTTCCATGAGACTTGGTTGCCAGGTACGCAAACGGATGGCGAAGGTTTCGCTAATTTCAGTTACCTCATTCCAACCAGTCACCCATTGGGCCTGATCACGGTTTCTTTGGTGTTCAATGGCTCTTCTGATCTGCTTGCCACAACCGTCAACTTGTCTTCGATTACCATCCGTTCCACGACCATTCTGATCATCGACCCAATCGCGGCAAACCCTGTCGCTGGTACTTCGTTTGACATCACAGGTACAATTGTCAGTGACAATGGATCTGGTCTTGAACGACGTGATGGAGCGCTTTTACCCGCGAATATCTTGTTTTCAATCAACGACCAACCCGTTGGCTTCACCGTAAGCGGCGGTACCGTTGCAGTCGGTGGTATCTGGAACGCTACAATCACCCTCGGTGCCAGTTTCCCAGCAGGGAACAACACCATCGAAGCGACCTTCATCCCGAACATCAATTACTATGTTGGCTCGACCGATAACGATTCGTTTGACAGCCGTGGATTTACCACGCTTATGTTCATCAAACCAAGCCTGGACGGTATTGGCGCCCCATCGCTCAATGATCGAACTGAACGAGGGAACACTGTGTTCTTCCAAGTTTTGCTAAGGGACAACACCGACGCTGCAGTCCCGAATCAACAAGTGTTGGTTGGTTTGCCAGGTTTCGCTCTGTCGACCTTCACCACCTTCGAGAATGGAACTGCTTTCGGAACCATCAATGTGCCAGCCAACTTGAGCGTTGGACCAGCTGATTTGTTTGTTGAGTTCGCTGGAACCGCCGGTACAACCGGTCTTATTGGTTCCAATACCACGACTCAGTTTGTCGTTCTTGGCCAGACGAACCTCAGCATCACCGAAGCACCATCGACTCTCGTCGCAGGTGACGCATTCAATGTGAATGGGACCTTGATGGATGATTTAGGCCTCCCACTGATGATCAACGGCGTACCGTCGATGGCTGTTGTCCACCTTCTCGTTGATGGCGTACCCGTGTCGAGCATTGAGACCAATGCCCAGACAGGAGCGTTCACCATCGGATGGACGTTGCCAGAAGACACAAGCGCAGGGGCCCACATCATCGAAGTCCGCTTCCTTGGCGGCCGTGATTGGGTCGAACCAATTGGCGTTGGCGACCAAATCAACCCTGAGTATTATCTGCCAAGCAGCGATCAGGTCGAATTCAATGTGAGTGTGCCTACGAAGATTCTCTTGCTCACGCCCGGTGGCGATGTCAACCGAGAAGCAACCATGACCATTCAGGGTCGTCTGTTGGACTTGGTCGATGCTCCTTTGCCGAACCTAACGATTGAAGTCTGGCTTGGCGGCGAGTGGATGACCAACGTCACCACCGATGCGAACGGTACATTCACCGCCATCTATCCAGTGCCTGCAGATGCAGACCTCGGTCCTGTTTCGCTTGAAACAAGGTTCAGTGGTACAACCTTCTATCTGCCAAGTGAAGCCATGGGGACATGGAATATTTACAGCCAAATCCAAGTGACTGTGAGTATGGAAAGCCCGGTGGCCGTTGCTGAGAACATCACAATCTTCGGTGCCGTTGTTGACAATCAACTGCTCGGGATCGCCAACCACAGCGTTGAACTCACCGTTGAGGGTGTTCTGTTGGCAAGTGTTCTGACAGATGCCAACGGGGCATTCACCTTTGATTGGTCTGTTCCTGACCTCTTTTCGTTTGGCAACCATACCCTCGAAGCACGCGCAGAAGCCCAAGGCTACTACCGCTCCAACGCTGGAAACACCACCTTCTTCTTGGCTCACCGTTCAGATGTGACCCTTGTCTTTGATGACGGCCGTGACGCGACTCGTGGCGACACATGGACCCTTTCGGGCCGCCTGTTCGATGTGGACACCGTCAACAACGACGGTCTTGCTTCCATGATGCTAAGTGTGCGACTCGATGATGTCGAAATGGCTACGGTTACAACGCTTGGCGATGGATCTTGGACGGCCATCATTCCTGCAACAATGGAACTCACTCGAGGAGAACATACCTTGACTGTGGCCTTTGCAGGAACCAGCGCCCACCTTGAGGCTTCCTCGAGTGCAACGGCACTGGTTTGGTCAAACACCATGATCACCATCGATGGTACCTCATCGAACATTGTGGTGCGCAGCGACGATGTCTTTGCTCCAATTGTGCTCACAGGTTCAATCGCTGAAATCGGCGGCCTGGGCGAGGTGTTCAACAACCTCACCCTCTTCTTAGGAAACGGTTCAGATTGCGTTTCCAGCCGTGAGGGTGCTCGTTGCTTAGAAAACATCCAAATCGCTTGGAATAACGGGAACTTCTCGATGAATGGCCAAGCCCCTTCGTGGTTGCAAACAGGTGGGCAATACCTCCACATCGATGCGCCTCGAAACGATGTTCTGTACCTTAACGGGGCGTCAGAGAGTCACCTGATTTATGTCAAGGTGAACGCTGATATCGAAGTCTCCATCAACAGTGTTGTTGAAGATAAGAACGAGGATATTGGCGGCGATGTGACCGTCATTGCTCAAGACACCAACCAAGGCATTGGTGGCATCAAGGTCACTGTTTACCTGTACAATCAAAATGGTTCCCAGCTATCAACACCAATTCAACCTCTGACCGATGAGAATGGTTTTGCTACGTTCGAGTTCAATTCGGACCCACCTTATGGGGATGCGAGCACTTGGGGCGAAGTCTACTTGGAAATCATCATCGATGATCCTCGTCTCTCCGATGAGAGCCGTACTGCGTTTGACCTCCTTGCTTCTGAATCACCTTGGTCACCGAACTACCAATACACCGAAATTTCGGAACCTGTTCCAATGTGGGTGTACATCATTGCACTGATGATTGTTGCAGGTGCTGCAGCCGGAACGGTGCTGTACCGTCGTAAGAAGTCTCAGGAATTGATTGAGGAAGCTGCTGAAATTTTCGCATACACCGCTGAACTCCTTGCAGCAGGTGATTCGGTCCGTGAAGCCATCTTCACCTGCTACCAAAACCTCTGTGGCGCTTTCCAAGAACATGGATTCTTGCGACGTGACTTCGAAACAGTTCGTGAGTTTGAGATGGCAATTCGTCAAGCATTGCCCCATATCTCAGACGACGCATTGGTTGCACTGGACGGTATGTTCGAGCAAGCAAGGTACAGTCGAGAGGAACTTGGACCACAACACCAAGCCACTGCCCAACAGGCTTTGGAGCGAATGGGGACTGAAATCTCTGGATTAACCAAGGTACCTCCCCGTTGAAGGGAGTCCACTCAAGTTTGAGTGTAAACGAGCCGGTGGTTCAGATCACCAGCGAAGGTACAGTCGCCCATTGAGGTAGTGAGCACTGATTTCCTCAGAAAGTGAAGGCACTGGCATTTCGCGTTCCAGCGGATCGTTTTCACCGTCTTTGACAACAAGGCGAACAAGGGTAATCTCACCTTGTTGCTTCGTGTGCAGGTCGAAGTCTTCAGCGGTCACACCGAGCAGGGGAATGGTGAGACCGTCAGGATTCATTTTTCCGTGGAGTGATTCAACCATCCACTTCAATTGACGTTCAGGTTGAACATCTGCCAAGTGGGTTTCAGGCAACATGCCAGCAGAGACAAGGACGTGTTCATGCATGGCTTGAACCTGATTGAGATGATCTGCATCGCTGTGGAATGAGGCATGGAGGTCTTCCACTTGGGCGGTTAATCCCTGGATGTTTGCCTCCACTTCCTCACCCGAAAGAGAAGGGACCAAATCAGTTCCAACCGGGAGGTGTTTCCATGTTGCCATGCCATGTGGGTTATGTGCCGCCTCCATGAACCTTCGTCCTCCATTGGATGATTGTTGTTCACACTTCATCAAGGGTGTGGACCCGTGAAAAGAACCGACGGGCGAAACTCGCTGTGGTCATTGGGGTGTTGGTTGCGTTCATTCTGAGGTCTTTTGGATAGCATGTGGCATAGGTGCGATCTGTATGACGCTGATCGAGCAGGAGGACCAATGCTCGGTCACCGATTGAACGGATTGGTCGGCCCATGGCCTGAAGAACCGCATTGATGGCTGGTTGAGTGACGGTGTATCGCCACGCATTGTTTTTGCCAAACCGTTCTCCAGCGTACGCCTTCAACGATTCGGAAAGAACCGATGGTGGTGCATTTGGGATACCGATGCACACCACTGCATCGAGGATACCACCGTTGTAATCGATACCTTCTGACAAACGGGCACCATAGACGCCACACAGCATAACCCGCTGCTTCTTTTCCTTCTTTTCCTTCAGAGTCGGGACAATTAAATCAATGTCCTGTTTGCTCCAATCACGGCTCTCGGTTGTTTTTGTCACTCCCTTGAACGCCCTGTCACCAAGGACGTCTTCCATTATTTTGTATGAAGGGAAGAACACTGCAAGATGACCTGGTGTTTCATCGATCAGAGCTTGGAGGTGAGCACGTATTTTCGCCCACATGTCTGCTGAACGTTGAGCGTACCTCGTGGTGACGTCACCTGCAACCAACACCGGTCTTCGCTCTCCTGCAAACGGTGAATCATAAGCGGTTTTCGTGGTTTTTTCTTTGGGCAAATCGAGTATGTCTGCATACATTTGCGGAGGATATAAGGTTCCAGACATGAGGATGGAGCCTTTTGTTGAAGCGAACAAAGGTCCAGAAACAAGTCCTGGATCGAGCAGATGGGATGTGATTTTCCCTTCCTTGCCTTTGGTGCTAAACACCAAACTCAAAGCCGGGGTGTCACCATAGGATTCAATGATCTTCAAGATGTGTCCCAGGCGGTGGGCATGGATCTCACTGTCCTCTTCATCATCACCGGCTTCTTGGTCAATTTGGACCTTGAGTAAAATTTCAGATAAGCCAATTAAGCGGTGTTTCCGCTGCACTTCTGCCTTGCCAGCAGGAGGTTGTTCAGACAGGGTTTTCTGTCCAGTGACGCCTTCATACTCGTCACACGAACGATGAATGACATCGAGCAAGCGTTTCACTTCCACATGGGATTCCTCTTTGTCCATGAGAAGGTCTGTATGCAATTGACGAAACAAGTCAGCCGTCTTTACTCGGGCAATTTTGATAATTTCCCAAGCCCATGTGGCCATATCCAACTCCTTTAGAGTTGAGTTTGAGGCATTTTTACGGTATGTTTCCGCCAAGGTTTCAACATACTCATTGAGGTCAACCTCAGCGCTTCGGACGATGGTTGGCGTGATGATCCGCTCCATACTCATCCGAATTCGGTCTGGCAGGTTGTGGGCTTCGTCCACAATAAGAATACATTTTTCCAAGTCAACGCTCATCGGTCCGAGTGATTTTTCCCGCACGGCTTCGGCAAATACGTGATTATAATCGCAGATGAGGACATCAGAATCCTTGACGGCAGATCGACAAATAGCCCACGGGCAAACGCCCCAGACCCTACTTTTGTCAATGATTTCATCGACGTGCCGTGGGAATTGAAGGATGAAGTTTCTCACTTCTTCTCTTCCGGATTGTTTCGAGTCGTCAGAGGTGCCTTGTTCACAGAAACATTTCCCTGACAACACATCGACGTCTTTGCACATGTCATTTCGACCAATGATGTCTGCGACACTGACCGGTCGTTCACCCTCGGGCAGGCGTTCATTGATGCTGCGAACGGTGTTGACAACGATGGTGTGTTGTGATTGGCGACCAGTGAGGAAAAGGATTGGTGATGGATGGCTGCTCGCTCGAGAGATTTCAATCGCTGCTGCAAGGGCAGCAGCTGTTTTCCCAATACCAGTTGGTGCTGCTGCGAGATGATGGCCTTGGTTACGTAGCGCCTCTCGTGACTCATGAATCATTTCGATTTGCCCAGGGCGTGGTTTTTTGTGGGCAAGGAAAGGAAATTCCTCGGAGGTCGCTTGATTCCCTTCACGACCCATAGTTTAGGTTCGCTGCCGACACCTCTAAAGGATTGGGGGCTGGAAGTGATGCAGCGTTTACACTGCAGTGAATGATTGTGCCCAGGATCGTGGGGGACCTGGGCACGTGGGAACCACCAACTCAGCAAGCTGGGGTGGAATCAAAGTCCCCCCGCCCGTCTTTCGGGGGGAGGTGTGTTGGGTTGTTCTGTCCAGTGCGTGCAAGACGGGCACGCAGACGCAAAGAGGCTAATCCATACAGGCTAGACATTTCCTGTACAGCATTGAAGGTGGCTCCACGAGTTTCATCCGTTTCGTTTTGCCAATTCATTCCATCCCCTCCAGCACTCTCACCCACTCATTCGTGGTATTCTTCGCGTCGCATCGTTGATTCTTTGGCCGTAACCAGCAAACCTTCGAGTTGTGTGTTCATTTCAGCATGCGCCTTCACGGCGTTTGCGATGTAAAGTGAAAGCCCTTCTTGGGCAGCAATCTCAGGGGTCGTACCCTGGAGTTCGTAAAGGAGGCCAAGCGATCGCTTGTCGCCATGACCGAGAGGAATTCGTACCGAATCCATGCCTTGGACCAAAGGTTGTCCGTTGAGGAATTGCTGAATCGCTTGACGAATGACGTCGGAGCGGTTTCGAGCACCGTCCATGCCAACACGTGCGTCAAGCATGGCCATGTCTTCCTCAGTGATTCTGAGCGAGACGAGGTTGCTTGGTGCGGTCATTTCTGGTTCCTCTTGTATCCTTGCCTAGGTCCATGGGCTTATAGTAGTATTCTTTTTGATGACAGATTGACTTACAGGTGATTACAGTGGCGATTGGGTTTTTCTAGCCCCTCAGTGGTCCGAACAGATCCTCAATCACGTTCGAAGGGGGCGCACTGAGTCACTTCTGCCACCAGGTTGCAAGTCACCGCCTTTGCTCGATATGATTCTAAATACCGCAACTGTTTCACCGAGCCATGGCCCTCAAACCATCTCGTGGATTGTACTTGTACCTCCGAACTCTGAAAGAAGCATTGGGTGATGACATCATCACCAGTGATGAAGCTCAAATCCTCAAGGTTTTGGCAGAAGCGCTTGGTGTACGTCCAAGCGATACAGCCGAGTGTTTGTCGGTTGCCCGTGGGGAAACAACCGATCCCTTCGATGAATTGGAAGAAGATTACGCAGGCCACCGAATGGGGGATGCAGCGACCTACCAAACCACCCTCATAGCGGCATTGGATGATGAAGTCATCTCCGAAGATGAGTGGTCTATGCTCAATTCCCTTCGAACAATTATTGGTATCCAGGAAGATCAACACACAATGATTGAAGAATCCATCCGCTCGATGGCCGAAATTGACGAGAACGGCACACGCCGCATTGAACAATTGAATCGATTCAACACCGTTTGCCCATACTGATTCCAGCCTTCTGTTTTTGGCTAGGAAAAGGCCGTCAAGAGTGCGCGAGCCGAGGTAACCCTTAGAAAGGGTCTGCATTTGGACCGAATCAATACATTGCGTATACCGGTGATTGAATGAGCGTGACGAAAGAAATTTATGACGCAGTGGTCGCTCGCGACCCAAACCAACCTGAATTCCATCAAGCCGTTTGGGAAGTCCTTGAATCCCTCGAACCTGTTGTTGAGCAGCATCCTGAATACAAGAGCATCATTGAACGAATCGTTGAACCAGAACGTTTGATTCATTTCCGTGTTCCTTGGGTCGATGATGCAGGAAACATCCACGTAAACCGTGGCTATCGAATTCAATTCAACGGAGCAATCGGTCCTTACAAAGGCGGACTTCGCTTCCACCCGAGCGTCAACGCTTCCATCCTGAAATTCCTTGCCTTTGAGCAGATCTTCAAGAACTCCTTGACCGGTCTTCCTATGGGCGGCGGAAAGGGTGGTGCAGACTTCAATCCAAAGGGCAGGTCCGATGGTGAAGTCATGCGCTTCTGCCAATCCTTCATGATGGAACTTTGGCGACATATCGGCCATAACTGTGACGTTCCTGCTGGCGACATTGGTGTCGGTGGTCGGGAAATTGGTTACATGTTCGGTATGTACAAGAAATTGCAAAATGAGTTCCAAGCTGGTGTGCTTACTGGCAAGGGACTCTCCTATGGCGGTTCCTTGGTTCGTCCTGAGGCAACAGGCTACGGTCTTGTGTACTTCGCACGTGAGATGCTCGCAGCTCAAGGCAAGTCCTTCGAAGGCGCGACTGTCTCGATCTCCGGTTCAGGAAACGTCGCACAGTTTGCCTGTGAAAAAGTTCTCGACTTGGGCGGTAAGCCGATCACCATGTCAGACTCGAGTGGATTTATACACGATTCAGAAGGCATTGACAGAGAGAAACTCGCATGGATCATGGATTTAAAGAACGCTCGTCGAGGCAGAATCTCAGAATACGTGGCTAAGTTCAGCAGCGCAACCTTCACTCCATCCGCACCAGAACCTTCCTCGAATGGACTCTGGGGCGTGAACGTCGATGTGGCTCTTCCATGCGCCACACAGAACGAAGTGAACGCAGCAGAAGCACAGATGCTCGTCGACAACGAAGTCATCGCAGTCGCAGAAGGCGCCAACATGCCTTGCACACCTGATGCAGTGGAAATCTTCCAGAAGAGCGGCGTTATGTTCGCACCTGGTAAAGCAAGCAATGCCGGCGGTGTTGCTACTTCAGGTTTGGAAATGTCACAAAATTCCCTTCGCTTTGGATGGACCCGTGAAGAAGTCGATGCAAAACTCGACAACATCATGGTCAACATTCACAAGAATGCAGCAGAGACCGCTGCCAAGTACGGACGTCCCGGTGACTATGTGTTTGGAGCAAACGTTGCAGGCTTCCTCAAGATTGCTGAAGCCATGACCGCACAAGGCGTTGTCTGATCATCACCACTGTTGTTTCCTTCTGGGCCATCATTTGAAAAGGCCTCATACTTTGGAAACTCTATGGTATTTGATGCTGTAACTCTATTCTTGATGCTTGGCTGCTTTCTTTTGGGCTATTTTATAGACAATCTCATGCAACTTCTAATCGGTTCAAAACAACTCACAAGTGAGGAGTATGCCGAGATGGAGCGGAAGAAGGTAGACGCCTCTAGGAAAGATATCGAACGAAGATTAGATGCGTTGGACACTAAGAAATGAGTATTTTAAAAGGGCCCCTTGCAGTCCAATAGGAC
>JAPKCS010000041.1 GCA_028822845.1 Candidatus Poseidoniaceae archaeon | reverse complement strand
ATGACTCGAATGCTGGAGGCGGCCAAGGCGGCGGTGGCGGCGGTGGCGGTGGCGGTGGACCACCCGGTGGAATGAGCACTCAAACTGTGTATGCTCACATGCCAGAATTGATTGAAGAACCTCGACTTCCAACAAACATAACCGGGCTTCTGTTCGACACGAGTTGGATGGTGTTGCTGATCATCGGTGCTGCTTTTGCACACGGTCAACGCAAGAACCGATGAGGCGAATCGTTTGAAGCAACGCCTCTTTGGATTCTTTCTTGTTGCAACGTTGTTGTTTGCAGGTTGTATGTCGCCAATTGGTGCTGAGATTTACCAAGGGGATGACCTCAACCCACCTGTGACCTTTCGACCATTCGTTCTAGAAAGCGATGACGGTTCGCTGTTTAATTCGAGCACCCTCTCAGGCCAAGTGCTCATCGTCGGGTTCGTCTACGTGAACTGCCCCGATGTGTGCCCCACGACAACCAGCGACATGGCGTGGGTCCAATCGCAACTTGGAGACGCTGAACGAAACAACACAAGTTTTCTGTCAATCACCGTTGATCCATGGCGAGATGGACCTGTCGGGCTCACCAATTACAAAAACGATCTCAACGTCACTTGGCCTCACCTTACCACGCCTGTTGATTCCGAGGCGAACCTATCACTGATTGAACAGGTATGGACCGACTTCAACATCGGATTGGTCCTTACCGAGTCAAATCAATCAACAAGCCTTGGAAGAGGTCATACGGTGTACTATGACATTGAACATACCAACGGTGTTGTTCTCGTCGATGAGGATGGTTGGCAACGCGTGCGCTGGACACATGATGATTGGAATGCTCAAGGCATTCTGAATGATGTGCGAGCGTTGCTCGCTTGATCATCACTCGTTGGTTTCAGTGTGACCGCAACGACCGCATGACTTGCGGTCCTTGTGAACGCCCAAGAAGACACCTGGACCACATTGAGGGCAGAACTCAGCCTTACGAGTCAAGGTTCCATCGTCGGCGATGGAATACTTGGACCACTTTGCACCAGCTTTAGGACCGTCGCCCATCACTCGTCACCTCCTTTGGAGGATTCTTCAGCTTCTGGGGCCTTTGGGGTCCAGAATTGCTCGTGTCGCTTGTGAATGTAACTTGGTTCAACGTTCATTGCTGCAACTTCGCCGTAGACGAATGCAGTTCCGGTGGTCAGTGGTTGACCGAATCGGGTGTTGCAGTTTTTGACAACAATGCAGTCGGGGTTAGATTTTGGTTCAAGGGTTCGGACCAAATCCATGACTTCCTTTCGAGAAGGGGTTGCAAGTCCAATATGCTGCCAGCTGAAATCGATTTCAACGCGGTTGAGTAGTTTGTTTTCGGTTCTGTTTACTATTTCCATACTTTTCATCTCCTTATCGGTTGCTTACTTTGAGTGCGTACTTCCCCGGTAGTTCGACTTCCAATTTCTTGGCAATATCAGACCGAACAGGGTTGATGATGATGACGTATCCTTGGTGATCAGTGGACACTTGAGCGGATGGGTGGCGAGGGCATTGATCGACACCGTCGTCGAGGACGAGGTGGCATTCTGCGCATGCGAAGGGGAGCTTAACCATACATCATCACCTCATTCATTGTCTTCATCGAGCCAGGTGTGGCATCCGAGACCCGGTTGCTTGCTGGTCAATCCAATCTTGGAGCGGCGGGGGTCAGAGGTGTCAGGCGAGAGCGAAACAATTCGAGCCCGAACTGAGTTTCCAACACCGATACGACGACCGCTTTGACGGCCTTCGATCCAGCCCATGCCGACGTTGGCATCAACGTGGTCTTCCATGATTTGAGACTTGTGAAGGAGAGCTTCCATTGGGCCGATTCGGACGAAAGCACCGAATTCGTTGACTTCGGAAACAGCGCCTTCGACCACTTCGTAATCTTCCATGCAAAAGAGCACGGCATCGAAGCGAACACGTTGGTAAATAGCACCGTCACCGTGAATGATTCGACCTCGGCCGAGTGGTTCGTGGTTCGTGGTTAGGAGAATAAAGCGGTTTTGTTCATCGAAGCGACCTTCAAATGCAGTCATTGAAAGTCGATCGATGTGATCATTCAGCGATGCGCCTTTGCGCATGTATTCGGCAGGAATGCGGATCGTGTCTTCCCTTGATACAATTTTGTACATAATGTTCACCTCTGCGTTCAACAACTCAGAAACGATGCGAGAAGAGGAGTGGGAAACCCATTCCGTCCTTCACCGGCATCCGCCTCGGGAGAGAAGTCGACCGTAGTCATTCTCGCCACCGACGACCTCTATTTAATCCACTCGCCTCATTCCAAGCATTCGGAGTGCGAAGAACATGCAGAAGGATGTCGTTCTGGAGGTCGTGATAGAGCCCCCGAATCGATGTTTTCAGAGCCAGACCGCCATAACCCATAACAACCCCCCGAACCTGCTTCGGTGTCATGACCGGTAAAGCGCTTGACGGCGGGGGAAATTTCGCCTCGGCTTTGCTGCCGGTTTTGATGTTCATTCTAGCATCCATGTCGCCGATGTTGGTGGCCAACCAGCCAACCATGGTTTTCGCCGAGCCAACCACATCCAGTCTCACCGGCTCTGCCAATGCATGGACGGGCCTTGAACAACCGTGGGGCCAATTCGGGCGGACGCCAACTCACAACGGAAGCATGCCTGCCCACGGACCAGAAGGTGGCCCCGGAGAGGGGTTGGTTTCTGACGTCCTAACGCTTGGGACCATCAAGGAACCTGGCGTCAATTGGGTCGCATTGGACGATGGCGTGGGCAGCGACACCTATGGCTCAGTCATTGCGGATTTTTCATCGAGCGTTACCGCACCCCCTGCTGCTCTGGAACGCTGTGCGGATGAAGACCTCTTTGCCGTGCTTGTCCACAGCGACACCACCGACACCTACCTTACGCTGGTTGCAGGTGACGATGCCAAAATCGCATGGCAAGTCAACATAGGCGAGACAAAGGATGTGAGATCGACACCAAGCATAGCCGATGTCAACAACGATGGACGCCAAGAAATCATCCTCGTCTATGATACTCAATCCGCAATCAACATTGAACTTTGGTCACCGGAATTGAGTTGCACTGAGTCTGGATGGGAAAAATCAGGTCATGAAAATGAAAAACTATGGGGCTACACCGATGTCGACTATCGAATCGGAATTGAGAGCCCACATACCCCTTCGTCGCAAAGCAATCATCTCTCTGTCACCCAACCCTTGCTCGCTGATTTGTCATTGGATGGAAGTCCAGAACTGGTGTTAGCAGTGGTGGATGAGACCTCCAACGATCCAACGGTCCTCTCCTTCTCATTGACAACAAGCGTTCCTTCAGAAGCTGATTGGGCTGTGGCTTTGGACCGTGGTACGCACCCTTCGTCTCCCGCATGGGCCGCCCTTGATTCAACCAACACAGCCATTGTGCTGACAACCATCGATGCCAATGGTGGTTCGATGTGGGTTTGGCGCATCGATGGTGCAACTGGATCCCTCGATTGGGAACGGGTGGCGGTTCAAGGAACTGATTCAGATACCGACGCTCCTCGATTGAGGTTACCGGGACCGGTCATTGCACAATTGGACGATGATGAGGCACCAGAAATGATCATCACGGTCCCCACCGATGCAAACGGACGTACCTCAGGCCTTGGAGCCCGTTACATTGGTATGGAACTCACATCAACCAATCAAATTTTTAATTTCCGTGCACCCAATGGCTACGCTGATGCAGAACCTTTGGTCGTCGACACCAACGGTGATGGTTTGCACGATCGACTCTGTTGGGTCACATGGTTTTCCGAATCACAATTCTCATTCAACCGCCAAGGATTGACAGGGTGCCATGACATCAGCGATGATACACCGTTCAAGGAATGGTCCCGTGACCTCCAACGAGGCAACGGCAACGACAATGATGAAATCGCAGTCGCGTCTCCAATTTGGCTCGATATTGATGGCAGCGGGGCTCCAGAGTTGTTGGTGCCCTTTGGAATGCGCCTGTGGGCCTTTGATGGAGAAACTGGTGCTTCGGCTGACATCAACAACGCATGGTCTTCACCCATCGCTATGCCTCACCGTGTTTGGGCCAGCCCTGCGGCTGCCGACATGGACGGCGATGGTACGATCGACATTCTCATCGGTGATACACTGGTGTCACAATTGGCTGCTGACCTCGCCCCACTGGCTGATAACCGAGGGATTAGTTTCAACCCTGCCAGTCCCGACCCTGGTGACCAAGTCACCGTTACTGGTCAATTCTCCAACATAGGAACGCTCGACAATCAAGAAAATGTCGATGCCGTTTTGCGTATGAATGGTGAGGAAATCGCACGTGAGCGGTTTGCTGAGGTGGAACCTGTCTCTCCGAGTGGGGAAGGCGGACCACTCACATTCAGTGCTACGTTTGTCGCAGAACTGGGTGAGCATGAATTCACACTTGTCCTGGACGTCAATAACAACCTTACAGAAGCAAGAAAGGACAACAACAACGCCTCGATGGTGTTGAACATTGTCGACCCGTTCGTATCCCGTATTGACCCACCGTTTGACCCAATCCGAATCTCACCTGGCACAACCGACACCATTTCTCTGGACCTGGTTGCCATTGGTTCGAGAACAGCCGATTGGACCTTGACTTACGATGACCAATCTTTGCCTGAAGGGTGGACCTTCAGTCCCAACGGTGATTCAGACCTCACGCCCACCTTGATTCCAAACACACCTCTTTCGGTGTCCTTTGGGATCAGCATTCCTTCCACTGCTCTTGGCGATGAAAACTCCTACGTCGACTTGATGCTAACCCTTGATGAGGACACAAACGTTGTGACCACACTCCGCCTTCCGATTGAGGTCTTGAGAACACGTGGACTCTCTGTCGTTGGCCCATCAGGGTTGGGCGAATCAACTGGATTCGGTCGGCTGAACCACGATGCAAGTGCATGGCTTGTTGTGGAGAACCTAGGCAACGCACAAGAAAGCACAACTTCCATCGACTGGACAGCACCCTCGTGGGGCGGAACACCTGCCTTGTTTACATCAGAAGGAACCGAAGTGTTCTCACTCACACTGGGGCCAAATGAAGACATTGAGTTGTTTGCAACCCTCCCCGTACCGTCGGGTGTTCAACTCGGTTCAACCAGCAGCAGCATGCTGACGTTATGCATAGGAAGCGGTGAATCCACCCTTTGTCAAGAAATGGACATCACCTTCCAAGCAAGCGAACTTGAAGCCACACCTTCGCACATTCGAACGCTTCCGAACACCACACTGAGTTGGAGTGTTCAAACGGACCTCCCCTCCGATGGTTCGCTCGAATGGAACATGGCAGCGGCACAAATGATTCACACCGGATGGGTATGGAGCGCTACTGGCGACCTCTCAGTCAACGGAACCTACCTCGAGATCACCGGCACACCTGACGCCCCTGCTTCAGGAACCTTGGAACTGAGTCTTCCCGTCAACGCCGTACCCCAGCGGCATGTGTTTTCCCAAGACGAATCAACGGAACCTCATTATGAACTCAACATTTCACTGCATGTTCTGCAGGTGTTCCGTTCAGCAGCAACCGTTCTTGAACCGCTCCCTTCTGGACAAGAGACCGTCGTGTCCTTCAACGTCAGTGAAACCGAATCAATCTTATTGCGTCTGGAAAACCCAGGCAATGGCGAGGACACCTTTGTGCTCACTGGCGCAGCGGTTGCAGGAACAAACATGGCCCAACCACCACAGGTTGAGTTCACGATCTACAACGCTGAGCGCACCTTAGGCCCTCTCGCCACGACCATAGCCACGGTGGATGTGCGCCTCTCAGAAGATATTCCTGCCCTCACACCCTTTGAAGTGGTCTTCACTTGGACCTCACTGGGCGATGAGCGTGTTGCTTCAACCGCCTCCTTGATGATTCAAGCCGAACCTGACCATCAGTGGAATATTTCGGACATCACGGTAGCATCCAATGCGGTTATTCCGGGTGAAGAGGTCACCGTCAATTTCAACATCACCAACATTGGAAACACCCCCGATACACTCACCGTCAATCCATCATTCATCATCACTCCTGCCGGGAACGATACATCTGTTTGGACAAGTACTGATGTGCTCTCTGAACCAATCGCCGTCAATGGAAGCGAGGCCATGAGCGTCACGTTCGCCGTACCAGATGATGCATGGTACCTCACCGCTGCCATCTTAAATTTAGAACTCTTTTCCGGAGATATATTTGTCAAGAGCACAGCCCTCAACTTCACAGTAAGCCATGATTCAGGCTGGCGGTTCAACCTCTCCAATACATCACTCACCATCGCACCTGGCGGAGAGAACCTCACATTGAAGGTCGATCAGTTAGGCAATCATCCCGAAGCACCTTGGTACACAAAAGCTGGTCAAGGATGGGCGATTTCGCTCCCGAACAACGGGAATGTGGTCAACCCTGGGCAAAGCACAACCGTAACTGTGTTTGTCACACCACCAGAAGGTGCGTTGGCTGGAGAAGTCGGCGTGCTTCGTATTCGTATCTCTGATGCCAATGGTGCCGGTCAAATTGTGCAGGAAATACCTGTTCGAGTCGGTGAAGAAGCCAACATTAGCATCGAACACCGGGGAACTTGGAAGGTCAACGCTGATGGCGGTATGCCAACAGCCTGGGTTGAAAACCATGGCAATGATGTGGCAGTGATGCAAGTCACGGTCACTGGTCTTCCTACCGGTTGGACCCTTAACGGCTCAAGCCAACTGGTCATTGCTCCAGGTCAAATGATTGGACTGCCGCTCATGCTCACTCCAGAATCAAATTGGAATGAACAACGTTTCATCGTCACCATTGAATTGGTTCATCCGACCCTGGGCGTGGTGTCACATGACTTGGAAGTCGAACATGGTGCGTACACCTTCCACAGCACTCCAGTCCAATCCGGCCGTTCAGGTACGGTTGTCACGATTGAACTCGGCCAGGTGATCGATGGTGGCCTGACAACGACCGATGACCTCCAATTGCTCGACCAAGGTGTTGAACTAACAATAGGATCGGTTGCCAATGAAATGCTCTTGCAATCCTCGAGCGATGATTCAGACCGTATGTCAATCTACATTTATGGGTATGACCTTCCGATTGTTGATGTTCGTTGCGACCTCACCACACAGGCGTTCGTCGATTTAGGACGTGTGGAATTGGAAGGACGAATTGGTGACTGCGAAGTTCTTGCTTCGAGTGATGAGGAAGTGAGGGCTACCATCCTCATGATCACCGACCATGGTGAAACGGTTTCACTCAAGATCGATTCAATCATTTTGGCATCTGGTGCGAATGCAACCTATGAACTCAACGTCACTGGGTGGAAGCCAAGCGCTGGAACCCGCACCATTAGTGTCATGGTGATCGACTCATATGGTCGGATTCTGGAAGAACGTTCCATTGAAACAATTGCCAGAGCATCCGGTTGGAACATTGGAATCTTTTCATTCTCGGCTGATGAAGACCTCAAGGTGAGCGTCCAGAGGGTTTCTTGGGACCGCTTGGCAGGCGTCAATTGCCATGTCACAGTCCTCAGTCTCGACAGCGGTTGGACCACAACAAGGGTCATCGATGTCGCAGAAGGTGACTTCCCACCAGTGGTGACCATCCCAGCCCCGAATGGCATGAAAGATGATGAAGAACTCAAAGCCAATCTAAGGTGCGATGCCCCCTATGACCTTGACGACAACAGCGAAGACGATGAGGCAATTGCATTTTACAAGGCTCCTGACCAGCCTCTGGTTGAAAGCAGTGAAGTGATCATCAGTGTTGTGGTTGCCAGTTTGTTGCTCGTTGTCGCTTACCTCGCAGGCGTCACCCAACCAGCAAAGAATGGCTCAAGCAAAAACGACAAAGGAAACGCGAGAAGGGAACAGACCACGAAACCGCTTGAACACATTGAACCAGTTGAAGAAACGGTTGTAGAAGAGGTCGATGAATTCTCATTCGAGCTTCCAACAGCACCGGTTGAGGCACAACCGGATGTCATTGACACAACTCAAGCCCGTGTGGAGTCAATCGAAGTGATCGACCTACCAGATGAGGAAGATGCGACACCATCAGGTCGCTTGGCATCGATGCGAGATGAGATCACCACGGATGCGCCGAGCCCTGAAGGAAGGCAAGACAGAATGCGGGATTTCTTTGGTAAAGAATGAACGGAAGCAACGCAAGGTCTTATCACACATCGGCGAAAGCCGCAAACATGGACCTTGACACCTTAGACGGGGCTACAAGCCCGTTCATCACCTTGGATGCATGTGATGGTGATTTAGCCCGTCTGATCCTACCTGCGCTTGATGCAAGTGCTGCTGGCGACAATCAGCCATGGTCAGATGTTTTGAACAGTTCTCCATCCCTCATGAAACGCCTCAAGGAACAGGGCCTCAAAACGCCGGAAATCCGCACCAACATTCCATGGGACGATCCGACGCTCCTGTTCACATCATGTGTTGCGCTGACGAAAGAGGGGCAGACTGTCCCACTTGGAGATGTGAAAGCGAGAGAACGTGTTGGTCGCTTCCCCCATGGCGACGGTTCTTCGATCAGTTACATGATCGCACATATGCGACCAATCAACCATGGTTCTGCCATATCTCAACGGATGGGCATGGACGAAATTTTAACATTACTTGAACAACTGAACAGCGGGCTGAGCGACCAACACATCGGCAACCATCGCTACAATGAAGGAACAGCTGGACTTGACATTCGAGGTTACCTCACTGCTGAAGAAGCTGCGTCATTGCGACGTGGACTCGCTGGACGTGGTTGGAGCGTTACTGCTGACGAGCCGATCGATGGTGGCATGCGAGATGCAAGTAAGAACCTCATTGCAGTTCTACGAGCGGCTGAGCGTAGGGAAGTTGGCATGTTCTTGCGTTCCCACGCTTGATCAGAACTTCAACGAAGTCAATCGCTCGTACATGGAAGCATACAGTGCTGCTGTCGTGTCGATAACGGTTTGAGGAAGGGCTGGAATCGAAGGATCTTCTGCACCTGTGTCACGAGCCTCTTTGAGGGCTTTTTGATGACCGGCCTCGATGTAATGAGTTCGTACTGATTCCTTTGACAGTTCGATGCATTCGCCGTTGGCATAGGCTTCTGCGTCCCACCAACGGTCTTCATCAAGGGTACCAAAGGTATCGACGAGCACAACTTTGCGGTCGGGTCCAAGAGCGAACTCTTTCTTCCCGTCGACGTGGATGAGGTTGTTCTTGGCAGCTTCCCGTTCAATGAGTTCATCGATTTTTAGAACTGCTTCAAAAATGGCATTCAATTCTTCTTCGGTGATGTTGGATATGACCAGTGCTTCTTCATTGGTGATGTTTCGATCATAGGCCTCGAATTTGGTGGTGACTTCAAGGAATGGTTTGGCGAGTTTAGCACCGTAGTCACAATCTGCAGCGACACCAAGTGCCTCTGCGGTGAGTTCTCCCCGTTGGAATCGACGCCATGCGGATCCAGAAAGGTAGTGTCGGCAAATGATTTCCAGGGGTACGAAAACCCATTCCATATCCCGTGGGACCATGCCTGGTTCTTTGATGATCTCAACTTTCCTAACTAAGCAACGATCAGGTGCGTTGACTTCAACCAAGTGGGTTCCGCAAATGCCTTCTTCTTCAATCAACTTGAACCAATGAGCGGTTGTCCGATTGAGTGATTCACCTTTCCGAGGAATAAGGGAAGGTATGATCTGGTCGAAGACTGAAATCTGGTTTGTGAACCTGAATTCGAGGATGTCTGGGTCGTCGGTCGACCACACTTGCTTCACTTTGCCTTGATACAGCATATCAGCCATGCATCATGACCATCGAATTCGGTCTTTGAACATTTCAGTGAAGAAAGTTGTTCAAATAAGCCCAAGAGCGTCTTCCATACGGTTCAATTCAGGGCCTGTAGTCTCAGTTCCTGCGATAACACCGTTGTTTGAAGCACAGGAGCCTGCACCGACTAAAGGAGAGCCAAAGGCGACCGTTCCAACCATTGGAGGGACGCCAAGAACGTCACCAATGAGGAGGACTTCCTCTGGCGTCACGTCAGGATGGAGTAAAACACCTTGATCGTTGGTCAGACCAAGGCTTCCAACGACGTCAGAACCTGCGATTGTGGTTGCGACAACTTGGGCACCCATGACTTCCGCCATGATTTCTAATCCTGCTGATGGAATGCTAGGTGAAGCGATAACGCCTCGTTCGTTGACCAAGAGAAGGTTTCCAGCGGTGTTCACACCACCTTCCATCACAACAACGTCGCCAAACGCTGTAAGAGCATCAATGTCGCTTTCTGTTGCGATGTCTGCAACGGCCATACCACGGCTGTTGCCGGCGACTAGGGCGCCAATGAGGTTTGAGCCACCGATGGAAACGGCTGCCATTTCGAGCTCCAAACAGGACTCGATGGTTTCGAGAACATGAATTGGGAGTTCTGTTGGATGAAGAACGACGTTTCCGACCGCTGCTAGGTGAATACCGACCTGATCGCTACCAAAAATGTCTGCGGTTCCAATGCCCATGGTGATGTCCTCTTTTGGGGTGCTGTCGGGTCTCTCTAAAGAGTCTATGGAAGGGCATGAAGAAGCGACAGAACGCAAAAAAGGCCGGTACTCCAAATGGAGTAACCGGCCAAGCGCCCACCGAAGTGAGATTTGAGGAAACCCGAAGGTGAAAGAAGAGGGGCACAGTGACTTCCTTTCCCGTGGACTTTCGTACCACAGTAATGGGAGAGACGCAGGTAGGCTTGACTTCTGGGTTCGGAATGAGACCAGGTAAACACTACCGCTGTGACCGTGCACCCATCTTCCTTCGAATCGGATCTGAGTGCGACGATAAACGTCGCGTGAATTATGAATTGGCATGAACTATTAGACGAAGAGCACTCATGGTGCGGATACATACGAAAAAAGATGCTCGAACGTTAGTGATGCTGGACTGAACACGTCGGAAAACCTTCGTGCTTACATCCGCATTCTATTAATCTCGTCTTTTACGAGTGTTCTGAGGTGTCTCGTCTTTGGGGTGGCTTCGAGCTTAGATGCTTTCAGCTCTTATCCATCAGGGCG
>JAPKCS010000040.1 GCA_028822845.1 Candidatus Poseidoniaceae archaeon | reverse complement strand
CAACAGCAGGGTCAACCACAGCAAGGACAACCACAGCAGGGATGGAATCAACAACAACCCACGCATCAATGGAATCAAGCCCACCCAACGATGCCTTCTGTCCAACCAACAATTCGCTCAGGTGTGATGTGCCGTGGATGTGGCATTGGCCTTGATCCATACTGGCGATTCTGCCCTGTATGTGGGACGCAGAATGCCGTTCAGTGATCACAGTTGCAAAAGGAATTGACCTTTGTCGAGGACTTGTGTGTCATCAAACCAAACGCTCGGTTCTTTGAGTACCCCTGGGATGTGAATTCCAACGGAGGACGTACCACCTAGGGCCGTATTGTCACCGACAGCAAAGTAACAGGTTCCAAGTCGCTTCTCGTCTTCTAACACGTTTCCAGACAGGCGTGCTTGTGGATTCATACCAAATCCAAATTCAGCAACGGTCCACACGTTCTCTCGATCTTTGACTCGTAAGCGTCCAGCAGCCTCGCCAAACTCTTGTCGTATTGCGGCTGCGATTGTACCACCGGTGACATCAACCACCATGCCGCCCTCAATGGTCAGGGTCACAGGTTCGTCGACGAGGTTTGATTCCCAAGAACCGTCGATGACCACAGTACCGTTCATCGTGCCCTCGCGAGGCATGATGAACGCTTTGCCAGCAGGAAGGTTGGTGAGCATCCGTGGACGGTTGCAAATGCCATTATCGTCGAGTTTCCATTCCCGCCAATTGACTTCAAACGTGACATCAGTGCCTTGCTCAGATTTGACATTGAGGATACGACGTCGACGAAGATGCGGTCCAAGGTCTCCAATTCGACGCTTGACCTCTTTGAAATCAGCGGACATGCCACCTCGGCTGAACATTTCATTGGTCATCCCGGGCATTGTTGCGACCCTGGCCCCGTCTTTGAGTGCTTGACGGACGGCTCGTGTGTGCGTGAGTGAATACCGTGTTGGAGCGATGACAACTTGTTGTTGCCGCATCAAGTTGGCCACCGGCGAAGGTGGCTCTTCTCCATGATGGCGAGCTTTTGGCATCACGATCAGCAAGACTCGGTCAGAACGTTCGTTGGCCGCTTCGTGGAGTGCTTGTCCAATGTCTCCAGTGGTCGGGTCGCAGACAATCAAGACGTTCTCGCCGCGACGAATATCCATGCAGGTGTCGATCACCATCGTTCCACTTCGGCGAAGTTGTTCTGCAACTTCTTCCGTTGAAAGTTCATTGAATGGTTCCTCATCAGCGGGGTTTCTTTCCTCCACCGGTTCAGTGTTTGAATCAATGGTTGGAGGGGTGCGGACGCCCTCGAGTTCTGCGACGGCTTGGTCAATTTCGCGGTCTTCATTGATGGCTTCGGAGTCATCGTTCTCGGGGAACGTACCGGCCATGATAAGTCGAGGGCCTCTTGTATCTTGAAGGTGTGGCAGGAATTCCCAAATCCATTTGTTGAAAACGAAGGTTAATCGGGCATACGAGCGTTCTTGACCCATGAGATGCTGGTCGAGGCATGAGCACCTATGATGACTTCATTGGAGCGGTAAAAGACATCCATCGACTCCAAGCCCTTCAAGGGCATCTGGGGTGGGACCGAGAAACCATCATGCCGGAAAAGGGAGCAGCAGCTCGAGCTGACATGCTTTCTTGGCTCGCTAAGGAAGCTCACGTCCGTTTGATCGCCCCCTCGCTTGGTGTGATGCTCGATGCTCTGGAGGCCGTTGAAGGCCTCGATGAAGACCAACAAGCCAATGTGAGCGAAATGCGCCGTGCCTATGACAAGGCCGTCAAGTTGCCAGAACAGTTTGTTGCAGATTACGCTCACAGCACGTCAGAAGCCATGATGGCATGGCAAAAGGCCCGAGAAGCATCAGACTTCTCTGCTTTCGAACCCCACTTGGAGCGTTTGATCGCCATGACGAAAGAGAAAATAGCCTACCTTGACGTTGAAGGGACCCCTTATGATGCACTCCTCGATGAATTTGAAGTTGGCATGAAAGTGGAAGACTATGATCCATTATTCGCAGGCTTGAGGCAACGTCTTGTCCCCCTTTTGGACAGCATTATGGCCGCCAAAGCCAACACACCTGACCCCCAGTGGCCTGAAGGATTGAATTTCCCAATCGACGCTCAGACTGCCTTTTGTACCCAAGTTTCAGAAGCCATGGGTTTTGATTTCCAAGCAGGGCGGATGGATGCATCCACCCATCCTTTTTCTGCAGGTTTGTGGCCTGGTGACACCCGTTTTACCACCCGCTACGACCTCAGCGAACCCTTCTCTTGTTTGTACGGCGTCATGCATGAAACAGGTCACGCTCTCTACGAGCAAGGGCTAGGAGCAGAGCATGCATACACACCCCGTGGAGCAGCAGTTTCCCTTGGAGTTCATGAGTCGCAGAGCCGCTTCTGGGAGAATCAAATCGGGAGAACCCCCGCTTTTTGGGAGGTCGCTTTGCCCTGGTTCAATCAACACTTTCCGGATGCACCATCATGGGACCCTGCAACGTTGAATCGAATCGCCAATAAGGTCTCCACAGGTTTTGTCCGCGTCGAGGCTGATGAAGTCACCTACAACCTCCACGTCATGCTTCGGTATGAAATAGAGAAGCAATTATTTAATGGGGATTTAGCAGTTAAAGACCTTCCTCACGCTTGGAACACGATGTTTCAAGAATGGTTTGGAGTCGAGGTGCCGAACGATCGACTTGGTTGCCTTCAAGACATTCATTGGTCCATGGGTGCGTTTGGTTACTTCCCGACCTACACGCTTGGTAATCTCTACGCAGCACAACTGCTTGAGTCGATGGCAGAAGACCTCGGGGACATCGATGCGCTTGTTGCCTCGGGCGATTGGTCGCCTCTTTTGCAATGGCTCCGTCCCAGGATTCACGCCCAAGGCAGCAAGATGTCACCATCAAAACTTATCGAGCATGCAACCGGGAGTGAGCCAAGCCCAGAGCCGTTCTTGCGCTATGTTGAATCAAAATATGGCCGCCTATACGACCTTTGATCTCACTCTTCTTCACCGAGCATGGAATTCATGCGGGCCGTCAAATCATTGATGGCATCCATCAAGTCATTGCTTCGGTCATCTTCATGTCCTGTTCCAAAAGAGATTCCGAGCAGGGTCACCATGGCACCTGAGAGCATCAAAAGTGATGGGATATAAACGTCAGCTGCGGTCATATCCGGCTCTATTGATTGGACCCATCCCATTGCTGCACCAATGATAAACAGCAGTACGCCAACGATTACCTGTTGATATCCTTCTCCAATATTTTCTTCAATCCAACTCATGTAAGGTTCCTCAAGTTGCGGTCTACTGTATTGGCATTTAGTATTATCTCGTGAGATGGGGGATGAATCAGCGATTGGAATTTATTTCCAAGGTGTCATTCGAATCGGCTTTCCAGTTTGACCTGGTTCGACGAGCAGTTGTCCTTTTTGACCTGTGGCAGATGTCCGCTCAAACACAGGAACACCGCCCACAATGGTTACGATTGGCCAACCAACCAGTTCTTGACCCCGGAAGGGGCTCCAACCGACTCTGGACCAGGCGTTTTTATCCTCGACAAGAACCTCGTTGCTCATATCGACAAGGACGAGATCAGCATCGTAACCAGCAAGCAACTGCCCCTTCTTTTCCATGTTGTAGCATACCGCAACATTTGTCGACATCCAACGGACAACATCTTCAATTGTGCAACGGCCTTTGTGGGCGTGCGTAAGCATGACTGGTAGCGATGTTCCAACGCCAGGCATACCGCTCGGGGCAGCCGGGAATCCAGCCGCTTTCGCTTCCAATGTGTGAGGTGCGTGATCCGTAGCAATGCATTGGATGGTACCATCGTGGATGCGGCGCCAGAGGATGTCATAATCTTCTTGATATCGAATTGGTGGATTCATTTTCAATCGAACGCCTTCCTTTTCCACATCGACATCGGTGAACGTAAGGTGTTGTGGCAAGACTTCTGTTGTAATGATCGCTCGTCCGTCAGCGGTGCCAGGTAAGGTCGTTCGATCGGCCAACCAGTCAGCTTCGAGGCCGGAAGTCAAGTGGAGGATGTGCAATCGATGGTGATGTGTTTCCGCGAGTTCGACCGCCAATTGAGTGGCCAAGAGTGCAGTGACATCATCCCGCCATTCTGCATGAGCGGCCATATCTGTTCGGTCTTTGAAGTCAGGATACCGTTCATTCAACCGGTCTTCATCCTCGGCGTGGACTGCGATCAATCCACCTGTTGATGCAAAAATGGTATTGAGTGCTTCTCTTTCATTGACGAGCAATGTGCCAGTCGATGAACCCATGAACACCTTGATGCCACAGATGCCAGGAATTGCAATGGGGGCATTTGGTGTCCCAACAGCTTCTTGCAAATCACTCAGATTTGTTGGTGTTGCACCAATGAAGAACCCGTAATTGTTGACGCATTTCACGGCTGCGCTATCGAGTTTCATCTGCATACCTTCCAAATTGGTGATGGCAGGATTGTTGTTTGGCATGTCCAAGAAAGAGGTGATGCCGCCGCTTACAGCCGCTGCTGAGCCGCTGCCAAGGTCTTCTCTTTCCGGTTGGCCAGGTTCTCTGAAGTGAACTTGTGGATCGATGGCTCCAGGGAGAAGATGCAACCCGGTCGCATCGATGATGTGTTCATCAGGCATGGCTTCGAGGCCACCGCCTTTTGCGATGTCAGTGATCATGCCGTTCTCCACGCGCAAGTCCCCAATCATGGTGCCTTCAGGGAGCACCATTGTGGCGTTTAAGATGAGGAGGTTCCCTTGATGTTCATGGTCCATGCACCGTGTTCAATGGACCCACTCAATGAACCCTCCCTTCGGAAGCGCTCGAGGTCATCGACGTCGTGCTGACGCAGGTCTGAAGGCAATGCATACTTCATCGACGGTGTCAATGTACGGTCCACCGAGCAAATCAACGCAGTACGGTACGGCGCGCCACAGCTCATCGATGGTTTCACGAATCGATTTTGGGCGCCCTGGAAGGTTGAACACCAAGGCTGTTCCCCGCGTCCCTCCAATCTGGCGCGATAAGATCGCCGTCGGTACGAATTTCAGCGAGATTGCACGCATTTGCTCCCCGAATCCAGGTAGCATGCGATCCAAGATATCTTCTGTCGCTTCTGGAGTGACATCCCTTGGCGAAGGGCCTGTGCCTCCAGTCGTGACGACCACATCACAACCGAGTTGATCGATCAACTCAATCAAGGTCGCTGAGATGTCGTGACGTTCATCGGGAACGCATCGATAGTGAACGGTGCATGGGCTTGCAATTGCTTGCTCTAAGAACGCTAGAATTGCAGGCCCCCCTTCGTCTTGGTACGTGCCCTTGCTGGCACGGTCACTGACCGTCACAATACCGATTGTAGCAGGTTGGCCAACATGGCCCTCACGGCCAAGGGTTTCGCTGAGTGCTTCCATGACCCGTCCCTCATCACTGTTCGCCATATTTGGCTTGGATGTTGGCATGGAAGTTGTCGAGAAGCGTGTCTTCAAACAATTCCGTCTGTCGACGCATCTTGGTTGAGCGGATGTGCAAGAAAGCAGCTGCTATGAAGACGATGATGATCAATGGAATGACGGCTTCCAGCTTGTATTGGTGCATGAATTTCACAATGCCTTCAGCGGTGTAAGCCCAGGTGATCGAAGCGATTGAACCTCCAATGAAGGTGGCAGAGAGCACGCGCATGAAGTTCATACGCGAGAGGAGGCCAAGCATAGCACCGACAAGCACTCCAGAGGCCATGAATGGAATCCACACAAACACGATGAGGCCCCAGAAGCCCCACTTGTTGATCATTTCCCGCTTTTCATTGGCCATGTATTCGACCGTCGACAAGGTGTTGCCAAGGAGCTTTGTCTGAAGCATCTTGCCACCGAGGCCGTCTTGCTTTGCAACAGCAACAATTCGCTCGTCACTGTTCGCCGATCGCTCCACTCGGCCGGCACCGGAGCGGTCGGCAAGCGTGGAGACTTGGTTGCGTCCTTTGACGATCAGGTCCTGAGATCCGAGCAAATCTGCGTTTCGCTTTGAGATGAATCGATGCAATTCGGTCTGAACCTCATCGCGGGTTTTCTTGAATCTGAAGAATGCGAACCGTTGCGTTGGTCGATAGATGACAGAGACAAAGATCACTCGGTCATCGCTGGTGACCACTGCGCCTTCCATGGACAGGTCATTGCGGCGAGCAAAGAACAGTTCGAGGCTTTCTCGTACTTCGTCTTCGACCCTCGAGAGGGTGTGGAGTTCCGAAAAGAAAGAGGAATAATTCTGTGTTGTTTCAGGATCTTCTTCTGCTGATGTTCCGATACCTACGCCGGAGTCGAAGTCGATGCTCTGATTGACACCAATCGTTCTGACGGTCAGTTGGACCGGCTTAAAGACCCTGAAAAGAGCAAATTCATCAAGAATTTCCCGCAACACTTCAGCGCGAACATCCTTGCTGTCCGAAAGCGTTGATTCTGTGTTTTTGTACGGGACCATAATGTCGATTGACAATTCACGGGGCTCTAATTTGTACAGTTCCCAATCCACATCAATGCTCAAGCGGGTTGCGGTTTTTGACAGAATATCTTCGACTAAACGAGAGATATGAGTCCGTGAGAGGATGTCGTCACTGTCTTGATGGTAGATCTTGTACATCAGCGGGTAGATCACAAGCAACGTAATGGCCGACAATGAAAGAGAAGTGAACGCCATCCACCATGCAGGAATCCCAGCGGAACCACCAGAGAGCATTGCTGTTTCACGGCCACCACCGATTTCGGCGCCAATTAGGATGTAGCCCCAATCGCCCAAATCTTGCACACTCCAACATGAGCGAGCACCGGTATCAGTGACTCTGATTTCGGTCTTGGTATCATCGTCAACAAAAGGAAGGAAAGCGAGGGCTTGTTTGGAAGTGGAGATTTCGAACTCGATCGTTTTTGAGATTTCTTCGCCGCCCAGGACCACCGAAGCATTGGCGTCGGAAATGTTCGACTGATTGTAGACCTCAGCAGCGAATGTGAGGGAGTAATGCCCTTGTGGTAGGTCTGTGTATGGGGCACGGTAGTAGGTTCGGCCAGTGTCGGAACTGCCCTTGATCTTGACCGAGGAAACCGTGGAGTTCGTGCTGCTCCATCCAGCCGTGTCTTCATCCATGGAATCGAACGTGTAAGTCAGAGATGCATAGCCTTCTGGCAAGTTGTGCCCAGAGAGGGAAAATGCATCCACTTCTTCATTTGGGAACATGTGAATCCAAGGTTCGTCAGTGATCTCTTCACATTCACCACCGATGTCGAGGAAGGTCTTCGAAGCAGCATGGTCTAAAGCGGTCGACTCGCCTAACATTCCTGCCGACATTGAGAAGATCATTAGAGCATAAACGCCACAGTAAACAATGCCACCAAACAAGACGAAGTTTTCCTTATTGGCAAAAACACTTCGTCCCGAGCCACCGTTTCGACGGAGCCGAATGACATCGAGTTCTTTGCTGATTTTGTCGCGGCGAGCCTCGTGTTCTGAAGCATCTGCGTGAGCGTGATTATCCTCACCCTTTCCGCCCATGATACAAAGAAGAGGTTCAACCAAATGAACCCAACGATGAACATTTCAAGCAAAGGCATGATTGATGTGGGTTTTTAGGCCAAATAACAACATGTAGCTTTCGCTCAAATGTGCGACGAGGTGGGTCAGGCCGGACTTGAACCAGCGACCTCGGCATCTTCAGTGCCGCGCTCTCCCAACTAAGCTACTGACCCGTGCAACTTGGCGATGACGCCTGCCATATCAAGGCTTCCGCCCGAACAACATGCCTCACTCAATGCCGTCTAGAATCGCTACTTGTGCATCGAAGAGAGCTTCGAGACCACCATCGGCAGAAGCAAGAAGAGCAACAAGTTCATCGCCCGAAAAGGTCGATTCTTCACCGGTTCCTTGGATTTCGACATATTTGCCATCGCTGGTTTTGACAACGTTCATATCGACGTCAGCGTTTGAGTCCAAGATGTAATCCAAGTCCAGGAAGACATCGCCGTCGATCAAACCAACGGAGATTGCTGCGAGGTCATGAGGGATCACGCTGTTTTCATGGTTCGTAGCCTCAGTTTTTGAGAGGGAGGGTGCGGTCCATCCATTGCGTCGTTCGTCTTCTGTTGGACGCATGTCCAAAGGCAGACATTCGCCACGAGCGATGAGGCGTCGGACGGCGAGTCGAAGTGCAATGTTCGCAGCGGTGATGGAGGCACAGCGGGTACCTCCGTCGGCGTTGAGTACGTCGCAATCAACGTTGAGTGCGACTGGACCCAGTGCTTCCAAATCGACAGCAGCACGAAGGGAACGGGCGATCAAGCGCTCGATTTCTTGCGTGCGGCCTTTTGCGCCACGTCGCTCACGGCGGAAGCGTGAATCAGTGGACCCAGGGAGGAGGGAATACTCTGCGTGAACCCAACCCTTGGTTGAATCGCGTGGGAACCAACCGGGGAGGCGGGATTCTTTTGTGCAGCAAGCCAAGATCACTGTGTCGCCTTGGCGGTAGAGGATTGAAGCGAGAGCGTTGGGCGTGAAATCGATTTCGACTTCGACTGCTCGCATTTCGTTTGCATCTCGGTCAGTGTTAAATCCGGTCTTGAATTTGGCCATACCTCTGCCAGCACCTCCCCATCATCAAGGCTTCTCCCTTGTTTTGGCTAATTTTTTAGTCGCGCACATTGAAGAATAATGTCCCTTTGGGTCTTCCATGCCTCAGCCAAAGGTCGCCATATGCGCCATCGCTCGAACCCCCATTGGTAAGTTCATGGGATCACTCTCAGGCTTTACTGCTGTCGAACTCGGTGTCTTGGCTGTCAAGGAACTGTGCCAACGAGCAGGCGTTGTTGCTTCCTCGGGCGTTGTTGACGAAGTCATCTTTGGTCAGGTGCTCCAAGCTGGTGCTGGACAAAATCCAGCGCGTCAAGTCGCCTTGGGCGCTGGCTTGCCTTACTCGACGGGCTCGGTAACGGTAAACAAGGTGTGCGGAAGTTCCCTCAAAGCAGCAATGATGGCAGCAAACAGCATCCGTGCTGGAGAATACAAAGCCATTATCGCCGGTGGCATGGAAAGCATGTCCAATGCTCCACATCTGCTCAAAAACCATCGCAAAGGGTCGAAAATGGGAGACTCAACCCTCGTCGACTCGATGATTCACGACGGTCTCTGGGACGGCTACAACAATGTGCACATGGGCACAACCGGTGAAACGATCGCAGAGGAGTGCAACATATCTCGAGCAGATTCCGATGCCTATGCTGCACGCAGCCAACAACGCGCTTCGACAGCCCAAACCAACGGATGGTTTGATTGGGAAACATTTGCCATTGAAATTCCACAACGCCGTGGCGATCCAATCCAATTCACCCACGACGAAGGCGTTCGCCCAAGCACCACAGAATCGTCATTATCAGGGCTGCGGCCTGTGTTCAAGAACGATGGACAAGTGACAGCAGGCAACGCTAGTACACTCAATGATGGAGCAAGTGCGATGTTGCTTGCTGATGCTGATTTTGCTCTCGAGCAAGGCTGGGAGATCTTGGCTTATGTCGAAGATTATTGCACAAGCGGTGTTGAACCTGCACGTGTGATGAGCGCTCCGATTTCAGCGGTTCAAATGTTGCTCGAACGCAACAACTTGGACGTGTTGGATGTTGACATTTATGAGCACAATGAAGCCTTCGCCTCAGCCTCGTGTTCCGTTGCCAAGGAATTGAACATTCCAGACGACCGTTTCAATCTTCATGGCGGCGCTGTGAGCTTGGGTCATCCGTTGGGAGCAAGTGGCACACGTTGTTTGATCACCATGCTTGGCGTCATGCGTCGGCTTGAATCCACCACTGGTATCGTGACACTTTGCCTCGGTGGCGGCAACGCAGTTGCCATGCTCGTTCGGCGCGCGTGATGTGGAACGGAGGAGCCCAAAAGGGCGTTTTTTCATACTGGTGGTTCTAAATAGGGCCGGATGGCGGCCTTGAACGAGGTGGGTGTGTGGTTTCGTTCAGTGATCTTGGCATAGAACCAGTTTTGGTTGAAGCGCTCAAGGCTCAAGGCATCATTGAGCCATTCGAAGTTCAAGTCGAATCAATACCACAAGGTATGCTCGGCAAGGACGTTTGTTGCCGTGCTCCAACGGGCTCCGGAAAGACCCTCGCATTTGGTCTTCCACTGCTCTCCCTAACCAAAGAAGCTGAGCCAAGAAGGCCTACTGCTCTTATTCTTACACCAACCCGTGAACTTGCAGAGCAAATTTACAAAGTTCTCGATCCCCTTGCTTATGAACTTCGACTTTACGTTGAAGCAATCTATGGTGGCGTATCATACACCAAGCAATTCAAAGCGCTTGACCGTGGTGTCGATGTCCTTGTTGCATGCCCAGGGCGCCTCAACGATTTGCTTGACCGTGGAGCTTTGTCCCTCGAAGATGTCGCTGTCGTTGTTCTCGACGAAGCAGATCGTATGGCAGACATGGGTTTCATGGAACCTGTTTGCAAGATTCTCGATCAATGCCAGAAAGACCGTCAAACCATCCTCTTCAGCGCAACCCTTGACGATGAAGTAGCGGACCTTGTTCGTGATTACCAAACAGATCCAGTCACCATTGAAGTTGGCCCAGCAGAAGTGAGCATGGAAAGCATGACTCATCACTTTTGGTTGCTCCCTCAATCAAAGAAACCCGACATCACTGCTGAGTTGGTTCGCAAGTGTGGTCGAACCATCGTGTTCTGTCGAACTCGCGCAGGCGTTGACCGTGTCGGTGATGACCTGAACTTTGAGGGATTAGCAATCGAAACCCTGCATGGAGGTCTCAGTCAACGTGGCCGAGACATGGCCATGAAGCGATTCCAACACGGTGAGTGCATGGCACTCGTTGCTACAGATGTCGCAGCCCGTGGTATTGACGTCGAAGGCGTCAACTGCGTTGTTCATTATGATCCTCCAGAAAACGGCAAAGCGTACAAGCATCGAAGCGGTCGAACAGCACGAGGCGGTAAGTCTGGTGTTGTTGTCTCGCTCGTACAACGACCGCAGAAGCGTTCCTACACCCGTATCCAAAGAGAAGTCGGTATCAACATCGATTTCATGCCTCCAGAATTCACAGTGCTTCCAGAATTTGAAGTGATCTACATTGCTGCAAACCGACGTACACGTGACCAAGGTCGCAGCAACGGCGGTGGACGCAACGGCGGCGGCGGTGGCGGAGGTTACCGTGGTGGCGGCGGCGGACGAAGCGGCGGCGGCGGTGGCGGAGGTTACCGTGGTGGCGGCGGCGGACGAAGCGGCGGC
>JAPKCS010000023.1 GCA_028822845.1 Candidatus Poseidoniaceae archaeon | reverse complement strand
CTTGACCGTAGCAGGGACTTCAACCGAAGACCGCTTTGGTTGCCCAGATGCCGACAGCGATGGATGGTCGGATGAAGGCGACACCTATCCAGCAGATTCACTCCAATGGGTTGACAGCGATGGAGATGGTTTTGGCGACAATTACTATTTCGCCCTCAATGGTGCACAACTTCACATGAACCAATCAGGGGACGCGTTCCCGAACGATGCGACCCAATGGAACGACACCGATGGCGACGGTTGGGGCGACAATTATGATAACGCCACATGGAACAACTTCCGGCCCCCAGAATGGCCAGGCTTGCTGCAATCAGTAGCCAACAACTCCGATGCATTCCCACTCGACCGCACTCAATGGGAAGACACCGATGGCGACTGGGTTGGCGATAACTCAATGAGCGACCGACCTGATGGTTGCCCAACGATTTGGGGCGATTCAGAATTCGATCGGCTTGGATGCCTCGACACTGATGGTGACGGCTGGTCCGATCCAGATGCAAACTGGGCTTCAACAGGAGATTGCTACCAAGCGGATGCTTTCCCCGATGACCCAACACAATGGTGTGACGAAGACGGTGACGGCTTTGGCAGCAACATCAGTGGAAACGACGCTGATGAATGCCCGAACGAAGCTGGCACTTCCACAGTTGATCGAATCGGCTGTGCAGATCGCGACAACGATGGCTACTCCAACGCCGGCGACCCTTTCCCCGACGATTCCACTCAATGGGCTGACCGTGACGGTGACAACCGAGGTGACAATCCTAACGGAAACAACCCCGACGCCTTCCCTGACGACACTTCTCAATGGAAAGACACCGATGGCGATGGCCGCGGCGACAATCCTAACGGGTTCAACGGCGATGCGTTCTGGCAAGACCCAGACCAATGGGAAGACACCGATGGTGACGGCTACGGTGACAATTTCATCGACGTTGATGGCGACGGTGTTTCTGAAGGTTACTCCGATGTTTGCCCGCTCGTCTATGGCAAATCGACCGATGTTGGTACCCGTGGCTGTTCAGACTACGATGGCGACGGATTCGTCGATCCAATCGATGCCTTCTGGGAAGATCCATTCCAATGGGCCGATGCCGATGGCGATGGCTACGGCGATAACACCGGTGTGCCAAGCGGTGATGATTGTGCAGATGTCTATGGTAAATCATTCGAGAACAACAGGCAGGGTTGCCCTGATGCAGATTTCGACGGATGGGCTGATGTTGATGACGCCTTCCCGAACGACACCTTGCAGTGGGTTGACACCGATGGCGATGGCTGGGGTGACAACTACGAATGGTTCAACGATACACTTGTCGATCTTGACAATCCCGGACAGACCGTTCAGGTGAGGAACCAATCTGGTGATGCCTTCCCAACGGTCTCTGACCAGTGGTCTGATCTCGATGGCGATGGCTGGGGCGACAATCAAACCAGTTTCTACCAACCTGATGCATTCCCACTCGAGCCGAGCCAATGGAATGATTTCGATGGCGATGGTTTTGGTGACAACAGCGTCTATGACCCCGATGGTGATGAAGGCATGATGATCCCTCAAGCCGCTTTCCAACCCGATTCCTGCCGCAAAGAATTCGGTACATCTTCGCTTGAAGAGTTTGGATGCCCTGACAGCGATGAAGACGGCCGAGCCGACCTTTACGACCCGTGCCCATGGGATCCTGCCATCACCAACGGTGTCCTGACGGGCCCCGATGCCGTGACGTGCTCGATCACAAGCGACCCTGGTAACGTTGGCGAAAACACTGATAGTGCAGCTTCCTTGATCACAGATTCAACAACATTGTTGTTCATGGGTGGTGCAATTGTTCTGCTTCTTGCACTGATTTTTGTAGCTCAAATTGCAAAGGCTGCCAGCAAGCGAAAAGCTTCTGGCGAACGTGCTGATGAACTCAAAGTCAACATGGCCTTCTCTGAAGAAGAAGAACGACGCCAAGCTTGGATTGAGCACTATGTGGCCGCAGGCGAACTTGACGAAGCACGAGCCCTTGGTTGGTCCGAGCCAGCTGCAGTTCCACAGTGGAAGCAGCATGAAATGCAAGAGCAAGCAGCAACCCAAGCAGCGATCCCAACGATGTTCGATTTGGACCAACTCTGAGGGTGTTTACGCCCTTCGAGCCCGCTTCCGCCGAGCCTGCTCTGACATGCTGTCCTTGAACGCCAAAAATGGCAGTTCAGCCCATGCTTGATCGCTATCGACTGCCAAGAGCGCTTCATTGGTTTCGAGGACATCACCAACACTCATCGAGGTCGGTGTTTGCCCGTCAGCGAGTTGATACTGATGGCCCGGAAGAACCAACCATGACGGGGGAAGGTCCGCCATGATGGTGCGCAGGTACTGCAAGGTCATTCGCTGAGCAGCAGGGTCGCCGCCGAACAAATCAGTTCGCCCACAACGGCCAAGAAACAGGCAGTCTCCTGACACCACGATGCCCTCGCCGATGAACGTGGTATGGCCAGGCGTGTGTCCGGGGGTGCAATGCGCTTCAAACGTCAGTTTTCCGAGGTTTAATTCAGTGTGCGAGTTGGGCTCATGCGTCCACTCTTCATCCACTTCACCATCCCAATCCCGTTGCCGCTCAAACGCATGACTTCGAACACAGATGGAATCATTGCCAATTTCCTTTGCCTCTTTGACGCCTTTGACATGGTCCCAATGGCTGTGTGTAAGCCATACTTCGTTGAGGGTCCACCCGCGCTGTTGACACACATCATGCCAAAATTTGCCATCGAACGGATCGATGATGACTGCTTGTTTGGTTTGGACACAAACCAGCAAATGGTTGAGGTTGTCCCATTCACCTAATTGGGCTTGTAGCACCACGAATCGGTCCGTCACAATCAGTTCTTTTGGTTGCAAAACGGCCTCGCCCCTACACACTGTACGGACCGCTGGGCTTTCAAGTAATGAGAACCTCTCTCTGTACATGGCGGGGCGAATGCGTGGCGGTGCAGTGGTTTTGGTGACCCTGCTTATGCTGTCCACACTCCCAGTTTTCGCTACCGCAGACGATGCAGATGTGCGGATGGAATCCGAATTGACTTCTCAACCAAATGCTGCCTGGTACATCTCTGGCGATTCTGTCGAGCTTCAATCCTCCTTCGTGAATGATGGTGCTGCGACAACATTTGAAAATGATCCATCGTGCGGAACAGTGCTCCAAGTGACCGACGCCTTGGGCCAAATCATCCTCGATGATCGATCAAAATGCCGTGGACAATCTCAAATGGTCGACCTCTCGCCAGACGAGACGTATGAATTTGCACCCCTGACGTGGGATTTGACCGATGCCAGTGGCGAAGAGGTGCTTCCGGGCTGGTACTCAGTTGGGGCCTTTCACAGCGCTACAGCTCAAACAGTCGCCCAAGAAGTTCACGTCCAGACCGATGTGAGCGTACCCGAAGCACTCACCCTTTCACTCACGATCACCAGTCGGCTTGGCCCTCTCGTAGCAAGCGATGAAATGGTTCTTTCAGCGGTGCTTTACAATCCAACACCTCAACCGGTGATCTTGCCAGATCTTGGTGGTTGCTTGACTCAATTCACCGTGAATGGGGCGACCAGCCTCACATCTCGCTGCATGCCGGCAGACCTTTACATCGGTGCTTATGAAGAAGTTTTAATCGAACAAACACTTCTTTCTGCTGGCACCTTGCTCACAGGCATCAACATGGTTGCTATGACGCTTCCAGGTCAATCACTCACCGCTTCGCTTACCCTTGACATCGCTGAACCAGAAGCCGGTTTCAATCCCATCTTACAAGATGCTCTTGATGTGAAACTGACTGGCCTTGGCGACGTTCCATACGGTGGGAGGGACATCATGCAGGCAGCCATGCAGATGCGCAATGTAGGTCTTGATGTGCAATCGATGCGGTTCACAGATACTTGCCGTGCTGAACTTTGGATTGTGAATGATCAGGGTGATGTTGTGTTCGACAGCCGCCCGCTCAAATCGTGCAACGCCATCAATATGGACTACAGTCTAGATCCAGAAGAAGAAGTGACGTTTTCCCTTCCTGATTGGACGTTCAATGATATGGTTGGTTGCCAAGTTGCTTCTGGTCACTACACAGTGATTGTGGAAGTTTCTCAATTCCATCTAGCAGATGCTCAAGCCATTGACTACAGCCGGGGGAGTGCAGAGGACTGTGCAGAAAATTTAGACCTTGACATCACCACCACCCTGACAGGGATTCCTGACGGCTTTGAGTTGAACGTGATGCTTGAACCGCGCAGCAGCGAAGTCGACCTCCGTTGGATCGGCCCTTGTTCTGTCTCTGTTTCGATCATAGCAATTCCATCGAATGAAGAAGTTCTCGGACAACCCGCTCTTTGCAAGGATTACGACGGACGCCATCTTGTGTTGCCTTACGGGGCAATGGAGGAGAACCTCCTGCTTCAGGTGGACGAAATCCTCATGATTGATTTCAACAACGAACCCCTTCCTGATGGCACCTACCAAATGATTGTCACGCTCGAAGCAAACTCCCCCACATCAGCAGGTTTCGTATTCGACTGGCCAATCGTCGAAACAGTGACTGCACAACCCGTTGCTATCGATGAAGAACCCGATTCTGAAACCTCACGCCTCATCAGCGGGACCTGGTCGGGTGTCTTGACCGAGGATGGGACCTGTTGGATCCTCGATACCCCACAAGAAGGCCAACTGCTTCTTTCTCGAGCCGCCCTTGGTTCTTGGGTTCCTCAACAAGGCTGGTCGGGAACCTATGATGCAGTCTCTTCGGACCCCGCCCCTGCATGCGCCATATTCCAAGCAACCTCCATCGAAGTGCTCTCCGTCGAAATCGAGGCCTCACCCTTTGTTGCTGATGAAACGACAGAACAAACCGTCGATGCTCCGATTGTGGTCGCTAAGGAAGCCGCCCAATCGTATGGCCCAAGCGTGCTTGTGATCTTGACAACCACTTCTCTGCTGTCCCTCTTAGTCACCCTCGTGCTTGGCAACGAATCCGTTCGCATCCCGTCAACTGCGGCAGGACTCTGGTTCTTGGGCATGGTTGGGCGAACACATGAAACAACCGACGGCCGTTACCAACGTGGTCGGTTAATGGGATACTTGACTGCCAACCCTGGTTGCCATTTCCGTGCGCTCATGGCAGCGCTCGAGATGAGCAATGGCCAAATCACCCACCACCTTCGTATCTTAGAAAATGAAGAAGTAATTTGGCGGCGCAAGGATGGACGCTTGGTCCGATATTACCCCCTCACGAACACCATGAACCCTGCCATGAGTGAACAGGAACTCCCAGTTCCTCCGCTTTCGCCTGACCCAAACAGCCTCCAAGGAAAAATCCTCAGCCTGCTCGATGCAGATGGGCCAATGGGTGAATTCCCGACTCAAGCCGAACTGGCCAAGCGCCTCGAAAAGAGCCAACAGCTTGTATCTCACCACTTGCGAACATTGCAAAAGTTCGGCTTGGTTGAGAAGCGAAAGATGGGAATTAAGAATCGATACAAATTGACCCGTGAAGCAATTTTCTTGCTTGAAACAAGCGACGACTTCATTCGTGATTGAGTGATTCCCTGCGCTGGATTCCATTGTCTTCAATGGCCCACGGCACAGGCGTCCAACCAGCGCTCGTCAATGCAGCATCAATCGATTGTAGCGCCTCGTCTTTACCGCTTTGCAAAATGCCGACAACGCCGCCTCCACCTGCTCCCATCGCTTTCCATGCGACAACATGGCCTCGATGTTCCAGCGGTCCGAGGATGGTGCGAAAAGGACCGTGAAGGTCAAGGTCGAGCAAGTCGACACCTTTCATCACCTGACGCAAAGCGGCTGCAAAGCCTTCTTGGTTTTCATTTTGAACGCTCACATGCATTTTTTGGGCCGCTCCGTGAAGTTCCAGTAAACCCTCAGTTGTCTTTTCATCACCTTGGTCGTATCGCGCCCATACGGCTTGATGCAGTTCACCAGAAACATGAGGTAAACCTGTGTCAAACAACAGCAGATGCTTCTCAAGCCATGTACGGAAGGCGAGGGAAGGAACAAGCGAAGTCCGTCGAACGCTTTCTCCATCAAAGGCCAGATGTTGAAATCCACCAAAGGCACTTGCCCACTGATCTTGGCGGCCACCGGTGTTGCCAAGGATGGCTTCGATTTGGTACGCTTTCTCTGCTACAGATTCAGGTGGTTCGTTTTCGTCACAAATCGCAGAAACCAAAGCGACGTTCATCGCTCCTGATGTGCCTAAACCGCAACCCGTGGGCAGCTCAGTTTGGTAGCTGACGTTGACTTTGCGTTCATCATCGGTTGAGTGTTCTGCGGTGACGTAGTGGTTGATGGCCACATTGACGACTTCGCCTTGGTGTGTGTTGCAATACCGAGGGACATCGGTCCAACCACCAGCCAGGTCGATTCGAACTGGCACCTTGACGGTGATTCGCTTCGCCATACCATAGCGCAGTTTGGGCAACCTCATGAAGAGTGGCATTCAAGACGAGTGGGTCTGTGGCAAGGGTATCCCGCAGGGCACAGGTGAGTCGATGAGCATTCTTTTTACTCCAGATTCCGAACTCCTTTGGCAAAAAAGGTGGAACGAAGCGCAGTTGTTCGAACGCGATTCGCGTGATGATCGGCCGAAATTCTACTGCCTTGAGATGTACCCTTATCCAAGTGGTAAAATGCACATGGGGCACGTCCGGAACTACTCGATTGGTGACGCTGTCGCCCGTTACAAGCGAATGATGGGCTTTGATGTTCTTTACCCAATGGGTTTCGACTCTTTCGGTATGCCTGCAGAAAATGCAGCAATCAAAGAAAACGCTCATCCGCATGACATCACTGAACGCAACATGGCTTCCATCACTGAGCAAATCAAACGCATGGGGTTCTCCTATGATTGGCGAAGGCAAGTAAAGAGCCATGACCCTCGCTATTACCGTTGGAATCAGTGGTTTTTCACCAAGTTCATGGAACAAGGTTTGGCGTATCAGAAATTTGCTCCCGTTAACTGGTGCTCTCAATGTGAGACCGTTTTAGCCAATGAACAGGTCAAAGCAGGACGATGCTGGCGATGCAACGGGCCAGTGCAACAGAAAGAAATGAGCCAGTGGTTCCTCGACATCCCAAAGTATGCCCAGGAACTTGTTGACGGCTTGGACACCATTGCCTTCCCTGAAAATGTGAAATCACTTCAACGGGATTGGCTTGGTCGCTCAGAGGGTGCAGAGATCACCTTTGCCATCGATGGGCGCGATGAAGAACTCACCGTGTTCACCACGCGCCCTGACACATTGTTCGGCACAACGTTCGTCACACTCGCACCCGAACACCCACTCGCCGCTGTTCTTGTTGAGGGGACGCCTTTCGAATCCGATTGGCGCGACCTGCATGATGAAGTTTCAGTGATGAGTGAATTTGACCGAATCAAGAACATGAACAAAAAGCGCGGCGTGCCTCTTGGTGTCAATGCGATTCATCCCCTCACCGGGGAGAAGATCCCGATGTGGGCAGGGAACTTCGTCATCGCCAGTTATGGAACAGGTGCTGTGATGGCTGTCCCTGGCCACGATGAACGTGATTTCGACTTTGCAAAATCCTACGACATCCCAATTCGCCGGGTCCTGATGATGAAGCAGGATGGCGATGCAGATGAAGATCTCAAGAAGGCTGAAAGCGATCTGGGCTGGATGGTCAACAGCCCACTCGAAGGATTTGATGGTCTGTATGGCGATGAAGCAAAATCAGCTGTCGTCAAAGCGCTCGAAGCAAAGGGTGTTGGCCTCCAAACCATCAATTGGAAAATCCGCCCTTGGCTGGTTTCACGACAACGGTACTGGGGCACTCCAATTCCAGTAATACACTGCGATGGGTGCGGTGCTGTGCCTGTGCCTGCTGCAGATTTACCCGTTGAACTGCCACGAGATGTGGTGTTTGGCCAAGGCAATCCGTTGGAAACATCTGCCTCGTTCCTCGCTGCTGATTGCCCTACATGCGGCCAAGCCGCACGAAGAGAAACCGACACGATGGACACATTCGTTGATTCCTCATGGTACTTCTTGCGTTACACAGATGCACTGAACGACGACATATGTTTCGATGAAGTGAAGGCCGACCACTGGATGAACGTCGATTTCTATTGCGGCGGTATTGAACACGCACAGATGCATCTCATTTACGCTCGGTTTTGGACCAAGGCACTTCGCGACTTAGGTTTGCATAACATCGACGAACCTTTCAACGAACTCTTGTGCCAAGGCATGGTCAACAAAGCAGCCCCTTGGTGCGAAGTGTGCAGCCTCACCTTTTCCGTCGATCATGGCGGTGCGCCATGCCCACACTGCCAAGGTGTCCTTACTGAACGCTCAGCAAAAATGAGCAAATCCTTGGGCAACACCGTTTCACCAGAAGACATGATCGAGCGTTTTGGCGCAGACACGGTTCGATTGTTCATTCTCTTCGCCGCCAATCCAACAGCAGGAATGGACTGGTCTGACACAGCATTGGAAGCCAATTACAAAGTGATGATGCAATTGTACGGCATGCCTGAGCGCTTGCTTGGCTGGACTGGAGGTTCCAATTCAATGGATGTCTGGCTCGAAGGTCGCTTGAAGCAAAGGATTGAAGAATTCCAATCGGCAATGGATGGGTATGATTTGCGCCGTGCGGTCGAGGTATCGCACTATGAGCTGGTCAAGGACGTCAATTGGTACATCCGCCGAGGCGGGAACAACGCAGACCTTGCTCCAAAAGTCCTCAAGCATTGGGCCTATCTGCTCTCAATTTCGACACCGCACCTCGCTGAAGAGTGGTGGGCCGTGCTCGGTATGGATGGACTCATCAGCGGTGCAGAAATGCCCAGTATCGACTCCATCACTGCAGAAGAGCAAACTGCGCTCGATGGTGAAACAACGGCTCGTAGTTTCCTCGAGTCCGCTCGTAAAATCAAGGATGTCGCAGAGCGACATCTGGATGAACCAGCAAAAACAGCAACCATCATTGTGGCTCCAACATGGAAGCGTCAACTTGCTGTCCGCGCTCTTGAATTCCTCGAACAGGGCGGAAATCCGAAGCAATTTGTTGCTGTTCTCAGTCAAATGGAGATCACCCAAGGAGATCGGAAAGGCGAAATCATGGGCTTCTGGGGCAAGAAAATGCTGCCTCAAGTGTTCAAATGGGACGACGCATCAAGGATTCTGATTCGCAGTGAATTAGATGAGGTTCAATCGCTCTCACAACGTGCGTCCTTCCTCGCAGAAGAACTCGGCCTTTCTGAAGTCCGTGTTGTGCTGGGCGAATCGGAGCACGACGATACTGGCCGGGCTGGAGGCGCTATGCCCCTTTCACCATCCGTTGTCTATGCCTGATCAGGACCGTTGCCACTCGGTTCCAGTCCACCAGTAGTTCACGCCATCGCTCATGGCTCTCCAGGTGTATCCGGATTCATCGGTCCATTGTCGCAGAACCGTCGGTTCTTCGACCACGGGCTGCACAACCGCTGAAGCAACCGCCGCAGGCTGAACCATTGCAATCGACCGCTGTTGTGCTGCCATCGGTTGCTGATCAAAGGTCTTCACAGGTTCCTCTGAGTCCTTTTTACTTCGAAGGAAGAGAACTGCTCCACCACCGATCAAGCCAACGACAAGCACAGCGATGATCATCATGTTTCTTTTGGCTTTGGCGTCTTTAGCCGCCGCCGCTTCAAGCGCCGCTTGCGTGGTGTCACCGACACCATCACCATCAGTATCGAGTGTTTCCTCAGCATCGGTTGGGAAAGCATCAGCGTTGTCACCCATGCCGTCTCCATCGCTGTCTGCAGATTCCATGGCGTTGTTTGGTGCCCAGTCAGCGTTGTCGCCAACCAAATCACCGTCGGTGTCCATCGTTTCCGAAGCGTCGGTGGGGAAAGCATCAGCGTTGTCACCAACACCATCGCCGTCAGTGTCCATGGTTTCAGAAGCGTCTTCAGGGAATGCGTCAGCGTTGTCACCCGTTCCATCCATGTCGGAATCGAGGGTCTCACTTGCGTCATTAGGGAACGCATCAGCGTTGTTTCCTACGCCGTCCATATCTGAATCGGTGGTTTCATTGGCATCGTTGGGGAAAGCATCAGCGTTGTCACCCATTCCATCCATGTCGGAATCGAGGGTCTCATTTGCATCGTTGGGGAACGCATCAGTGTTGTCGCCAACGTCATCACCATCGGTGTCAGTCGTTTCATTTGCATCGTTAGGGAACGCATCAGCGTTGTTTCCAACACCATCGAGATCAGAATCCATCGATTCGGAAGCGTCTTCTGGGAACACGTCTGCATTGTCACCGGTTCCATCCATGTCCGTGTCAATGGTTTCAGAAGCGTCGTTCGGGAACACATCAGCAATATCGCCAACACCATCGCCGTCAAAGTCACTTGATTCAGAAGCGTCGAGTGGGAACGCATCGCTGTTGTCACCAACGCCATCACCGTCGGTGTCGACGGTTTCGTCAGGATCGTTAGGGAAGGCGTCAGTATTGTCGCCAACGCCATCGCTGTCACTGTCCGCAGATTCACTTGCATCGTCGGGGAACGCATCAGCGTTGTCACCAACACCATCGCCGTCAGTGTCCATGGTTTCAGAGGCGTCGTTTGGGAATTGATCGCCGTTATCTCCAACACCATCTGAATCAGAATCAGCATGTTCATTTGGGTCGTCAGGGAAGGCGTCGCTTGCATCTCCAAAGCCATCGCCATCGGTATCAACATCGAGAATATCCACGGAGTTGATCGCCGCAACCGATGAACCGAGGTCTTGACCATCGTTTGGCGTGACCGCAGCAGTCCAAACGTCGCCTACAGAGGTGGCTGAAGCTGGCAGTGTGGTCACATCATTGTGTTGTGGAACGGCAACGCCGTCTTTTGACCAGCGGATTTGGGAGTTGGAATCGGAATCTCCATCATCATCATCAAAGGTGTATGAGAGAAGGAGGTCTTCGTTGACAAATGCCTCCGTGACAGGTCCACCCTGAGTAGCAGCAATGCCAATCTTGACATCGGATGCAACAGGAGCTGTGTTGGAAGCGACTGCACCTTCTGCGACCGTCCATGAGTTTGTCCCCCAGTTGTCATTCGAGTTGGCGGAATTTCCGTTTGCATACAAGACTGCAAGATTGACTGTAACAGTGCCAGTTCCAACAGCAGGCGCGACCCAATCAGCGGACCACGAGCGCTGTAAATCCGAACTGTGGGTTAATTCACCGCCAACAGATTTGACCCGTTGACCCAAGTTTGACCACGTTCCACTGGTTGCGTCGAGGTTAAATCCTCCTTCACCAGTTGCCGACAATGCACTTCCGGTCCACGTGAGGGAGTATGTTGTCCCAGGGGTATAGGATGAAGGCAATCCAGTCATCGTTGGCACGATCATTGCGTCGGTGGTATGGCACGTGCACCCATTGGCGCTGGAACCAGTTTTACCTGTGGAATTTGCATCAATTGTAGGAACGGATGCAATCATCATCATCATCAAAAGAACACAGATGACCCTTAAACCAGACTTCATAATCTTCGATGCGTGTCTTTTTTTATTTAACAGATGGCACAACTTGGGTTGAATGTAGAAGAACTATCCACTTGAGTTCATTCTTGCTCGTTGCTCGGTGCATCAAGGTCTGTTGCCTCTTCAAGATCAACAGGCCGCTTTGGTGGAGTAACATTTGCTTCAGTTTTTGGAAGCGCTCGTCCGTTTGAAGCAACAATGCCTGCAGCAAGGAGAAGCACACCTGCGAAGACGAACAGCCAGGTGGTAAGGCCATTTTGATCCGCTTCATTTGAAACTGATTCATCGGCTTGGTTGAGGATTGCACACCCACTTCCATCGACGAGTCGCCCTGGTAAACTGTTGAGGCACATGTCGTCAGCGTTTGAGACGCCATCGAGGTCATCGTCCAATTGCGTTATGCTGCACCCTTGAATGCCAACCTGATCTCCGATTGGAGTCTGGGGGCATACATCGATTGCGTCGATCACACCGTCGTTGTCATCGTCATCATCTTCGGCGGCATCAATGCAGCCATCACCATCAGCATCTTGTCCAACCATGGCAACACCAATCAGGCCAGTGGGGCATGCGTCAATCGCATCAAGAACGCCATCGTTGTCATCGTCATCGTCTTCAATTGCGTCTTGGCAACCGTCTTGGTCATGGTCCAACCCATTCAACTCCAAATCCATGGTTTCATCGGCATCATTATTCCAACTGATTTCACCTCTTGGGCAGGCATCATTGACGTCTTGATAACCGTCGTTGTCATCATCGACATCCATGGTGTCATCATAGCAGCCATCCTGATCGTAATCGTTGAACGGAGTGGAGGTCCAAGGGGTTATGTCGCGCGGACAGTTGTCTTCAGGTGCAGCGATTCCATCACCATCTTCGTCAACATCACACGCATCTCCGAAACCGTCCCCGTCCAAATCGCCCTGGGCCGAGTTAGCTGTTTCAGGGCAGTTGTCCATCTGATCGATGTACCCGTCTTCATCGGTATCAAAGTCGGCACATCCGTCGCCTTCATTGTCTTCTTCAGGGGTTGAAATCCAGCCTACGGGTCCAAGAGGGCATAAATCGTTGAAATCAAACACGGTGTCTTCATCATCATCGAAGTCCTCACCAGCATCTTCACAGCCATCGCTGTCGTGATCTGATGAAGCATCAGACGTCCACGATACAGCGCCGCTTGGGCAATCATCCAGTTCATCTGTGACGCCATCGTTGTCATCATCACCGTCACAATCATCGCCGAAAAGGTCACCATCATGGTTGCCTTGAGCAGTGTTTGTGATTCTGGGACAATTATCTTCACCGTCGAGGATTCCATCGTTGTCGCGATCTGTTTGGTAAAGCCAAACACCGACATCATAGCCACCGTAACTGGTTGCAGTGTGGACGCCAATGCTGGCGGTTTCACTGAGCATGAACGTCAGCAGTGGTGAACCGTCAAGAGCGTAGGTAAGGTCCGTTGGTTCGTCGTTCCCTTCACCGCCAGCAGACACAGCCCACGCCCATGTCCCGTTTTCCAAGTATGTGGCGAGGAATATGTCGTTGTGCGTGTCGTCGTTATAATCGTCTAAGTCTTCGAGGGTGTCTTCACCGAGGACAAAGCCTGCTGTGGTGGTCCCCGTGATTGTGATGTCGCCTTGTGGGCTGGTGACAACCCTTGTTGCGCGGTCAACGCCAACGCCTCCCGCTTGCGCGATGCTGGTCCATGCTCCGGATGAAGAAACCAAGGCGAGGAGCATATCTGTTCCATTTGAAGCATCGGTTGTTGATGCACCAAAACTCGCGTTGCCAATAAATTCCCCGACAACACTCAGGCCTTGATTCGGAGAACCTGAGCAATCCCAAGCTCGATCTTCAAAGGCACCTCCGCCGGAGACGGCCCACATCCATTCGTTGGCTTGATACGATGCAACCATGAGGTCAGTCTCGCCTGCCGAAGCCAGAAGGGTCTCTCCGACCATCAATGGGCCGCTAAACGTGGCAACAGCGTAGGTTTGTCCAGCCCCGTCTTGACACAGGCCGCCAATGGACTCAACCCCTTCTTCGCCTCGAATGATCACGTGTGAAAGAGCTTCACCTGCTTCGTTGAAGGTGGCGATCATCAAGTTCATTTCAGACCCACCTTCCAAAACGTCGCCCTTAAAGTCCAATTCTCCTCTGTAAAGGATACCAAGATGAATTTCGTTGTTAGGGGTCACCATCATGTCAAAAACAAAGTTATCATTGCTGTTGCCAAATTGTTTTGCCCAAGACCAGACTCCATTGCTGGTCAACCGAGCAAGGAACACATTTCCGTCATCATCCGCCTCTTCCTTTTCAAGTGGGTCGAGGTCTCCAAGAGAGAGTTCGCAAGGGGAACGAACGGTGTTCAAACAAAAATTGCCGGCTACGATGACATCGCCACTTGGTAAAAGAGCGATTGCTTCAACGGAATCGAGACCAGATGTCCCAAAGGAAACACTCGCATTCCATGTGCCGTTTGGATTGATCCAACCCAGCATTGCATCCCTGTCGTTTGCCCCAGCAGTGGCACCATGTCCATCGATTTGGTCACGGAATTGAATGTCGCCTCCATAGCTCCCGGCGACGATGATGGTCCCGTTGGCGTACGTGGCAGATTGTGAAATGAAATCATCGAGGGCTCCACCCGCACTTGTGGCCCAACCAAAGGCCAATTCAGAAGATGAATTGTCATCGCCAACGCTCTGCGGCAGGTCCCGTTCTTGGAGGGTTTGTACCTCGCTGTTGATACCGCCTGCAACAGAGGAAAGCACTAGAATCAGGGAAAAAAGTGCCGTCGACGCGCATCGCATGCTCTTCGGATTGACTTGTTGCATTTGAAACCCCGCCTCTTTCGTATCCCACAAATTCAAGGAGAATACATTCCACGGCGCTTCATGGAGTCTCCGAACGGTGTGTGGCGGCAACCGCTTGCTTCAGAGGAGTGTGAGCAGGTGATGGCCAATCTTTTGAATCTGGATCGGTGGCCATCGTGGCACACCTCTGCAGGGCGCATCTTATCTGAAGCGACGGGGGAACTGCACGAAGGACAACGTTTCGATCTCCATCGAGTGGAACGGCAACGCTTGATTGAGGAGATGTGGACAGTGAAGAGCATCCGGAAAAGTGAAGATCCTCGTTTTCTCGAAGTTGAGTTCATGTGGGATGGTCAACAACGGGAAGGTCGACCGCTTGGGACTGCCTTCGCCCACCTCCGTCTTGCCGTCACGGTTTGGGGCGAGGATGAAGGTGGCGTTGAAATCGCAGCATGGTGGAAGATTCGATGGTGGGCTCGCTTCATGCGTGGGCGTGTCAATCGCCTCCCTCGGGCCATGGCCAAACAATGGCTAAACGATGCCTGCACAGCCGGAAGCATCCCCATTCCTGCCTCATTTGAAGCCGCTATCGATGAATCAGAATGAAAGCGAGTGTTCATGGAGCCTCGGCGCGGACAGACACCAATGAGCACTCCAAGTGGCGACGACAAAAGCCCCAAATCCTCGAAGAACGGAGGTGGTCAACGAAATCGTTCGGGTAACAACCGTTCCAATCGAAACGGTTCCAACCGCCGCCCTAAACGATATGGAGGAACGGCAAAAGCCCTGCTTCAAGAACGTCATGCTGAAACCATCGCTTCAATGGATAAAAAAGCCGATGAGCGCTTTGTTCGCAAAGATACGCCCATGGGTTTCCCAGACGGCATCGAAGAACCACGCACTTTCAACTTCACATGGAACACCGCTGCTGTCCCTCTCAAAGATGAAGAAGCGCTTTCCAAGCAGGTGCTCCGCAAAGGAGAATTCGGATGGTTAGACGACGAGCGCGTCGATGAACTTGCATTAATCGTTGCAAACCATAACATGACCCTCGATCAGGCCCTCTCACTTCGTTCTGCTCTCATGCAGCAGAAAACCGTCTACGGGCACGGACGATTGAGATCGAGAGCAAAAGACATGCTCAGGTTGTACAAAGAAGGCGTCAGTGTTGTTGACATCTCTCAACGCTTTGACGGACCTCCAATGAATGTGTTCCGTTTGATCTTAGCGGAAATGCGTTGGTCCAAAACCAAAATCAAGGAAAGCCTTCGAGAACCAAGCCGATTGAAGGAGCGCGAACGAAAGGAATTCGAAACAGCAGAGGCTGCAGATCGAGTGTCAAACGTCGACCAAGGCGAAGCGCAAGAAAAAGCGGATCTGTTTGAAGACATCCTCGCCGATTGGTTCGAAGAACAAGGCGTTCGTCTCCGCCGCCAGCCGGAGATGGTGAAAGAGCAAAAGCAGGAACTCGGGCGCCCAGTCCGAACACCCGACATCCTCTTCCTCGACCATGTCTACATCAACGAACGCCCTGTTGCATGGATTGATGCCAAGCACTTTTACGGCGCTGATGTCGAGTTCCAACGCAAAAAGATGGCGAAGCAAATGGACAGGTACATCGAAGAATGGGGCAGCGGCGGTGTTGTTTATCGCCACGGCTTCAGTGAGAATTTATTCATGCCTGGTTGCACGTTATTGGATGCCAATGTTCTCGATTTGAGGGCTTTTGACGCCAACGATTGATCATCCCTCAATCGACGTAGAACGAACCCCTAACTTGAGGGCTCTCAACGCTTCAGCGACCTGCTCAATTTCTTCATGCGTTAGCGGTTGATCCAACCGTCGCGGGAGGATCACTAACGACACTCCAAGCATGCACAGTCGGACATACACGCGTGGGTGAAGGTCCATCTTTCGGAGTTGCCCCATAACTGCTGCATTCAATCCCATCCGTTCAGGCTCTTCGAGCAGCCCTGAGGTTTGGGCAAAGGTTCTGGATTGCAACATGAGTTCAGGCCATGCTTCGGGGCCCCATTCGTTCACTCGTAGGGCTCGAACAGCGTCCTCACCGGCTTCAGAGATGGATTTTTGCCATTTCTGATCATCGATGTAATTCGAAGTATGCCTCGATTCCTCAGGTTTCCACACCAGTAAGATCGGTTGTTGAGTTGTGAATTGAACTGTTTTTCCACCTGATCCGGGTGCACCTGGCTCGAGGCGCAGTTCAACTCCCCCAGCGGCGATGCCAAGCACGTCACCAAGTCCACCGCTGTGGAGCCGTTCAATACGATGTGCAATTCGTAAATATTGTTCATCACGCCCCAAGCCTGAATGTAAATGAAAGGCCCGAGACACCGCGACCAAACCAGCTGCGGACATGCCAAAACCTTGACTTGTTGGCAAAGAGAGGGTGACAGATACTTCGAAAGCCTCAGCTCTGTTGAGTAAGCGAGCGTCCCTTAGTGCTTCGATTAGATCGGTGTAAAGGTGGGTTGAATGTTCGATCAAAGTGCCATCCATTGCTTCGATTGTAAGTCGGATTTCACCATCTTCCACTGTTGCAGGTCGCTCGTCAAGTGCAGCGCCTTGAGAGAGTTGAGGCGGTACGCTTGGCTGATTCGTGCCAATGTGCTTCACGCTTGCTTCAACGCCATCGCTGACGTTGAACCCCGCTCCTCTGCTGCCTTGTGAACGCGCTAACCTTGAGTCCTTCCAAATGGAAAACAGCAACGTGATGTGTCCACCACAGTGCACAGTGTGGGCGGCCATGGTTTTGGATTCCGCTTCACAACTTGAACGCTTGGACTTTTAAATCCGAATCAGAGTGTGTTTGTTGGGACAGCACCGTGGGCGTTGTCGTGTGCCTCACCATCAACAATGAGCAGGTAAAGGTTGTAAAATGGAACAAGGATGAACCATCCTGATTTACCTTGATCATGAATTCTCCTGATGGCAACGGCAATCGTTGGAAGGAATAAACCAAGGCTCACAGCTGTATTGATCCATGTTGGGTCTGCTAATCCAAAACCAAAAATAATCCCATCCAACATACTTGCGACGAAACCTGCGATACCCGTAACCAATACGAACCACCAATACTCGGAGCGGCTGGCTCGGCCACTGAAGCCAACGTACTGTTGGAGGCATGTTTTGGTGGCGTCCATGAATGACATCATGTTGGCGGGTCGGGCTGCGGACAAAACTTGCATTTCTGGTTGCATATTAAAAAATCCACCTTGTGACTACATAACTCTTCTTCCGGCGACGGATGTGAAAAGCAAGTTGTTTAGAGGCTTGAGCGTTTGGAGGTGTCATGGCCCTCGCAATCGGAGACGCAGCACCACCGTTTGAATTGACCAATGCTCACCCTTCCATGGGTGGGCCAGCCATGACGTTCGACGACGCATCTGGTGCATTGGGAACCGTTGTCGTTTTCGAATGCAACCACTGCCCCTACGTGATCGCCAACATCGGTCGAATGGAATCGATGGCAAAGCGCTGCGCTGAACTTGGATTTGGTTTTGTGGGCATCAATTCAAACGACCCGGAAGTTTATCCAAACGATTCCTTTGAACACATGGAAAAGCGAGCCACTTCGATGGGGTATCCTTACCTCCACGATCTCTCACAAGATGTTGCACATGCCTACGGAGCGAAGCGCACACCCGAGTTTTTCTTGTTTGATGCACAGCATCAACTGGCCTATCAAGGTCGAATGGATGATTCACCACGCGATCCAAACAACGTCACTCAAAGCGAACTGAGCGAGGCGATTGAAGCCCTCATGTCCGGGCAAGAACCGGCGGTGAAGGTCACCGAATCCATTGGATGCTCGGTCAAATGGAAAGTCTGAACGAGGTTATTGGAATGAGCGGCTGTCGGCGACAATGCGATTGGGATGAGAAAATGGTATGCCGGAGCTGCGGCATCGATTATGGCGTTCCAGAGCCTTCGAAGAAGGAATCTGTTGAGACGCCTCCCGCAGATGAAGAAGAGTAATCAGTACTGCTCAAGGACCAATTCAGTGGTCGTTGATGCGATTTCATTGGGTGCAGCGAGCCACATTTTATCCAACAAGGTCCGAAGGGACATGGTGTCATCAACGTGAACAAGGGCAACTAGGTCGGCATCGCCTGATACTTCGTAGATGATTTCGATGCCATCCCAGCCTGTGACTTCGGAAGCAAACGAACCAATTTCTGCTCCAGGGGAGACCTTGATACGAACCAAAGCAGTCAATCCGACGCCGCCTTCACGAACAGTGTAGCCACGAATGGTGCCTTCTTCTTCCATTTTTCGAACGTGTGTTCGAACCGTTCGTTCCGAAGCGCTGACTTCCCGAGCCAAGTCCACATAGGACATACGACCGTTCTTCCGAAGTTGGGCGAGGATGGCACGATCGATTTCAGCAACACGAGGCATGTTGCATCCTTCCGCTTTGGGTATATCAAATCTGCTCAATGGCTGTCATGTGGTAAAAAAGCGCAACGAAATGTCGGTATAGGAGTCACATTGAGGCAGAACCTTCACAATAGCGTCACCTATGAGGGCACAAAAACCTCCTTGAAACCTTGAGATGCACCACTCGGTTTCTCATTGAAACGAGACGAAGGTGTTCCGTCTGGTTCAAAGGGCGTCTTCGCTTGGCATTGGATGGGGAAGCCAATGTCTGGACACATCACCGGTCTCGATGCTCGAATGATTCTTGACAGCCGTGGCAACCCAACCGTCGAAGTGGATTGTTTTGTCGACGGGTCTCTTTTGGGCCGAGCCGCGGTGCCTTCTGGCGCTTCGACAGGGGCCTATGAGGCACTTGAAATGCGAGACGGAGACGCCTCTCGCTACCTCGGAAAAGGAGTTCAAACTGCGATTGACAACATCACAGATCGCATCGAGGAGGCTTTAGTTGGTCTTCCTGTCGATGAACAACGTGTGATTGATGAAGTCATGATTGAACTGGACGGTACGCCGAATAAAGCCAACCTCGGCGCCAACGCCATGCTTGGAGCATCGATGGCTTGCCTGCATGCTGGTGCAGCCGTCCACGAACTTCCACTCTGGAAGTACATCGGGGGCGTTGCAGGCGGTTTGATGCCCGTGCCAATGCTAAATATTCTCAACGGTGGGGCTCATGCTGCGTCGAACGTCGATGTGCAAGAATTCATGGTCATGCCTCACGGTTTCGACACCTTCGAAGAAGGCTTGCGAGCAGGTGTGGAGACGTATCACGCCCTCAAGAAAGAACTGAAGGCAGACGGATTGCTTGGCGGCGTCGGCGATGAAGGTGGCTTTGCTCCGAACTTGCCAGCCAATGAAGAGGGCCTCAAATACATGGTTCGAGCCATTGAAGGTGCTGGGTACTCGGTCGAACAAATGGGCATCGCCCTTGATGTCGCAGCAACTGAATTCCACCATGAAGATGGTTACCACATGGATGGTAAAGTTCTCTCAAGCGAAGATCTCGCTGACGTCTACTCCGGCTGGCTTGATGCATATCCGATTCTTTCAATTGAAGATGGATTCGGCGAAGATGATTGGCAAGGTTGGTCGCGTTTCACCAAGCGCGAGGGCCACCGTGTGCAAACCGTCGGCGATGATTTGTTTGTAACCCAAACAGAACGTCTCGCTCAAGGCATCGAGATCGGCGCTGCAAACGCCATGCTCGTCAAACTGAACCAAGTCGGTACCGTGACTGAAACCCTTGAAGCCATGGACCTTGCATCCTCCCACGGACTCAACAATGTCATCTCTCATCGAAGCGGAGAAACCGAAGATGTCACCATCGCAGATTTAGCTGTCGGCACACGTGCTGGACAAATCAAAACAGGAGCACCAGCTCGTTCTGACAGGGTGGCAAAGTACAACCAACTGTTGCGCATCGCTGCTGATGTTGATGAATACCGTTCGCCGTTCTAACTGTGGTATTTTACAGTCCTTTATAGGGGCCACCTGATGAAAGCCTGTCATGAAGAGAGCACTTGCTACACTCATACTCGCCAGCCTGTTGATGACTTCTTTGCCGCTCAATGTGTCTGCCGCAGAGACTGATGACATACCAACAAATGTCGCAGCTACAGGGGAACACGACTCCCTCGTTGCCGCATTGACCCAAGCCGATTTGGTAACGACATTGCAGGGCGATGGACCATTCACCGTTTTCGCCCCAACAGATGCAGCGTTTGAAGCAGCTGGCATCGATTTGTCAACGTATGATACGGATGAAGAAAACGCCACACTGGCAGACATCCTCCTCTACCACGTCTACTCAGGCGCCGTCGCATCAAGCGATGTCACCGATGGATTGACCGTGACCATGGTCAACGGAGCAGACGCCACATTTGCAGTCCTACCAGACGGCACCGTGAAGATTGGTGAAGCTGTCGTCACAACCGCTGACGTTCAGTCCAGCAACGGCATCATTCACATCATCGATACCGTGCTCATGCCTCCAGTTGTTCAATCCGTTGATGTTTTCGTTGACGGCGGCTCAATGAGCGCTCCGTACTTCAATTTCTACACCGACAGCGCTGGTACGACACCGCTCGTTGACAACACGCTTGACATTACTCAAACCTACAACTTCCACCGACTTAACTCTGCCACGACCCACCCCTTCTACATCAGCGATGCTGGAAACGGACAAGCAGCAACCACTGCACTGATGCTCTCTGGCGACGGAAGCGAAACATCAGGGATCACCGGTAGTGAATCTTTCACATTGAGTTTCGCTTCTTCGATTCCTTCGGATGCTACTGTCAACTTCTTCTGCACAGTTCACTCTTCGATGGTCTCGGAATTTGTCTTAACCGGATTCCCAGTCACCGTTACCGACATCCCAGCAGTCGCTCAGTCGACTGGTGAGCACGCTTCTCTAGTGGCCGCACTCGCCAAGGCAGATCTCGTGTCCGCTCTACAAGCAGAAGGACCGTTCACCGTATTTGCTCCAACTGATGCAGCATTCACCGCAGCGGGTATTGACTTGGCTGCGTATGATTCAGCAGAAGAAATCTCAGCTCTTGCAGACATCCTCACCTACCACGTCTACGCTGGAGCAGTAGCTTCAACCGATGTTACCGACGGAATGACTGTCGCCATGTTGAACGGTGACAACGCATCCTTCACCGTCACCGCAGACGGCGTCATGATTGAAGGCGCAAACGTCACAACGGCAGACGTCGTAGCAAGCAACGGTGTTATCCACGTGATCGACGCAGTGCTCATGCCGCCAACAGACTCAGTCGAGCCTGTTAGCCCTGGAGACATCCCAACGGTTGCCACCGGTACAGGAATCCACACAGCCCTCGTCGCTGCTCTCGCTCAAGCCGAACTTGTGGCCACACTGCAAGGCGATGGACCGTTTACCGTCTTCGCACCAACAGACGCAGCCTTCACAGCGGCAGGCATTGATTTGGCTGCTTTCGATACAACAGAAGAAATCGCAGCACTGGCTGACATTCTCCTCTACCACGTTGTGCCAGGAACCACCCTTTCCACGGACCTCGTCGAAGGTGTAACAACCGTAACCACAGCAAATGGGGATGAGTTGTCCATCCAAGTCACAGGCACATCGGTGATGGTTGGCGAATCAATGGCAAACGTAACCCTGGCTGATGTTCTTGCATCCAACGGTGTTGTCCACGTCATCGATCAAGTGTTGTTGCCTCCGGCAGACGAACCACAGTTGCCCGATTGTGACGCCACCGTTGGAATTGCTCCAAGCGGAATGAAGTTCTCACCAGCAACCGTGACCATCGCTATTGGCGACACCGTCTGCTGGCAATGGACCGATTCGAGCATGGCACACAACGTGCGTGAGGTGGATGGTGACAAATCCACCACCTACACCCAAGATGGCATCACTTCCGGAGCCGCAGATGCAACGGTTGATTTCCGATACACCTTCACTGAAGACACAACCTTCACCTACGCTTGTGAGCCTCACATGGCCACGGGAATGTATGGCAAGGTCATCGTCGGTACCGGTGGCGAATCAGCAGTTATCGTCGAACCAGCCCCAATGGACATGGATGAATCGGAAGACACACCAGGATTCATGGCCAGCACGCTGGTCCTTGCTTTCATTGGTGCAGTTCTTATCATGCAGCGCCGTCCCGAGCAATGAGCCGGTATGATGTTGAAGCGTTCACTGATCTTTGCGACATGCCTTTTGGTAGCGATCGCAGCAGGGTGGACGTACCTGGTGATGAACTACGAATCCGAACTCGGAACGCAGAACATCATCGTGGTCAGCGATGCAGGTCCCAATGCCTCTGAATCTAGCGACGACAGCCTTGTTGTGTTGGCGTTTGAAGATGGTGCAGAACCACTTGCATGGTCTTCAATCCAACTATCGATCGTGGTGGAAGGACAAACCCACACATGCTCATTTGGCAGCCAATCGACTGATGGAGCATCCGCTTCAAAGGTGGAGGCAGCCCTTGGAGCAGACGGAGTGACGTTCACCACAGTCATCGATGCGAGCGATGAAAGCATCCCTACGTTCTTGGATCTCCCGGCCCAAAAAGCCACCGATGAAGAGAATTCTACACTTCGCTTTTCCAAAACGGATGTGTTTCTTGCTGATGGTGTGCAATGGGCTTACCTCGATGGTGTCACCTTTCAGGACGTGACTCAATACAACGTCTCCGATCTGTCCAATCAGACCGAGGAGCGACTGGAATGGTACAGCTATGATTTCACAGAACACCGAGTGCAACCAAACGAAGGTGTCTATGTCATCGAACACGACGGCTTGATGTTCAAGATGCAGTTCATCACCTACTACAATCAAGCCGATGAGAGCCGTTACCCGACCATTGTGGTGGCTGCACTCAACGGTACCGCCTTCCCGGCTTTGGACGATGCGAGCCTCGTTGAGCCATCGCCCTGCCTGATTGTGGTGAGCGATGGAAACACCAGCGTCTGGTCATCGAACACCACAATCACATTGATTGAAAATGGTGTTCAAATCTGCAATGGTCCGTGTTCACTCGAAGTGCAAGCATCATACGAAACTGCCTCGATCAAGGTCAAAGGAACCCGTTCCATCGAGTGAGCACATTTCAGTTATGTTCTTGCCTCTTTATGCGGCAACGGTCGATACGACCAAAAACAGAGCACCCTTTGCAAGATTGAGGGTGGACATGGGCGACGAAGCACCAAAGCAGCGAGACCTTGAGCACCTCATGGAACAAAACGCCACGGAATTAGATTTTCTTTCTGCCTATGGCGGCACATCACTCGAGGGCGATGGAGCCCCCTTGCTTTCGGCGCTTGTGCGCTTTTTGAAAGCAGGAAACATCGAAGTCAACACGGTTAGTGAAACTGAAATCACCTTCTCCTTCGGAACAGCATCCGTTGTTGAAAACGGTTGTCAAGTGGTCGTGGAAGGTCGTGGACTGCCTCTCGTACCAAGCGATGTACAGCAAGCAGGTTTCGCCCATGGGGCTTTGAATAAAAAACGAAATCGATGCGAAGTTGTTCTGATTGATTGGGGCTTCGAACAGCGTCGATTCATTGAACGGGTGAGCGAGCACTTCACTCACGGCGAGTGAAAGCTGCTGCCATTGCAACACCGCTCACAGCGGTAAGCAGGCCAAATCCAGGGACCGATTCATCCTCGGTTGAGCAGCCATCCTTGGCTCCGTTTGCATCGACGCCTCCGTATTCTCCATTGTTCTGCCAACATGAAGACCATGTTTTGTACCAGTCGCCTTGAGGGAAATTGGTGGTGTTACCGTCATCATAAATCGCTTTTACTCGCCAGTTAACGTAGGTGTGGTCGGCATTTGGCGTGAGGCTGATCACGTGCAGTCGCTCATCGATGGAAGCATCCATGGCGACGGGTGGGTCGCAGACGCCGTTGTTGGTGCAAATCTGAGTTACAATTTCGAAGACCGTGTCATTGGCGTGCTCGTCTTCATCCATTTCAATGGACAGTGACCACACTTGACCGTCAACAGACGGTGTGTCACGAGCAATGATGCTGAAGGGTGCTTCATCAGAAGTTGGATTTTTGTCTTCTCCACCTGTTAATTCACTGGCGGAAGCAAACGGGACGAGGAGCAACAGAACACAGAATGCACTAACGGTTTTGGAGAACTGCATGGACAGAGGACAGTCTGGTCATTTTTTACTGTTCGCATGGCCATCCCAGACCACACCAGTTACATTTCCATGTCCCAAAGTTCGTCGCCAACCCAATGCAGGGTCTTGATTCCTTTCCCTTTGGAGCTGGCTTTGAGTTCTGCACCATCAAGGGTGGCCCATCCAATGGCGAGCGGGCGTTTGTGCGTCATGTCGCGGATCCAAACCAAATCACCTTCTCGGATGCTTGAATCAGCATCGTGGACGCCTGCAACCATGCAATCGGCGCCCTTCATCAAAAATGGAATGGCTCCATGGTCGACTTCCACCCATTTCTTGGCACTTTCCTGTTGTAGAAAGCCGCGCAACGTCAGAAAAGCAAAGCGCTCACCATCGTCGTTCTTGACTTCCACACCAATAGCAATTTTGTCGATCAGCACCATTTGCCATGGGCCATATTCGGCCATTTCTAAAAAGGCGCCATCCACAGACAAATCGATGTCGAGTGCATCTTCGAGCGTCTTGAGGAGTGGTGCGATGTTCTTTCGGCGAACGGGGCGGCGCTTTCGGATGCTCCAATCACGTGTCATGGCCTGTCGTTCGGATGCCCCCCTTTGACCCTTGTCTCAACCTCCGCCTTGATGAAGGGGAATCGCATGGCAGGAGTATGGCCCTATGGTGCACCATCCGAACCTTTGCCAAACACGCCACTGAATTGGGCAATGAACAGCCTCCCACCCCGATATTTTTTGTAAAGCCAGAGAATTGCCTGCAACGTTCAGGTCCGATCGATGTCACAGGCCATCCTGGTGAAGTGCACCACGAGGTCGAACTCGTGGTTCGTCTGAGTCATGACGGTAAACCGGAAGCGATAGCCGTGGGTCTTGATCTCACTGATCGCTTGACTCAGGGGGACTTGCGGGATGAAAAACTGCCATGGACCAAAGGGAAATGTTTCCGCGGCAGCGCTTATGTTGGTCACTTCTCACCATGGTACGGTGGTTGGGGTGGCCTCATGGACGTGTACGAAGCGTTGCATCTTGAACTGTGGGTCAATGGGACGCTCGTTCAGAACGCTCCAGTTCGTGATATGACGATCACGCCCCTCATGCAGATTGAGGACTTGAAGTCCTGGGCACCCGTTCAGGCCGGCGATTTACTGTTCACCGGAACCCCTTCTGGAGTTGGTGAATTGCATCCAGGTGACATCGTCAAAGCAGTGCTAAAAAAGCAAGAGAACACCACTGTTTCTGAACTTTCGACGAAGTGTGTTTGAGGGTTGAATTCATATACGCCCTGTTTGTCGCTTTGGCCTGCAAGGTGGTATATTTATGGCACAATGGCACGGTATCTCTCGACGAAAACCCAGTGGCGGACGCAAGGTTCAGGCACGCAGCAAGCGTTCCACCGAAATCTCCTCTGAGAAGCAAATGGCCCTTGTTGGTGCTCCAAAGCGCAAGATTTACCGACGCACCGGTGGAAACACCCTCGTTCGTGTGATGTCCGAAAACCGCGTCTCCATCAACAACCCAAAGTCCGGCAAAACCACGCTCGGCACCATCCACAATGTCGTTGAGAACGAATCTGATCCAAACTACGTCCGACGAAACATCCTCGTCAAAGGGGCCGTCATCGAAACCGACCAAGGTCGAGTGAAGATCACTTCCCGTCCTGGAAAGGATGGCGTCATCAACGGCGTACTCATTGAGTGAAGCGAACCAATCTCCGTTGGGTTCATACCAATCGGGGACAACTCCCCGCACAAGGTGAACCAAGATGGACCACAACCCTGACCGTATCTGCGTGTGGCCAGGTTACTTTGACGCCCGTTCATCCCGGAGGAGCGGCCGTCGTGTTCCAAAGGATTCTTCTGTTATCAAGCCAGACCTCGAAGGCTTATTTTTGGCCGCTCGCAAACTCGGATTAAAGAAAATCAAGCGCGAAGAGCGGATTGCTCACCCAGCACGTCCCCATCAAGGCGAAGGCCGCATGTGGGTGTCCCGTACCGGTTCCAAACAATCCGTGGGTGCCAATTCGAAAGAAGAACTGCTCCAACTCATCGGTGCTCAATGGCGCCAAATGCAACGGGAACAAAAAGATGCAAACGCAGAACGCGTTGCTAAAGGGCCTCAAACCGGTGATCGCAGGGCTCGCTCCCAACGGAAATCACGCGGTGATGTGAAACAGGCGAGCACGAACACCAAGAAGCGTTCGGGCTTCAAGAAGCGTTGATGCTCAACGTGGAATTTCATGCAGCCAACCAAAGATGTCTTCTTCATCTTCGTTTTGAATGCCAACGAGTTGATTGTACAGTTGCTGGGTGATTTGCCCGGGCTTTCCATCACCATAGGTGGCTTTGGTATCGCCCTTGGTGATTGATCCGATTGGAGAAATGACAGCTGCAGTTCCACAACAAAATGCTTCATCTGCACTCATAGCAAAGGTTGCTTCAACTTTTGTTTCAATGACTTCAATGCCGTTGTGTCGTGCAAGTTCAATGATTGAGTTCCGGGTGATACCTGGAAGGATCGTACCGGTCAATTCAGGCGTGTAAAGCACGCCATCTTTGACACAAAAGAAGTTGGCAGCACCGACTTCTTCGACGTAGGAATGAGTCTCTGCATCGAGGTAAATCACTTCTGCAAAGCCGGCTGCTTTTGCTTTCCTGCTTGGCATCATGCCAGGTGCGTAGTTGCCGATGGCCTTGACGCCACCCGATCCACCAGGGGCGGCGCGGTGGTATTCTTCTGAGATCAGCAAGTCAATCGCGGTCACGCCGCCCTTGAAGTAAGGACCAACAGGCGTGACATAGACAAGAAACGTGTAGGACGGAGCGGGAGCAACGCCCAAGATTGGTCCTGACCCCATCAACAAAGGGCGGACATACATTGCGCCTTTGCCCGTTGGAGGGAGCCACCTAAGGTTGGCTTGTACGCACTGCTCAACAGCGTCGATGAACACAGATTCTGGAACGGGCGGCATCTTGAGTCGGTCAGCACCGCGTTGCATACGGCGAGCATTTTCCTCAGGTCGGAAAAACACAACGCGTCCCTTGGAGGTGCGGTAGGCTTTCATGCCTTCAAACAGGCCTTGGCCGTAATTGAGGACACCAGCTGCAGGCGACATCTCAATTGGTCCATAGGGGCGCAAGCCCCCGGGCATCCATGGTTCGTCAATCGTGGTTTCCGTGAGGTACATGCTGTCGGTGGCGGTCAAAGAAAAAGTCAAGTTGTCCCAGTCGATTTCTTCAGTCATTTGATTCCCCTTGCCTACGGCATTCCGAGCCATGTAGATTCGCCTTTCAAGCATTCCTGCCGCGTTTGATGCACAATGAGCGTGTTTCGGCACCCTTTGGCCATGATTGCAAAGCGAAGCCACTTAGGATGGCTCGGTTGCCCTTTAGGAGGGGCCGAGATGCGATTCAAAGGGAGAATGGGGGTCGTCAGTGGACGGTATCATTCCGTGGATGGCCTGAATGGTTCCAAGGAGCCTTCAACCGTGATCGAATTGTTTGGGCGAACCGAGGAAGGTGAATCGATGTGCGCCTTGGTTCACGGTCTTCGGCCGACCTTCGAGATTTCCCCGCTTGTTGCGTGGACTGAAGGCATGGAAGTGCCAGAACATGTCCTCGGACGCTTGACGATGGTCAGGGCAATGGAAGATGTCCTCGATGTCTCAGGGCCAACAATGAAACTCACTGATCTAGGTCAACGACCCGTTTGGACGGTAACGGCGCGACAACCATTTGTTGTGCCGAGTTTGCGCAAAACCCTGTCGAAACAAAGTTGGCAAATTTTCTCAGGAGATATTCCGTTTCTCAATCGCCTGTTCCTCGACGAGGGCCTCGGGATGCACCTGGCCCTGGAAGGCGACATCATTGATCGGCGTCAAAATGAAGACGAGGAAGCATGCCTCAAAGCGGTTCGCGCAGCAGGCGGCGCAGGTCGCTATGCAGTGGACTGCACCATCGTTTGCACCCTTGCGGACCTCACGGCAAGCGAGCCCTTTCCCGTGCCCTACAAGGTGTTCTCGTTCGACTTAGAAACCAGCATCGCTCATGACACCGTTCTGTGCGCAGCTGCGATTGTTGAAGACATGTCCAATGGGCACCGCCAAACGTTCTCGTTCGTAGGTGAGGAATCCAAAATAATGGAAGATCTGACCCTCGTGGTTCGAAGCCAAGATCCAGATATCATCACTGGGTACAACATCGACAACTTTGATCTGCCACGGCTGAATGATCGTATGGCGGTTCATGCCCGTTCCAAAGACTGGCGCAAGCGAGCCTTGTTGTTTGGTTGGGGTCGCGTCCAACAAACTGAATCCGAAGCGAAACGAACCCGCTCTGGTTTGTTTCCACGCCGCCAATCATCCCGTGCTTGGAACGTCGCTGGGCGCACGGTTGTCGATGCGTGGTGGCAAGCACGGATGGCACTTCGTCCACAGCGCGAAACCCTTTCATTCATCAGCAACCTGTTGTTTCCAGATCAGAAAGACAAACACAAGATGGATGTCGATGCTTCAAAGATGGATGACGAATGGGCAGCACGCCCTGATGTTGTGCTCGAATATTGCATCCGCGATGCAGCGCTCCCTCTCGATATTCTGGGCGAACTCCAAGTCATTCGCCGAAAAGAGGCTGTAGCGGCTGTTGCTAAGGTCACGTTCGACACTGCGGCAAACGGCAGCACGAGCCAGTTGATCGATTCGCTCGTGATCCGCCTTGCTGACAGCGAAGGTGTGGCCGTTCCACTCACGGGTTCTGCAGAGGCTAAAGAAGGCCAAATCACCGGCGGATACGTCCACGAAGTCGCTGCAGGCCTGCACCCGTGGATTGCAGTTTTGGATTTTAAGAGCATGTACCCCTCGATTATGATTGGCCATAACATCTGTTACACAACCCGAATCGATCCGGTGCAAAACGATCAACCAAGTGAAGGCGAAGCAGTGCACACAGCGCCGACAGGGGCGAGGTTTCGCCATCAATCGGTGCGCAAAGGATTGGTCCCTGCCTTGCTTGAGGACCTGATGGCTCAACGCGATGAGCACAAAGCAGCCCTAAAAACAGCAAAAGAAGAACATGAAGACTCAAAAATGGCTTTCCATGATGCGATGCAATACGCGGTAAAGATCCTTATGAATTCCTTTTACGGCGTTTTTGCGAGCGGCTTCTACCGGTTCACACATCGTGACCTTGGCTCCTCGATCACCGCCTGGGCCAGGCACAACATCAAGGCCATCATCGCCCAACTCGATGCTGAAGGTCACGAAGTGGTGTATTCAGACACAGATTCAATCTTCGTTCGGTCACCGGTTGCCGCGTCATCACCATCCTCGCTCAGGGAAGACGAGATACAAGCTGCAAAGGATGGAGTGCCTGAGGCAGTGGCCCATATGGAGGCGTGGAAAGGCGCAAAGAAAGAGATGATTCGTTTCGGCCTTGAAGTCGCTGAAAGGTACAGCCGTGATTCAGCGGTGTTGGAATTTGAGAAAGGACTCTCGGTCTTTTTCAGCCACGGTGCAAAAAAACGTTATGTCGGCCAAGTGGTCTATCCGGCCGATGAGATGCTGATTCGCGGCTATGAGACACAGCGAACCGATTCCTTCTCCTACCTGACCACGACGATGAAACGCATGTTCAGCCACGCTCTTGCGGATGAGGGGGATGCGCTTGTCCGTTATGCGCTGACTCAAGTTCGCACCCTTCGTAACAGCGAAGTTCCTGCATCGTCCCTGATCCTTGCCAAATCGTGCAAAGGACGAATGGGCAGCAATGGCGAAGTCGACTTTAGCAAGGATTACGCCAATCCCGACAGCATGGCTCAAGTCAGGGTTGCCAAAGCTCGCCTTGCCCTTGGCCTCGGTTTCACTTCTGGGATGAAAGTGTCCTACATTGTGACCGACGCCAGCCATCGCCCAATGCGGGTTCAACCTTGGTTGGAAAATGAAGAAAACGGCGGCGTTGATGCTTACGACGGCCAATTTTACGCCGAACGTCTTGCAGCAGCCCTCGGCAGGATCACAGAGGCTTTCGATTGGACGGCCAAGGAGTTGCTCTCCGGCAACAGACAAACTTCGCTGTTTTCGTTCTGAAACGACATAAAGCAAGGAAGCCCTTTTCATCAAGGCGTTTCACACACGAGCCATGAAGACCACACCTGTACCCTTCATGTTCGCCGCTCTAATGGTTCTTTCAAGCCTGTCAGGGTGTATTTTCGAAGAGGGGGGATCCTCTGGCAGTGATGAGGTTCTTGCGGTGTTTAACTACGCTCCAACTTCAAACCTCAAGGCGGGCGATGTTGTCAGTTTCGACGCATCTGCTTCAACACCGAGTGGCGGCATCACCTACCGCTGGGACTTTGACGGCGACGCTTCGATTGATGCGACCGGGCGGTCCACTGAATGGACCTTCGATGAATCTGGAACCTTCACCGTTGAATTGACGGTGTCAGATGGTACGAAATCGTCGTCACAAACCAAAGATGTCACGATTGTAGACGCCACAGCACAGCCACCAAAGGCCGAAATCACCCAATACGCCAGCGATGAAGACTGCGACAACGACGACCTCGACGAATCCACTCACATTGTGCTATGGATCTGTGAAATGGACAAATCGATGACCGATCGAGACATCTCAGCCACCACCACCGTCAACCTCGATGCCAGCGATTCAGAATCTGGCGACACCTCACAATACATCACCTCATGGAATTGGGATCTCAACGCAGAAGTCGATTCGGACAATGACGGCGACACGGAAAATGATGCCGATCTCACAGGCGAGTCCGTCGATTGGAACAACGTTGAACCAGGTGAATACCAACTCCACCTCACCATCGAGAACAGCGCCGGCATGACCGATTCAGATTCCATCAAGGTCTATGTCTCATATGCGGGCCAATGGTCTGACTTTGAAATGGGCGGCAACACCTCTGGAAACGCCGTCACATTGGACTTTGATGTCAACGTCGTTTATGACAAAGACAACGGCAACACTGTGCGCAAGTTGGTCGGTGAACTGACCTACCCAAAGGTCGACGGTGATTGCACAACCGCCTTCCCTGGCGCTACAAACTGCCGTGCGAAACTCGACGTCTATGCCTTCAATGAAGACGATGATGAAGCCAGCAACACCTCTGATACCGGACTTGACCAGCGTTCTGACGGCGATGGCTGCAACGAAGACGACAATGATTGTGTCTTCCTCACCCTTTCATCCTACATGTTCACCGATACCGAATCGACCTACGACGACGGCGATTGGGTCTTGCAGGTACGAAATGAGAAGGTGAACGATTTGCAAGTTGAATCCTTCATCATCCGGCTTCACTACAAGTGAGGCGAACTGGGCCAGCACCTGCTTCTGTTGAGAAAGGTGTTTTTTAGCAACGGTCGTGAGCGTTCACCATGCGTCGTACTCGAATCGTGGCCACCATCGGCCCCTCCAGTTCAGAAGAAAAGATCCTCCGCTCCTTGCTTGAAGCTGGTGTTGATGTGTGCCGCCTCAACTATTCTCACGGCACTCCAGAGAGCAAAACTGGCCTTTATCAGCGCATTCGGTCAATGGAGAAGTCCCTCGGGAGGCCCACGTGCATTCTTGCTGACCTACCTGGCCCAAAATTACGCCTTGGTCGGTTTCCTGGTGTTGTGGCGCTTGAACGCGGTGCGAAATTAGTCCTCCACTGTGGTGTAGGTGAGATGCAAGATGCTTCATCTTCACGACTGCCGGTGGAATACGCTGGCCTTTCTGCTGAACTCCAACCAGGTGATCCTGTGTTGATTGCCGATGGTTTGGTGCGCTTAGTGGTCGAACAAGCAGATGGCGTTCCTGGTGGGAAGGTCGTGTGCACCGTTGAGGACGGTGGCCCAATCAGCGCCCGAAAAGGTGTCAATGTCCCCGGGACAATGGTCGATCTTCCAGCCATTGGACCAAATGATAAGGCCGCCATTGCCCATGCCCTCGAAGCTGGTGCAGATTACATTGCGGTGAGTTATGTGCGCACTCCAGAAGACCTGCAACCAGCGATTGATGCTGTCAAAGCTGCAGGCAAGCACGTGCCCGTGATCGCTAAGATTGAACATCCGATGGCGTTGGAGCACCTTGATGAAATTCTTAATTTGGCTGACGCAGTCATGGTTGCTCGTGGTGACCTCGGTGTTGAAATTCCGCTTGAAGACGTCCCAGTGGCCCAACAACGAATCATCGACGGAGCGTTAGAGCGCGGCATGATCGTCATCGTGGCTACTCAAATGCTGGAAACAATGACCCTGAATCCCCGCCCAACACGCGCAGAAGTAAGCGATATTTCGAGCGCGATTCGGCATGGTGCAACGGCAGTGATGCTCTCGGGCGAGACCGCCTCGGGCAACTATCCGCTCGCAGCCGTTGAGACGATGGCTAAAATCGCCACAGCCGCAGACGCTGGTTTCCAATCCAACGACCGCCGCCCGAGCGCCTTGGCACGATTTGTAGCGACCCGCTCGGTGGCCCATGCAGGCGTTGAACTTGCACGGCTCTCCGGTGCTGCACGCATCGTCGTCGCCACTCAACACGGCAACGCGGCTCGCTTGGTGGCTGGATACCGTCCGACAACACCCGTCACTGCTGTCAGCGACCGAATACGTGCTGCGCGACGAATACAATTGCTCCCCGGCGTTGAAAGCCTCGTCGTCGAAGAATACGAGCGTGGTTCGCAAACCATGCAGGCAGCGGTTGAAACCTTGGTGCGCCAGGGCACAATATCACCAGGTGATCGAGTCGTTGCTATCTCAGGCAGCCCTCAGGCCATTAGCGGTGCTACGAGCACCGTTCGGCTGTACAAGGTTGAGGACGATGGGTCCATCCGCGGTGGCGAATGAACCCGCGTCAGAACCTATTTTGATTGTTTTTTCCGGATAGAAATAGCCGCAATGACCCTTTTCCCGTTCTTGTGACAGTGAAGGCACGCGTCGCGCTTTCTAAATAGGGGTGGTTGTTCGGAGGACTCGCTAAGGAGCAATTACCATGGGAAGTCAATGGGAAGATAAGAGCAAACCTCACCTAAACATCGTGTTCATCGGACACGTCGATCACGGAAAGTCTACGACTGTCGGACGTCTATTACTGGACTCCGGTCACATCGAAGGTCACGTTATTGAAAAGAACGAAAAACTCGCTGCTGAAGCTGGTAAAGCCGGTTTCGGACTTGCCTACGTCATGGACGGACTCAAGGAAGAGCGCGAACGTGGTATCACCATCGACGTTGCTCACAAGGAATTCTTTACTCCTACCTACTACTGGACTGTTATTGACGCTCCAGGTCACCGTGATTTCGTCAAGAACATGATCACTGGCTGTTCACAAGCTGACGCTGCTGTGCTTCTCTGCGCTGCAAACGACGGTGTGAACGCTCAAACCAAGGAACACGCTTTCCTCGCTAAGGTCCTTGGTGTCAAGCAACTCATCGTTCACGTCAACAAGATGGATATCTCTGGTGTTGACTGGTCCGAAGATAAGTACAACACAGCATGCAGCGAAGTTGGAACCCTCCTCAAGATGGCAGGATTCAACCCAGCTGATGTTCCAATGATCCCAGCATCTTCTTTGCTCGGCGACAACGTGTACAACAAGTCTGACAAGTGCCCATGGTACAAGGGTCCTACACTCTTCGAAGCGATCGACAAGATCACCATGCCAGCCAAGCCAATCAACAAGCCTCTTCGCTTGCCTATTCAAGATGTCTACAAGATCTCCGGAATCGGTACAGTGCCTGTTGGCAAGATTGAAACCGGTACCCTGAACGTCGGCAAGACCGTTGTGTTCAACCCATCGATGCAGTCCGCTGAGGTCAAGTCGATTGAGATGCACCACACCATGGTCCCTAAGGCAGAACCTGGCGACAACGTTGGTTTCAACGTCCGTGGCCTCGCTGCAACAGACATCCGCCGTGGTGACGTTGCTGGTTATACTGACAACGAACCTATGTTCGTTCG